>NZ_BAAANL010000007.1:0-72952 GCF_039529775.1 Myceligenerans crystallogenes
GGGGCGGTGGTCTGCTGGGCCACCGGGTGCCCCCCGGGGCGCCGGCCGGCGGGGGGGCGGGTGCGGCGGGGCCGCCCGGCGCCGCGGGCCGGCCGGCCGGGGTCGCGGGGCGGTCGGCCGGGATCGCGGGGCGGTCGGCCGGGGTCGCGGGGCGGTCGGCCGGGATCGCGCCGAGGTCGCCGCCCGCCTCGAAGCACGTCCGGGTCCCGGTGTGGCAGGCCGCGCCCACCTGGTCCGCCTCGACGAGCAGGGCGTCGCCGTCGCAGTCGATGCTGACGCGCTTGACGTACTGCGCGTGGCCCGACGTGTCGCCCTTGCGCCAGTACTCGCCGCGCGAGCGGGACCAGAAGGTGACCCGGCCGGTGGTCAGCGTGCGCCGCAGCGCCTCGTCGTCCATCCAGCCGAGCATGAGCACCTCGCGCGTGTCGTACTGCTGGACGATCGCGGCGACCAGCCCGCCGTCGTCCCGCTTGAGCCGGGCGGCGACTGCGGGATCGAGCGGGACACCTGCGGCAGACGGAGAATCTTGCACGTGAGAATCCTGCCACTTCTGCCCGGCGGCCGTGCGCCGGTCCAGCACGAGCGGCAGCGTCGGGCGGGCGCCGGTCCGTGCGGCAGCCGCGCGGCAGCCGTGCGGCGGTCGACCACGAGCGGCGGCGTCGCGCGGGCGCCGGTCTGTGCGGCAGCCGCGCGGCAGTCCACCACGAGCGGCGGCGTCGCGCGGCTGCCCGCCGCCCTTCTGCCCGTGGCAGAAGCGGTCGCCGGCGGCCGGCGGCGCTTGGTTGACTCGCGGGATGAGGATGCTCGTGCTGGGTGGAACCGTCTTCCTGTCGCGTGCCGTCGCCGAGGAGGCCGTCGGGCGGGGGCACGACGTCGTGTGCGCGGCGCGCGGGGTGAGCGGTTCCGTGCCCGGCGGTGCGGCGCTGGTCCGCTGGGACCGGGGCGAGGAGCTGCCCGCCGAGCTGGCGGAGCTGCGGCCGGACGCCGTCGTCGACGTGGCGCGGATCCCGTCGCACGTGCGGCGCGCCGTGGCGGGGTTTCCCGGCGCGCACTGGACGTTCGTCTCGACGATCAGCGTCTACGGCGACGTCGCGACGGCGGGCGGCACGCCGGACACCCTGCCGCTGCTCGACCCGATCGAGGACGACCTGAATCCCGCCGCGGGATCCGAGACCTACGGCGGGATGAAGGTGGCCTGCGAGAACATCGTCCGCGACGGCACCCGGTCCGCGGTGGTGCTGCGGCCGGGGCTCGTCGTCGGGCCCGGGGACCCGTCCGGGCGGTTCGCCTACTGGCCGGCGCGGTTCGCGGAGGCCGCGGCCGACGGGCGGCCCGTGATCGTTCCGGAGCCGGTCGACCAGCCGGTGCAGGTCATCGACGTGCGTGACCTCGCCGCCTGGGTCGTCGACGCCGCCGAGCAGAGGCTCGAGGGCGTGTTCGACGCCGTCGGGCCGCCTGTCCCGAGATCCGAGCTCCTGGCCCAGATCGCCGCGGGGACGGGCACGATGCCACAGCTCGCGCCCGTCCCCGCCGAGACGCTCACGGCGCACGACGTCGCCGCATGGTCGGGCCCGCGCTCGCTCCCCCTGTGGATCGACGACCCGGGCTGGTCGGGATTTCTCGCCCACGACCCCGCACCGGCGCACGCCGCCGGGCTCCGGACACGGCCGGTCGGCGAGACGGCCCGCGACACCCTCCGCTGGATCCTGGAGACCCCGGACGCGCGGGTCACCGGGTTGACGCGCCCCGAGGAACTGGAACTGCTCACCGAGGTGCACCCCTGGGCATCGCCCGCCGCCAGATGATGTGGTCGGCCGGTTGCCGGTCCTGGTCGGTCCGATGTCAGTGCAGTCGGTCGCTTGAGAGAACGACCGCACTGACATCGGGCCGACCGCACTGCCTGCCTTTTCAGGACCTCAGCGGGTCTGGGACACCCAGCTGGCGTGCATGCGGGAGTAGATGCCATCTGCCGCCACCAGCTCGGCGTGCGGGCCGACCTCCGCGACGTGGCCCGCGTCGACGACGACCACCAGGTCCGCCGCCTCGGCCGTCGAGAGGCGGTGGGCGATGGTAATGGTGGAGCGGCCCGCCGTGAGGGAGTCCAGGGCCCGGGCGATGCGCACCTCCGCCGCCGGGTCGACGGCGGACGTCGCCTCGTCCAGGACCAGCAGGTCGGGCGCCGCCAGGAACGCCCGCGCGATGGCGACGAGCTGCCGCTCGCCCGCGCTCAGCGCCTCGCCGCGCTGCCCGACCGGGGTGTCCAGCCCGTCCGGCAGGCCCTCGAGCCAGTCGGTCAGCCCGAGCTCCGCGAACGCGGCCGCGACCAGTGCGCGGTCCGCATCGGTCGGTTCGCCGTTCGATGACGCCGGCCGGTCCGTACCCGACGACGTCGGCCGGTCCGTACCCGACCCCGCCGGCCGGTCGATGCCCGACGACGCCGGCCGGTCCGTGCCCGGCGCCGCCAGCCGGTCCGTGCCCGACCCCGTCGGCCGGTCGATGCCCGACGACGCCGGGCCGGAGCCCTCGCCCGCGGCCCCGCCCGCCGTCGTCGTGCGCCGCAGACCGTACGCCGCGTTCTCCAGCACCGTGCCGTCGAACAGGAAGCCCTCCTGCGGCACCAGCACGACGCGCTCGCGCAGCGACGCGAACGAGACCTTCCGCAGGTCCGTCCCGTCGAGCTCGACCACGCCCTCGATCGGGTCCATCAGGCGCGTGACGAGCTTCGCGATCGTCGTCTTGCCCGAACCCGTCTGGCCCACCACGGCCACCCGGGTGCGCGGCGGCAGGTCGAGCGACACCCCGTGCAGCACGTCCGGCCCGCCCGAGTACGCGAACCGCACGTCCCGCAGCGCCACGCGCGCGGGCCCGCGCGGCAGGTCCACGGCGTCGGCGGCCTCGCGCACCTCGACCGGCGTGTCGATGACGGCGATCACCCGCCGCCAGCCCGCCAGGGCGTTCTGCATCTCGTTGAGGATCTCCGTGCCCATCTGCACCGGGCCGGTGAACAGCTGCACCAGGAACAGGAACGCCACGATCTCGCCCGCGCTCAGCGTGCCGCCGATCCCGAGCCACGCCCCCAGCACGACCACCACGGCCAGCACGAAGTTCGCGACGAACACCCCCGACGAGAACACGAGCGCCACGATCCGGAACGCCCCGCGGTGCGCGTGCCGCGCGGCGTCGACCGCGCCCGCGATCCGCCGCCCGGTCCGGCCCGCGACCCCGTAACTGCGCACCGTCTCGGCGCCCACCACGGCCTCGCTGATCGCGCCGAGCATCGCGCCCGTGCGCTCACGCACCTGCGTGTACGCCGCGCTCACCTTGCGCTGCCCCACCCGCATGAACCAGAACATCGGCACGAAGCACAGCCACACCGCGGCCGTCAGGATCGGCGAGTACCAGAGCATCACCCCCGTGGCGACGACGATCTGCAGCAGGCTGACCACCAGCATGATCCCGCCGAACTGCATGAACATGGAGATGGTGTCGACGTCGTTGGTCACGCGCGAGACGAGCGCGCCGCGTCGCTCCGTGTTCTGGGTGAGGGTCGACAGGTCGTGCACGTGCCGGAACGCGCGCGTGCGGAGCGTCACCAGGCCCGCCTCGGTCGCCTTGAACATCCGGATGCTGACCAGCGAGGCGCACGCGCCCGCCACGATCAGGGCCAGGGTGGCGTATCCCGCGAGCGCGAGCACCTGGCTGGTGTCCGGCCCGCCGGCCGCCAGGATGCCGTCGTCGATGGTGCGCTGCACCGCCAGCGGGACCACGACCTTGCCGACCGTCCCGACGACGGCGAGCGCCAGCGTGACCCAGATCCCCCGCAGCATCTCGGGCGACAGCCGCAGCCCGCGCCGCAGCGTGGCGAACATGCCCAGGCTGCTCACCGACTCGATGCGGGCGCCGTTGGCGTCGAGCTCGTCCTCGGAGATCTCCTCCGGGGCCTCGCGTTCCGCGGTCGTGGTGCTCATCGGGCGGCCTCCTGCAGTTCGTCGAGTTCGTCGCGTGCGGCCTGCTCCCGCCGCTCGGTCTCGGCCTCGTAGGCCGTGGCGAGCTCGCGGTACCCCGGGTCCCGGGCCATCAGCTCGTCGTGCGTCCCGATGTCGACGACGGCGCCGTCCTCCAGGTGCACGACGGTGTCGGCGAGCGCCACCGAGCTCATGCGGTAGGCGACCATGACCACGGTCACCGCGCCGGGGCCCTGCGCCGCACCGGGGGCGCCGTCGTCACCCCCGGACTGCTCGGCGAGCCCGCGCAGGATCGCCTGCTCGACGCGCGGGTCGACGGCGCTGGTCGCGTCGTCGAGCACGAGCAGCCGCGGCTTGCGGACCAGGGCCCGGGCGATGGCGAGGCGCTGGCGCTGGCCGCCGGACAGGTTGGCGCCGCGCTCGCCGAGCGGGGCGTCGAGGCCGTCGGGGTGCTCGCGGATCGTCTCGTCGAGGCGCGCGAGGCGCAGGGCCTCCCAGACCTCGTCGTCGGACGGCGCCGCAGCGTCGCCGGCGTCGGCCAGCGTGATGTTGGCGCGGACGGTGTCCTCGAAGACGAACGTGGTCTGCGCGACGAGCGCGACGTGCGCGGAGACCTCGCCCGCGGCGAGTTCGCGCGCGTCGGCGCCGTCGAGCAGCACCTGGCCGCGCGTGGGGTCGGACAGCCGTGCCAGCAGCGAGACCAGCGTGGTCTTCCCGGCGCCGGTCGGCCCGACGACGGCGACCGTGGACCCCGCGGGGATCTCCAGGTCGATGTCGCGCAGCAGGGTGCGGGGCCCGCCGGCCGTCTCGACGTCGACCTCGACCCGCGCGAACCGCACGCCGAGGCCCGTTCCGTCGGCGGGCAGCGTGCCGCTGCCGTACGTGAGTTCGCCGCCGGCGTCGACGACGTCGGCGATGCGCTCGTACCCGACCAGCCCGCGCGGCAGCTCGCCGAGCACCCAGCCGAACGACATGAGCGGCACGGTCATCATCGTCAGCAGGTACGACGCCGAGACGACGTCGCCCGCCGCCACGCCGCCCACCGAGGCCCGCCAGGTGCCGACCACGAGCACGGCGAGGGTGCCGATGGCGGGCAGGTTCTGGATGACGGGGTCGAAGATCGCGCGCACGACGCCGACCCGGATGTTCGCGGCCCGCAGCTCGGCCGCCGTCCGCCCGAACCGGGACTCCTCCCGGCCCTCGGTACCGAGCGCCTTGATCAGGAGCGCGGCCTCGAAGGACTCGTGCGCGACGTCGGCGACGTCGCCCCGCAGCTGCTGGGCGCGCGTGACGGCCGGGGACATGTAGCGCTGGTAGACCGCGTTCGCGATCACGGTGAGCGGGAGGACGACCAGGGCCGCGAGGGCCAGCCACAGGTCGATGTCCACGAGCATCGCCACGGCCGTGACGATCATGACCACCACGCCGAGCGCGAACGGCAGCGGGTTGAACACGCCCGTGGCCGCCTCGGTGTCCGACGTCGCGTGGTTGAGCAGCTGCCCCGGCGCGTGCGCGCGGTGCCAGGACAGGGGCAGGCGGAGGTACTGGCTGGTCAGGGCGCTGCGGTGGTCCGCCATGTTGTCGGCGACGCCGTAGGCCGCCCAGATGCGGCGCCCCGCGACGGCGAGCGCGAGCGTGGCGGCGACGCCGGCCAGCACGGCGCCGGCGAGCCAGATCTGCTCGCGCGCCTGGGCCTCGCCGGCGATCGCCGGGACGACGACGGCGTCGGTCGCCCAGCCGACCGCCCGGCTGACGGCGACGGTGAGCGCGCCGAACGCCGCGGAGGTCGCGACGGCGAGCACGTACGTCCACGGGTGCGCGCGCATCCCGCGCCACATCAGGGCCATCGACCGCCGCAGGCGCGAGCCGGTCAGCGCCATGGGGACGAACGCGTGCCCGGTCCTCAGGTGGCTCCGCACGGGATCGGGGACCACCCCCGGCGCGGGGGCAGGCCCGGGGCGGCTACCCCGTCGGCCTCTGGGGACGCTGCGTTCCGGACCAGTTCGTGGCGCGGCTGAGGGCACGGCGAGACTCGCTTCCGTCAGGGGATGAATCGATCTTCTCACGCCCGGGGAATCGATTCGAAGCTTTTACGCCCTGGGCATGACCGACGGTAGAACCTCAACTAATGTTGAGGTCAACCGGCCGCGGGGCGGGGCCGGTCGCGGGGCGGGGACCCGGCGCGGCGGGCCGGGTCAGCGGATCTCCAGCCCCGCCCCGCGCATCTCGTCCTTGACCTGGCCGATCGTCAGCGTGCCGAAGTGGAAGACGCTCGCGGCGAGCACGGCGTCGGCTCCCGCCTGCGCGGCCGCGACGAAGTCCGCGGGCTTGCCCGCGCCGCCCGAGGCGATGAGCGGGACGCTGACGCGCTCGCGCACGTCGCGCAGCATCTCCAGGTCGAACCCGCCGGCCGTGCCGTCGGCGTCCATCGAGTTGAGCAGGATCTCGCCCGCGCCGAGAGCGGCCGCCTTCTCGGCCCACTCGACGGCGTCGATCCCGGTGCCCCGGCGGCCGCCGTGCGTGGTGACCTCGTAGCCGGACGGCAGGTCCGCGCCTGTCGTCGCACCTGCCGTGGCGCCCCCGGGCACGCGGCGCGCGTCCACGCTCAGCACGAGCACCTGCGACCCGAACCGGCCCGCGATCTCCGAGATCAGCTCGGGCCGGGCGATCGCGGCGGTGTTGACGCCGACCTTGTCGGCGCCCGCGCGCAGCATCCGGTCGACGTCGTCGACCGTCCGGATCCCGCCGCCGACCGTCAGCGGCACGAACACCTGCTCGGCGGTGCGGCGCACGACGTCGACCGTCGTCTCCCGCCCGGCCGACGACGCCGAGACGTCGAGGAACGTCAGCTCGTCCGCGCCCTCGGCGTCGTACCGGGCCGCGAGCTCGACCGGGTCGCCGGCGTCGCGCAGGTTCTGGAAGTTGACCCCCTTGACGACGCGTCCGGCGTCGACGTCGAGGCAGGGGATCACGCGGATGGCGACGGACATGTCAGCCCTTCTTCTTCGGCTTCGGCTCGGCCTGCACGGGCTTGTGCGCGTCCAGGATGTCGATGACGTACACCAGTGTCTCCCCGGCCAGCGGGTTCTTGGTGCCCGCGTACGCCAGGTCGGGCGGGACGACCAGCATCACCTGCGAGCCCACCGGCTGCTGCACGAGCCCGGTGTCCCAGCCCTCGATGAGCGCGCCGATGCCCACCTGGGCGGACTGCGGCGGGGTGCCCTCGGTCCAGGTCGACTCCACGACCCGCCCGTCCGACCAGGTCACGGCGTGGATCTCGACGGTGACGACGTGCCCGCGCTCCACCTGCCGGCCGCCGCCCTGGATCAGCGGCACCACCTCGAGGGACGACGGCGGCCTGGCGCCGCGCGGGACCCGGATGCTCGGCTCGCCCAGTTCGTCGCGGGTGACCTGCGGCAGCGGGTCCGGCGGGCCGGGCAGCTCCGTGCCGGACGCGCGCGTGGGCAGCACGTCGACGACGAGCAGCACGGGCACGCCCTCGTCCTGCTCCATGAGCTGGATCCGGGTGCCGACGCGCTTGCCCTCCAGCGCCTCGAACAGGTGGTTCCCGAGCGAGCTCTCGGTCATCGTGTACGGCGAGGCGGCGCTGCGGAACGTGTTCTGCAGCTCGGTGCCGTCGCGGCCGTCCTCGGCGTAGAGGTTGAGCAGCAGCGGGTCGTCGCGTTCGAGGCGGTCGCCCGTGCCGGGCCAGACGGTGCCCGACGCCGGGGCGACCACCTCGAACGGCTTCTCGTACGTGAGCTTCGGCGGGTTTCCCGGTTCGCCGTCGACGTCGAGCGGCGCCTGCGTGACGGTGGGCGACGGCGACGGGACGATGTCGACCGGCAGGGTCGCGGGCGTGCAACCGGCCGCGACGACGGCGAGCCCGGAGCACGTCAGGAGGGCGAGCAGTCGGCGGAGCACCCGGCGATGTTACCCGGACTCACCGGCCGCCCCCCGGCCGCCCGGGGCAGCACGGCCCTACATCGACTCGATGAGGCGCTCCACGCGCTCGTCCACGTTGCGGAACGGGTCCTTGCACAGGACCGTGCGCTGGGCCTGGTCGTTGAGCTTCAGGTGCACCCAGTCGACGGTGTAGTCACGGCGGGCGTCCTGCGCGGCGCGCACGAAGTCGCCGCGCAGCTTGGCGCGCGTGGTCTGCGGCGGGACCGCCGTCGACTCGAAGATCTCCAGGTCCGTCGTCACGCGCTCCACCATGCCGCGCGCCGCCAGCATGTTGTACAGGCCCTCGGTGCGCGAGATGTCGTGGTAGGCCAGGTCGAGGCGGGCGATGCGGGGATCGTCCAGCGTCAGGTCGTGCTTGGCCTGGTAGCGCTCGATGAGCTTGAGCTTGATGACCCAGTCCAGCTCGCGGTCCACGAGGGACAGGTTCTCGGTCTCCAGCGCGCGCAGCCCGCGCTCCCACAGGTCGAGCACCTGCTTGACCACGGGCGTCGGGTCGCCGTGCGCCTCGATGAAGTCCCGCACGCGCTCGTAGTACTCCATCTGGATCTCGACGGCGGTCATGGAGCGGCCGTTCGCGAGCGTCACCGCGTGCTTGCCGGTCTTGTCGTGGCTGATCTCGCGGATCGCCCGGATCGGGTTCTCCAGGCTGAGGTCGCGCAGCGGCAGGCCCGCCTCGACCAGCCGCAGCACGAGGTCGGTCGAGCCCACCTTGAGCATCGTCGTCGGCTCCGCCATCGACGAGTCGCCCACGATGACGTGCAGCCGGCGGTAGTGCTCGGCGTCGGCGTGCGGCTCGTCGCGGGTGTTGATGATGGGCCGCGACCGCGTCGTCGCGGACGACACGGCCTCCCAGATGTGGTCCGCCCGCTGCGACAGGCAGAACACCGCCCCGCGCGGCGTGGCCAGCACCTTGCCCGCGCCCACCAGGATCTGCCGGGTGATCAGGAACGGCACCAGCACGTCGCTCAGCCGCGCGAAGTCCCCGCCGCGCCGCACCAGGTAGTTCTCGTGGCAGCCGTAGGAGTTGCCGGCCGAATCCGTGTTGTTCTTGAACAGGTGGATCCGGCCCGGCAGGTCCTCGTGCTCCAGTCGCTGCTGCGCGTCCGCGACCAGGCCCTCCAGGATCCGCTCGCCGCCGCGGTCGTACGCGACGAGCTGCCGCACGTCGTCGCACTCCGCGGTCGCGTACTCGGGATGCGAGCCGACGTCGAGATACAGCCGCGAGCCGTTGCGCAGGAACACGTTGGAGCTGCGTCCCCACGCCACGACCTTGCGGAACAGGTAGCGGGCCACCTCGTCGGCCGAGAGGCCGCGCCCGTCGTCGGCGGCGCACGTCACGCCGTACTCGGTCTCGAGTCCGAAGATCCTGCGGTCCATGGCGGTACCTCCCGGTCGCGTTCGTACGGTGACAACTGTGTCCCGAGCCGCCCGGCGGCCGGGCGGTGGTGGGTGGCGTGCGGCCGCGATCAGTCCTGAGGCGGCTCCCCGGCGGCGGGGTCCCGGCCGTTCCCGGGCGTGGACGGCGGGTCCGCGTCCCCGGCGGGTTTCGCGGTGCCCCCCGCCGGCTTCGCCGCCGCGTCCTCGGCGGACGCGTCCTCGGTTGAGGCGTCCTCGGCGGCCGTGTCCTTGGCTGGCGCGTCCTCGGTTGGCGCGTCCTCGGCCGACGGCGCCGTGGTGTCGTCGGGAGTCTCTGCCGGGGCCTGCGCCGGAGCGCCGGCGGTGTCGTCCGCGACGGCGCCGGGAGCCTCCGCGGCCTGCGGCTTCGCCGCGGACCCCGGGGTCTCGTCGCCGCCCGCCGGCGCCGCCAGCAGCTCCGCGAGCGCCTGCTTGGTCAGCCGCCGGAACGCGCGGCGCGGCCGGGACCGCTCCAGCACCGCGACCTCGAGCTGGTGCGGTTCGATGGTGCGCTGGCCGGCGGGCGCGTCGGACGAGCCGAGCGCGCTGACCGCGAGCCGCAGCACCTCCGCGAGCGACATGCCCTCGCGCCAGCCGTCGGAGACCTTGCGGCCGAGCTGCTCGGCCTGGCCGCCCATCACCACGTGGGCGTGCTCGTCCGCGACCGTGCCGTCGTAGGTGAGGCGGTAGATCTGGTCCTCCTCGGCGGTGGCTCCCACCTCCGCGACGACCAGTTCCACCTCCAGCGGCTTGGACTCGGTGATGAACACGGTGCCCAGGATCTGCGCGTACGCGTTGGCCAGGCCGCGGGCCGTCACGTCCGAGCGGTCGTAGGTGTAGCCGCGCAGGTCGGCGTAGCGCACCCCGGCCACCCGCAGGTTCTCGAACTCGTTGTACTTGCCGACCGCGGCGAACCCGATCCGGTCGTAGATCTCGGAGATCTTGTGCAGCGCGCGGGACGGGTTCTCGGTCGCGAACGCGATGCCGTCGTCGTACGCGACCACGACGACGGAGCGGCCGCGGGCGATCCCCTTCCGGGCGAAGTCCGCCCGGTCCTTCATCAGCTGCTCGGGCGAGACGTAGAAGGGCATGTTCATGCGATCGACCCCCTCTGGCGCCGCTGGGCGACGATCTGCTCGGCGACGGCGGCGACGTCGTCGTCGGGCAGGCGGGAGTAGCCGTCGGCGGTGACCGTGGCCACGACCGGGAAGATCCGGCGCACGGTGTCGGGGCCACCGGTGGCCGAGTCGTCGTCGGCGGCGTCGTACAGCGCCTCGACGGCGACGGCGATCGCCCCTTCGGCGTCCAGGCCGGGCTGCCAGAGCTTCTTCATCGCGCCACGGGCGAACAGCGACCCGGAGCCGATGCCGTGGTGCTCGTACTCCTCGTAGCAGCCGCCGGTCGGGTCGTACGAGAAGATCCGGCCGATGCCCTTGTCGAGGTCGTAGCCCGCGAACAGCGGCACGACCGTGAGGCCCTGCATCGCCATGGGCAGGTTCCCGCGCAGCATCGTGGCCAGGCGGTTCGCCTTGCCCTCCAGCGAGAGCAGGGAGCCCTCGATCTTCTCGTAGTGCTCCAGCTCGAGCTGGTAGAGCTTGATCAGCTCGATGCCGATCCCGGCCGCGCCGGCCATGCCGACCGCCGAGTACGCGTCGGCGGGGAACACCTTCTCGATGGACCGGCTCGCGATCATGGGGCCCGCCGTCGCGCGGCGGTCGCCGGCCATGACGACGCCGGACGCCTTACCGGCGCCGGCGCCGGACGCCCGCGGGCCGAACGTCACCGCGACGATCGTGGTCGCGTGGGCCGTCAGCCCGGCCGGGTCGACGCCGCCGTGGCCCGCCCCGCGCATGAGCGCACCCGGCAGGCGATCCGGCGCGTGCTCGGCCAGGAACTCGACGAAGGACGACGAACCCGGGCGCAGGAACGCGTCCGGGAGCCGTCCGTTCTCGCGGCCCGAGCGGCCGCCGCCGAAGCCGTCCAACTACTGACCGCCCTTCTGCACGAAGCCGCGGACGAACGACTCGGCGTTCGACTCCAGCACGTCGTCGATCTCGTCGAGCAGCTCGTCGACCTCGTCGTCCTTCTGCTGCGCCTGGCCTGCGGGCACTGGCGCGTCGGCGGCGTCGTCGTCCGGGGTGCGGTCTTCGTGGGACGGGTTGATGCGTTCCTGACCTGCCATGATCGCCTCCTTGGTGTTTCAGGCTAAGACATTACTTCTGTTTGACGAATCATCCCTCACCGGAGAGCCTTCGTAAAAGGGTCACGGCATCGGGACTTGCATCCAGCAACGGACCGACGATCGCTTCGGTTCCCCGTGCCGGGTCGAGCATCGGCACGCGCTGGAGGGTCTGCCGCCCGCCGACGTCGAAGATCACCGAGTCCCAGCTCGCGGCCGAGACCTGGTCGCCGTAGCGCGCCATCACCTCGCCGCGGAACCAGGCCCGCGTGTCCGTGGGCGGGTGGTTCACCGCCCGGGCCACGGACGGCTCGTCGACGATGCGGTCGACGGCGCCCTTGGCCAGCAGGCGCTGGTAGATCCCCCGCTCGGGCCGCACGTCCGACCACTGCAGGTCCATGGCGCTCAGCTTGGGGTGGTCCCATTCCAGGCCGCCGCGGCGGCGCAGGCCCTCCAGCAGGCGGAGCTTCGCGACCCACTCCACCTCGCGCGCGCACGAGTCGCGGTCGGAGCCCAGCCGGTCCAGCACCGAGGTCCAGCGCTCGAGCACGGCGTCGGAGTCCGGGTCGCTGCCCAGCGCCTTGAGCGAGCGGGTCACGACGTCGGCGAACACGTGCTGGATCTCGAGCGCCGTCATCGTGCGGCCGTCCGCGAGGTCGAGCGGGGCGGCGAGGCCCAGGTCGCGCGAGACGCGCTGGACCGCCGCGACCGGGTCCGCCAGGCGCACCGAGCCGAGCAACGCGCGGGCGTCGACCCCGGCGTCGGACAGCTCGTCCAGGTGTTCCAGCACCCACAGCAGCAGCGACGTCGTGCCCGCCTTGAGGTACGTCGGCACCTCCATGCAGTTCGCGTCGCCGATGATCAGGTGCAGCCGGCGCCAGCGCTGCCGGTCCGCGTGCGGCTCGTCGCGGGTGTTCACGATGGGGCGGCGCAGGGTGGTCTCCAGGCCGATCTCGGCCTCGATGTAGTCCGCGCGCTGGGAGAGCTGGTAGCCGGCCTGGCCACCCGCGGCCCCCAGGCCGACGCGGCCCGAGCCCGTGAACACCTGGCGGGTCACCAGGAACGGGGTGATGAGCTCGGCGAGCGTGGAGAACGACAGCGCCCGGTCCACGAGGTAGTTCTCGTGCGTGCCGTAGCTGGCGCCCTTGCCGTCCACGTTGTTCTTGTACAGGACCGTCTCGTTGCCCGGGATCACCGCCAGCGCCCGCACGGCGGCGAGCATGACCCGCTCGCCCGCGACGTCCCAGCGCACCAGGTCGACCGGGTTGGTGACCTCGGGCGAGGAGTACTCCGGGTGGGCGTGGTCCACGTAGAGCCGCGCGCCGTTGGTGAGGATGACGTTCGCGGCGCTCGGGTCGTCGTACTCCTCGGACGCCGGGCGCTCCACGTCCTGCGGCGGCGAGGCCCGCCCGCCGCGCACCACCGGGATCTGCCCGGTGCCGGGGCGCGCGCCCACGGCCGGGATCTGGCCCGTCGTCGGGCCCGAGGGCACGGGGCGGGACGGGTCGTTCGTGATCATCGACGGATGCGCCGACGCCTGCTCGAGCCGGAAGCCCCGCGCGTCCTGCAGCGGGTCCTCGTCGTCGTAGTCCCAGCGGGCGCGGCTGTGCGCACGGGCCTCGCGGTCCGCGAGCGCACGGTAGGTCGTCACCACCTGGCTCGACAGCAGCATCGGGTTCGCCATGGGGCGTCCCGGCTGCAGAACGCCGTACTCGGTCTCGATTCCCATCACGCGACGCACGCTCACATCACCCACCCTATGTCGCTCACGCCCACCAGGTTGCTCGTCGTCCACAGCCAGGGGCTCGGCGGGCCCGGCCGGTTGCGGTGGCCGGGCCCGCCAGGGCCGACTGTCAGGGACACGTCATTCGTCTCAGAGGTACTGACCGGTGTTCTGGACCGTGTCGATCGTGCGCGGCGCGGCCCCCTCGCCC
This sequence comes from Myceligenerans crystallogenes, assembly GCF_039529775.1. NCBI lineage: Bacteria > Bacillati > Actinomycetota > Actinomycetes > Micrococcales > Promicromonosporaceae > Myceligenerans > Myceligenerans crystallogenes. The sequence goes on from NZ_BAAANL010000007.1 coordinate 13,440, forward strand.
TTCTTCTGGACGATGGTGCGGATGAAGACGATGCGCTCGCCCTTCTTGCCGCTGATCCGCGCCCAGTCGTCCGGGTTGGTGGTGTTGGGCAGGTCCTCGTTCTCCTGGAACTCGTCCACGCAGGCCGAGAGCAGGTGCTCGACGCGGATGCCCTTCTGGCCGGTCGCGAGGAAGTCCTTGATCGCGTTCTTCTTGGCCCGGTCCACGACGTTCTGGATCATGGCGCCGGAGTTGAAGTCCTTGAAGAACAGGGTCTCCTTGTCGCCCGAGGCGTAGGTGACCTCGAGGAACTGGTTCTCCTCCTCCTCGGAGTACATGCGCTCCACGACCGACGTGATCATCCCGTCCAGCGCCGCGGCCATGTTGCCGCCGTACTCGGCGATGTCCTCCGGGTGGATCGGCAGGCCCTCGGTGAGGTACTTCGCGAAGATCTCCTTGGCGCCCTCGGCGTCGGGCCGCTCGATCTTGATCTTCACGTCGAGCCGGCCCGGGCGGAGGATCGCCGGGTCGATCATGTCCTCACGGTTGGACGCACCGATGACGATGACGTTGTCGAGCCGTTCGACGCCGTCGATCTCCGCCAGGAGCTGCGGCACGATCGTGGTCTCGACGTCGGACGACAGCCCCGTGCCGCGCGTGCGGAACAGGGACTCCATCTCGTCGAAGAAGACGACCACGGGCATGCCCTGGGAGGCCTTCTCCCGGGCGCGGGCGAAGATGAGGCGGATGTGCCGCTCCGTCTCGCCGACGTACTTGTTGAGCAGCTCGGGGCCCTTGACGTTGAGGAAGTAGCTCTTCAGGGACGGGTCCCCGCCGTTGGCCTTGGCGACCATGCCGGCGAGCGAGTGCGCCACCGCCTTGGCGATGAGCGTCTTGCCGCATCCGGGCGGGCCGTAGAGCAGCACGCCCTTGGGCGGGCGCAGCCCGTGCTCGCGGAACAGGTCCGGGTGGGCGAACGGCAGCTCGACGGCGTCCCGGATCGCCTCGATCTGGGGGCCGAGACCCCCGATGTCGGTGTAGTCGATGTCCGGGACCTCCTCGAGGACCAGCTCCTCGACCTCGGACTTGGGCACCACCTCGAAGACGAAGCCGCTGCGGGTGTCCACGGTGAGCGAGTCACCGACCCGCAGCACCTCCTCGGCGACCGAGCCGGCGAGGCGCACGACGCGCTCCTCGTCGGCCCGCCCGACGACGAGCACGCGGTCCGAGCCGAGCAGCTCCTTGACCGTGACCAGCTCGCCGGTGCGCTCGTACTCACCGGCGGCGACCACCGTCATCGCCTCGTTGAGCTTGACCTCCTGGCCCGGGCTCAGCCGGGTCACGTCAAGGCTCGGACTGGCCGCCACGTGCATCTTGCGGCCCGACGACGAGATGTCCACCGACCCGTCGGGGTGAGCCCCGAGGAAGGTGGCGTAGGTGCCCGGCGGCTTGGCGAGATCGTCGAGCTGCTTCTTCAGCTCGACGATCTGGTCCCGGGCAGCCCGCAGCGCCTCGGCAAGGCGCTCGTTCTTTGCGGAGAGGAGGGCGATCTGACGCTCGTAGTCGCGGCTCGGCAAGGATCCGTTATCGGGAAGGTTGTATCCACCTGTGTTGTCGGTCATGGCTTCCCCTCTCGGTAGGGCCCGGAAGGCGACCCTACGACGTGAACCGCCTCCGAGAACAGCACTGTATGCGCAGTGTCTGACACTCGCGGGGGTCGAACAGCCGTCCGAGACACGCCAGGTACGCGATCGTTACACCGAGTTCACGCAGAACAGGGCCCTGCGGGCTGTTCGCTCTCGGCGGAGCGCAGCTCGCCGTGGCGTGACCGGCGGGCGGGGAACCGGGCCGACGGCCGGTCACTCCTCCGGCGGGCGGCCGACCTCACGTCGCACGCGCCGGATCTTCTTGTCCGTCACGGGACGCTCGCCGAGCACCTCCTCGCTCCACTCCTCCGCCCACGCCGGATCGACGGCCTGGTCCGCCGCCGCGCCGTGCTCGGTGGCGCGCTCCGTCTTGGCGCTCTTGGCGGGGCGGCGCTTGCGCTCGGGCGGCACGACGCCGTCGGCCAGCCGCCGCGCGGTGATCAGGAAGCCGGTGTGCCCGATCATGCGGTGCTGCGGGCGGACGGCCAGGCCCTCCAGGTGCCAGCCGCGCACCATCGTCTCGAAGGCCACCGGTTCGGCGAACCGGCCGGAGGTCCGCAGGTCCTCGGCGGTCCGGGAGAGCTGGGTGGCTGTGGCGACGTAGCAGATCAGCACCCCGCCCGGGACGAGCGCGTCGGCGACCACGCCGATGTTCTCCCAGGGGGCCAGCATGTCGAGCACCACCCGGTCGACGGTGCCCGGCCCCGCGACCTCGGGCAGCCGGTCCGCGAGATCCCCGGTGTGCAGGCGCCAGGCCGGGTGCGGCCCGCCGAAGAAGGTCTCCACGTTGCCCGCGGCGATCTCGGCGAAGTCCGGCCGCCGCTCGATCGAGTGCAGCTCGCCCGTGTCCCCGACGGCGCGCAGCAGCGACAGGGTCAGCCCGCCGGAGCCCACGCCCGCCTCGACCACCCGGGCGCCCGGGAAGATGTCGGCCATCGTGACGATCTGCCCGGCGTCCTTCGGGTAGACGACGGCGGCGCCGCGCGGCATCGACAGCACGTAGTCGTTCAGCAGCGGCCGCAGCGCCAGGTACTCGACGTCCTCGGTGTTCGTGACGACCCAGCCCTCGGGCTTGCCCAGCAGGTCCTCGTGCTTGAAGTACCCCTTGTGGGTGTGGAACGTCGCCCCGGGCTTGAGGGTGATGGTGTGCATCCGCCCCTTGGGGTCGGTCAGCTGCACCTTGTCGCCCTCACGGAACGGCCCCCGGCGGAGCTCGGCGCCGGTCGCCGTCGGGTGGTGGGGGTCGGCGCCGTCGGACCGCACGGCACGCTCATCGGTCGGAGAAGTCACGACGAACCATCCTACGTGCGCCCCGCCACCTACGTGCCGCGGACCGCGCGGGCTACCGTGGCGAGGTCGAGGACGCCGGTGACGCGGCCGTCGGTGACGACCGGGACGAGGCGGGCGCCGCCCGACGACGCCGCCAGGTGGCGCAGGAGGTCGTGGCCGGCGACCTCGGGGCCGACGGCGGAGCTGGGGACGAACGGCACGGCGACGGCGTCGACCCGGGTGGTCCCGCGGGCCTCGGGAGGGACGGAGCCGAGGGCGTCGTCGTCCAGGAGGGCCAGCGGGACGCCGTCTGGCCCGACGACGACGACGTACGGCACCGGGCCCGCGTCACGCGCGCCGTACCGGGGCCCGGCGCCCGAACGGGCCGCGAGCGCGTCCGAGACCGTCGCGCCGAGCGGGACCGTGACCGCGCTGGTGGCCAGGCTGCCGGCGCGCAGGGCGGCGACTGCGTCGCGACGCCTGGCGCCCGCGATCGCGCCGGAGGCGCCGAACCAGAGGAATCCCGCGACGAGCACGGAGAACGCCACCTGGTAGAGGTCGGGCGCGACGCCGGCCACCAGGGGCCACACGATGGCCCAGGCGACCACGCCGACGGCGATGATCCGCCCGGTCCAGCCCGCCACGACGGTGCCCTTGCTCCGCGATCCGGTGACGCGCCAGACGACTGCCTCCAGGATCTGGCCGCCGTCCAGCGGCAGGCCCGGCAGCAGGTTGAACAGGCCGACGAAGGCGTTCGAGGCCGTGACCGCGAGGAGCAGGAGGGTCGGCACGTCCAGGCCCTGCTCCTGACGGAGCAGGAAGGCGAACCAGCCGATCAGCGCGAGCGCGAGGTTGGTCAGCGGGCCGACGACGGCGACGAGCAGGCCGTCGGCGGGGCGCGACATACCCCCGGAGTAGGCCGTGTGGCCGCCCCAGAGGTTGATGGCGAGCTCGTGCACCTCCTGGCCGCGGGCGCGGGCGACCAGCGCGTGGGCGACCTCGTGCAGGAACACCGACGCGAACAGCATGATCACGAACGCCGCGGCCACGAGGTAGGCGGTCCAGCCGAGATCGGGCAGCTGCCTGCTCACCGAGGGCGCGATGACGAAGGTCAGCACGGCGGCGGCAAGGAACCACGACGGGGTCACGATGACCGGCGCCCCGGCGATGCGGCCGATCGTCCAGCCGCGAGAGCGAGGGGGTGCGGACCGGGCCGGTGGCGTGGAGTTCACCCGGTTAGCGTATCCGCCGGTGCGGACAGGACGAGCAGCTCACGGCGCGCCTGTGGATAACTCCCGGGAGTGTCGGTCACCCCGCCTAGGGTTGTCGCCATGACCGTGATCGCACCTCCCTCCCGCCCGCCGGCGCTGTCGCCGTCGCGCGCGAGCGACTTCCTGCAGTGCCCGCTGTTGTTCCGGCTGCGCACGGTGGACCGCGTCCCGGAGCCGGCGTCATCGGCGGCGACGCGCGGGACGCTGGTGCACTCCGTCCTGGAGCGGCTGTTCGACGCCCCGGCGGGCGAGCGCACCCCCGCGCTCGCGCAGGAGCTGCTCCCGGCCGAGTGGGCGAAGCTCCAGGAGGCGGATCCGCGCGTCAAGGAACTGTTCGCGCCCGGCGGCGACGCCGAGTCCGAGGGCGTGGACAACTGGCTGGACGCCGCGTCACGGCTGGTCAGCACGTATTTCACGCTGGAGGATCCGAACCGGCTGCAGCCCGCCGAGCGGGAGCTCCTGCTGGAGACTCAGCTACCCGACGGGCCACTGCTGCGCGGCATCGTGGACCGTCTCGACGTCAAGCCGGACGACGGCGCGATCCGCGTGGTCGACTACAAGACGGGCCGCTCCCCCAACCCGCGCTACGAGGGCAAGGTGCTGTTCCAGCTGCGGTTCTACGGGCTCGTGCTGTGGCGCGAGCGCGGCACGATCCCGAAGATGCTGCAGCTGGTCTACCTGGGCGACGGGCAGATCCTGCGCGCGGAGCCGACGGCGGAGCAGCTGGAGGGCGCCGAGCGCAAGATCCGGTGGGTGTGGTCGGAGATCGAGAAGGCCGCGCGCACCGAGACGTGGGAACCCCGCCCGAGCAAGCTCTGCGACTGGTGCTCGCACCGCGCGCTGTGCCCCGCGTTCGACGGCACGCCGCCGCCGATCCCGGAGGGGGCCGTGGAGATCCGGCTGGGCATCTCGTAGGCGCCGGGCCGGCGGTCGTCCCGACCGGCGTTCGGCCACCACCGGCGTTCGACCCCGGCCGTTCGACCCGGGCGGCGCTCAGCCCGGCCGGCGTTCAAGCCGGGCCGGCGCCCGCACCCGCCGGGACGGCCGGGCGCGCGAGGCCCGGCGCTCCCCGGCCTGGATCGGCGCTCAGGGCGCGGCGTGCGGCCAGCGTCGCCGCGACCGAACCGCAGACGGCGAGCACGCCCACCGCGACCGCGAGCGCCGTCGGCTCCGCGTAGAGGCCGGGCTTCGCCGGGGTGGCCAGCTCGGCGACGAGGAAGCTGACGAAGTTGGCGGTCGCGACCGCACCCCACAGTGGCACGAGCAGCCGTGGCCGACGCGCCAGCCCCGCCGCCACACCGAGGAACACGGGAAGCGCCACGGGCAGCAGGTAGCGCGGGAACAGGCTGCCCCCGTTCGCGCCGTAGACGACCTGCACGGACACGGCGACGAGCAGGGTCGTCCAGAGCATCGCCCGGACCCACCGCCCGGCGCCCGGCAGGCTCGCCCCGGCCGTGGCCCTGGCTCCACCCCCGGCCGACGCACCGACGCCGTGGGCGCCCGCAGCCGACGCACCGACGCCGTGGGCGCCCGCAGCCGACGCACCGACGCCGTGTCCGCTCCCAGCCAACCCACGGTCCCCGTGTCCGCCCTTCCCCGAGGCACGCCCCGTCGTGAACGCACCACCGCCCCGGCGCAGGCGCCGCCCCAGGCCGCCGCTGGCCCGCAGTACCCGCGCGGCGCCCGGGACCAGGCCCAGCACCAGCGGGATCCACAGCAGGAGCACCGACGTGACGGCGAGGGTCGTGGCCGCGTACGACGACGTCGGGGCGACCCGTCCGGCCCACCAGAAGAAGTCGGGCAGGCGGGCCCAGGTGACCGGGTCCAGCACGACCTGCCACACCGGCCGGGCGACCCGCTGCAGCTGGTTCGCCATCGCCCAGTCGAAGTGGGACCCCTGGAGGTTCCCGGTCAGCGCCAGGTTGCGGGCGTAGAACCACCCGGCGGCCGCCAGCGCCGTCGTCGGGCCGCCGACCGCCAGCGCCACGACCGGCGCCCACCGGCCGCGCCCCCGCGCGGCCCGCACCGCGGCCGCGGCCACGACGAACGCCACGATCACGGCGCCGGTCATCGCCGCGGACAGCCGGGACAGCGCACCGGCCCCCATGAGCAGGCTCAGCCCCGCCACGAGCGGCAGGTCCAGGCCGCGCCGGATCGCCGTCGCCCCCGCGCCGAACATCGTGGTGACGCAGAGCGCCGCGACGAGGTCGTTGAACGCGGCCCCGCCCACGTGCGCGACGGCGGCCGCCGTCCCGGCGACCATCGCCGCGAGCTGCGGCAACGGGCTGCCCGGGCGGCAGACGCGGCCCGCGCTCCACCGGGCCACGAGCACGAACGCCCCGGCCAGCAGCACGTTCACCACCCGCGCGGCGTACACCGCGGCGACGGGGTGACCGGCATCGGCGAGCGGCCCGACGAGCCACGAGACGAGCAGGTAGTACAACGGCGGGTGCTGCGCGGTCCACTGGACGGGCGGCAGCTCGGCACCGGCGGGCCGGAACGCGAGCCCTTCCTCGAACACCGGCAGCCCGCCGTGCCACACCTGCCAGGCGTAGTCGACGTGGGCGGGCTCGTCCCCGGTGCCGTACGGCGGGTCGGTGACCAGCACGGCCAGCGACAGCAGCACCGCGCAGGCGGCGGCCGCGACGACGCCGGCGCGGCCCGGCTCGGCGAGGACCTCGGCCCGGAACCGGGCCGGCGCCCGCGGCACACGGGCCCGCGGGGCGTCCTTCCACCAGGCCCGGAGGGTCATGGGATCTTGATCAGATCGGCCTCGGCGATGTGCCGGATCCGCTCGCGGCCGTGCCGGGTCAGCAGCAGGATCAGCGCCAGCACCGCGACGGTCATCGCACCCATCACGATGACGAGGTAGGCGCCGTGCAGGGAGGAGTCCAGCGGCGCGACCAGGCCGGCGAGCACGGAGACCGTCACGACCGCCATCGACGCGGTCCGCGAGAGCCGGAGCGACGCGAGGAAGGGCATCACCCACAGCAGGTACCAGATGTGCACCACCGGGCTGAGCACCAGCATCGCCCCCATGATCAGGGAGAGCTCGCGGACGCCCTCGCCCTTGTCGCCCGTGCGGCCGCGCAGCGCGATCCAGCCCAGGAGCACGAGCATGGCGGCCAGGGCGAGGTTGCGCACGACGGTGACGAACAGGTTCGGCGCGAACCCGGCCCCGAAGGCCCCGAAGATCCCGTCGAGGGCCACGCCGACCAAGGTCGGCGCCGAGAGGACCGTGTTGAGGCTGGCCGGGACGCCGAGCGCGCCGATCCAGCCCACCCCGAGCCCCCACATGAGCCCCACCCCGACCAGGGTCCCCACCGACAGAACCGCCACGAGGGCCAGCCTCCGCAGCCGGTCCACGAGCAGGGCGCCGACCGGCAGCGACACCAGCACGACGGCGACGCAGACCAGACCGCCGGGCAGCTTCACGGCGGCCGCGAGACCGCCGAGGACGGATCCGAGCACCCAGTGGTGCTCGGCCGCGGCCACCAGCGCGGCGGCCATCAGGCCCACCATGAGCAGGTCGTTGTGTAGGCCGCCGACGCCGTTGGCCATCATCAGCGGCGACGCGAGCGCGGTGCCCGCCGCCAGGGCCGGGTTCGCCCCGGTCCACCGCGCCATCCGCGGCACCGCCCAGGCCAGCAGCACGAGCCCGATCAGCGCGACCATCCGGTGACCGACCACCAGCAGCCACGGGTTCCCGGTCACCCCGGCGCCGATGTCACCGAAGATGAGCGGCAGCGGGCCGTACGGCGCGGGCGTGCTCATCCAGCGGGGGTCGACGGCCTCGACGATCGGCCCCCGCAGGATCCCGGGCCCCCAGTCGTAGGGCGAGATGCCGAAGTGGGTCAGCATCCCCTGCGCGGCGTACGACCAGCCGTCGCGGGAGAACAGCGGGGGCGCGGGCAGCAGCGGCAGCGACCAGAGCACGGTGGCGCGCCGGACCAGCGCCAGCGCCTCGATCTGACCGCTCTCCCCGGCGCGGGCGACGTCGCGGCAGATCGACAGCCAGGCGGCGGCGAGGAGGCCGAGCCCGGCGAGCACCAGGGCCAGCCCGAACATGCGGCCGGACACGTGCGAGCGCAGGGCCGCGAGCGGCTCGAGGTCCAGGATGGGTGTGGAGTGCGGCAGTGTGGAGACCACCAATCCTCCGACCAGGACCAGCACGCTTCCGACGACGCCACGGGTCAGCACGATCGAAAACATAAGGCCCGGCCGGTACCCAAAACCGACATTGACACGAACTACACGACAACGCTACATGTCCGGCTGACGAACGCCAGGTCACGCTCGAGCCACGAACGCGGCATAACGCCAGCTCACGGCCCCATTTTCCGCCCGTCGCCAGGGCGGGTAGTCGTCAGTACCGATCGACGACATCACCGGCGGCGACGCGCGCGACGAGCTCCAGCCCGACGCCGTCCAGCGAGCGGAAGCGGCTCAGGCCGGCCCGCTCCTCGACGGGCACCACGGCCTCGACGCCGATCGTGCGGGCGCCGCTCGCGAGCGCCGAGCTGATCCCGACGGGCGAGTCCTCGACCGCGACGCAGTCGGCCGCGTCCACGCCGAGCCGCTCCGCGGCGGTCAGGTAGGGCTCGGGGTCCGGCTTGCCCCGGGCGACCTCGTCGCCCGGCACGATCGTGGCGAACGTGCCCTCGGGCGCACCCGCCGCGACGACCTCGGCCAGCTCGCGGTAGGACATGGTGACGATCGCGCAGGGCACGCCCGCCTCGTTCAGGGCCGCCAGCAGCGGCAGCACGCCCGCACGCCACGGCACCTGGCCGACGAGCCGCTCCCGCACCCGCGCGACGAGCCACGTGACGATGTCGGCCGGCTCCATCGGCACACCCGCGTCCCGCAGGATCCCGGCGCTCACCAGGAGGGGGTTGCCCACCAGCCGCATGGCGTCCTCGTGCGTCCAGGCGACCCCGTGCCGGGCGGTGAGCTCGTGCTCCGCCGCGATCCAGTACGGCTCGGTGTCCACGAGCGTGCCGTCGAGGTCGAAGAGCACCGCCTTCGGCAGGGCCGGCGATCCGGCGCCGCCGGGCTGGGACTGGTCAGGGAGCAGGGCGGTGTCCACGGTGCCTCCGGGGGGGTGCTGGGCGGGCGAGGCGCCAGGAGGGCGCCGCCCCCACCTCATCACATCCCGGTAACGCGAGGTGAACGCCGGCGGGCGAAACCCTGACCATGCCGCACCAGTGCCCATCCCGGTGCGACCGACGTCACACGTGCAGGCCCCCCGCTCACACCGGAACGCCTTCTGGAATCTTCTCCGCTCTCGGGCGGCCTATGCTGACCCGAGCAACCCCAGGGACCGTGGAAGGCCGTAGCGCGTGAGACCCAAGCAGCAACGTGGCGAGGCCACCGCCGAACGCGTTCTCGACACCGCGCTGCGCCTCTACGCGGCGGGGGGCGAGGCCGGGGTGACCGTCGCGGCCCTCACCCGCGAGACCGGGATCAGCACCGGGAGCATCTACCACCATTTCGGCAGCCTCAACGGGGTGCTCGGCGCGCTCACCCACCGCTCCCTCGCGGCCCTGTTCGACGAGATCGGCGCGGCGCTGCGCGAGACCACGGACGCACGGGCCGGCATCGACGCCTTCGTCGGGACCTACCTCGGGTTCATGGCCGCCGATCCCGTCGTCGGACGCCTGCTGCACTCGACGACCGTGGACGAGATGGGCTGGAAGCACGCCCGGGAGATGCGCGACGCCCAGGAGGCACGGCTCACGCCGATCATGGTGTGGATCGGCGATCGTCAGCGGGAGGGCGAGCTCGCGCAGATGTCGGGCGCACTCGTCGAGTCGCTGATCCTGGGGCCCGTCATCGGCTGCACCCGCCGCTGGATCGCCGTCGGCGACATCGACCTGGCGGAGGCCATGAAGGTGCTCCCGGAACGCATCTGGCGCTCGGTCCAGCCGTGACGGCTCCGGCGCGGGCGGATCAGGCCGCGCTGGTGGGCCGCAGGCCGGCGACGCCGAGCTGGGCGGCGAAGGCGTCCTCCGCGGCCCCGACGAGGTGGGCGGGGACGCTCGGCCAGGCGGCGGCGATCGCCGCGAGCGCCGCGCACGTGGCCGCGTCCAGGCCGCCACGAGGCCGCGGCTTCCGTCCCTGCAGCACGGAGTCGAGTTCACCGTGGAAGAGCTCGATCAGCTCACGGTGCGCGAGATAGCCGGGTTCCATGCCCGACAGTCTGACGATTCACCGGCAGGATCGGAATACTTTCTGGAAACATTTCCGTGTCGATCTCGACGGGCTGTCCAGACCTCCTGGATGTGTTAGAAATGGCGTGCCGACGGCTGTCGTCGGCGTACAACCGTCGCCAGGAAACATCACGTGACCCAAGAACCGATGACCCGCACCGAACGCGGCCGCCAGTACCGTCTCGACGACGCGCTCGCCGCGGCCCGTGGCCTCCTGGCCGAGCGGGGCGTCGACGGCGTCACCATGACCGCGGTAGCGCGGCAGCTCGGGGTCAGCGGCCCGGCGCTCTACCAGTACTTCGACGGCCGCACCGGCCTGCTGCGGGCCACGTACGACGACGTCATGGACGACCTCCTGGCGTTCCTCGGCGAGACCGTCGCCCGTCAGGACCCGGACGACCTGGCCGCGCAGGTCCATGCCGGCACCCACGCGATCTTCGCCTGGTGCCGCGGGCACAAGCACGAGTTCGACCTGCTCATGGGTTCCAGCTTCCGCAAGGTCGCCAGGGCGTCGGAGGGCGTGCGCGAGACGATCGCGCAGCGCCTCGGCGGCGCATGGGTGCCCACCTTCGAGCGGATCTGGCGCTCGGGCGTCGAGTTCCGGGCCGACGACGAGATCCCGGCCCCCCTGCGCGAACAGCTCGTCGCGTACCGCGAGGTCCTGCTGCGCGACCACCCCGGCGCCGGCCCCGGCTTCCCCCTCGGCGCGGTCTACGTGCTGTACAAGGGCTGGCGGATGATCTTCGGCCTGCTCTGCATGGTCGCCTACGACCAGATCGACTACGTCTTCGGCGACTTCGAGGCCGTCTTCGCCGACCTCATGGACGACCTCTTCACCCTGATCGGCATCCCGCCGAGCGACGGCGTCCGCCTGGCCGGCTGACCGCGGGCACCGCCCGCCCCGGCGATCAGGACGCGAGCCGGCCGTCGTCCGCCGTGCGTTCCCCGGCCACCGGCCCGTCCGGCTCCGCCACCGCCACCTCGGCGCCCGCGGCCACCTCGGCCTCGAGCTGTGCCACCAGCGCCTCGGAGCGCTCCGCCGGCTCCCGGTGACGCGGCGGCTTCTCGCGCGCGAGGCGCGCCCGGATCCGCGCGGCGTGCCGCGCCGCCTCCAGCGCGGCGGCGGGATCGCCCGCGCCGGACCTCGCCACGGCGAGGTTCGTCAGCGCCAGCGCGAGCTCGGACTCGTACTTCTCGGGCTTCGCCCGCGCGAGCCCGTCGAGTGCCGTCACCGCCTCGGCCGCGGCCTCGACGGCGTCGCCGAACCGGCCGACGTCGGCATACGTCCCCGCCAGGTTCGTCAGCGACGCCGCCAGCACCGGCAGGTGCTGGGCCCGGCTGCGGGCCACCAGCAGCCGGCTCGCGGCGACCGCCTCGGTCGCCGGGTCGACGGCGTCCGGGGTCCGCGCGTTCTCCGCGAGCCGGGAGGCGAGGTTCGACAGCGACTTGACCAGGCCCGGCAGGTGCCGTTCGGGGTAGCGCGCCGCCAGGTCGCGCAGGATCACGGCGGCCTCGTCCTCGGCCGCGAGCGCCTCGGCGGCGTTCCCCAGCACGGAGTGCGTGACCCCGAGGTTGGAGAGGGAGGCGGCGAGGTCCGGCAGGTAGCGGTCCGGGTTCGACGCCGCGAGCCGGCGCCGGATGGTCACCGCCTCCAGCTCCCGTTCGAGCCCGAGACGACGCCGCCCGAGCTGCGCGTTGAGGATGCCGAGGTTGGAGAGCGTCTGGGCGACGAACGGCAGGTAGCCCTCGTGCTGCTCGGCGAGGCGCTGCCGCAGGTCCAGCGCCTCGGCGGTGGCGCGGGCGGCCTCCTCGGGACGGCCGAGCTCGCTGAGCCGCGCCCCGAGGTACGACAGCGCGCTGGCCAGGTCGGGGATGTACCGGAACGGGTCGCGCCGCACGAGTTCGCGGCAGGTCTCCACCGACGCGAGCGTGCTGCGGTAGGCCTCGTCCGCGTTGCCCGACTCCGCGTGCCGCTTGCCGAGGTTCCACAGCCCCTTGGCCAGCATGGGCCGGATCTGCGCGGGCTCGTCGCCGGCCACCGCGCGCGCCAGGACCACGCCCTCCTCCGACGCCGCCAGCGCGTCCTGCGGCCTGCCCAGCTCGGCGAGGCTGCTGCCCATGTTCATCAGGGACTGCGCCAGCGCCGGCCGGTACCGGCGGGGGTCGGCGGCGGCGAGCTCACGGAGCGCGGCGACCGCCGAGGACTCGTCCCCGAGGGCCTCGTCGAGCCGGCCCTGGAACCACAGGAGCGCGCCGCGCAGCGCGAGGGTGGCGGCGACCGCGGGCCCGAGGGCGGCGCGCGCGCCGGCGTCGTCGCGCGTGGCCGTGTCGAGCAGCCGCAGGGCGCGGTTCGACGCCGCCAGCGCCTCCGCGTACCGGCCGTCGTACTTGTGCGCGTCGGCCATCACCGCGTAGACGGCCGCCTGCCGGAGCGGGTCGTCGAGGAGGGCGACGGCGCGCTCGCACATCCGCACGCGTGCGGACATGAACGTGCCGGTCAGGTACTGCGGGTGGCAGGCGAACGTCTCGAGCACGGCGGCGTCGTCGGGCAGCTGCCGGGTCACGCGCAGGTAGGCGTCGGCGACGGCGTCGGCGGTCTCGTGCTGCGGGCCGGTGGACGCGATGCGCGCCAGGACCCGGGCGGCGTGGATCGCCTGCCCGGGCAGGAGGCCGGTCGTGACACGCTCGGCGAAGCGGGGGTCGTCCGCCAGGACGCGGGCCACGAGGTTCTCGTCCGTCTCGGCGGCGGGCAGGGCGGCCGGGCCGGCTCCGCCGGGGCCCAGGAGCATGGCCGCGGCCAGGTCGTTGGTGTGCTCGCTCGCGTACGGGGCGAGGGCGTCGCTCGTGGCGAGGGTGGCGGTGGGCGGCGCGGGGCTGCCCGGGAGCTCGCGGGACGGCAGCTCGCGGACGGGCGTCGCGCCGAGCAGCACGCCCAGCCCGGGCGTGCCGTGCTCGAGACGGTCGCGCCAGAGCGCGGTGCTCCGGGCGGTGAGCAGCACCCGCGTGCGTCCCTCGCCCGCGGCGGAGAGCGACAGCAGGAGGGCCCGCAGCCCGGGGAAGAGGTCGGCGTCGTCGACCACGGCCAGACGGTGCCGCGCCTGGCTGCCGTGCCAGGCGCGGAGCCCGGCGTCGTCCTCGATGTGGTGCACGGTCCAGCCGCGGCCGCCGAGCCTCCGGGCCAGGTCCTCGGCGAGGAGCGACTTCCCCGCCCCGGGCGGCCCGGTGACGAGGCGGACCGCGACCGGCGTCCGCAGGTCCGCCCAGCGGACCAGACCCTTCAGCTCGGCGCGCCGGGACGCCGTCCGCGCGGGCTCGTCCGCTCGCACCGGCCGCGCCGCACCCGGGCGTGCCGGCGCGACGTCCCGCAGGAGATGGCGAAGGTCCACGAGGTCAGTGAACCGGACAATCGAGAATGCTGCCAGAAATAGGGCGAGCAACCTGTGGACGACCGCCGGGCCACCGCGCGCCGAACGCGGGGCGAACGCCGGGCGAACGGGCCCGGCAATGGGGAGACCTCCCCTTGACCACTGGTTGGCAGATCGCGAGGGTGAGCGGCAGCAGGGCCCAGAGCCTGCTCCGTGTCAGCCCGCACGAGCGATGGGAGTGGTCATGGTACGTACGAGGATCCGGGCGTGGAAGGCCTTCGCGGCCGGCGCCGCCCTGATCGGGAGCCTGGTCCTGGCGACGGCGCTCGGTGCGCCGGCGCAGGCGGCGGCCCGCGACGGCGTCTGCGAGACCGGCGAGTTCTGCTACTACTTCAACAGCGACCACGCGGGGTCGGTCTCCGACCACCCCGCGACCGACCTCGGTGACTACGGCACCGACCCCGCCACCTGCTACGTGTTCCGCACCGCGGGCCGCGCCGGCTACGGCGAGTGCATCAAGAACAACGCCGCCTCGGTCTGGAACCGGACCGGCAAACCGGTCCGGGTGCACTACAACTCGTCCTTCGGCGGGACGTACCAGGAGATCGCCGCGGGCGGTCAGGTGAACCTGAACGCCACGCTGAAGAACAACAACGCCTCGCACCGGTTCGGCCCGTTCGTGGCGGCGCCGTCGTCCCGCGCGAGCTACTACGTCTCCATCCAGGACACGGCCTGGGCGTACGACACCGGCTGCTCGATGGGCCGGGCCGACGCCGGCCAGGCGGGCACGCAGACCCACGTCGTCGTCCTCGCGTTCGGCAAGACGACGCTCGGGGCCGACGGCGTGCACCGGCTCTCCTACTTCGGCGGCACCGACCGCGGGCTCGGCAGCGCCGGGGCGATGGCCGTCGCGATGGGCAAGGGCTACGACGCCTGCACGGGCGCGGACACGGCCTCCCGGCTGCGCGTCGGGCTCGGGACCAGCAACTACCCCGGCAGCGCCGTGACGAGCGCCGCGGGCGCCGACCTCGCCCGGGCGGCCCGGGACGCCGCGGCGGACCTGGCGAGCTACCCGCAGGCCACGGTCTGGGGCGCGAACGACTTCGAGGCGTGGGGCGCGGGCTCGGGCCTGAACCAGCAGTCGCGGAACTGGCTCGACGGCTACAACGCCGTCAGCGGCAGGCCGCCGCTGGTGAACTTCGGCAGCGCGGACGGCTGCCCGTCGTCGTCCGTCCCGGCCGCGGGCAGCTGCAACGACGGGCTGAGCGCCGACACGATCTGGTACGTCTCCACCCGCGGCGCGGCGCGCCCGCTCCCGGAGATCTACACCACCTCGGGCACGCAGGCCGGGCAGTGGAAGAACCTGTCGCTCTACGCGTACGGCAAGGGGGCGGCGATGACGTTCCCGGGCGTGATGGCCCAGCACGGCGCGTGCGTGCAGCGCGGCGGCTGCAGCGGCACCGACAACACGCCCGCGACGGCGTGGCTGCAGCTGAACCAGCAGCTCGACGCCGACTCCCGGACCGCCGGCGACCCCGGCGCCCCGACCGACATCTTCTGGCAGGAGAGCCTGGCCGCGTTCTCGGCGGACGCCGTCGGCCCGCGGTCCGCCACGGAGCTCCGGGCCGCCTGGCCCGCGGGGATCTTCCAGGACGCGGAGGCGCCGGCCCGCGGGGCGGAGTTCCGCGGCGTCAACCGGTGGGTCGGTCACTCAGGCGGCCGCGCCCTGACGGTGTGGGCCGGCCGTTCCGGCCAGGACGCGAGCCTCGGCCGGGTCCTGGTCGCCGATGCCGGCCGGGCGGACGCCGTCGTGGACCTTCCCGGTGCGGGCGCGCTCCGCGTCGTGGCGGCCCGGGGAACCGTGCTCGAGCTGATCGACGAGCACGGCGCCCGCCACCGGTTCGACGCCGTCGCGCGCACCTTCTCCTGACACCCCGCCCCGCGATCGTGCCCGCGCTCCGCGACGCCTCTGGACCGGGAGGCGTCGCGGATCGCGGGCACGTTCACGGCTGCTCCCGGTCAGGCCCCCGACGTCGCCGGGGCCGGGGCCGCCGCGTCGCGCGGCAGCACCTTCGCCGGCCCGAACCGGCCCCAGGCCACGAAGGCCGAGAGCACGGCGAGCACGGCGATGACCGGCAGGCCGGCGCCGCCCAGGGTCAGGATGTCGCTGATCGCCGCGCCGATCATGGTCACGACGAGCCCCGTGGCCGCGATCGGCGTGAGGACGGGCAGGATCCGGGTCGCCGCGGGCAGGATCAGCCCCAGCGCACCGAGGACCTCGGCCCAGCCCGCCACGATCATGAGCGCCACCGGGTAGCCCTCCGGCGCGGCCGCGGCGAGCGCGTCCGGCGAGGCGAAGGCCTTCATCCCGCCGGCGCCCAGGAACGCCAGGGCCAGCAGGCCGGAGACGATCCACACTGCAATCTTCATCGCTGTCCTCTTTCTGGTTCGAGATGGCGTCGTGGTCAAGTCGCGGCGCTCCCGGGGCAGTCCCGCAGATCCGGAATTTCCGCTCAGAGCGATATGCGCCGCGCTCCCCAGGTCTGACGACGGCGGCCTCCCGAACTCATCGCCGCGCGGCCTCGCGGACCGGGAACCGGCCTCCGCCATCAGCGAACCGCGTCATGCCACGCCAGGGGCAAATCCCCGCCCTGTTCCGGGCACGACACCATAGGGTGGGAGGATGACCGACGCACAGTCCGTGCCGACCGAGCAGGCATCCCCCACCCCGCCCACGGCCCGCAAGACCGTGCTGCTTGCCGCCTTCGAGGGCTGGAACGACGCGGGTGGCGCGGCCACCGGCGCGCTCACGCATCTCGCGGAGGTCTGGGGAGCCGAGAAGGTCTCGGAGCTGGATCCCGACGAGTACCACGACTTCCAGGTGAACCGCCCGACGGTCGGTTTCGACGACGACGGCAAGCAGTTCATCACCTGGCCGACGACGACGGTCCGGGTCGCCCGCCTGCCCCACCGCACCGTCGTCCTGGTGCACGGCATCGAGCCGTCGATGCGCTGGCGCAAGTACTGCCGCGAGGTCCTCGACATCGCCGGCGAGCTGGGCGTGGAGTCGTTCGTGACGCTGGGCGCGCTGCTGGCCGACGTCCCGCACACGCGGCCCATCCCGATGACCGCGACGTCGGACAGCGTGGGCGTGCAGGCGGTGCTCGACATCGAGCCCAACACCTACACGGGGCCCACCGGCATCGTCGGCGTCATGCAGCACGAGGCCGCCGAACGCGGGCTGCAGTCCATCTCGCTGTGGGCGGCCGTGCCGCACTACGTCGCGAACCCGCCGTCGCCGAAGGCGACGCTCGCGATCCTCACGCGGATCGAGGAACTGCTCGGCGAGTCGATCGAGATGCGCGAGCTGCCCGACGACGCCGCGGCCTGGCAGGCGGGCGTCGACGAGCTGGCGAGCGAGGACACGGAGATCTCCGAGTACGTCGCCCAGCTCGAGGAGGCCAAGGACACCGCCGAGCTCCCGGAGGCGTCCGGCGACGCGATCGCCCGGGAGTTCGAGCGCTACCTGCGCCGCCGCGACATCGGCGGCAAGGACGGGAAGGAACCGGGCGGTCCGGGGCCGCTGTGAGCCGGCACGCCGGCTGACCACCCGCCGACCCCGCGGCGGCCGATCCCGCGATCGGCCGCCGCCGGCGTTACAGGCGGACCCCGAGCAGGGCGTCGACGGTGCGCGCGAGGACGCCCGGGGCGCCCTCGTCGTCGTACGTCGTCTCGCGGGACGGGTCCAGGGCGGCGTCGGCCCAGGCGTCCACGGCGGCCAGGGCCGCCGGGGCGTCGAGGTCCGCGGCCAGCGCCGCACGGACCGTGGCGATCGCGTCCTGCGCCGACGGGCCGCCGTTGCCGGACATCGCCGCACGCCAGCGCTCCAGGCGGTCCGAGCCGGTCTCGAGGTCGGCGTCGGTCCACTCCCAGGACGTGCGGTAGTGGTGGGCGAGCAGCGCGAGGCGGATCGCCATCGGGTCGGCGCCGTCGGCACGCAGGCGCGAGACGAGCACGAGGTTACCGAGCGACTTGCTCATCTTCTCGCCCTGGTAGCCGATGAGCGCCGCGTGCACGTGGGCGGCGGGCGCGGCGCCGCCGAGGGTGCGCAGGTGGGAGGACGACATCTCGTGGTGCGGGAAGGTCAGGTCCGCGCCCCCGCCCTGGACGTCGAAGGTGGCGCCCGGGGCCTCGTCCGTGCCGGACGTGCCGGCGGGCGCGGACAGGCCCAGACCGTCGCGAGCGATGACCGTGCACTCGATGTGCCAGCCGGGCCGGCCCTTGCCCAGGACGCCGCCGTCCCAGGCGGGTTCGCCGGGGCGCTCCGCGCGCCACAGCAGCGGGTCGAGCGGGTCGCGCTTGCCGGGCCGCCCCGGGTCGCCGCCGCGCTCGGCGAACAGGGCGCCCATCGTGGCGGCGTCGTAGCGCGAGACGGCGCCGAACGCGCCGTCGGCGCGCAGGTCGGCGTAGACGTCGTCGCCGGTCACGCCGTCCTCGTCCGGCGCCACGCGGTAGGCGGCGCCGGACTCCAGCAGGGCCGTCACGGCGGCGGCGACGGCGGGCACGGACTCGACCGCGCCGGTGTACACGTCGGGCGGGACGACGCCGAGCGCCGTCATGTCCTCCGCGAACAGGGCCGTCTGGTCCCGCGCGAGGTCGCGCCAGTCGACGCCGGTGGCCGCGGCGCGTTCCAGCAGCGGGTCGTCGACGTCGGTCACGTTGGACACGTACGTGACCCGCTTGCCGGCGTCGCGCCAGGCGCGGACCAGCAGGTCGAAGGTCACGTACGTGTTCGCGTGGCCGATGTGGGTGGCGTCGTAGGGGGTGATGCCGCAGACGTACAGGCCCGCGGTCGCGCCGGGTGCCGCCTCGACCAGCGCGCCTGTCGAGGTGTCGTGCACCTGGATCTTGTCGGAGCTACCGGGGATCTCTGGGATCTGAGGGGAAGGCCAGGTAAGCACCAGGACAGCCTAAAGGCTGTCAGAGGGTGGGATGGACGCGGATGATCTTGCGGCGGAGCCACACCTTGCGTTCCCCGCCGCGGTACTTGCGCGTGCGGGCGAGCTCCCAGCGGCCGTACTCGGCCTCGTCGGTCAGCAGCTTGCGAGCGTCAGGCACGCTCGTGGTTCTGTCGATGGTCACGACCCGGTATTCGTACTGGCCGTGCTTGCGCCACGTGGAGCCCTCACCCGCCATGCGTCACCGTCCCTGATCGGGGCTGAATTCGTCCATCTATTGTGAACTTTTCGCCGCGCCTTTCAAGGGGTGTCTCGCAGTACGGGCCGCGCCCGGGTGCGCACCGGCACGGGACGGCCCGACAATGGAAGCCAGGCCTGCGCGCCCCTCGGGGCCGCGCACGCTCGGCACCACCCAGGGGGCGCGCGATGCAACATCTACCGGGCCGGCTCAGCTCCGCCCTTCTGGCGGTCCTGATCCTCATGGGCAGCAGCGTCCCGGTGGCCGCGGCCCTTCCCGTGGCCGAGCGGTCCTCGGCCCCGGAGCGGGACGCGTGCTTCCTCGACCTGAGCGGCACGGGCACGGAGGGCGGGGTCTGCCCGTCCGGCGAGGTGCCGGACGACGCCGCCGGCCGGCACCTCGGCCCGCACGAGCAGGTGCCGCCCACGAAACCGAGCTTCTACATCACGGTCCACGACACCGAGTGGGCCTGGCGGGCCGGCTGCGACATGGGCCGCCAGGACGAGAGCCTGCCCGGGACGCAGCAGTCCGTGATGGTGCTGGCGTTCGGCCAGACGGAGCCCTCCCCGTCGGGCGTCTACCGGCTGTCCTACTTCCACGGCCCGGACCAGGAGTTCGACGTCGCGGCCGAGATGGCGATCGCGATGGGCCACGGGTACGGCGTCTGCACGGGCTCCGACGAGACGTCGCGCCTGTGGATCGGCATGGGGACCAACAACTTCCCGGACAGCGCCGTCAACCGCCGCGCCGGGAAGACCCTCGCCATCGCCGCCCGCGACGCCGCCCGCGAGCTGGGCAGCGGCTACCAGTCCACGATCTGGGGCGCCAACGACTTCGAGGCCTGGGGCGAGACCGACCCGTCCCTGAACGACCGTTCGCGCGCCTGGCTCGACGGCTACAACGACGTGCCCGGCAGGCCGCCGCTGGTGAACTTCGGCAGCACGGACGCGTGCCCCTGGGACGACGTCCCCGAGGCATCGAGCTGCAGCCCGGGTCACACCGCGGAGACCATCGTGTACGTGTCCACGCAGGGCGCCGCCCGCGCGCTCCCGGAGATCTACACGCCCGAGGGCACGCAGGCGGCCCAGTGGGCGCTGCTGGCGCGTTACGCCTGGCGCGAGGGCACGCCGATGCGGTTCGCGGCCGTGATGTCGCAGCACGGAGCCTGCGGGCAGCGGGGCGGCTGCGAGGGCATCGACAACCCGCCCGAGACCTCGTGGCTGCAGCTCAACCAGCACCTCGACCGGAACTGGCGCACGACGGCCACGCCGGGCGCCCCCACCGACATCTTCTGGCAGGAGAACCTGCTGGAGGACGAGGGCTGAGGGCAGGCGACGTCGTCGGGCGACGGACTAGTGGACGCCGCCCTGCGGGTCGACGACGCCCGTGACCAGCAGCACCGCCACCACCGCGGCCAGCACGAAGCGGTAGTAGACGAACGGCGCGAACGAGTACCGCTTGACGATCTTCAGGAACGCCACGATCACGAAGTAGCCGACGACGCCCGCGACCACCGTCGCGATGATCGTCGCGGGCCAGCTGGGCGCGCCCTCCGGCAGCGGCTCGCCGAGGGTCTTGACGAGCTGGTAGAAGCCGGCGCCGAACACGGCGGGCAGGGCCAGCAGGAACGAGTAGTCCGCGGCCGCCGACCGCTTGAAGCCCATGAACAGGCCCGCGGCGATCGTGCCGCCGGACCGCGACACGCCCGGCACCAGCGCGAGGGACTGGGCGATGCCGTAGGTGATCGCGCTGCGCGGCGTGAGCGACTCCAGGTCGCGCTCCTGCCGCGCGGTCCGGTCCGCCCACAGGATCACCACGCCGAACCCGGCGAGCATCGCCACCGTCAGCCACAGGTTGCGCCAGTCGTGCTCGATGTAGTCGTCGAACAGCAGCCCGAGCGCCACGATCGGGATCGAGCCCAGGATGATGTACCAGCCCATCGCCGCGTCGGGGTCCGCGACGGCGATTCCCGGGCGCGCGTGCCGCACGTCGACCGACCCGGCCGCCGGGCCCACGCCGAGCCGCGAGCGCCAATCCGGCCCGTTGCCGCCGGTCAGGGCGCGCCACCAGGCGCCGAGGATCTGCGCGAGCTTCTTGCGGTAGTAGATGACGACGGCGGTCTCCGTGCCGAGCTGCGTGATCGCGGTGAACGCGGCCCCGGCGTCGCCCGCCCCGATCAGCTCGCTGGTGATCCGCATGTGCGCGGAGGAGGAGACCGGGAGGAACTCGGTCAGACCCTGGACGAGTCCGAGAAGGATGGCTTGCCACGTCGTCACGGGCGGTAACCCTACCCGGTGCCGGGTAGCCTGCCATGCATGGAACTGCGCAGGGTGGGTGTGACGGGACTGCGCGTCTCGGAACTCGGGCTCGGCACGATGACCTGGGGCCGGGAGACGGACGACCTCGACGCCGCCGAGCAGGTGCGGGATTTTCTCGACGCGGGCGGCAACCTGATCGACACGGCGGCCTCGTACGGTGACGGCGAGGCGGAGTCGGTGATCGGGACGCTGCTGGGCGGGAAGGTGTCGCGCGGTGAGGTGGTGCTGGCCACGAAGGCGGGCACGCGCCGGGACGCGTCGCGCCGCACGCTGCTGGACGCGCTGGACGCGTCGCTGCGCCGGATGGGCACGGATCACGTGGACCTGTTCCTGGTGGCCTGCCCGGACGGCGCCACTCCCCTGGCCGAGACGGCGTCGGCGCTGCGGCTGGCGGTGACCTCGGGCAAGGCCCGCTACGCGGGCGTGTGCAACCACCCGGGGTGGGCGACGGCGCGGCTGGCCTCGCTGGTGGGCGACGACGCCGGGCTGGCGGCCGTGAGCTGCGAGTACTCGCTCGTGCAGCGCGGGGTGGAACGGGAGATCCTGCCGGCCGCGCACGAGCTGGGCCTGGGTCTGCTGGCCTGGTCGCCGCTGGGGCGCGGCGTGCTGACCGGCAAGTACCGGCACGGGACGCCCGCCGACTCGCGCGCGGCGTCGAGCCACATGGCGGGTTTCGTGCAGCCGTACCTGGAGGGGCCGGCGTCGTCGGTGGTCGACGCCGTGGGGATCGCCGCGGACGGGCTGGGCCGGTCCCCGGCCGAGGTCGCGCTGTCGTGGCTGCTGGAGCGCGAGCAGGTGGCGTCGGCGATCGTGGGCGCGCGGACGCCCGCCCAGCTCAGGACCACTCTGGCCGCCACGGAACTGGCGCTGCCCGCGGAGGTGCTGTCGGCGCTCGACGACGTGTCCGCGCCGCCCGTGGGCTATCCGGAACGCTGGTGACGGGCGCCGGCGGGACCGTCTACTGGCGGGCGGGCTCGGTCGCGACCGGCTCCGCGTCGGTGTCGTCCACGTCCGCGAGCTCGTCCTCGAAGTCGAAGTCGTCGTCGAGGTCCTCGGCGTCCTCGTCCTCGTCCTCGTCGTCCTCGTCGAGATCCTCGGCCAGGTAGAACGGCGTGACCTCGCCGAACTGGGTGGCCAGGGCGTCCTCGTAGACCTCGTAGGCGTCGGCGAGCACGTCGTAGGCGTCGTCGACCGCGGGGTCGTCGTCGCCCCGTCTCGTGGCGACCGCGTTGTAGTGGGCCTCGAGTGCGGCCACGAGGCGGTCGAGTGCGGCGCGCGGATCAACGGTCATGCTGTGAACTCTACTGCCGCGCGCTGGCCTGCGGTATCGGTCGGAGCGAATCCGGGCCGGATCCGCGTGACCGGGGCCACGGCCGGAACGTTTCACCACGTCAGGGGACCGTTTAGCACATACCTGCCGGAACGCACGGGGGCCCGGCGGGGGTTGTGCCCGCCGGGATCCCATGGCACGCGGGTCACCGCCGGCGGTGCCGGCTCAGCAGGTCCGCAGCAGCCGGTCCAGCACCCGCGTGCCGAACTTCAGGGCGTCGGCGGGCACCCGCTCGTCGACGCCGTGGAACATGCCCGCGAAGTCGAGCTCGGCGGGCAGCCGCAGCGGGGCGAAGCCGTAACCCGTGATGCCCAGGCGCGACAGCCACTTGTTGTCCGTCCCGCCCGACAGCGTGTAGGGCAGCACCGTGGCGCCCGGGTCCTCGGCGCCGATCGCGTCCACCATCGCGTCCACGAGCGAGCCGGTGAACGGCACCTCCAGCGAGACGTCCTGGTGGACGGTCTCGATCCGCACGTCCGGCCCGGCCAGCTCGCGCAGCGTCGCCATCCCCGCCACCTCGTGGCCGGGCAGGAGCCGCACGTCGACGACGGCCGACGCCGAGCCCGGGATGACGTTCGCCTTGTACCCGGCCTCCAGCTGGGTCGGGTTGGAGGTGTTGCGCACCGTGGCGCCGACGAACTTCGCGGCCGGCCCGAGCGCGGCCACGAGCGCGTCCACCATCGCCGGGTCCTCGGCGAACCGGGCGCCGTCGTACGGCAGCCCGGTGAGGTCCGCGACGCCGCGCAGCAGCGCGTCCACGGTGGGCGTGGGCGTGTACGGCCAGGCGTGCCGCCCGATGCGGGCGACGGCGTCGGCGAGGGCGACGACGGCGTTGTCCTCGTTGACCTGCGAGCCGTGCCCCGCCCTGCCGTCGGCGATCAGGCGCAGCCACGCGAGGCTCTTCTCCGCGGTCTGCAGCAGGTAGGCGCGGCGCCCGTCCACGTCCACGGAGAACCCGCCGACCTCGCTGATCGCCTCGGTGGCCCCCTCGAAGAGCCCGGGGTGCTCGCGCGTCAGGTACCCGGCGCCGAACTTCCCGCCGGCCTCCTCGTCCGCGAAGAAGGCGACGACGACGTCGCGCGCGGGCTTGCGGCCCTCCCTGACCAGCTGCCGCACGACGGCGAGGATCATGGCGTCCATGTCCTTCATGTCGACGGCGCCGCGGCCCCAGATCATGCCGCCCTCGACGTCGTCGGTGAGCTCCGCGGCGAACGGCCCGACGGACCAGTCGCCCGCGGCGGCGGGGACGACGTCGAGATGACCGTGCAGCACGAGCGCGGGCCGCGACGGGTCCTGGCCCTCGAGCCGCACGACGACGGACGCCCTCCCGGGCCGCGACTCGAACAGCTCGGGTTCGAGCCCCACCTCGGTGAGCAGTTCCATGACCAGCTCGGCGGCGGCCCGCTCGCCGGGGCCCTCGCCGGTCCCGTAGTTCGAGGTGTCGAGGCGGATGAGGTCGCGGCAGATCGCCACGACCTCATCCTCGGCGGTGAGCTGGGCTGACGGTGCGGGTCGCGCGGTCTCGGTCACACGAACACGCTACCTGCCCTGTCCACCCCGATCACGAGCGGTTCGGAACCGTCTCACACTTCAGGCTCCCGCCCGATCAGAACCCGGCCGTGATCCGCGTGAACTCCAGCTCCGGCTGGCTGATGCCGCTGCAGTCCGCGCGGGCCGCGCCGCCGTTGCCGCTCGCGCAGGAGCGGTCGCGGTTGACCGACCAGAACGCGAACCGGCCCAGGCCCTTGCTCGTGGCCCAGTCACGGATCTGGGTCCACTGCGACGTCGTCGTCGTCTCGCCGACGTCGGAGACGCCGTTCATGCCCGAGATGCCCATGTGAGCGTACGCCTGCGCGTCCGTCCAGCCGTGCGCCGCCTTGAGCTTGTTCTTCAGGCCCTCCGACGCGCTGATCGTGGAGGCCACGATGTCGGTCGCGCCGAAGTCGAACGGCATGATCGTGTAGTTGTCGATCGGCGTGCCGAACTCCTTGGCGCGGTCGATCAGGCGCCCGCCCCACCAGTTCGGTCCGGTCTGGCTCGTGCCGAACGTGACCACGATCTTCGTGGCCGGGTTCTTCTGCTTGACGATGGCCAGGCCGCGCAGGATGCGGTCCTGGACGTCGGCGTTCTCGAACTCGTCCGAGTTCTCGATGTCGAAGTCGACCACCTCGGGGTGGTGCGCGTCGATGACCTTCTGCACCGCCCCGGCGAACGCCTCCGGGCTCGAGCAGTTCGGGCCCAGCTTGTTCCCGGACCAGCCGCCGAACGAGATCTGCACCTGCCCGCCCCGCGCGTGGATCGCGTCGATCGTCTGCTGGTCGACGCCGCCCGTGAGCGGCCGCGTGCCGTCCCACGCGGGGTTGCAGCCGCCGGACGACAGCATGAACGCCATCGTGAACGCCTTGACGCCCGTGCGGTCCATGACGCTCGTGGCGCTCGGCGGGTTGCCCCAGCCGAGGTACAGGTACGGCGCGCCCGCCATCTCGCCGCCGGAGGCCGGGGGCGTGGTGGGCGGCGGCGTCGTCGGCCCGCCCCCGCACACGCCCTGGTCCTCCCAGACGCCCCAGTCGGTGACCCGCGGCGTCTCGTTCTGCGTCCACCACTTGGCACGCCAGTTGTGCCCGCCGTACGACACGACGTTGCCCGCCGTGTACACGGCCGACGACGACCACGGCGCGGCGCACTCGGCCGCCGCGACCTGCTGCACGCCCTGGGTCTGCGCGGCGGTGGCCGCGACCGCGCCGCCGGCGACGAGCGCCAGCGCGGTGGCGACCACGATCCCCCGACGCGTCCGGCGACGCCGGATCTGCTGGGTATCCATCGTCCGTCCTCCCTGCCTCACGAATAAGTAAGGAGACTTTACGACCGGCCGTCCCGGCGACACATCCGCGATTTCCCGTACGGGCGACCGAGGACTAGGCGACCTCGAACAGGCGCCCGTCCGGGTCCAGGCGGAGCTCCCGGGTCAGGTCCAGCCGTTCCAGGAACGCCCGGTCATGGCTCACGACGAGGAGGGCGCCGCGATACCGGGTCAGGGCAGCCACCAGCTGGTCCACGGTCGCGACGTCCAGGTTGTTGGTGGGCTCGTCCAGGATCAGCAGCTGCGCGGGCGGGTCCGCCAGCAGCAGGCGCGCCAGCGCCACCCGGAACCGCTCCCCGCCGGACAGCGTCGCCACCGTCCGGTGCACCGCCGCGCCCCGCACCAGGAACCGCGCCAGCCGGTTCCGCAGCTCCCCGGGCGGCACCTCGGGCGCGCCCGCGCGCACGGCGTCGAGCACGGTCGCGTCGTCGTCCAGCACGTCGACCCGCTGCGGCAGATAGGCGACCCGGTCCGTGAGGAGCGCGCCCGACGCCGCCGCGCCGTTCGCCGGCCCCGGCGACGCGCCCGACGCCGCGCCCGCCGGCAGACCCACCGCCGACGCCGCGCCCGCCGTCGTGCCCGACGCCGCCGGGACCGTGCCGCCCCCGCCGCCCCGCACGCCGGCCAGCCGCTCCAGCAACGTCGTCTTCCCCGCTCCGTTCGGCCCGGTCAGCGCGACCCGCTCCGGTCCTTGGATCACGTGCTCGCGGCCGTCCGAACCGGTCAGCACCGCGAGGCGGCGCCCGGCCGGGACCTGCGGATCGGGCAGGTCCACCACGACCCGCTCGTCGTCGCGCACCGCGCGCTCCGAGGCGTCGACGGCGGCCTGGGCGGCGGCGATCCTGTCGTCCGCCAGGCCCCGCCGGTCGCCCTGGGACCGCTCCGCGGCGTTCTTGCGCTCCCGCACCACCGCCGGGACATAACGCCGGTTCGCGCGGTCCTTGCGCGCCTGCCGCTCGCTGTGCGCGACCCGCTCCTCCAGCTCGATCCGCTGCCGCTTCTCCCGCCGCAGCGTCTGCTCGGCGGCGCGCAGCGCCTGCTCCGCCGCCTCCTGCTGCACGGCCAGCCAGGCCCGGTACTCGCTGAACGGCCCGCCGAACGTCGTCAGCGTGCCGTCCCGCAGCTCCGCGGTCGCGTCCATCAGCTCCAGCAGCGCCAGATCGTGCGACACCACGACCAGCGTCCCGCGCCAGCCCCGGACCAGGTCGTAGAGGCGCTCGCGGGAGTCCCCGTCGAGATTGTTGGTCGGCTCGTCGAGCAACGCGACGTCGGCGCCACGCAGCCGCAGCCCGACCACGGCGGTCAGCATCGCCTCCCCGCCCGACAGCGTCCCCACGGTCCGGTCGGGATCGGCGGGCAGGCCCGCCGCGCCGAGCGCGGCGACGGCGCGTTCCTCGGCGTCCCAGCCGTCGCCGACGACGTCGAACAGCTCGGGGCGCGTGTCCCCGGCGGCGATCGCCCGGACGGCGTCCACCTGCTCGCGGACGCCGAGCAGGCCGGCGACGGTCGTGCCGGTGTCGAGGGTGAGGCGCTGCGGCAGGTAGTCGGCGGTCCCGGAGACGACGACGCCGCCGGACGACGGGCGCAGCCGCCCTCCGACGAGCCGCAGCAGGGTGGACTTCCCGGCGCCGTTGAGGCCGGTCAGGCCGGTGCGGCCCCGGCCGAACGAGCCGCTGACGCCGCTGAGGGCGACGGATCCGTCGGGCCAGGCGAAGGAGAGGTCGTGCAGGACGACGGCAGGGTTGACAGCAGAAGGCAAGGCGAGAACTCCCGGGTTGGCGTGGCACGCCGGCACCTCGGGTCCCGTCGGGTCGCGCGTGAGCGCGCCGTCGTCGGCCGGCTCCGCAAAGGGGAGCCCCGACGACCCACGGGGAAGGTGTCAGCGCAGGGCGGCGACTACCGGGTCAGTTCCCACTCACGATCCTTCTCGTCATCCCGCCTCACACGCGGACCAGCCCGCCGGGACGCGAACACCCTGTCACCGGCGCGCACGACCCGCAACCCTTTTTTCCACCCGGCCCCACACGCACTCCCCCTGGCCGGACAACCCCGCCGCGATCACGGGTCCCCTCTGGTCCAGAATCGCCGGGGCGCTCGTTCATGAGCGCCCCGGCGGTGGCCGCGGGCGATCAGTGCCTGATCACCGGCGGCGGCGAGAGGTCACGCGCGGCTCAGTAGCTGGTGTCGGTCACGCCCTGGGAGACCGCGAAGATGATGGCCCCGAAGTAGAAGACCCAGAACAGCGTGACGAGGACCGTGCCGACCCAGCCCGTGATGATGCCCGCGAGCGCCATGCCGTCGTTGTCGGCCTGCCCCTCCACGACCGCCTTGCGCGCCTTGTTGCCCATGATGATCGCCGGGATACCGGCCAGCAGCCCGAGGCACATGACGATGCTGACGATGCCGAGCACCAGCGACCACACCGCGAACGAGTTCTTCGGGTACGGGTTGTAGTACGGCGTCATGGGCTGGCCCGGAACCGGCGGCATCCCGCCCTGCTGGTACGGGCTGGGCTGGGCCTGGCCCGGCTGCTGGTACGGCGCCGGCTGCTGGTAGGGAGCGGGCTGCTGGTACGGCGACGCGGGCTGCTGTCCCGACGGGTCGTACGGGTTCGGCGTCTCGCCGGGAGGGTTGGTCGACATAGTGCTGACACCTTTTCAGTTCCGAAGTTTTAGTGGGAAGCGAGCGAAACCCTATCGAACCGACGGCTGTTCAGTCGAAGTTTCCGGTCAGGCCCAGAGTCACGACGAGGGCGAAGATCGCGAAGACGAGGAGGCCCACCGCGCCCGTCACGATTCCCGCGGTCGCCATACCCGCATTGTCCGCCAGCCCCTCGGACTGCGCCTGGCGCGCCCGCAGCCCGACGATGATCGCCGGGATCCCGAGGAACCCGCCGGCGCCGCAGGCCAGGAAGATCGAGACGGCGGCGATGATGCCCAGGACGAGCGACCACACGGCCAGGCCGTTCTTCGGGAACGGGTTGACGTACGGGTACGGCTGCATCGCCATCGGCGGGACGCCGTACGGCGGCTGCTGGGGGACGGCGGGTCCGTAGGCGGCCTGTCCGTACGGGGACGCGGGCGGCGGCATCGGGCTGCCGCCGGGCTGGTACGGCGGCGGGACCGGGCTGATGCCCGGGTACGGCGCCGTCGTGCCCGGGTGAGCCGGGTCCGGCCAGGCGGGCGCCGGGTCCTGCGGCCCGTACGGCGTGGGAGCTCCGTGGGGTGCGGGAGGTTCGTACGGCGGGGGCGGGGGCGGGACGTCGTTCGACGCCGCCGGGTTCTCGCCCGGCGGCGTCGAACCGCCGGAGGACGGCGTGCCGCTGTCTGAGTTGTCCATGGACATGGTCAGTAGTCGACCTCCGGGTCGAGCGTCGCCCACATCGACGGGTCGTTCAGCAGTTCCTGGAGCTCGGGGCCCGTCGAGGCAGCGCCGAGGCCGAGCACGCCGAGCCCCATGACGACCGGCACGACGACCGCGAAGATCAGCGCGAGGAGCATCACCACCACGTTGATCCAGCCGAGGATGAGGCCCGCGGTGGCGGAGCCCACGTTGTTGGCCAGTCCCTCACGAACCGCCTTCTTGCTCGCGTAACCGGTGAAGATCGCGACCACGCCCAGGACCAGCGGGCACATGACCCAGCTGAGGATGCCGGTCACCAGCGACCAGACGCCGAGGTCGTTCTTCGGCGGGGCCGCGGCGTAGGCCATCGGCTGCGTCCCGTACACCACCGGCGGCTGCGCGCCCGGGTACCCCGGCGGCCCGGGCGGCGGCGGCGCCGGGTAGGGCTGCTGGCCGTACGGCTGGCGCCCGCCCGGCGGGAGCTGGGGATCGTTGAACGACATGCGGACCCTTTCGAGGTTCTGGCCGGACCCCGAGCCTACCGGTCAGCACCCGCCGGGGAGGACCCTCACCAGCAGGTCCGCCGTCGTTCAGTAGCCCTCGGGATCGAGCGAGGCCCACATCGACGGGTTGTTCATCATGTCCTGGAAGTTGGGGTCGTTCATCATCGCGCCGAAGGACGCGGCGAAGATGATCCCGAGCACGATCGAGAGGATGAGCGACGCCCAGCCGAGGATGAGGCCGGCCATGGCCATGCCGCCGTTGTTCGCCTCGCCGTTCCTGACCGCCTTACGGCCCATGTGGCCCGTCACGATCGCCGCGATGCTGGCGATGACCGGGCAGACGACGAACGAAAGGATGCCCAGGATCAGCGACCACAGGCCGAGGCCGTTCTTGGGGTACTGCGGGCCGTAGCCGCCCTGCGCGGGGGCGCCCGGGTAGGGCGTCGCCGCCGGCGGGTTGCCGCCCGCCTGGTACGGCTGCTGCGCACCGCCGGACTCCTGCGCACCGGACTGGTACGAGCCGCCGGACTCCTGCGCACCGGACTGGTACGAGCCGCCGGGCTGCTGGGCACCGCCGGACTGGTACGAGCCGCCGGACGGGTACGAGGAGCCCTGGGCGGGAGTTCCCCCCTGGCCGTACGGGTCCTGCGCGCGGGCGCCCTCCTGGTACGGCTGCTGCGTGTGCCGTCCGGGCGGCTCGGGCGCCTGGCCCGGAGCGGGCTGCGGGGTGGCGCTCGGGCGCTCGGGCGGGAGCGGCTGCCCCGCGGGCGTGGTGGGCCCGCCGGGCTCGCGGGCAGGCGTCGGCTGGTTCGGGTCCGGAGTCCCGGGTTCGTTGGTCGACATACGCAACCATCCCTCTCTCATCTGGTCCCTACCTGTCGACCATACGCATGGAACCCCGTCGGTGGCCCGGCGAACCGCCGGGGCCCGCCGGCCCCAGGCCGGCCTCAGACCGGCCGCCGCCAGGTCTCGACCTCCTGGAACACCCGGAAACCGAGCCGTTCGTAGATCCGCCGCGCCCGGTCGTTGTCCGCGTACAGACCGAGCGTGACCAGCCCGTGGCGGCTGATCCCGTCAGCCGTCATGCGTGCGGTCAGCGCCGTCCCGAGTCCGTGCCCGCGCAGGCCGGGCCGCGTCCCGATCCCGCCGAGGTGCCCGAACCGCTCGCCGGGCCGCCCGCGCACGGTCAGGGCACCGACGGCGGCAAGCGATCCCTCGGCGGACCTGACCCCGTACCAGGTGTGATCGGGCCGCCCGGGAGCGTGCTCCGTCACCGGGTTCGCCGCGGCGAGCAGCTCCGCGATCACCCGGCCGTCCCGTTCCGGATCGAGCCGCACGACGCCGGACGCCGCCGCGGGCAGGCCCGCGGCCGACGTCGTCGCCATCCGGTCCCAGGCGCTGAACCACGCCAGGCCCCAGGCGGCGAACGTCTCGTGCGCGTACGCGCCCGTGCCGCGGCTGACCCACACGCCCTCCGGGGCGACCTCCAGGTCGGAGGCCACCCGGGCCAGAAGGGCCGCCAGCCGGGCGGGTTCGCCGGCCGAGGTCAGCAGGGGCGCGGGCCCGTCCCCCGGCAGCTCGACGACGGCGGGCGCTCCCGGGTCGTCCGGTTCGCCGGCCTCGGTCCATGTCCTGCCGACCGGCAGGCCGCTGTCCATGGTGCGGAGGAACGGATGACCGAGCCCGGAGCCGGCCCAGAACGCGTCGCCGCCGAACCACCCGACGTCGCCGGGCGCGTCGTCGGACCGCCTGACCTGAGCGGTCATGCTCCCGGACGGCGCGACCCTGCCGCGGACGCGGCCGGGCTCCTGCACCCGGCCACGTCCGCTGTCGGACAGCGCCGTCACTTCGCGGCGGCGACCGGCTCCTTGGCCGCCTTGCCCTCGCGGGCCTCCGGCGTGGCGTCGACGCCCGCCTCCTTGCGCTGCTCCGGCGTGATCGGCGCGGGCGCGTCGGTCAGCGGGTCGTAGCCGCCGCCGGACTTCGGGAAGGCGATGACGTCGCGGATCGACGGCGCGCCCGCGAGCAGGCCCGCGATGCGGTCCCAGCCGAACGCGATGCCGCCGTGCGGCGGGGCGCCGAACTTGAACGCCTCCAGCAGGAAGCCGAACTTCTCCTGCGCCTCCTCGGGTGCGATCCCCATGACGCCGAACACGCGCTCCTGCACGTCGCGGCGGTGGATACGGATCGAGCCGCCGCCGATCTCGTTGCCGTTGCACACGATGTCGTACGCGTACGCCAGCGCCTTGCCCGGGTCCTGCTCGAACCTGTCCAGCCACTCGGGCTTGGGCGAGGTGAAGGCGTGGTGCACGGCGGTCCAGGCGGAGTGCCCCAGGTCGACGTCGTCGTCCTCGCCCGTGGGCTTAAACAGCGGGGCGTCCACGACCCACACGAAGGACCACTTGCTCTCGTCGAGCTCGCCCGTCTTGCGCGCGATCTCCAGGCGCGCGCCGCCCAGCAGCGCCCGCGCCTCGGACGTCTTGCCCGCGGCGAAGAACACGCAGTCGCCCGGCTCCGCGCCGGTCGCCTTGGCCAGGTGCTCGCGCTCGCCGTCGGACAGGTTCTTCGCGACCGGACCGCCGAGCTCGCCCTCCTCGCCGAACGTCACGTACGCGAGGCCCTTGGCGCCGCGCTGCTTGGCCCACTCCTGCCAGGCGTCGAACTGCCGGCGCGGCTGGCTCGCGCCGGCCTTCATGACGACGGCGCCGACGTACTCCGCCTGGAAGACGCGGAACGGCGTGGCCTTGAAGTAGCTGGTCAGCTCGGTGATCGGGTTGCCGAAGCGCAGGTCCGGCTTGTCCGTGCCGTACAGGCGCATGGCGTCGTCGTACGTGATGCGCTCGATGGGGCGCGGCACCGCGACGTCGATCAGCTGCCAGATCTCGGCGAGCAGCTCCTCGGTCAACTCGATGACGTCGTCCTGCTCGACGAAGCTCATCTCCACGTCGAGCTGGGTGAACTCCGGCTGCCGGTCGGCGCGGAAGTCCTCGTCGCGGTAGCAGCGCGCGATCTGGTAGTACCGCTCCAGGCCGCCGACCATGAGCAGCTGCTTGAACAGCTGCGGCGACTGCGGCAGCGCGTACCAGGAGCCGGGCGCGAGGCGCGCCGGGACCAGGAAGTCGCGGGCGCCCTCCGGCGTCGAACGCGTGAGCGTCGGCGTCTCGACCTCGGTGAAGTCGTGCGCCTCCAGCACGCGGCGGGCGGCACGGCTGATCTTCGCGCGCAGCTTCAGCGCGTGCGCCTGCGAGGGCCGGCGCATGTCGAGGTACCGGTGCTTGAGCCGCGCCTCCTCGCCGATCTGCTCGGTCTCGGCGACCGCCGTCGACACCTGGAACGGCAGCGGCGCGGACTCGTTCAGCGTGACGACCTGCGTCGCGATGACCTCGATCTCGCCCGTGGCGAGGTTCGGGTTCGCGTTGCCCTCGGGCCGCCGCGAGACCTCGCCGGTGACCTGCAGCACGAACTCGCTGCGCAGCGGGTGGGCGACCTCCTCGTCCCGGATCACGACCTGCGCGATCCCGGACGCGTCCCGCAGGTCGATGAAGGCCACTCCCCCGTGATCACGACGACGATCGACCCAGCCCGTGAGGGTGACGGTCGAACCGATGTGCTCGGCCCGCAGTGAGCCGGCCGTGTGAGTGCGGAGCACGGAGGGTGTCCTTTCGTACGGAAGGTGGGGTGCCGTCCCCGGTCCGCTGACGGTGTCCGACGACGACGCAGGTGCCATCACGGCACGCGGCGAGTCTAATAGCTGACCCGGACATGAGGCTTCCCGTTATCCGGCGCCCGGATCACGCACAGCCGGCCCATGCTCAGGGAACGCCGTGTCGTAACAGAGCGCGAGCCCGGCCCGCCGGCCCTCACCCCCGACAACGACCGGACCGTCGCCGGGCTCCGCGACTTCGGGCTCGGCATCAAGCCGTTCGTCCCCAGGGACCAACCAGTTCCGGTCATCCCGCCTCAGCCCGAGGTCAAACCCGGTCAGCGTCAACCCAGGAAACGCAATGTGCGACAGCGTCGCTCCTCGGGCCGGCCCCGTAGGCTGCCGACCATGGCCCGTACCATCGCGACGAACACGAAACTCACCCGCGACGAGCTCCTGGGCGCCCTCCGCGCCCGCCGCAACGGCGTGCTCACCACGACCCGCGCGGACGGCCGCCCGCAGCTCTCCCCCGTCACGTTCGGGGTCGACGGCGCCGGGCGCGTCGTCGTCTCCACGTATCCCGACCGGGCGAAGGCCGTCAACGTCCGGCGCCGTCCCGAGGCGTCGTTCCTCGCGCTCGGCGACGACTTCGGCGACGCGTGGGTCCAGGTCGACGGCACCGCGGAGGTGCTGGACCTCCCCGACTCGGTGGAGCCGCTGGTCGAGTACTACCGCGCCGCCGCCGGCAAGGAGCACCCGGACTGGGACGAGTACCGCCAGGCGATGGTCGACCAGGGCAAGTCCCTGATCCGCCTGACGATCACCCGCTGGGGCCCGCTCGCCACGGGCGGTTTCCCGGCGCGCCTGGCCGAGAGCTGAGCCACCCCGGCGAGCCCGGGAGCGCCGACCCCTCGATCGACCCACCGCACGCCCGCTGACCCGCAGCCGAGCCGCAGGAGGCCGCCTTGGATCTGTACGCCGACGTCGCCACCCAGTACATCGAGTTCGCCCGCTACGCAGCCGCCGGGGGTTCACCCTGCTTCGAGGCCTGGGGCCTCGGCGTGGCCGCCGACGAGGAGGTCCTCGCCTGGATCTCGGCCCTCCCCGGCATCAAGAAGCAGCCCAACCTCGTGTTCGCGGCCGCACGCTTCCACGGCCTGGAGGCGCCCGCCCCGTACGAGGCGCTGCGGTCCACGCTGCTGGACGACGACGGCGCGATCCGCGCCACCATCCTCGGGCGCGCCACCCAGACCAACGAGGCGGGACGGCTCGCCACGCTGACCCCGGTCTTCGCGCGCCTGTCGGTCGAGGCCGGGCGGCGCCCGCTCGCCCTCGTCGAGGCCGGGGCGAGCGCGGGCCTGTGCCTGTACCCGGACCGCTGGGGCTACGACTGGACCGCCGACGGCCCGCGGGCCGCCAAGCCGGGACGGATCAGGGCGTACGGCGGGAACGCCGTCGTCGGCCCCGAACCACGACTGACCTGCCCGGTGACCGGCGACCTCACGCTCCCCGCCGCGCCGCCGGAGGTGGCGTGGCGCGGCGGCCTGGACCTCAACCCGCTCGACGTGCGCGACAAGGACCAGATGACCTGGCTGGAGACCCTGATCTGGCCCGAGCACGACGACCGGCGCGAGCGCCTGCGGCACGCGATCGAGATCGCCCGCGCCGACCCGCCGCACCTGGAGCAGGGCGACATCCTCGCGGACCTCCCGCTCCTGGTCGCGGACGCGTCGCGGCACGGCGAGGTCGTGGTGTTCCACAGCGTCGTCGTCGCCTACCTCCCGCCCGAGGACCGCGAGCGCTTCGACGTCATGATGCGCCGCCTGGTGTCCGACGGCGCCTGCCGCTGGGTCAGCAACGAGGTCCCCGGCGTCCTGCCGAGCGTCGTGTCCGGCGCCCCCGCCCCGCGCGACGACACGAGCCTGGCCCTGGCGGTCGACGGCCGGGCGGTCGCCTGGTCCCACCCCCACGGCCGCTCGCTCCACTGGTTCGGCTGACAGGCGACTTTCGCGCCCCAGGCGGTTTTCGCGTATGTGAACGCTGACATACGCGAAAACCGCCTGGGGCGCGAGAATCGCCCGCGCAAACCGTCAGCCCGGCAGAACCTTGAAGCCGGCCCTCAGCAGGTCCTCGGGGCGAGACGACCCACCCACCCGCAGCTCGAAGTCACCCGGTTCGACGACCCGGGTGTTCGAGACGTCGACGATGGTGCAGGCCGCGACCGGAAGCTCCAGGTCGACGACCGTCTCCTCGCCCGGCGCCACCGTGACCCGGCGGAACGCCTTGAGCTCCTGGTCCGCCCAGCTCACGGAGGTGACCAGGTCGCTCACGTAGACCTGGACGGTCTCCAGGGCCGGTCGCGATCCCGTGTTGCGGAGCGTGACCTGCGCGCGCACGACGCCGTCGGCCGTCAGCTCGTGCTCCAGGAGTCGCAGGCCGGAGTACTCGACCGTCGTGTAGCTCAGGCCCTCGCCGAACGCGTACGCCGGACGCTGGGTCAGGTCGGCGTAACGGTCGCCGTGCTGGCCGCGGATCTGGTTGTAGTACGTGGGCTGCTGGCCGACGTGCCGGGGGAACGAGACCGGCAGGCGCCCCGCCGGCTCGATCTTGCCCAGCAGCAGCTCGGCGAGCGCCCGGCCGCCGGCCATGCCCGGGTTCGCCACCCAGACGAGCCCGGCGGCGTCGTCCACCACCGGCGGCAGCACCTGCGGCTTGGACGCCAGCAGCACCACGATCAGCGGCGTCCCCGTCGCGGCCACGGCCTCCAGGAGCGCCCGCTGCCCGCCGAGCAGTTCGAGCGTCGCGGTGGAGCGGCCCTCCCCGACCAGCTCGATCCGATCGCCCACCACGGCCACGACGTAGTCCGCGGCGCGCGCCGCCTCGACCGCCTCGGCCAGCTGCGCCTCGTCCACGGGCGCCGGCGTCACGACCGGCGGCCGCGGCTGGCCGTCGGGGAACGTGTCGCCCTCGGGGTCCGGCATGAGCTCGAGGATCTCGGCGCCGCGCGCGTACGTCACCTCCCAGTCGCCCGGGACCTCGGCCCGCAGCCCGTCCAGCACGGTCGTGATCATCTCGCGCGGGTGCCCGTCGGGGATCCACCCGGCCTGCCCGGAGTTCCCGGCCCAGTCGCCGAGCTGCGTCTGCGCGTCGTCGGCCAGCGGCCCCACCACGGCGACGCGGCGCGCGGGAGCGTTCCCA
This sequence comes from Myceligenerans crystallogenes, assembly GCF_039529775.1. Taxonomy (NCBI): domain Bacteria; kingdom Bacillati; phylum Actinomycetota; class Actinomycetes; order Micrococcales; family Promicromonosporaceae; genus Myceligenerans; species Myceligenerans crystallogenes. Next base: position 49,569 of record NZ_BAAANL010000007.1, read on the forward strand.
CCCCGCACGTCGTCCGACGGCGCCGAGCCGCCCGGCAGCGGCAGCGTGCCGTCGTTGCGGAGCAGCACGAGCGAGCGCCGCGTGATCTCCAGGTTGAGCGCGGCGTGCTCGGGCACGCCCAGCACCGCCTCGATGCGTTCGGGCGACGGGCGACGGCGGTCCTCGAACAGCCCCAGCTCGAACTTCAGCGTGAGGATGTGCCGCACCGCGTCGTCCAGCTCGCTCGCGTCCAGGCGCCCGTCCGCGATGGCCTCCAGCGCGCCCTCGAAGAACGTCGGCGTGGTCATGACCATGTCGTTCCCGGCGCGCACGGCGGCGACGGCGGCGGACGAGATATCCGGTTGCACCTGCTGCTCCCAGACCATGCGGCCCACGTTGTCCCAGTCGGTGACCAGCGTGCCGGTGTAGCCCCACTCGCCGCGCAGGACGTCGGTGAGCAGCCAGTCGTTGACGGTGATGGGCACGCCGTCGATGGTCTGGTAGCCGAGCATGAAGGTGCGGCAGCCCTCGCGGGCCACGCGCTCGAAGGGCGGCAGGTGCCAGGCCCGCAGCTTGCGCGGGGAGAGGTCGGCCTCGGAGGCGTCGCGCCCGCCCTGCGTCTCGGAGTAGCCGGCGAAGTGCTTGGCCGAGGCCAGGATCGCGGTCGGGTCGGTGAGCCCGTCGCCCTGGTAACCGCGCACGGCGGCGGACGCCAGCTCCCCGATGAGGAACGGGTCCTCGCCGAAGGTCTCCCCGACGCGCCCCCACCGCAGATCCCGCGCGATGCACAGCACGGGCGAGAACGTCCAGTGGATCCCGGTGGCGCTCACCTCGACGGCGGTCACCCGGGCCATCCGCTCCACGAGCGCCGGGTCCCAGGTCGCGGCCATGCCGAGCTGGGTCGGGAAGATCGTGGCGCCCTCGAAGAAGGAGTGCCCGTGGATGCAGTCCTCCGCGACGAGCAGCGGGATCCGCAGCCGGGTGCGGTCCGTGAGCTCGTGCGCGGCGCGCACCCGCTCGGGCGAGGCGTGCAGGACGGAGCCCGCGAACCGGCGCAGGACATGGTCCTCGAGGTCGTCCCGCGCGTCGAGCTGGAGCATCTGCCCGGCCTTCTCCTCGGGCGTCATGCGGGCGATCAGGTCGTCGACCCGCTCGGCGACGGACAGTGCCGTGTCAAGGTAGGGCAGTTCGATCACGCTGGTCACTCGGTGCTCCCCTTCGTTCGCTTGGCGGCGAGCAGTTCTGCCCGCCGTTTCCTGGCCACCCGCTTCTTCGTGCGGGCCCGCACACCCGCCGATCGCAGGCGCGGGTTGACGTACTCGTCGATGCCGAAGCTGATCAGGCTGAGCGCCGCCCCCAGCAGCGCGATCGCGAGGCCGGCGGGGACGTACCACCACCAGAAGTCGGGGAACGCCCCGTTGGCCTGGGCCCAGTAGAGAATGGTGCCCCAGTTGAGGTTGGTGATGGGGATGACGCCCACGAACGCGAGGGTCGTCAGGCCCAGCACCGCGGCGGTCACCGTCCCGACGAACGACGAGGCGATGACGGCGGTCAGGTTCGGCAGCATCTCCACGGTGATGATCCGCCACAGCGGCTCCCCGTTGGCCCGCGCCGCCTGCACGAAGTCACGGTTCCGCAGGGACATGGTCTGCGCCCGCAGCACGCGCGCGCCCCACGCCCACCCGGTGATCGCCAGCACGGCCGAGATCAGCAGCAGGCTCGGGTCCTCGTACTGCGAGGCCACGATGATCATCAGCGGGATCGCGGGCAGCACCAGGAACACGTTGGACAGCGCGGACAGCGACTCACCCCGCCAGCCGGGCAGGAACCCGGCGCTCACGCCGATGATCACCGCGACGAGCGTGGCGAGCACGCCCGCGGTCAGCCCCACGAGCAGCACGCCGCGCGTCCCGTAGGCGATCTGGCTGAAGACGTCCTCGCCCAGGTGCGTGGTGCCGAGCCAGTGCGCGGCCGACGGCGGCTGCTTGAGCGCGGTGTAGTCCTTCTCCAGCGGCCCGAAGGGGGCGATGACGTCGGCCAGCGCCGCCAGCAGCACGAACAGGCCGAGGATCGCGAACCCCGTGATCGACTTGGTGTTGGTGAACATCTCAGGCCTCCCCCTGCCGGGTGCGCGGGTCGAGTGCGGCGTAGGCGACGTCGGCCAGGAGGTTGGCGACGAGCACGGTCAGCGTGATGACCAGGAACAGCCCCTGCATGAGCGGGTAGTCCTTGGCGGTGGTGGCGTCCAGCAGCAGCTTGCCGACGCCGGGGTAGGAGAACACGAGCTCCATGACGAGCGTGCCGCCCACGATGAACCCGAGCGCCAGGGCGAAGCTGGACAGCTGCGGCAGCACGGCGTTGCGCGCCGCGTAGGCGAACACGACCCGCCGCCGGCTCAGGCCCTTGGCCTGCGCGACGGTCACGTAGTCCTCGTCCAGGACGGTGATCATCATGTTCCGCATGCCGAGCACCCAGCCGCCGAGCGACGCGAGCACGACGGTCAGGGCCGGCAGGGTGCCGTGGGCGATCACCTCGCCGATGAACTCCGCGCTGAACGCGGGGGTCGTGCCCTTGCCGTAGGCGTGCGACGCCGGGAACCAGCCCAGCCCGGTCGCGAAGACCGCGATCGCGATGAGCCCCATCCAGAAGTAGGGCACGGCGGAGAAGAAGGTCGCCACGGGGACGACGACGTCGCCCGCTCCCCCGCGGAACCAGCCGACCAGCGTGCCGAGCGTGGTCCCGATCAGGAAGCTGAGCACCGTGGCGATGCCCACGAGCCCGACGGTCCACGGCAGGGCGGTGGCGATCACGTCGGCCACGGGCGCCAGCCCGTGCGAGAACGAGCGCCCGAGGTCGCCGGAGAACAGCAGCCCCCAGTAGTCGAAATACTGCTCGGCGAGGGACTTGTTCGTGTCCAGCCCGAACAGCGTCCGCAGCGCCGCGGCCGCCTCGGGGCTGATCTCGCCCTGGTGCTTCTGCAGGTAGGCGCTGACGGGGTCGCCCTTGAGCATCCGCGGCAGGAAGAAGTTGATGGTGATCGCCGCCCAGGCCGTGAACAGGTAGAAGGCGGCGCGCTGCAGGAGGAGTCTCATGAACGGCGCTCCTTCTTCTCGGGCGTCGAGGGGACGCCGTTCGTCTCGGGCGTCGGGCGGACGCCGGACGTGCTGACGGGCGCCCCGCCGCCGAAGTGGCGTTCCGGGTCGGGTGAGGCGTCCCGCAGCGCACGCGTGTACTCGTGCTGCGGATCGAGGATGACGTCGTCGGCAGGTCCGCGTTCGACGACGACGCCGCGGTGCAGCACCACGATCTCGTCGCTGAAGTGGCGGGCCGTGGCCAGGTCGTGCGTGATGTACAGGACGCCGAGGCCGTCGGCCTCCTGCAGGTCCGCGAGCAGGTTGAGCACGCCGAGGCGGATCGACACGTCGAGCATCGAGACGGGCTCGTCGGCGACCAGCAGGGCGGGGCGCGAGGCGAGCGCCCGGGCGATGGCGACGCGCTGACGCTGCCCGCCGGACAGCTCGTGCGGGCGGCGGGCGGCCAGGTCCGGGTCGAGCCGCACCTTCTCCAGCAGGCGCCCTACCTCGGCCTCGACGTCGTCGCGCGGCACGACGTGATCGAGCAGCAGCGGCCGCGCGATGTGGTGCCGCACCGTGTGGTAAGGGTTGAGCGAGGCGAACGGGTCCTGGAACACCATCCGCACCTGCTGCCGGTACTTCCGCAGGCCCGCGCCGCGGCGCGGGATCGGCGTGCCGTCGAGCAGCACCTGGCCGGAGGACTCGCGCTCCAGCTGCGTGATGATCTTCGCGATCGTGGACTTGCCGGAGCCGGACTGGCCCACGAGCGCCACGGTGCGGCCGGACGTGATCGACAGGTCGACGTCGTCGAGGGCGAGCATGTGGCCGGAGCCGCGCACGCGGTACCGCTTGGTCAGCCCGCGCAGTTCGAGGGTGGTCATACGTGCGCCCCCTTCCGGACGAAGTCGCCGCGTTCGCCGGTCAGGCTCGGGAAGGAGCCCAGCAGGCGCTTCGTGTACTCGTGCTGCGGGTCGTGGTAGAGGTCCGACGCCGCCGAGATCTCCACGACCTGCCCCGCCTTCATCACGGCGATCCGGTCGGAGATCTCCAGCAGCAGCGGCAGGTCGTGCGTGATGAACACGACGGAGAACCCGAGCTCCTGGCGCAGCGCCGAGATCTCCTGCAGGATCTCCCGCTGCACCAGCACGTCCAGCGCCGTGGTCGGCTCGTCCATGATCAGCAGCCGCGGCCGCAGGGCCAGCGCCATCGCGATCATGACGCGCTGGCGCATCCCGCCGGACAGCTCGTGCGGGAACGACTTGAGCCGCTCCGCCCCGACGCCCACCATGTCGAGCAGTTCCCCGCACCGCGCGGTGCGCTCGGCCCGCCGCATGGACGGCCGGTGCCGCGCGAACACGTCGGCGAGCTGCGCCCCGATGGTCAGCACGGGATTGAGCGAGTTCATCGCCCCCTGGAACACCATCGCGATCTGGTCCCACCGCAGCCGGTCCATCTCGGCGGCGGGCAGGGTGGTCAGCTCGACGTCGGAGCCGCGGGCGCCGTCGTCCCCCGCGCCGTGCAGCACGACCCGGCCGCCGGTGATCTCGGCGGGCGGCTTGAGCAGCCGCTGGACGGCATAGGCCAGGGTCGACTTGCCGCAGCCGGACTCCCCGGCGAGGCCGAGCACCTCGCCCCGGCCGACGGTCAGCGACACGTCGCGCACGGCCTCGACCGGCGGGTCGACGTCGTAGGTCACGCTGAGCCCTTCGAGCGTCAGCACGGGATCGCGGTTCACGCGCGTCCTCCTGTCTCGTTCATCGTTGTTGAGGCCGGGGCCCCGGGAGGCGAGGTAGGGCCTTGCGAAGGCCCTACCTCGCGGGGGTGGTTACTACTTGGCCTCGAGGGAGGTGAGGATGAGGACCGCCGAGGGCTGGGTGGGGTCCGGGTTGGTGTACGGGTCGTCCTCGCCGGGCCAGCCCGTGTACTGGCGGGTGTTGTACTCGCCGATGAAGGGGCGGTTGCCGATCGGCATGACGGGGACCTCGTCCACGAAGATCCGCTGCACCTCGGCCAGGGCCTCGGCACGGGCGGCGTCGTCGGTGGCCGTGAGGTACTCGTCGAGCGCCGTGGTGGCGTCCGGGCTGTCGAAGCGGCCGAAGTTGAAGTCGGCGGGCTTGCCGATCGGCTTCAGCCAGCGGCCGTCCATCGTGTCGCTGTACAGGTCGTACGGCGTGGCGCCGGTGTCCGTCCAGTGCAGGATCGCCTGGAAGTCGCCCTCGGTCTTGGCCGCCCACCAGGAGTCGGCGTCGGGGGTGTCGACGGTGGCCTCGGCGCCGAGCAGCTTGGCGGCGTCGGCGATGAGGCTGATGCCGGTCACGTAGTCGCTCCAGCCCTGCGGGACGCTGAGCTGGAACGTGACGGGCTCGCCGTCGGGGTCGACGAGCTTGTCGCCGACGCCGGTGTAGCCGGCCTCCTCCAGGAGCGCCGTGGCGGCATCGACGTCCACCGTGTACGACTGGCCCGCGAACTCCTCGGCCACGAAGCCGTCGCCGGCCGGGCTGGGCAGGCCCGTCACGGACGTCAGCGGCGAGACGCCGCCCTCGCGGGCGATCTCCGCGTGCTTGGCACGGTCGACGACCAGGTTCATCGCCCGGCGGAACGCGACGTCGTCGAACGGCTTGGTCTCCGTGTTGACGAACATGGCGTCGATGCCGAGGCCCGTCGCCGCCCAGTAGACGTTCTCCGGGTCCTTGTCGACGTACGCGGACTGCACGTTCGGGATGAACGCCTGCGCCCAGTCGGCCTCGCCGTTGGCCAGGGCCGTGGTCAGGGCGGTGTTGTCGTTGTAGGAGACGTAGTAGAGCGTGGGCACGGCGAGCTCGCCGCCCCAGTAGTCGTCGCGGGCGGTCAGCTCGACCGACTGCGTGGTGAACTCCGTCAGCGTGTACGGGCCGGTGCCCACGGGCTCGGGGTTCTCGAAGGTCGTCGGGTCCTCGACGTCCGCCCACACGTGCTCGGGCACGATGTGGCGGTGCAGCACCTTGTCCTGCTTGGCGTACATGGGGCCGGCGAACTCGACGGTGACCTGCGCGCCGTCCTGCTGGACGTCCTTGACGCCGAGCGCCGCGATGTCGAGCTCCGGGGTGTCCTTGAGCAGGTTGAACGTGAAGGCGATGTCGTCGGCGCCGAACTCCTCGCCGTCGTTCCAGGTGACGCCCTCACGGGCCGTCACGGTGATCGCGGTGTAGTCCTCGTTCCACTCCAGCTCCTCGGCGAGCCAGGGGGTGACCTCGTCGGTGGGGTCGACCATGTTCACGAACGCGAGCGGCTCGAGGATGGTGTTGATGTAGCCGAGCTTGAGCGCGGAGGAGTCGCCGACCCACGGGTTGTTGGACTCGGTGGTGATCGCGCCGTCGGGCTTGGCGATCGTGAGGGAGCCGTCGCCCGCTGCGGCGGTCTCGTCCGCACCGGACGCACCGCCGGCACAGGAACTGAGCAGCAGGGCTGCGGCCAGGGTCGCGGCGGCCGCCGCGACGGAACGCGAGGCGATGCGCCTCAGGTGGGACGTCGGTGTCACGGTCCAACTCCTCGTCTTCGAGTGTGGTGTCTGGGTGCTCGGTTCGATCCGAGTGGTCAGAACTTACTACACAGTAAGTAACTCCGGATACCCTGGGGACCGACGTTTCCCGATCGTGACCATTGCGAAAACGCTTACACTCGACTCGCGACGACGTCGGCCACGGCGAAGATGACCGCGGCCCTGCCGACGACGTCCTCACGACGACGACGGCGAAGACGATGACGCAGCACAAAGGTGTGGAAGAACCCCAGATGAACTCGACGACACGACCCCCGCGGCGGCCCCGCCCGGAGACCCTCGCGCGCCGCGAGCGCATCCTGAAGGCCGCCATGGCGACCTTCGGGACCCGCGGCTACCACAAGGGACCCCTGACGGAGATCGCCGACCAGGTGGGGATGACCCACGCCGGCGTGCTGCACCACTTCGGCTCCAAGGACCAGCTCCTGCTGGAGGTGCTGCGGTACCGCGACGAGAGCGACGTCAAGGACCTGGAGGGCCAGCACATCCCGGACGGGATCGACCTGTTCCGGCACCTGGTCAAGACGGCCCTGCTCAACGCGCAGCGCGCCGGGCTCGTGCAGGCGTACGTGGTGCTGTCGGCCGAGTCCGTCACCGAGGGCCACCCCGCCCGCGACTTCTTCGTCGACCGCTACCGCACCCTGCGCCGCGAGGCCGGCGACGCGTTCCGCCTGGTGTGCGAGGAGCGCGGCATCGACGCGCCCGAGACCGTGGACCGCGCCGCGGCGTCGATCCTGGCCGTCATGGACGGCCTGCAGGTCCAGTGGCTCCTGGAGCCCGAGAAGGTGGACCTCGCGGAGGCCAGCGCCTTCGCCATCGAGGCGATCATGGCTCAGGTCCTGGACCCCCGCGAGGTCCTCTGATCAGGGATCGACGAGCTCGTAGTCCTCGTCCAGCACCGTGCCGCGGTGCGGCTTGTAGAGGTCGTAACCACGCGGGTCGCACTGCAGGCCGCCGTTGATGCAGTGCTCCACCAGGCGCCGCAGCACCTCCGGGTCCCAGGCGTTGACGAAGTCGTAGTGCCACGACTGGTCCGAACCGGAGGCCAGCCGCACCCCCGACATGTCACCCGAGACCGGCCACGCGATCTTGAACTCCAGCATCGGCACCGCCACGGGATGGCTCATCGGGCACTGCCCAGCCACCGGGTAGGCCATGTGCGGGCCCATCCCGTGGTGCGCCGACTCGCCCGGGGTCAGGTGCGTCCCGTCCCAGCAGCTCGGCGCCTGGTACCGCAGGTTGAGCTGCGTCCCCGGCGCGCAGTACGCCGGGATCTCCCAGCTCTTGGAGATGTCGCCGCACTCCCAGCCCTCCACCGCGCCGGGCGCCGTCCGGAACTGGTCCACGGTCGCGTTCATGTCCCCCGCCACGAACTGCAGCCCCGCCGGGAACGGCTTCACCTTCCGGTAGTCCTCGATCCCCGACTTGTAGTACACGGTCATCGGGATGTCCGGCGCCACCGGCTGCCCGTCCTTCAGCAGCGCGGGATACCAGTACGCCGATTTGTCCTGCGGCACCGTGCACGTCGTGGCCGGGTTCGCCAGCAGGCTCCCCGGCGTGGAGCTCGCGTCCGTCGACCGGTTGCCGATGAACGTGTGCAGGTGCGACGCCCCCGCCTGCCCCGGGAAGACGATCGGGTCGTCGGGCCGGAAGTGCGAGAACGTGCAGTTCGCCTGGAACTCGTGGTGCGTCACCTCGTCGTCCGGGTACGACGGCGCCGGGGTGGGCTGCGCCGCCGTCCCGTCCCCGAACACCTGGAACTCCCACAGCGAGTAGCCGTACTGCGTGCCGCGGTCCCTCCCCACGAGCTGGACGTAGCGGCCCGTCGCGGAGACCGCGAACGACTGGTCGCCGCCGGTCCCGCCCGTCACGTCCCCGACCGTGGTCCAGTTCGACCCGTCGGCCGACACCTGCAGCGCGAACGCCGACCCGTACGCCGCCTCCCAGTCCAGCTCGATCCGGTCCAGCGGGTACGACGCGCCGAGATCCACCCGGATCCACTCGGCGTCGGACGCGTTGCTCGCCCACCGCGTCGCGCGGTCGCCGTCGACGGCGAACCGCGGCCCGAGGCTCGCCGCCTCGGAGCTGGACGCGGACGTCAGGGCGCCCTGCGACAGCAGGGTGCCGGGCGCGGCCGAGGCGCCCTGGGCGGCGACGGTCAGGGCGCTCGCGGCGATCAGGGTGCCGGCGGCCAGGCCGCCGAGCAGGGTGCGGACGGTTCTTTCCTTGGTTCTCATGGCTGCTCCTTCGTTGCGTCGTTGCAGGGAAGGTTCCTCGCGGGAAGGTCCCGCGGGTTCATGCGTCGTCGCGGCGAACTGTTCCTGCGGTGGAAGGTCCCGGCGGGCCGGGTCGCGGCCCGGCCCGCCGGGACCGGTCCTCAGCGCCGGTAGACGCCGAGCTCGAAGAGCGAGTAGCCCCAGTCGGTGCCCCGCTCGGTGAGGTTGAGCCGCACGTAGCGGCCCGTCCCCGAGACGGCGAGGTCGTCCACCCCGCCGTTGCCGCCGGTCACCGTGCGGATCGTGGTCCACGCGGCGCCGTCGTCGGACACCTGCACCTCGTACGACTTCCCGTACGCGGCCTCCCACACGAGCTGCAGGTGCTGGAACGACTGGCGCGAGCCGAGGTCGACGCGGTACCACGCCGTCGGGCCCCACTCGCTCGCCCAGCGGGTGCCCGTGTCGCCGTCGACGGCCTGGCCGGGCGTGAAGTTGCCGTTGTAGGGGTCGAACGACGACGCCGTCGCGGTGGCCCCGCGGGCGATGTTGACGCCGTCGACGGCGGGGGCCACGACGCGGAACGAGCGGGTCTCGACGCCCACGTTGCCCCGGCCGTCCTCGGCGAACACGTAGACCTTCCAGACGCCGAGCGCGTCCGGGGCCTCGACCCGGAACGTGCCGGGCGAGACCTCGGTGAACTGGGCGGCGGCGATGCCGCCGGAATTGTTGACGTACTTGCTGTTCAGCATGACGACGGGCGTGATCGGGTCGCCGTCGGGGTCGGTCATGGTGGTCCGCACGGTGAACTCGGAGCCCGCCGCGACCGACGTCGCGCCCTCGACCTCCATCGCGGTGATCTCCGGCGGCGTGTTGAGCGCGTCCGTGTCCACGCCCCAGGTGCGCGCGATGGAGTAGTAGCCCAGGCGCTTGTTGTCGCCGGGAATGACGTTGAACCAGACGCCGCCGAAGTCGCCCTCGATGCCGAAGTGGAAGAACGTGGCCCCGAGCGCGACGCCGTCGTGCTCGCGCAGGCAGCGCCAGGACTCGACGTAGGCCCGGGCCTTCTCCAGGTCGGTGGGCTCGTCCGGGACGCCGTTGGCGTCGTCCGGGACCTCCCACTCGCCGGCCGCGCCGCCCTCGGTGATGAGGTAGGGGCGGTCGTAGCCGCCGGTGCGCCAGGCGTCCGGGACGTTGCACAGGTCGCCGTAGGCGTTGACCGACAGCAGGTCGAGGTCCGGGGCGTTCCGCTCGAGGTACGGCCAGGCGCCGACCCAGGCGTCGGTGCTGGTGGTGGGGTGGTTCGGGTCCGCGGCGTGGACGGCGACGCTGACCTCGTTCACGAACGCCGCGTACGCGTCGCGGATCTGCTCCAGGTCCGTGCCGGAGTAGCAGTTCTGCAGGCCGAGCAGCGACTCGTTGCCGATGTTCCACATCAGGACGCCCGGGTGGTTCTTGTACTCGTCGACCCAGCGCAGGACGTCGGCCTTGGTGGTGTTCTTGTAGGTGGTGTCGGTGCGGTAGTCGATGCAGCCGCCCGAGCCGGGACCGCCGCCGGGGAGCAGCCAGAAGCCCATCATGACGCGGACGTCGTGGGCGGCCGCGGCGTCGAGAAGGGTCCGGGTGTCGGCGCCGGTGCCCCACGTGCGGATGGTGTTCGCGTTCATCGCGGTGAGCGCGGGCAGGTAGTGGTTCGCGCTGGTGAACGCCGGGCCCCAGGTGAAGCCGCGCACGGTGTAGGGCCTGCCGTCGACCGTGAGGTCCCAGTCGCCGTTCGCGCCCGTGACCTCGACCGTGCTCGGGCCGGAGTCCTTGACGGGGACGTTCGGGTGGCCGGGGTCGACGAAGTCGTCACCGGGGCCGGTCGGCGTGGGATCCGGGTCCGGGGTGCCCGTGCCGCCGGGCGTGCCGAAGACCCGCAGCTCCCACAGGGAGACGCCGTAGCCGGTGGCCCGCTTCGTCGAGTGCAGCCGCACGTAGCGGCCGGTCCCCTGGAGGGGGACGACGTCGCTGCCGCCGTCACCCGTCGTGGTCTCCGCGAGGGTGCGCCAGGTGGTGCCGTCGTCGGACGCCTGGATCGTGTACGACGACGAGTACGCCGCCTCCCACGCCAGCTCCACACGGTCCAGGGTGACGACCTGGCCGAGGTCGACGCGCAGCCACTGCGGGTCGCCGAACTGGCTGGACCAGCGGGTGCCGGGATCACCGTCGACGGCGTTGCGGGCGGGCGTGTAGTCGGGGTTCTCCTCCGACGACGCCACGGCGGGCCTGCCCTGGGACAACAGCTCGGGCGCGGCCTGGGCCGGGCCGGCGGGGGTCAGGAACGCGGCCGTGATCAGGGCCGTCATGCCGGCGGCGAGCAGGCGGGCCCGCGATCGGGTGCGGGCGGCGCGGCCGGCGCGGGCGGGGTGGCCGGCATGGCCGGCGCGGGCGGCGTCGGCCCCGGTACGACCGGCGCGGGCGCCGGCGCGTTGGATGGTCATGGTTGCTCCGTCTCCTTCGGCCCCGCGTCGCTGCGGGGCGGTGGTTCGTCGTCGAGCCGCCACCCGGCCCGGCCTCACGATCGGGTCCGGGCGGGTGAAACTGGGAGAGCGCTCTTACCGAGGCCGAGTCTTTACCCGTGCTGAGCCGCTCGTCAAGAGTGGTTTCGCCCTGGCGGGATGTCGTATCGAATGCTTTGATCGGGTTACCTGCTCAAGCGAGGCCGAGGGATAGTCAAGAAACTTTCCGCCCGGTAACCAGATCGCGGATCATTGGGCAAACGCTCTTACCCTGTTAGGGTCGTGGCGTGACGGAGGATCTGCGGCGGTCGGCGCCCACGCTGGAGGACGTCGCCCGGGTGGCGGGCGTCTCGCGGGCGACCGTCTCCCGGGTCGTCAACGGCAAGCGCAAGGTCGCGCCCGCGGTGCAGGAGACCGTGCTCGCGGCCGTGGCCGAGACCGGCTACGTCCCCAACCGCGCGGCCCGTTCGCTGGTGACCCGCCGGACCGGGATGGCGGCCGTCGTCGTGTCCGGTTCCGCCGCGGCGCCCGGCGAGGAGGCCGAGCCCTCGCGCCTGCTCTCGGACCCGTTCTTCGGGCGCGTCGTCGGCGGGTTCGTGCGGTCGCTACGGCGGCACGACGTGCACCCGGTACTGCTGTTCGCGGACACCCCGGAGGCCGCGGACCAGGCGGTAACATATCTGCGCCTGGGCAACGTGGACGGCACGCTGCTGGTCTCCACGCACGGCGACGACCCGCTCCCCGGCCGCCTCGCCGAAGCCGGCCGCCCGGTGGTGATGTTCTCCCGCCCCGCCCGGCCGGTCCCGGTCAGCTTCGTGGACCTCGCCAACGCCGACGGCGCCCGCCTGGCCGCGGAGCACCTGCTCGGCCGCGGCCGCACGGCACCGGGCATGATCACCGGCCCGCTCGACGTCCCCGCCGCCCGCGACCGCGCCGAGGGCTTCCGCGACCTCGCGGCGCGCCGCGGCCACGCCTACGTCCCGTCCGCGGCCGCCGACTTCACCTTCGCGGGCGGCGAGAGCGCCACGGCGGAACTGCTGGACCGGTCCCCCGGCGTCGACGCCGTCTTCGCGGGCAACGACCTCATGGCCCAGGGCGCCCTCCACGTGCTGCGCACGCTGGGCCGCCGCGTCCCGGAGGACGTCGCCGTCGTCGGCTTCGACGACAGCCCGGTGGCCACGCAGACCCGCCCGCACCTGACCACGATCCGCCAGCCGGCCGAGGACATGGCGGAGACGATGGTCGGCCTCCTGGTGGACCGCATCGAACACCCGGCCGGCCCGCCCCGCTCGGTGATCGTCGAACCGACCCTGGTGATCCGCGACTCCACCTGATCGCGGATCAGGCGGAAACCGCGGGAGATCACGCTCTCATCCGCGGTTTCTGCCTGATCCGCGAAATCTGCCTTCCGGTTGTCGCGGACGCCGGGTGGGAATGCCCGTTACTGGTAGACGCGGACGTAGTCGACCACGTAGCGGGACGGGAACGGGGTGCTCGCGTCCGGCGGGCCCGGCCAGGCGCCGCCGACGGCCAGGTTGAGGATCAGGTAGAACTCGTGGTCGTAGATCCACGGGCCGCGGGTGGACTCCACCACCGACTTCTCGGCGTAGAAGACCTCACGGTCGTCGAGGAAGTAGCGGATCCCCTTGCTGTCCCACTCGGCGGCCCAGGTGTGGAAACCGGCCGAGAGCTTCGAGCCGTCGGGCAGGGTGTAGGAGCCGCCGTAGCCGCCCGCGCCGTTGTACGCCGGGGCGTGCAGCGTCGAGAACGAGTGGGTCGGGTCCTGGCCGATGAACTCCATGATGTCGACCTCGCCGTTGTACGGCCACGGCCGCCCCTCGAGGAAGTCGGTCCCCATCATCCAGAACGCCGGCCACAGGCCGCGGCCCTCCGGCACCTTGACGCGCGCCTCGAACCGGCCGTACTGCGCGTGGAACTTCCCGGCGGTGTTCATGCGGTGCGAGGTGTAGGTGCGGCCCTCGTAGGTCTGCTTGCGGGCCTCCAGCACGAAGTTGCCGTTGCCGTCATGGAAGCCGTTGCCCGACGGCGTGTAGTACTGCTCCTCGCCGTTCTGCGGGACGCCGGCGTCGATCTTCCACTTCGCGGTGTCCGCCGGGGTGTTGGCGGCGCCGTTGAACTCGTCGCTCCAGACGAGGCGCAGGTTGTCGAAGTCCGGGTCCGCGGGCTCGGCGGGCGGTGCCGTGGGCGCCCCGCCCGTGCCGTACACCTGGAACTCCCACAGCGAGTAGCCGTAGGCGCCGGAGCGCTTGTTCAGCTGGAGCCGCACGTGGCGGCCGTCGGCGTCGAGCGGGACGGTCTCCTTGAAACCCTTGCCGGTCGTGGTGCTGTGGACCGTGCGCCAGGTGGAGCCGTTGTCCGAGACCTGGAGGTCGTAGCCGGTGGCGTAGGCCGGGTCCCACTGCAGCACCACGGAGGTGATGTGGGCGGTGGCACCGAGGTCGACTGCGATCCAGCCGTTGTCGGTCCAGCCGGTGTCCGGGCTGGTGGCCCAGCGGCTGGCCGGGTCCAGGTCGAACGCCTTGTCCGGGCCGCACTCCCAGCAGTTGCCGTCGTGCTGCTGGGTGGAGGACGTGGCCGGCTTCTTGTAGGAGAGCAGCGTGCCGTCGCCGGTGGGCGGCGTCACGGTGGTGCCGAACACCTGGAACTCCCACAGCGAGACGCCGTACTGCGTGGCGCGCTGGGTCGCCGTCAGGCGGACGTGCCGGCCCGTGCCGGTGACGGCCAGGTTCTCGTCCCCGCCCGTGGAACTGGTGGTGGAGTAGACGGTGGACCACGCGGCGCCGTCGTCGGACACCTCGATGCGGTAGCCGGAGGCGTACGCGGCCTCCCAGTCGAGGGTGACGCCGCCGATCTGCTGCACGCTGCCGAGGTCGACGGAGATCCACTGGTCGTCGGCCCAGCCGCTGGACCAGCGCGTGCCGGGGTCCCCGTCGACCGCCCGGGTGCCGTTGCTCCAGTCGAACTCACTGCTGGACGTGGTGACCGGCTTGCCCTGCGAGAGCGGGGTGGGTGCGGCTTGTGCGGGTGTGGCGATGAGTGCCCCCGTGACGAGGGCGGCTGCCGCTGTCGCGGCCGCGAGCAGGCGAGATGTTCGCCGCATGACGTACTCCTTCGGACGTCGGTGTGGATGGTACGCGCGCACGGCGCGCTCTCGCAGTCGGCGGTTCACTTTGCTGACTGACCAGTAAGTCAGCATGTTACGCCCGGGAGGTCCGTCACCGGAAGGGGGCAACGGCCGCAGGCCGTTCAGAACATCGGCTGCCGGCCGACGACGGCGCGGGGCTCCTCGGGCCGCGACGTGACCTGCGGCATCGCGCCCTCGGGGTAGGCACCTTCCTCGTCGAGAGCTGCGCCGGCCTGCCTACCGCCGGCCTGCTCCGGGGTGTCCGGCTCGCCGCCGTCGAAGCGGAACCCGGCGCGGGTCAGGCCGCGCTCCCGCAGGAGCGGTTCGGCGCGCTCCCGGAGCCATTCCTGGTAGCGGCGATGGACGTAGGAGCGGTCGCGGAAGACGCGGCCGTAGCCGGCGGCGTGCTGCGGGAACTCGCGGCGGAGCCAGGCCAGGTACCACTCGCGGGCACCCGGGCGCAGGTGGAGGGGCAGCACGGTGGCGCCGGTGGCGCCCGCCTCGGCGATCGCGTCAAGGAGGCGGGAGAGGTGGTCGCGGGAATCCGTCAGCCACGGCAGCACCGGGGCGACCATGACGCCGCACGGCAGCCCGGCCTCGCGGACCGCGCGGATCAGCGCGAGCCGGGCACGCGGCGTCGGCGTCCCGGGTTCGACGCGTTGCTGCAGGTCCTCGTCGGCGAAGGCGAGCGAGACGCCGAGGCCGACGTCGACCTTGGTCGCGGCGGCGGCGAGCAGCGGCAGGTCGCGGCGCAGCAGCGTGCCCTTGGTGAGGATCGAGAACGGGGTCCCGGAATCCGCCAGCGCCGAGATGATCCCGGGCATGAGCCGGTAGCGACCCTCGGCGCGCTGGTACGGGTCGGTGTTGGTGCCGAGCGCCACGGACTCCCGGCTCCAGGACGGTCTGGCGAGCTCGGCCCGCAGCACCTGGTCCACGTTCACCTTGACGACCACCTGCGAGTCGAAGTCCGCGCCCGCGTCGAGGTCCAGGAACTCGTGGGAGCCACGGGCGTAGCAGTTGTGGCTGACGACGCCGCCGGCGACGAAGTCGCCCGTACCCGTGGTGATGTCGGCCATCTCGCGCTCGTGGCCCAGATCCTCGACGGCGACGACGGCGGAACCGGGCGACGTCCGCGCCAGCCGGCCGACGGCGTCGGGGTTCCCGCCGATGCCCACCAGCCCGTCCCCGGGCCGGAGCACGACGCCCGGTGAGGGCGCGCACGCCGGAGCGTGGGCCACGTACCGCCACCCGCCGTCCGTGAGGAAGCGGTGGTCGCCACTGGCGATCAGCTCGCGCCCGTCGGACAGCGTGACGCGGTAGGCGCGCTTCGACGTGCGCCAGGCCGCGCGCACGTCGGTCTCCACAAGGACCCGGCGGTCGCCGTCGGGCAGCGTACCGACGACGCGGTCGCCCTCGACGAGGTCGCCGATGGCGCGGCTGCCGCCGTCGCCCAGGAGGACCGGCGTCGAGACGTCCAGGCAGTAGCGGCACGCATGACTGCAGCCGCGGTAGGGGTTGACCGTCCAGCGGAACGGCATCCGGGAGGCGGCCGGGACCTTGGAGAGGGCGCTCTTGGCGAGCACCTCGTGGAAGGTCACGCCGTCGAACTCGGGGCCGCGGATCGTGCGCACCAGGCCGGAGAGGCGCAGGGCGGGCAGTTCGAGGCCCGGCAGGGCGCCGTCGTCGGTGCTGAGTTGCTGGCCTGCCCATCGCATGGCAACCATTCGAACACGCGTTCCATGGGATGTGCAACCTTGCAGCGTGCGGGCGGGCGCGGCGGCCATACGTCCGGCAAGATGGAAAACTGATATACGGAGATGTGGGCCAATTCTGAAATTCACCCCCTAGGCTTCGGGAGACCACCCAGAGCCCGGCCGACCGGCCCTGACCATCGGGGCCCGGGCGCCACCGGGCGTCGTCTTCTCCTGGAGGAAGAATGGCTGACCGCAAGAAGAACGCGCGGCGGATCACCGCCGTCGTCGCAGGTCTCGCACTGACCGGCGCCACGGCCGTCGCGGCGAACGCCGTCACGTCGCAGATCGCGGCGCCGGAGGGCAAGATCGTCGGGGCCGGCGCGCCGGGCGCCGTGAAGGACTCGTACATCGTGGTGCTCAAGGACGGCACCATGGCGACCACCGAGGTGAGCACGACGGCCAAGGGCCTGGCGAAGAAGTTCGGCGGCACTGTCGAGTCGACGTACTCGAAGGTCGTCAACGGGTTCGAGGCGCGCATCTCGGAGGCGGAGGCGCTGGAGCTGGCCGCCGACCCGTCGGTCGCGTACGTCGAGCAGAACGCCGAGGTCTCGATCTCGGAGACGCAGTCGCCCACGCCGTCGTGGGGGCTGGACCGGCTGGACCAGGACGCGCTCCCCCTCGACGAGTCCTACACGTACCCGAGCGCCGGCGAGGGCGTGACCGCGTACATCGTCGACACGGGCGTCCTGACCTCGCACAGCGACTTCGGCGGCCGCGCCGTCAGCGGTCTCGACGCCGTCGACGGCGACGACGACGCGACCGACTGCAACGGCCACGGCACGCATGTGGCCGGGACCGTGGGCGGGACCGAGCACGGGGTGGCCAAGGCCGCCACGATCGTGGCCGTGCGGGTGCTCGACTGCGAGGGTGGCGGCACCAACGCCGGCGTCATCGAGGGCATCGAGTTCGTCGCGACGGACCACGACGCGGGCGAGCCGGCCGTGGCGAACATGTCGCTCGGCGGCGGGTTCTCGCAGGCGCTGAACGACGCCGTCGCGGCCGCCGTCGCGGACGGCGTGCCGTTCGCCGTGGCCGCGGGGAACGAGTCGCAGGACGCGTGCAACACGTCGCCGGCGAGTGAGCCGACGGCGCTGACGGTGGGCGCCACCGAGGAGACGGACACCATGTCGTCGTTCTCGAACTTCGGCGAGTGCCTGGACATCTTCGCCCCGGGTACCGACATCACGTCGACGTGGATCGACTCGGACGACTCGACGAACACGATCTCTGGGACCTCGATGGCCAGCCCGCACGTCGCCGGGGCCGCGGCGCTGGTGCTGGGGGCGAACCCCGCGGCGACGCCGGACGAGGTGGCGTCCGCCCTGGTGGAGGGCGGGGTCGCGGACGCGATCCCCGATGCCGGGGCGGGTTCGCCGAACGTGCTGCTGAACGTGAGCGGGATCTGATCGGGCCGAGGGGCTGACGGACGGCGGTGGGTTCGCCGGGCGGCGGTGCAGGGCGGGGCCGGGTGCGCATCCCGGTCCCGCCCTGCGGCGTTCCGGCGGTATCGCCCGGCGGCTCGACCGGCCGGCCTCCACCGTGACGCGCGGGGGACTGCGCAACGGCGGACCCGGCCGGCGGCCGCGTCGGCCCCGGACCACGACGACACGGCCCTCGCCGAGTACGAGGAACTGCTCTCCGGCGTGTTCCAGGCCCAGGGCTTGAACCGGATGGGCTCCCGCGTCCTGACCTGCCTCTTCCTGTCCGACGACGGCGCGCTCACCGCCGCCGAGCTCACGCGCCATCTCCAGGTCAGCCCCGCGACGGTGTCCAAGGCGATCGCGTTCCTGGAGTCGCAGACGCTGGTGAGGCGCGAACGGATCGACGGGCGGCGGGACAGGTACCTCGTCGACCCGGAGCTCTTCTACCAGGCCACGATCGCCAGCGCCCGGTCCCACGACCAGCTCATCGCGCGGCGCAGCACGGGGCCAGGCTGGGCGCCGGCTCCCCCGCAGCGGCGCGGCGGTGCCGGCGCCACGCAGGTCGCGCGAAGCCCACACACTACTGGCGCGGGACCACCACCTGAAGGATCCCGGGATGTTGGTCTTCTTCGGGTCACCCCCGCTGGCGCGGGGACTGCCCGCCGTTCCCGGTGACCGTGACGCGGCACCCGGGGTCACCCCCGCTAGCGCGGGAACTGCGCAATGAGCGCCGGCTCGTTGAGCACCTTGCCCGGGTCACCCCCGCGGGCGCGGGGACTGAGAGTACGGCACCACCACGGGGATGAAGCCCTCCGGGTCACCCCCGCTGGCGCGGGGACTGCGAGAGCCCGAAGGCCCCCGCGGCGAAGAACGGGGGGCCACCCCCGCTGGCGCGGGGACTGCAGCGCGGCGTTCTGCCGCACGGCGCGGCGGGTGGGGTCACCCCCGCTGGCGCGGGAACTGCTTACCCGCCCGCGTGATCGCCAGCACCATCGTGGGGTCACCCCCGCTGGCGCGGGGGCTGCGCCAGCTCCTCCGCACCCTCGTCGTTGAGCCGCGGGTCACCCCCGCTGGCGCGGGGACTGCCCGTACAAGGTGGCGTGGAAGCGCGAGTCGGGCGGGTCACCCCCGCTGGCGCGGGGACTGCACCGGGATTCCGGTGTCGGGCCGGATCAGGTTCGGGTCACCCCCGCTGGCGCGGGGACTGCTTCGGGCCTGCCGTGGGGAAGCTGGCCGCCGCGGGGTCACCCCCGCTGGCGCGGGGACTGCAGGTTCAGGGGTACGGGCGTCTCGGCCGGTCCCGGGTCACCCCCGCTGGCGCGGGGACTGCGGCTGGGACTCGACCGTGACGAGGCCGGCGCGGGGGTCACCCCCGCTGGCGCGGGGACTGCGCGGTGCGAGCCGCGCGCGCGCAAGTCGAGGCGGGGTCACCCCCGCTGGCGCGGGGACTGCCCGAGGCGCCCTGCAGGCGCCCCTGTGGTGTGGGGGTCACCCCCGCTGGCGCGGGGACTGCGGCGTCGGCCGGCGGCGCAGCAGCGCGGCCAGCGGGTCACCCCCGCTGGCGCAGGAACTGCAACCGCCGCCAGGAGCGGACGGACAACTACCAGGGGTCACCCCGGCTGGCGCGGGGACTGCGCCGGCGCTTCCACCAAGCGCTTCGTCGGCAAGGGGTCACCCCCGCTGGCGCGGGGACTGCGCGGCCAGCGTGTTCAGCTGCCCGAGGACCGCCGGGTCACCCCCGCTGGCGCGGGGACTGCACGACAGCCATCTCCGCCTTGCCCTTCTCGCGCGGGTCACCCCCGCTGGCGCGGGGACTGCCCCGCGATGGGCAGGCGCGGGGCCAGGTACGGGGGGGGTCACCCCCGCTGGCGCGGGGAATGCCAGAGTTCGGGTGATTGAAACGTAAGATTTCGGGGGTCACCCCCGCTGGCCCGGGGACTGCTCGAGCAGCACGGCGATCCGGGCGCTCGGCCTCGGGTCGCCCCCGCTGGCGCGGGGACTGCTACGGCACGGAGAGCATCCCCGAGGACCTGGAGGGGTCACCCCCGCTGGCGCGGGGACTGCCGTTCAGCCGATCGCGCGCCCCCGCGAGCCGTTGGGTCACCCCCGCTGGCGCGGGGACTGCACCGGGCGTTGCCTGCATCGAGGGTCACGTCACGGGTCACCCCCGCTGGCGCGGGGACTGCCCTTCTCGTAGTTCCTCATCGTGTTCGAGTGGAGGGTCACCCCCGCTGGCGCGGGGACTGCCGGCCAGCATCTGCACGATCCGAGCGGTCGCCGGGGTCACCCCCGCTGGCGCGGGGACTGCTTGGCGTCACGACGCACGTTCGCGATGGCCTGCGGGTCACCCCCGCTGGCGCGGGGACTTGCATGTCGCGGAGGCTCCGGTGCGGTCGTAGCAGGGGGTCACCCCCGCTGGCGCGGGGACTGCAAGATCCGCGCGGCGGCCGCGCGGCCGATCAACGGGTCACCCCCGCTGGCGCGGGGACTGCAGCGGGACGTTCTTCCACCGCGGGATGAGGTGGGGGTCACCCCCGCTGGCGCGTCGCCGAACCGGACGTGGGCCACCGGGTCACCCCCGCTGGCGCGGGGTCTGCTGCTCCTGCGTCGGCGGGTCGGGCAGGAGGTCGGGGTCACCCCCGCTGGCGCGGGGACTGCCAACTGGGGGACGGCTGGTCGCGGTGCTCGCCGGCGGGTCACCCCCGCTGGCGCGGGGACTGCGTGTGCGCCTGACGAGGGCGCCTCTGACTGCCTGGGTCACCCCCGCTGGCGCGGGGACTGCTGGAACGCTGGCCCGTTCGGCGCGTCGACGCAGGGGTCACCCCCGCTGGCGCGGGGACTGCATCGCGGGCTGGTGCATGACGTTCAGCACGAAGGGGTCACCCCCGCTGGCGCGGGGACTGCTGCAGGTGCGCGATGATCGCGCGCAGGTTCACGGGGTCACCCCCGCTGGCGCGGGGACTGCCTGCTCGACGCCGTGCCGAAGTTCTGGCAGCCGGGGTCACCCCCGCTGGCACGGGGACTGCGGAGCTGTCGACCGGCTTCGGTGCGATGTTCGGGGGTCACCCCCGCTGGCGCGGGGACTGCGGCGAGCACGTAGGGCACGGCGCCGGTGGCGCGGGGTCACCCCCGCTGGCGCGGGGACTGCGCCACGAGGACGGCGTACAGGGCCTTGCGCGTGGGGTCACCCCCGCTGGCGCGGGGACTGCGTTGTGCGGCAGAGTGCCGGACTTGATTGGAGGGGGTCACCCCCGCTGGCGCGGGGACTGCGTGTGACCTGTGGGTGAGTGGGCGCATCAGCTCGGGTCACCCCCGCTGGCGCGGGGACTGCGACGGGCCGGGCGAGTGGAACAGCCAGATCGAGGGGTCACCCCCGCTGGCGCGGGGACTGCAGGTAGCCGGCCGCGAGCGCCACGGTGATGGTCGGGTCACCCCCGCTGGCGCGGGGACTGCGTCGGGCCGAACAGCTCGGCGATGATGGGCGCCGGGTCACCCCCGCTGGCGCGGGGACTGCGAGGTATGCCTCCAGGTCGTTGCGGAGGCCGTCGGGTCACCCCCGCTGGCGCGGGGACTGCCTCCCACTTGTCGGGGTTCGGTCCGGCGCCCTCGGGTCACCCCCGCTGGCGCGGGGACTGCGATATGTCACGGTCTGGCCTAGCTCGAACGGGCGGGTCACCCCCGCTGGCGCGGGGACTGCATCCGTGAGGTCTCCCAGGTCGCACTGCCCGCGGGGTCACCCCCGCTGGCGCGGGGACTGCCCGCTCGCGTTCCGGTTGGTGCGGGCCGCGTTCGGGTCACCCCCGCTGGCGCGGGGACTGCTCCTCTGCGGCCTGGTCGTCATCGCCGGCCCCCGGGTCACCCCCGCTGGCGCGGGGACTGCCCGTACCCTGCACGGGCTCCTCGCCCGGCATGAGGGTCACCCCCGCTGGCGCGGGGACTGCATCATCCCGAAGCGCCTGGACGGGAAGCGCGGCGGGTCACCCCCGCTGGCGCGGGGACTGCGAGGAGACCCTCTGCAGCATGGCGTTCATCGGGGGGTCACCCCCGCTGGCGCGGGGACTGCATGATCGACGGGCCGGAGGCGAGCCGCGCTGCGGGGTCACCCCCGCTGGCGCGGGGACTGCGCCGGCGTGAACGTCACGGAGTCCACGTGCTTCGGGTCACCCCCGCTGGCGCGGGGACTGCACAATCCAAGTTGGGAACACAACCGGGGTTGTGGGGTCACCCCCGCTGGCGCGGGGACTGCCTCGCGGTGCCGCTCGTGATCGTCACGCACCTGGGGTCACCCCCGCTGGCGCGGGGACTGCGGGACGCCGAGCGGGAGCACGGCGAGGCGGATGGGGTCACCCCCGCTGGCGCGGGGACTGCTGAACGCGACGGCGGCCGGGCTGGTCAGGTCGAGGGTCACCCCCGCTGGCGCGGGGACTGCTCTCGCGGCGTCGCTTTCGGCGTGCGCGTGTCGGGGTCACCCCCGCTGGCGCGGGGACTGCCTCACGGCGGCTCGGGCGGCGGCCGTGACGGCCGGGTCACCCCCGCTGGCGCGGGGACTGCTTCGGCACCGGCTCGATCTACGAGGCCGAGTTCGGGTCACCCCCGCTGGCGCGGGGACTGCGCGGGGTCGTGGATGCGACCGGCGTCGGCCGACGGGTCACCCCCGCTGGCGCGGGGACTGCACCCCTGACCAGCGTTAATTAGGTTCACCACACGGGTCACCCCCGCTGGCGCGGGGACTGCGACATGGTCAACGGCGGCGTGGACACGGGCCTGGGGTCACCCCCACTGGCGCGGGGACTGCGTCCGCACCCACGGTGAGGTCAGCACGGACATGGGGTCACCCCCGCTGGCGCGGGGACTGCTCGCGGAGCTCGTCGAGCTGGTCGAGCGCGATCGGGTCACCCCCGCTGGCGCGGGGACTGCACGTGCATTCCGAAAGGCTGGTGTTCGGGCGGGGGGTCACCCCCGCTGGCGCGGGGACTGCACATCCCGTTCCTGTCCGATGTGCGGGATTTCCGGGTCACCCCCGCTGGCGCGGGGACTGCACGCTCGGCGGCCCCGAGGTCGAGCAGCAGTTCGGGTCACCCCCGCTGGCGCGGGGACTGCCGAGGACCTGGTCGAGTGGATGGGCACACGTGAGGGTCACCCCCGCTGGCGCGGGGACTGCTTCACGAACGAGGGCCTGACCGTCGAGGCCGAGGGGTCACCCCCGCTGGCGCGGGGACTGCGTCTCGATCGCGCCGGACGGAACGGCGGTCTTGGGGTCACCCCCGCTGGCGCAGGGACTGCCTACGCGGCGTCGGTGTATGACGAATTGCCCCCGGGTCACCCCCGCTGGCGCGGGGACTGCGTGATCGGGGCCTGGCACGTCAACGGCGGTGGCGGGTCACCCCCGCTGGCGCGAGGACTGCATGATCCGCCTCGACGTGTGCGGCGGTAAGCCGGGGTCACCCCCGCTGGCGCGGGGACTGCGCTTCGTCGTCGGGATGGGCGCTGAAACTCAGGGGGTCACCCCCGCTGGCGCGGGGACTGCCCGTTGCATGACGTCGAGTCCATTCTTCCGGACGGGTCACCCCCGCTGGCGCGGGGACTGCGACTGGATCCGTCAGGCGGAGAACGCCGCGCGCGGGTCACCCCCGCTGGCGCGGGGACTGCATGGCGGCGGCCTGCATCGCGTCGGACTCGATCGGGTCACCCCCGCTGGCGCGGGGACTGCGCCGTGAACGCCTACCGGGACTACGTGGCCGGGGGGTCACCCCCGCTGG
>NZ_BAAANL010000007.1:73052-286408 GCF_039529775.1 Myceligenerans crystallogenes
CTGGCGCGGGGACTGCACTGCCCAGAACATCGCGACTCTGCCGGCGCAGGGGTCACCCCCGCTGGCGCGGGGACTGCGCCGTGAACGCCTACCGGGACTACGTGGCCGGGGGGTCACCCCCGCTGGCGCGGGGACTGCGACGACCCCGACACCACCAACCGGTACGTGGGAGGGTCACCCCCGCTGGCGCGGGGACTGCCTGCCCGCCCTCGCCTCGTCCCGGCTCGTCGAGGGGTCACCCCCGCTGGCGCGGGGACTGCTCCGCGATGGCCTCGTCCCAGGCGATCCGCTGCGGGTCACCCCCGCTGGCGCGGGGACTGCACTGCCCAGAACATCGCGACTCTGCCGGCGCAGGGGTCACCCCCGCTGGCGCGGGGACTGCTCTCACCCGTGAATAGCCTTTACAACAGAGTTAGGGTCACCCCCGCTGGCGCGGGGACTGCGAGCTGCTGCTCGACCTGGGCGCGGAGGCCCCGGGGTCACCCCCGCTGGCGCGGGGACTGCGCCATTGCGAGGTGCCACGGGCAGGGGCAGCGGGGGTCACCCCCGCTGGCGCGGGGACTGCTTCGCGATCATGTCGGCCGCGCTGTGGCGCGAGGGGTCACCCCCGCTGGCGCGGGGACTGCGCGTGCGCGACGGTGCCGACGTCGTAGGCGTCCGGGTCACCCCCGCTGGCGCGGGGACTGCAGCGCAAGCCCAACTGACTCCGCCGCCCGACGGGGGTCACCCCCGCTGGCGCGGGGACTGCTCGGTCGCCAACGGGATCGACGGGCGGGGCGGGGGGTCACCCCCGCTGGCGCGGGGACTGCCCGATGATGTCGACGGTCAGAGCCTCGCGCCCGGGGTCACCCCCGCTGGCGCGGGGACTGCATGTTCCCCAGGTCCTCGATCGAGTCGAGGACCGGGTCACCCCCGCTGGCGCGGGGACTGCCAGCCTGTCCGTGTACGACGTCGCGCACGTGCCGGGGTCACCCCCGCTGGCGCGGGGACTGCAACTTGATGAGCGTCGACGAGGCGCGCGCGCGGGGGTCACCCCCGCTGGCGCGGGGACTGCGGATTCCAAGGTGTTCCAGCCTGCCGCGCTCGGGGGTCACCCCCGCTGGCGCGGGGACTGCCTGGCGGGCCTCCTCGCGCGTGTAGCCGAGGGCGGGTCACCCCCGCTGGCGCGGGGACTGCGTCGCGGCCATCACGGGAACGGGCGCACACCACGGGTCACCCCCGCTGGCGCGGGGACTGCTCCGGTTCCGCGAACATGGCGAGCGCGAGAACCGGGTCACCCCCGCTGGCGCGGGGACTGCTCAGAAAGGCGCTACGTGTGGCCGACGTCGCCGGGGTCACCCCCGCTGGCGCGGGGACTGCGTCCGCGGGCCGCGAGCTGCAGTCGGACATCAAGGGTCACCCCCGCTGGCGCGGGGACTGCTCGGCTGGGTTCGTGCGCCGGGACAGACGGCGCGGGTCACCCCCGCTGGCGCGGGGACTGCGCGCTCGACCCCGCGCAGGAAAAGCTCAACGAGGGGTCACCCCCGCTGGCGCGGGGACTGCTTCGCCGAGGGCGCGATCAAGAACATGGAGGACGGGTCACCCCCGCTGGCGCGGGGACTGCACTTCCTGACCTGCGGCTACACCGGCTCCCCACCGTTTTCTCGTTCACTTTGCTCGACTCGCCGCTGCTCCACCTCCCCACGGAACCGCCGCCGTCGCGCAGCAATACTCCAGTTCTCCGGCGTCGTCTTCAGCGCCCGCTCCGCACCATCCCCGTCCCGCTCCCAGGACATCCGCGTCATCCCTCCCCGCTTCGACGGCCGCCGCATCAACATCAGCCCGTCGTGGTCCGCCGGCTCCCACTCATGCTGGTGAACCCGGAACGCCAGCCGTTGCTCACCCCGCACCGAGTTCACCATCAGCGCCTTCCCCCGCCCGACATGCTCGACGATCCGCTCCCACAGCATCTCCCGCACCCGCTTCGAGCCGTGCCCGACGAACACCCCGGGCGAGATCTCCAGCAGCCATCGGGTGAGCTGTCCTCGCAACCGGTCCGGGCAAGCCGTCAGGACCACGACGATCATGGTTCCTCCTGGTCAGGACCATCCAGCAAGTCATCGGACGCGTCAAGCACGTCCCATCCGTAGGACGTCCCACCGGACACGGACCCACTCCGGTCGTCCCACAGCTTCAACATGTCCGCCTCGATCAGATCCTCCCCGGACCGGTCCGCCCCGGCCCCGACCCCGAGCAGCACCTCTTGCACGTCCCGGACACACCGCTCCATGACCCGCGCCTCGAACATGCTGTCCCGCATCGCCCTCCGCACGGCGCCCGCCACGTCGACGGGCCCTTCCGCGACGACCTGGAAGGCAACCGGAATCGCGAGCTCGGCCCGGTAGAGGTCGGCGACGTCGTACACGAACGATCGCTCGTTCCCGGTGTGCACGACGCCGAGCCCCGGCGCGCACCCGAGCGCGACGACGACGCTGTGCACCACCCCGTACAAGCACGCGGCCGCGGCGGACAACGCCTGGTTGATCGCGTCAGAGCTCTCGAAGTCGTCCGGTTGGTAGTCCCGCCGCGCCCAGGCCACGCCGGTCTGCTGCGACCACTGCCGGTACACCTTCCGGACGCGCGCCCCCTCACGCCCGCGCAGCTGCTGCATGGTCAGCCCGGAGACGTCCTCCCCGGGAAACCGCTTGGAATACATGACCCGGGCGGCCTCGAGCCGCCGTCGTGTGTTCGACACGACGGCGGCCTGTGCCTCCAGCAGCCGGGACGTGCGGGCGAGAGATCGGCCGTGCGCGTAGTAGCGCACGCCCTTCTCCCCCACCCACACGACCGTCGACCCGGACTCGGCGAGCAGCACGACGGCCTGATGGCTCACGGTCGTGCCCGGCCCCAGCAGCAACGCACCCAGAGCAGCGGCCGGGACGTGCACGGTCCCGCGCCCGTCGTTCGCGGTGATCGCGCTGGACTCCCGCGAGACCACGCAGTGCTCCACGTACAGGAACGTCAGCCGGTCCTGCACGCGAGCCAGCTCGGTGACGCCGGCAGGCCGCGTCCCGGGCAGACTCACGGCACAGGTGCCAGTGTCAGCAGCCCGCAGCCGTACCCCTTCGCCCGCCCGACGCCGCCGGTCATCGCGTCCCGGAGCAGCTCGGGGTCACGCACCTCCAGCACTCCGTCGAACTGCGCCCACGCCAGCGTGACCTGCCGCTGCGTGCCGTCCGACCGGCGCCCGAACTGCGCCACCCCGCGCCGCGTCACGGCGAAGTCCGGCTCATCCTCCTTGCCCAGCCAGACCCCCGTCCCTTCGGCCTTCTTGAGCAGCCACTCCGTCTGCCCGGCCACTCCCGCGTAGGCGACACGCCGCCCGCGCCCGCCGTCCGGATTCGCGGCGGAGTAGACAGGGTTCCCGCGCAGCCGGAACGCCCACCGCTGCCCGGCCTCGAGCCGCTCCAGCACACGCCCGTACGGCCGCGTCTGCTGCGTCCCGGGCGTCCCCGCCTGTTCCAGCAGCCCGTCCAGCCGCGGCTCGGCCCCGGAGACCACGTACAGCCAGGTCACAGCCGGTCCCTGGTCCACGCGCCAGAGCAGGCGCCCGTCCTGCTTCGCGGCGTCGTCCAGGTGGTCGAACCCGCCGAGCACGGCGGCGTGCATCGCCTGCGGCGATCCGAGCAGCCGGCGAGCGCCACGCTGCGCCGGGTCGATCTCACACCGTGTCAGGTGCATCAGTCCTCCTCCAGCAGCGCCATCACATCGTGCTCCGGTTCGGTGAGCGACATCGGGTCGTGGTCGACGCCGCCGGGCGCCGTCCGGCCGACCCCAGGCGGTGTCACCGTCACGCGCTCCACCTGCCGCCAGGCGTACTCCCGCAGCTCCGGATCGAACGACACCGGGACATCGCGATGCGTCTGCGTCGCCTCGCGCACGAGCCCCGGCGGCACGACCCCGGCGTCGGCCAGCAGATCGAGCGGCGCCGGCCCGCCGGGACGGCGCTCCTCGCGCCGCCGCCACCACGCCGCGGCATGCCAGGGTTCGGCCGCCAGGGCGCCGTACAGTCCGTCGTCACGTTGTCCGACGACGACGGCGCCCGCGGGCGGGCACGACCTGCGGCCGAGGTACAGCGGGAACACCGGCCGCCGCAGCGCCTGCTCGATCCCGTCCACCAGCGTGCCCGGCCCTTCGATGCCCGCGACGAACACGGCGTCGGACAGGTAGTACCGGTCGGTGAGCGGCATGCTCCTGCTGCCGTCCAGGGTCCGCGACGTCTGGAAGTCCCGCTCGAGCTTCCCCGCCTGGTCCACCCGCACGGCGAACCTCAGGTCGAGCAGATCTGTCAGCGGGTCGGTCCGACGTCGTCCCTGAGCCGCGGCGATCATGCCCAGCACCCCCGAGCGTGACGGTGCCGGCTGCGTCGTGCGACGGGTGAACCGGGAGGTCGTGCCCCAGGACTGGAGCGGTCCCGCCAGCTTGAGCAGCAGTGTGCTCATGCGGCACCGACCGGCTGCCCTGCCCGGGTCCGCTCCTCGACGACCGCCGCCAGCGTCCCGGTCAGCTCGTCGAACGAGACGCGCTCGCCGAGCTGGTCCAGGGCCGCGCCCTTGGCGCCGACGGCAGTCACCCAGGTGCGCTCGGGCGCGCCGCCGAAGGCGTCGGTCGTCTCCTTCGCGTACCTGGCCAGTTCCTCGGCGGCCCGGGTGATCCGCCCGCCCTCGATGCCGGCACGCACCGGCTCCTCGAACGCCCCCACCCAGGAGACCGACTGGTCCGTGCGCAGGGACACC
The DNA here is from genome assembly GCF_039529775.1 of Myceligenerans crystallogenes. Taxonomy (NCBI): domain Bacteria; kingdom Bacillati; phylum Actinomycetota; class Actinomycetes; order Micrococcales; family Promicromonosporaceae; genus Myceligenerans; species Myceligenerans crystallogenes. The sequence goes on from NZ_BAAANL010000007.1 coordinate 77,828, forward strand.
ACGACGGCGTCGGGCAGCGTGCCGTTGGCGAAGGTGTTCTGCTTGCCCGACGGCATCGAACGGGCGAACGAGGTCACGAACGCCGCGACCGCCTCACCGACCGGCGCGCCCTCGCCGAGGTTCCTCGCCAGGAGGTCCGCGTCGATCGTCGCGTACCGGTAGAGGGTCGACGAGTTGAACTCGACCGTGCCGATCATCCCCGCGCCGGCGTCCTCGTCGGCGTCGTCGGCCTTGTGGTCGTCGACGGCGGTGAAGTAGTCGTACTCCGTCTCGACCGCGTGCACCGACAGAGCGTGGGCGACCTGGACCGACGCGTCCACGTTGAGGTCCGTCACGTCCGCCACCATGCGGCCGAACATCGCCAGGTCGATCGAGTTCTTGTCCTTGAAGTGCGCCTGGACGACCTTCTTGTCGAGCTTCTCGCCGGAACGGGCTGCCTCGACGGCCAGGCCCGCGAGCGCCGTGACCTGCTGCCTGCTGAGGAACAGCAGGTAGGTCGCCTCCTCGACGTCGCCCTTGCGGGGCGCCTTGATCTTGATGCCGCCGGTGGTCAGCACGTCCTTGGCCAGCTCCTGGGCGCGCTCGACCTCGAGGGACGGGTCCTGACCGACGATCTCCTCGCCGAGGAGCTCGACCACGCGCTTGGACCGCACGCCGGTGGCCAGGCCCTCGGCGCTCTCGGCCATGTGCAGGCGGGTCGCGCGCTTCCAGGCCTGGGAGGAGACGCGGGCGCGGCGGACGCCGCCGTACGACGCCGTCTTGGGGCTGCCGGTGTCGTCGCGGTTGAGGTTGCTCGGCGGGACGGTCTGGAGGATGTGGACGTCGACGAGGGTGCGGGGCTGAGCCATGTCAGTTCTCCTTCGAGGTGGTGTCGTTCGTGGGTGCGGCGGACGCCGATCGGTCGTCCTGACCGCGCAGTGCGTAGAAGTCCCGGGCCCACGTGCGCCGGACGGATCCGGCTCTGCCGGGCACCTGGTACCAGAACAGATCCGACGCGAGCCGCGCGTAGTCGAGCCGGGCGGTGGTGCCGCGCATCTGGGTGACCAGGCCGCGCAGGTGCACGGCGAGCTCGGGCAGGTCGGTGGCGGTGGCGAGGGCGTCGAAGCGTCGTCGTACCGGCGACCGGCCGCTGTCGCCCGCGCCCGGCCGGAGCCGTTCGAGCTGCTGGACGGCGGTTCCGAGACCGGCACCCTGCGCGTGAGCGGCGTCGGCGACACCCTGCTGCGCGGTCGCGTACATGGCGAGGGCCAGGTGGATGGCCCGTTCCTCACGGGTGGGTTCGCTGATCCGGCCGTCCGACGGCGATCCGGGCGCGCCGTCGAGCGTCGCGTCCCACACGCCCGGGTCAGTACCGGGCTCGGCGGTGGCGACGCGCCGCAGCCGCGCGAGCAGCGCGACGGCGCGGCTGCCGCCGGAACCGGACTGGTCGCGGTCCCTCTGGAGCTTGAGGACCTGCTGGGCGGTGAACCGGTAGACCGCGTCCGCACGGTCGCCGTTTCCGGCCGGCGCCGGTGCCGCCGGAGGCGGCGTCGTCTCGCTCATGACTCTCCCTTGTCGTCGCGTTCGTTCCTCGGCCGACGGCGTTCCGCGGCGGCCAGCGGCAGTTCCTTGGCGACGCCGGCACGGATCCAGGCGTGCGCCAGGCCCAGATCGATGTGCCGTCCGCGGGCCTGCCGCCCGACGACGGCGGCCGGGCCGGCCTGTCCGGCCAGATCGTCGGCCTGCCGGTGCACGACGGCGGCTACGTCACGCTGCCAGACCGTCTCGCTCTTCCTGAGGTCGTCCGAGGTCGCCAGCGACAGCAGCCAGCGCCGGAACATCGGGTCGAGCTCGGCGAAGGCCGCTTCCCGGGCCCGGTCACGCGGACCGGAGGACTCGGTGTCCCCGCCCGCAGCCAGCGCGAGGTTCTGGGCGAACGAAGCCAGCTGGTACACGGCGCGGTCGGCCTGCTCGACGGCGAGGACCGCGAGCCGCGCGGTCTCGCCGTCGCCGTGCGCGACGATCTCGGCGGGCAGATCGAGGTGGTCGTCGGTGATCTCGCTGATGGTCGCTTCCTGCGGCCCGTACGTGATACCGACAGCACGCACGGTGAGCACCGGTTCGGTCAGGACTCCGTCGGCCAGCAGTTCCTCGGCGAACCGCAGCACCCCGGGGGCCTTGTCCTTGCTGCCGGACGCGCCCGTCAGCAGACCTGCGAGACCACGCCAGATCGCCCGCGAGGGATCGTGCTTGCGCGGCATCCAGGTGTCCTGCTTGAACTTCTTGGTCTGCGGGTCCGACCAGCGCCAGGCCGTCAGCGGCTCCAGCCGGAACCGGTTCTGGGGCGTGGCCTTGTCACCGTTGCACAGCACGACACCATGCACCACCCCGTCACCGACCAGCCGGATACGGCGGGTCTGCCAGGTGTACAGGTCGAGCGGTCCCGTCGGTTCGCGGCCGTCCGGCCCGCCGTCGGGCGCCGCGGTCAGCGCCGGGCGTTCCCACACCGGCACATCGGTGCCGACCGTTTCGAGCCCCGCCGTCACGGATTCCGTGAGGTTCAGCAGGAGCGTGTCGCGCAGGGTCGCACCCTGGAGGAACACCCCGCCGATCTGCCCCGACCAGCCTGGGCCGATCGGGTAACCCTTGCCGCCCTTGGCCCGCGGATCACCGATCGCAGCGCCGCGGATCCCGGACGGGTCGTAGGCGTGGGCGTGCACCAGCCACCTGGCCCCCTCCGCCCAGGTGATCGTCGCCGTCCCCCGGCCGCTCCTGGTCGTCTGGTACTGCTGCCCGTTCGGCACGTCCGCGATGAGCATCTCCAGGCCGGCGGCGTCCTTGGCCGCGGTGCTCAGCCCTGCCACCTGGAAGAACGGCGTCACCGGGTGCCGCAGGTCGAACCGCTCCCGGTACTCGTCGAGGTACTCCCCGACCGCACCGACCACGCCGTCCCAGTCGTCCCGTACCTCGCACCAGTGCTCGTGCCTGCTCCGGTCCTCGCCCTCCTCGAAACGCGGCCCGTCGACGGCCCGGTGCAGGATCGCCAGCAGCACCCGCAGGATCGCGAACCCCTGCGTAGGCACCTCCCCGACGATCTGACTGATCTCGCCGGCCTCCCGGAACGCATCCCGGATCGACATCTCCCGCCGGACCCCGGCCTTGTCCAGCACGACGATCCACGGCTCGACCGTCAGATCGAACGCCGCGTGCTGCGTCGTCTCGCTCATGTCCTTCTCACATCCAGTTCCTCCTCGGAAGTTCTCGGTTCCACCGGCAGCGGCGCACTCGCAGCACCGCCTCGGTACATCTGGTTCATCGGGCGATCGCCTCGTTCAGAACGTGGCGAAGTTCGTCGGGCTCGGGGTCGACGACGGTCCAGCCGTGCTCGGTCAGCCACGCCGTGTTCTCGGCGGTGAGCTGCTCGTGTCCGACGGTGATGCGCAAGGACTCCCAGGAGACGGACAGGCCGATCCCGTCGCCGACCTCGTCGCCGAGCGTCGGTGCCGGGAGCGCGTGGGAGAGGTCCGCCACGGCGTCGAGGAGGACGCACTCGTCCGCGATCGCGTCGTCCACGATCGCCTGCCACGACACGGCGTACTTCTCGCGCGACTCCGAACCGGCGGGTGCGGGATCGCCGCTGTTCCCCTGGTGGCGGCCGGCCGAAGGCTGGTCGGCGGCAGATGCTTCCGGCTGACCGACCGAGGTCGCGTTCCTGACGTCCAAACCGTTCCTGGGGTCGTAGCCGAACCGCCATCCGTTGATCGGTTCGGGGCGACCGTCAGCACCGATGTCGATCGGCAGGACGAGCTGGCCCTTGAGTTCCGGCACGGACTGCCAGGCATGAAGGTAGTTCTCCTCCAGGTGCTCGATCAGGGCATCACCCGAGCGGCCCCGAGTAGCTTCCAGGGGCAACCGGATCGTGCACCTGGCCAGTGCCAGCGCTTGATCCTCGTCAGGGCGGTGATCCGGTGCCAGCTCCATTCCCGCAACCGGTGACTCGATCCACTTCGGGATGCAGTACATGCCGTGCTTCCGCTCGACGAGCAGCACCTCGATCGTGTCCTCACCCTCCCGGACCCGCGGAGCCGTGCCGACCTCACGATCCGCGTCACCGGAGTGCGCGTCCAGGAGCCCGTCGAGCTGCGCGACGGCGCCCGGTGCGGGCATCCGCCAGGCAGCGGCGTCGGCCATCTGGCGCTCCCGCGCGCGAGAAGCTGCCAGATCCGCCTCGGCGATCGCGTCGTGCCAAGCGGCCGGCCCCGGAACCACGTCCCCGTAGGCCCGCTCCACCAACGGACCCAGATCGCGCGGCAGGCTGATCACGCGGTCGCCGTCGAGTCGTTCCCGTACGACGGCTGCCGCGCGCAGCAGGGCCGCAGGTTCGTAGATGCGGGTTCCCTGGGTCAGCTCAGGCACACCGCCGTCGTCGTCCCATGTCACTCCCGTGATCACGCACCGCGGCGCGGCCAGACGGGCCGGCCGGGCACGCTCGTGGCGGTGCAGGCGACCGACACGCTGCAGGATCAGGTCCATCGGCGCCAGGTCGGTGATCAGCAGGTCGACGTCGATGTCCAGCGACTGCTCGGCGACCTGGGTCGCCACGATCACCCGCGCGGCGGGCCGGTTAACCGAACCCGGGCCGAGCTCGGAGCGCAGTTCGTTGTCGTTGTGCAGGCGGTCATGTGCGATGAACCGTGAATGGTGCAGGCGCACCAGCGGCTCGCCGCCGGGACGCTCGAGAGCGCTCGAGAGCGCCCGAGCGGCATCGCGTGCACGGCGCACCGTGTTGCGCAGCACGAGCACGCAGCCCGCCGGCTCGCCGCGCCACCCCGCATACCCGGGCGTCATGCCGAGGGCCTCGGCAACCGTGCGGACGAGTTCGCCGTGCGGGTCCGGAACCTTCTCGTCGACGATCGTGTCCAGCCGGACCTCGACGCCACGGCCTGATGCCGCGACGCCCCACCGATGTGGAACGTCACCTGCGTCGTGCCCGACGAACGACGTCGCCCGGGGATCGGCCACGACCTCGGCCGGCCGCGATTCCGTGACGGCGGCCGATACCGGACGCCGCCCTCGAAGCTTCCGGGGACCTGACGGCACGACGACGTCCACGGCCGGCGTTCCTCCGTTCGACGACGCCGGCTCGCCGGGTCGTGCGGTCACGCCGTCGAGCCCGGCCGATGCCGTCTGGCCGAGGCCGGCAACGCCCGCCTTCCGACCGGTCCGGTAGGCGTCCATCAGCCGCTCACGAAGTGCGCCCGGCAGCGTCGCCGACAGCGCCACGACAGGGATCCCGTAGGCGCCGAACCACTCCAGCGCCCGGATCAGGTACACGTTCGAGTACGCCGAGTAGGCGTGCACCTCGTCCAGGATCACGACCTTGCGGGCCATCGCCAGGTGCCGCAGCATCACGTGCCGAGCCTGCAACGACGCGAACAGGACCTGGTCGATCGTCCCCACGACGAAGTCGGCGAGGATCCCGCGCTTCGTGTCGGAGAACCACCAGTTCACGTACGCCGCGCCGCGCAGCTGGTGCGATCCCGGGCGCCTTCCGGGACGTGGGTGCGAGCCACCACCGGCGTCGTCGGCGTCGTCGATGCCTGTCACCGCCTGCTCCGCCTTCTCGGCACGCAGTTCCCGGAACGTCGGGTCGAGCCGGGCCTTGCCGTGCGCAAGGAATGCGGTGCGACGTGCCGCCTCCGCGGCCACGGGCTCACCGTCGTCACCGACCGTTGCTGCTTCCGGAACGCGCTCCAGCCATCTCAGGACGCGTGCGAACATCGCGTCGCTCGTCGCCTGCGTCGGCAGGGCGACGAAGACGCCGCACATCCCCGACCTGGCTGCGAGCACCTCGGCAGCCAGGAGCGCCGCCTCGGTCTTGCCCTCACCCATCGGGGCCTCCATGACCAGCAGACCCGGCAGGTCCATGGATCGTGCACGCTCGACCGCGGCGATCTGCAGAGGTCGCGCGGAAGCGCCGTCCGGCAGCTCGAAGCGGTCGCGGAGCAGGTCGCCGGGGTGCGCGCCGTCGTTCACGGGACGCCACGGTGCCGGGAAGCCGAGACGGCGCCACGCCCGGTCAAGGCGCGCGTCCTGAGGCAGCCGGACGGCGTCGTCCTCCACGTCGATCAGGGGAAACAGCCAGTTGTTGCTCGCGATCCAGTCCGCGGCGACCACCAGGCCCGACAGGAGCATCAGCGCCGTGCCCGGGAGTCGTCGTGAGCCCCAGAACCTGAGGTGGTCACCCAGATCAAGACGCGACACGAGGTCGTCGAGCAGTTCGTACTGCACGGCACGCCAGTCCGGCCCGCCCAGCAGGGCCTGACGCACGCGAGCCGCGTTGATCTCGCCGACACCCGACGGCACCCCGTGATGGGCACCGACGACGGACGCCGGCGCCCGGGCCGCACCCTTCTCCCATCCGTGTCGCTCGACGAGCCAGGGCTCCACGATCACCTGCCCCGCGCGGGCATGCGGCAGATCGCGCCCATCGGGGATCTTGGCCGCCAGCGGCAGTCCCGACCTCCGCACGCGGTCGGTCAGCTGAGCGAACGGGTCGCCAGGCCTGGAGACCTTGATCTGGAAGGCCGGGGTCGCCTTGCCGATGTCGTGGGCGCCCGCCAGGAAGACCGCGAGCGCCCGGCCCGCAGCCTCCGGCGACGGCGCTCCGGCGGCCGCGTCCGTGACGACCCGGCGTGCCCGCTCCGGCAACCAGGCATCCCACAGCCGGCCGGCCGCGGCCGCGGTGTCCGCGAGGTGCTGGTGCACCGGCAGCCACAGATAGCGCCCGTCGCGCGCTTTGTCGGTCTTGCCCCATACCAAGCCGGCAGCCGCCCGCACATCGAACAGAGGCACCTTCTCGTCGGAACCCATGAGGTTCATTACCCTTCATGAACTGGGGAAACGGTCGCGGACCACCGGACAGGCAGCCCAGGATAGGAGGCAAACAGGCGCCAAACCGGCTTCCACGGTGAATCTGGAGTAATTCACCCGGGTGAATCCGGTTCGGCCTTCCTGTGCGAGGTGCCGACTCCGGTCAGAGCCCGGTCCGGTCCACGCCGTAGGTGGCCTGTTCCGTGGTGAAGCCCTCGTAGACGAGCTGGTCGATGAGGCCCTGGCGGGAGAACGACGTCAGGTCGAGGTAATTCTTGGCGCTGCGGGCGGCCTGCTCCTTCCAGTCGACGTCGAGCTGGTCGACGGCGAACTCGGCGTCGGCCCGGGAGAAGTCCTCGTAGACGAGCTGGTCGACCAGGCCGGACCTGCTGAACGGCGTGAGGTCGATGTAGTTCTGCGCGCTGCCGACGGCCTGTTCCTGGCTGACGGTCATCGCGGGTTCGGCGGGCTCGGGCTTGTCGGCCGGTTCTGCGGCAGGCTTGTCCGGGGCGGCCTCCTCCGTCGTCGTGCCGTCCTGGCTGATCGACGTCGACGTGGCGTCGGCAGCGCCGACATCACCGCCGGCCGACGCCGCGATGATCGCGATCCACAGCGCGCCGAAGCCGAAGCTGGCCACCGACATCACGATGCCCGCGACGGCCTTGCCCCGGCCGACGGGCGGCGTCGTGCTCCCGGACCGCTGCAGGCCGACGATCCCGAGGATCAGGCCGATCACCGCCGGCAGGAACAGCAGGGAAGCGAACAGCGAGACGATGCCGACCACCATCGACGCCGTGGCAGGCCCGTTGGTCGGTGCGGCCACCGGGACCGGGTAGCCGGTCTGAACCGGGGGCGGGTAGGCACCCTGCGGCGGAACGCCCGGTCCGGCCGGGTCGTGCGTGCTCCCGCTGGAGGGAGGGAAGGACTGGGACATGGCAGGCTCCTGGGGTTGCGTCGTGGTCCGGCCCGGCCGCGACGCGTCTGGGGCGCGTCGCAGCCGGTCCCTCGACTCTCTCCCGGGTCGCCCGTGCCGCACATCGCCCGTCCCGGCAGATGCCCGTCACCCGATCGGGTAGGTTCCCACCCCGCCGAAACCACCCGCCCGGATCATGTACGGCCTCGGCCGGGCGACCTACGCTCGGGGCATGTCCCACCATTCCGGCGGCCCTGCCCGGCCGCCGTCGTACGGCTCCACGCCGGCACACGGCACGAGGCCGTCGCCGGGCACCCCGCAGCCGTACTCCACGGCCGCGCCGTCGCCCGGCACGCATCTGCCGTACACGACTCCGTCGTCGTACAGCCCTCCGCCGCTCTACGGGTCCGTGCCGCAGCCGGTCCAGCGGGCCGCCGCGAGGGTGGCCTCGGACCTGACACCGGGCCTGCCGGACCCCGCCTCCCGCAAGCCCTGGGGCCCGGCCTGGCTCGTGTGGCTCTCCCCTACCCGGTGGCACTTCATCCGCGGCCTCCTGCTCCTGCCGCTGTGCTGGTTCAGCTCGATGGTCGCGATCGCGTTCCACGCCCTGGCCGACGTGGAGAAGCCCGAGGACATCTCGCCGGTGTACGTCGGGCTCGCCCTGCTCACTGTCGTCACCCCGTGGCCGGTCCTCCTGCGCCACCGCTATCCGGTCGCGGTCGTTCTCGGTGCCGCCGCGCTGCCCGTGCTGTTCCCCTACGACGCCGTCACCGCGCTCGTCTGCCTCCCCGCCCTGTACACGTCGCGGCGCATCCGCTGGATCCTGGCCGGCACCGCCGCCGTCGTCGTCTCCGTGACCGCCGCGATCGCCCGCGACCTCGCGTTGCCCGACAGCGACCAGGTGTTCGCGACCTCCGACGGCGAGACCCTCAACGCCGCCGGTTATGTGGCCGTCGGCGTCTTCGCCCTCGTCGTCGCGGTCGGCGCCGGCCTGATCTGCCGCGCGATCGCCGCCGACCGGCGCACCGCCGTCGTCATCGACCACGCCGCACAGAACGCCGAGCTGCACACCGCCCGGAACGCCGTCATGCAGGACCGCCTCAGCCGCACCGAGGAACGCGAGGCCATCGCCCGCGAGGTCCACGACACCATCGCGCACTCCCTGAGTCAGATCGCCCTGCAGGCCTCGGCGCTCGAGTCCGGACCTGGCGCCACGCCCGAGGTGCAGGAGGCCACAGCCAGGATCCGCGCCGCCGCCCGGCGGGCCGGCACCGAGCTCCGGGGTGTCCTGACCACCCTGCGCACCGGCGCGGACGGGCACACGGCGGTGTCCTTCGACGACCTCGCCCGCCTGCTGCTCGACCTTCGTGACCAGGGCACGCGCATCAACAGCACGGTCTTCGTCTCCGAGGGCCACACCGCCGGGACCACGCTGACGCGCGCCTGCTACCGGATCGTCCAGGAGTCGGTCACGAACGCGATCAAGCACGCACCCGGCCTGCCGGTCGACATCGTGCTGCGCGGCGCGCCCGCCACGGGTGTCACGATCACCGTCACGAATCCGTTGCCCGACGACGCCGCCGCGCCGCCCGCGGTCACCGGAACCGGCTCGGGCATTCCCGGCATGACCGAGCGCGCCCGCCTCGCTAGCGGCAGCCTCACCGCAGGTCCGGCCCGGCGGCAGTTCCAGGTCGAGGCACACCTGCCGTGGACGGGACCGTCCGCCGATGAGCCATGACCCTCAGGCAGGGCCGTCCGGCGGTTACCTTGGCGCCGTGACAAAAGTTCTGATCGTGGACGACGACTCGTTCGCCCGCAGTGCGATCCGCACGATCCTCACCGCACAGGGCATCGACGTCGTCGCCGAGGCCGAGGACGGCGACGAGGTGCCGGACGCCGTCATCCGGCACCGTCCCGACGTCGTCCTCATCGACCTGCAGATGCGCCGTGTCAACGGTGTCGAGGCGATCCGGCGCAACGCGTCCAGGCCCGGGGCGCCGCGCTTCGTCGCGCTCACGGGCTTCGGGACCGACGACGCCGTCGTCCAGGCGCTGCAGGCCGGCGCCGCCGGATTCCTGTCCAAGGACGACGACCCGGACGACCTCGCCGCGCGGGTGTACGCGGTGGCGAACGGCCGGTATGCGCTCGGTGCCGACGCCATGGACACCGTGGTGCAGCAGTACACGAACGTCAGCCGCGTGCCGGACAAGACCACCAAGGCCCGCGAGCAGCTGGCCCGGCTGACCGACCGGGAACGCGAGGTCGCGGCGTTCGTGCACGGCCGCACCAACGGTCAGATCGCGCGTCAGCTCGGGATCTCCGACAACACCGTGAAGGTCCACCTCTCCAGCATCATGACAAAGCTCGGGCTGCAGGGCCGGGACCAGATCGCCCTGATCGTGGACCGGGCCGATTCGGGAGACGGAACGTACTGAACGCAGGCCGGCCCCGCGCATCACCAGCCCACTCCGGTAGACCCGTCATTCACCCCGTCGGATGGTGCCCGAGCCCTGCTCAGGCGCTACCTGGCGACTACTCTTATGGCCCATGCCCCAGGTGATCATCCCCTCCGAGGTGCCATCCCTGGACGGCAGCGTCCGATCACAGGCCTACGCCTTCCTCGACAAGCTCCGCAGGGACGACACCCTCCCCAGCCTGCACATCGAGCCCATGAAGCAGGCCGCGGACCGGCGCGTCCGGACGGGCCGGGTGAGCCAGTTCTGGCGTGCGGTCCTGGTCAAGCTCACCGGGTCCGACGACGAACCGCGGTACGTCTATCTGGGCACGTTCCCGCACGACGACGCGATCGCGTACGCCCGCGGCGTCATCTTCCAGCGGAACCCGCGGACGGGCGTCGCGGAGGTCATCCGGGTCGATCCTGACCCTGCCGGCCTGGCCGGCATCGAATCCACGCCCGGCCCCGACGCCGCCCCGCCCGCCGTCCCGGGCCCGCCCACGGGTACTTCCCCCGCCCCGATCCTGCAGGTCCATGGCGTCACCTTCGAGGACCTCCTCGACCTCGGCATCGACAGCCAGGTCGCGCACCAGGCACTGCTCGCCGCCGACGAGACCCAGCTGCTCGAGGTCGCGCTGGCCGCCCCGTCGAAGCTCCAGTCCGACGCCCTCCTCCTGCTCGGCGACGGGTCGACGCCGGCCCAGGTCCGCGCGTCCTACGCCGTCGGCCCGGTCGCTGCGGACGCGACTCCCGACACCGACGACGACCTGATCGACGCCCTCGACCACCCCGCCTCGCGCATGCAGTTCGCGTACCTCGAGGACGACGACGACCTCCGGGCCGCCATCGAGGACGAGGACTTCGCCCGGTGGCGCGTGTTCCTCCACCCCGAGCAGCGGAAGTACGCGGAGGCTCGCACGAACGGGGCCTTCCGCCTCTCCGGCGGAGCCGGAACCGGGAAGACGGTCGTCCTGCTCCACCGCGCCCGCCACCTGCACCGCGCGAACCCGTCGGCCCGCATCCTGCTGACGACCTACAACAAGACCCTGGCGAAGGCACTGCAGGACAACCTGCTGACCCTCGACAAGACCCTGCGGCTCGCCAAGAAGCCGGGCGATCCGGGCATCTACATCGGCACCATCGACGCGGTGTCGTGGCACCTGGTCCTCAAGGGTGCGGACCACGGCCTGGACGTCGCCGCCGCCACGTCCGCGGTCCTCGGCCACACCCGTGCCGACGTCGTCCCGGCGACCAAGGACGGTTCCTGGAAGGCAGCCGTCCGGCAGGCGGGTCAGAAGCTCCCCGAGTCGCTCCGGAACGAGGACTTCCTCGCCTCGGAGTACGCGACCGTCGTCGTCCCCGCGTACATCACCGCCCGCGACGTGTACCTCCGCACCCAGCGCCCCGGACGCGGCGTTTCCCTCGGCAGGGCCCAGCGCAACGCGGTGTGGGACGTCGTCGACGCCTACCGGACCGCGGCGGCGCGCGCCGGCACGACCGACTACGACGAGAAGGCCATGATCGCCGCGACGGCGCTCGACGCCGCCGCGGAACGCGGCGGTGCCCGCCTCGCCGACCACGTCCTGGTCGACGAGGCCCAGGACCTCACCCCTGCCCGCGTCCTCCTGCTGCGCGCCCTCGTGGCCCCCGGCCCGGACGACCTGTTCCTCGCCGAGGACTCCCTGCAGCGCATCTACTCCCCGCGGATCGTGCTCTCGCGGCACGGCATCCGCGTGACCGGCCGCTCGCGCCGCCTCACGCTCAACTACCGCACCACGGCCCAGAACCTCGGCTACGCCTCGGGCATCCTGTCCGGTCGGGAGGTCGTGGGGATGGACGACGACGTCGACGACGCCGACGGGCTCCGCTCGTCCCGCTCCGGGCCGCCGCCCACCGCCGACGGCTACGACACCCTCGAGAAGGCGTTCGACGCCGCGGCCGACCGGGTCGAGAACTGGCTGGAGGCCGGCGAACCGGCCGAGACCATCGCCGTCCTGCTCCGGAGCTCGAACGAGGCGACCATGATCGTCTCCGAGCTCTCCCGGCGCGGCCTGCCGGTCCAGTACGTCGGTGCGAAGGACCAGCCCAGGGCCGGTCGCGTCGTCGCGATGACCATGCATCGCTCGAAGGGCATGGAGTTCCGCAGCGTGCTCGTGTTCGGGACGACGACGCGGTCCGCGTCGGCGGTCGACCGCCTGCCCGACGGCGACCGGCCCGACGCACTGCAACGGGAACGGTCGCTGCTCTACGTGGCGACGACACGGGCGCGGGACAACCTCGCCCTCGTGTGGGACGGCGACCGGAGCGAACTGCTGCCGGAGTGGGGTCCGGGGCGCGCTCCGGCCGGCGCCACGATCGCCGGGACCGAGGTCCCGGACGCCCATGCGGCGCTCGCCCGCGAGATGCACGACACCGTCGGTCACTCCCTCGCCGAGATCGCTCTGAGCGCGTCCGCGCTGGAGGTCGCGGCAGGGACCGATCCCGCCGTCCGCGAACTCCTCGCGAGCATCCGCGCGGCAGCCCGACGCGCGGGACACGAGCTCCGTGGCATCCTGGCCAGCCTCCGCACGGGAGCCGAGGGCCGCGCCACGGTCTCCTTCGCCGACCTCACCGACCATCTGACCCGCCTGAGGGCCCAAGGCGCCCGTATCACCAGCAACGTCGTCGTCACCCACGGCGCCTCGGCCGACGCCGCCCTGGCTCGCGCCTGCTACCGCATCGTCCAGGAGTCGGTCACCAACGCCCTCAAACACGCCCCCGGCCTCCCGATCGACATCACCCTCCGCGGCGCCCCCACCACGGGAGTCACCCTTGTCGTCCGGAACCCGCTGCCAGCCGTTGCGCCTGCCGGGTCGACGACGGGCTCCGGCTCGGGCATCGAAGGGATGACCGCTCGCGCGACGGAACTCGGCGGAACCCTCTCCGCCCGCGCCGCAGCCGGACGATTCATCGTCAATGCTCGGCTCCCATGGCGCGGCGCGCGATAATCGCCGCAGCCGCGTCGATCCCAGTCTTCAACGTGCACTCCATCGGAATCTTTGCCCGGCGCTCCGTCGGACTGTTCTAGAATCGAACTCGTGACTATCGACGTGCGTGTCCTGGGCCAGCGAATCGCCGACGCCCGGTTGCGTGCTGGTCTGACGCAGGCTCAACTTGCCGCCGAAGTCAGCCTTGATCGTTCCGCGCTCGCGAAGATCGAGATCGGGGACCGGCGGGTCACCGCCCTTGAACTGTCCCGGATCTCTGCCGCTGTCGACGAGCGCCTCGAATGGTTCTTCCAGGAAGTTCCGCAGGCGATTGCTTCTCATCGCAACCTCCTTGACCCCGGCGGCGCAAGCCCGGCGATCGACAGGGCTGTCGAACGCCGGGTGCGTGAGGTGGAGTTCGTGGCGAGCGCCGGCTCCGGCCTCGATCTACCCGTACTGGAATCGCGTGAGATGCCAGCCAACGCCGAGGCGGCAGAAGAGTTGGCGGCCGAGGCACGCGCGCTGCTTGACGTTCCGGCCGATGGCCCCCTGCACATGCTCGAGCGCTATGTCAGCAAGGCCGGGATCCTGCCGTTCGTCGTCGACCTCGGCCCGGACTCCGCAGATGCCGCGTCGATCCTTCTTGAGCGTGGGGCGGTAGTCGTCGTCAACGGCTCGCTGAAGGTCGGGCGACGGCGACTATCGCTGGCCCATGAACTCGGGCACGTGCTGGTGGCAGACGAGTACTCAGTGGACTGGCGTGTGGCTTCGGAAGATTCCGTGGCCCGGCGAGAGGGCCGGATCGATCGTTTCGCCCGAGCCCTTCTGCTGCCTGCCAAAGACCTTCATGCGCGTTGGCCCCGCGAGGCCGAGGGTTCGGACGGGGAACTTCGAACGGCCGCAGTGCGACTAGGCAGTGAGTACCGCGTCGACATGGCGACCCTGGCTCGCCGCCTCCAAGAGCTTGACCTGGTCGGGCCGAGCGATGCTGCAGCAGTCCGCGCCGTGCGCACCGTCCGGGCCGACATCGAAGAACTGAATCTCGTCGTCGCCGACGAGCTTCCGGTCGACCACATGGCAAGGGAGTACATCGCCGCCGTCCTGCGCCTCTACCGCTCAGAACTCATCAGCCAGGCCCGCACCCTGGAACTGCTCTTCGGCGCCTGGACCGTCGCCGATCTCCCGATCCTGCCGATGCGGTCGGCCGAAGAGATCTGGCAGTACGTCTGATGCCCGAGGAGATCGTCATCGACACCGGTCCGCTCAGCGTCTTCGCCGAGGCGGGCTGGCTAGGGATGCTCCGGGCCGTCGCAGATGACCGCGCGGTCGTCATCACGGATGTCGTCCAGGCGGAACTACGCGAAGGCACACCGGCCCATCAGCATCTGCACACCGTCCTGGACGCCGGGTGGATCACCTGCCGGCCGTTGACGTCGGCCGCCGAGATCGGCGCCTACCAGCATTTCGCCGGGTTCCTCGTAAGCGGCAACCACAACCAGGGCGAGGCCTCGGTGCTCGCGTACGCACAGGTACACGGCGCGCTCGCGATCGTGGACGACGGTGCCGCCCGCAAGCACGCGAAGAACTCCCAGCTGAACTTCCAGGGCACGCTGGCACTCCTCTGCGAAGCCGTCCGTCGCGGAACGGCGTCCATCGAGATGATCTCGACGATCGCAGACCACATGCTGGAAACGGAGTACCGCCTCCCCTTCGGCCCCGGCGAATTCGCCGACTGGGCGAAAACGCACGACCTCGTCTGAGCGCCGCGGTTCGATCTGCACCGTAACTGTGAAGGGCACTCACCTCGCCCATCGACGTCCCGCCCGAACTCGGCACCCTCGTACGCGACGGCGAGGAGATCACGTTCCTGATGCCCACGTTCCTCACCGCCGCTGAACTCGAGTTCAAGCTCGACGAGGGAACCGACGCGCTGCTGGACCGGCTGTCCGCCGCAGGGCTGTCGCCGGTGCTCGACTCGGGGCGGCCGAGCACGACTTGAACCGAGCCCTGCACCGCCACGATCACAGTGAACCCAGGTCACGGTTCCACCAGCCCTGCCCGGATGGCGTACCGGGTCATCTCGGTCCGGTCCCGCATCCCGAGCTTGGTCAGGATGTTCGAGCGGTGCCGTTCCACGGTCTTGTGGCTGATCACCAGCTCGGCGGCGATCTGTCGCGAGGTGTGGCCCTCGGCGATGAGCTTGATCACCTCTTCCTCACGCGGGGTGAGCAGCGCCCGGGGCATCCGGTCCCCCCGGCGCATCCGTTCGAGATAGTCCCGCACCAGGGTTCCCGCGACACCCGCGTACAGGAACGGCTCGCCACGCATCGCGGCGTGACAGGCCGCCACGAGGTCCTCGTCCGCGGCGGACTTGAGGACGTACCCGCTGGCGCCGGCCTTGAGCGCGGCGAAGAAGTACTGCTCGTTGTCGTGCATCGACAGGATCAGCGTGCGCACCTCCGGGACCCGCTGGGAGATCTCCCGGGCGGCCTGCAGCCCGGTCAGCCGGGGCATCGACACGTCGAGCACGGCGAGGTCGGGACGGGTCGAGCGCGAGAGCTCGACCGCCTCGGCGCCGTCGGCCGCCTCCGCGACGACCTCGAGGTCGGGTTCCGACTCCAGGATCCTGCGTACGCCGCTGCGCACGAGCGTGTGGTCGTCGGCCAGCAGGATGCGCACCGTCATGAACTCACGCTCGCCGGCTGAGGCGCAGACAGGGGCAGCCTGAGCAGCACCTCCGTGCCGCCGGGCCCGCCGCCGGGCCCGGCACGGCCCGTCGCGCGCACGACGAGGTCACCGCCGACCATCTGGGCGCGTTCCAGCATCCCCTGGATCCCGGCGCCCATCGCACCCTCCCTGATCCCGACGCCGTCGTCGGCGACCCGCAGCTCGAGAGCACCGCCCGACACGGCGAGGCCGAGATCGACGGCCGTCGCCCGCGCGTGGCGGACGACGTTCGTGAGCGCTTCCTGAGCCACCCGGTAGATCACCAGCTCACTCTCGGACGGCAGCTCCGGGACGACGGACGGCAGGTGGCGGCGCACCTGCGGCCCGTTGCGCGCGGACGTGTCACGTGCCAGGCCGGCCAGTGCGCTGGTCAGCCCGAGGTCGGTCAGGTCGCCGGGCCGCAGACGCTGCGAGATCCGGCGCACCTCCTCCAGGCTCGTGCGAGTCGTGTCCCGCAGCCCGTCGAGCTCGGCCCGGACCCGCTCAGGAGCCATGTCCTTGACGTACCGCAGCCCGAGCAGAACCGCCGTCAGGCTCTGCCCCACCTCGTCGTGCAGCTCCTGGGCGATGCGCTGCCGTTCCGCCTCCTGCGCCTGCAGGGCGCGGGCCGTGCTCGTCGAACGTTCCACCTCGAGCCGCTCCAGCATCGCGTTGAAACCGCGCACCAGTGCGCGGGCCGGCCCTGAGGCAGCCTCGTCCAGGCGCAGGCCCGGGTATCGCAGGTCGATCTTCGTCGTCACGGCCGTCAACCGGTCCAGCGGACGCAGCAAGGACCGCAGTAACGCACCGTTGACCAGCACGATCACGGTCAGTCCGAACAACAGCACGACGAACTCCGACAGCAAGGGCTGGCGCGAGACGGTGGCCGGGGACAGTGCCAGTGCGAGGGTTCCCGCGAGGAACACCGCACCGTTGATCAGGCAGACCCGCCAGAACAACGGCATCGACAAGCGAGACATGTGATCCACCCTTCCGGTTCACCGCGCGTCAGAGATGAGGGACAGACCTCATTGTCGTCCACCGTGCCTGCGGGCGACCGTGGTACATGGACCTGTCAGCGTTCACGATGCCCGTCGTCCTCGTCGCCGCCGCGGTGATCACCCGTCTTCTCGTGGATCTCGTCGAGGACCCTGACCCTGCGGCCGCCTCAGGCGAAGTAGCGCAGCCAGACGTAGATCCAGGCCATGAACGTGCTGAACACCGTCACGACGATGCCGTACCTGGTGAACTGCCAGAATGAGATCGGGTGCCCCGCCTTGGCGGCGATGCCGAGCGCGACGACGTTCGCGCTCGCGGCCACCGCGGTGCCGTTGCCGCCGAAGTCGGCGCCGAGGGCGAAGGCCCACCACAGGGCCTGGCTTGTCCGGGCGTCCGGCACCTCCGCCGCGAGACCTTCGACGATCGGCGCGAGCGCCGTCACGTAGGGAATGTTGTCGAAGAACGCGCCCAGCACGCTCGAACCGAACAGGAGCGCGGTCGCCGCGCCGAAGTAGTTGTCACCGATGGCCTCGATCGCCCAGGTGCCGATCGCCGCGATCACACCCGTGTGCACCAGGCCCGCGACCATGACGAAGAGGCCGACGAAGAACACGAGGGTGCGCCACTCGATCTCCCGGAGCGCGTCGAGCGGGTCCGTCCGTGAGACCAGCAGCATCACGCCCGCACCGATCAGGGCGACGACCGAGGGCTCGATGTGCACCACGGCATGGAGGCTGAATGCGGTGATGACGCCGGCGAGCACGATCAGGCTGCGCACGAGCAGACCGGGGTCGGTGATGGCGCGCCGCTCCTGGAGCGCCATCACGTTGGCGACCCGCTCCGGGTCGTACTCGAACGACTTGCGGAACAGCAGACCGGTGAACAGCACGAACGTGACGAACACGACGGCGACGACCGGCGCCATGTGCACGAGGAAGTCCGTGAACGTCAGCCCTGCGCGGCTGCCGATGATGATGTTGGGCGGATCCCCGATCAGGGTCGCGGCGCCACCGATGTTGGACGCCAGGATCTCGGCGATGATGAACGGCTGCGGCGAGATCCCCAGACGGCTGCACACGACGATCGTGACCGGCGCGACGAGCATGATGATCGTCACGTTGTCGAGGACGGGCGAGGCGACCCCTGTGATCACCATGAGCATGACCATCAGCCGGTAGGGCCGGCCACGCGACATCTTGGCCGCCCAGATGCCGAGGTAGTCGAACAACCCCGTCTGCTTGATGACGCCGACGATGACCATCATCCCGAGCAGCAGGAAGATGACCTCCCAGTCGATCCCCTCATGCGCCGCGTAGAACACCTCCGCCCCCGGCACGAGCCCAAGGACCGTCATCGCCCCGGCCGCGACCAGCACGACCTTGACCTTGCTCACCTTCTCGGTGGCGATGAACACGAAGGCGACCAGGAAGATGCCGAGCGCCAGCGCGCCGGTCATGGCTTGGACCCGGGCGGTCCGGCGGTACCAGCTGTTTTCAGGCGCACGAAGTCTTCCTCTTGGCTCGGGAGAACCGACCAGGTCGGCGTGGGTGGTGAAGGTCTACGGGACGGCGGCGGCGGAGCTATTCGTCCAGGCGCGCGATCGCGAGACTCGTCAGCAGTCGTTCGAGCGTGATCGCGCCGGTGAGGATCCCGTGCCGGTCGACGACGCCGACGAGCGGGCTGTGCGCGCGGGACATCAGCGCAGCCACCTCGAGCAGGCTCGCGTCGGCCCGCACCGTCGCCGCCCGGGACGGCCTGGCAGGCAGGCACTGCCCGACGGTCAGATCGCTCAGCTCCGTCCAGAAGGTGTCGGCGTGCGCCTCGTCGACGGTACGGGCGAGCGCCGGGTCCTCCTGGTACGACGACGGCACCGCGAGCTTGAGCACCTGCGTGCCGGGCAGGACGGCCAGGGGCCGTCCGTCGTCGTCGATCACGACCAGCCCGGGCAGCCGCCGCAGGGCCATCATCCGCACCGCCCACGTCACGGCGTCGTGCACCGTGACGGTGGGCACGCTGGTGGCGATGTCGCCTGCTTGCATCGTCCCGTTCCTCTCGATGTCCCGCGGGCCGGGATCCAGGATCGTCATCACGATCACCCCGCGTACCCGGCGGGCCGATCAACGGTGTACCCACTGTGCGGGACCCCGGCGACCGGTCGGTCCGCTGCCGTGCCCGTCACCATCGTCCGGGTGATGTTCATCGCAGGCCTCCGCTCGGTCGGTACCGGTTATGCCAACCAGTGTTGTCCGGTGGACCGTGAGAATCCATGGGGCCTGGCACCCATTTTCTCGGCGCACGTCGGGTACGAGCACGCGCCGAGAACCCCGTTCGAACTCCTCGACGAGTTCCTCACCGAGCACGAGGCAGCGTCGAACGGTGACCGGCCCGCAAGCCCGAGAACTCCCGAGCTCCCTGAACACACCCCACGCCCAGCAGGGTGGGTGGCGCAGCAGGGTGGTGGTGCGGGGTCAGCTCCGCGTCGGCGTCAGTCCGCCGAACCCGGGACCACCCGCGGGTGCAGGTCCTCCGCCGGCGGGGCCCAGGTCGAGGCGTCGGCGTCGGTCTGGTCGCCCGAGCGGATGTCCTTGACCGAGCCCGCCGGCCCGGCGTCGTCGCCCTCGCCGGGGAACCAGACGAACGGGATACCGCGGCGGTCCGCGTACCTGATCTGCTTGCCGAACCGCGCGGCGGCCGGGGCCACCTCGCACGGGATGCCGCGGGATCGCAGGGCGGCGGCGACGTCGTCGGACACCCCGCGGGTCTCCTCCGTGTTGACCGCGACGAGGACCGCGGTCGGGACGCCGCGCGTCGCCGTGACCAGGCCGCCCGACACGATGCGCGAGACGAGCCGGCTCACGCCGATCGACAGGCCGACGCCCGGGTAGGTGACCTTCCCGTCGGAGGCGAGGGTGTCGTACCGGCCGCCGGAGCACACCGAGCCCAGCTGCTCGTGGCCGACGAGCACCGTCTCGTAGACCGAGCCCGTGTAGTAGTCGAGGCCGCGGGCGATCTTCAGGTCGGCGACGACGACGCCGGGGGCGCGTTGCTCCGCCGCGACGATCAGCGCCTCCAGCTCGCCCAGTCCGGTCTCCAGGAGTTCCGTGACCGCGCCGTGCGACTCCGCGAGCGCCCGCACGTCGCGGATGACGGACGCGTCGGACCCGCTGATGCCCGCGAGCGCCAGGCAGGCCTTGGCCTGGTCCTCGCTGGCGCCGCACTCGTTGACCAGCAGTTCCGCGACCTTCTCCGGGCCGATCTTGTCGAGCTTGTCGATCTGGCGGAGCACGCCCTCGGCGTCGGTCAGCCCGATGCCGCGGTAGAAGCCTTCGGCGACCTTGCGGTTGTTGACGAGGATGCGGACGGGCGGCAGGCCGATCTCGCGCAGGGCGCCGAACGCCTCGGCCATGACGAGGGGCAGCTCGACCTCGTAGTGGTACGGGAGGTCGCCGGAGCCGACGACGTCGATGTCGGCCTGGATGAACTCGCGGAAGCGGCCTTCCTGGGGGCGTTCGCCGCGCCACACCTTCTGGATCTGGTAGCGCCGGAAGGGGAAGGGGAGCTTGCCGGCGTTCTCGAGGACGTAGCGGGCGAAGGGCACGGTGAGGTCGAAGTGCAGGCCGAGCTGGCTCTTGTCGCGGGCCGCGGCGCCGTCGTCGGCCTCCTCCTGGAGACGGGACAGCACGTAGACCTCCTTGGAGGTCTCCCCCTTGCGCAGCAGCTGGTCGAGCGGCTCGACGGCCCGC
The DNA here is from genome assembly GCF_039529775.1 of Myceligenerans crystallogenes. Classification (NCBI taxonomy): domain Bacteria; kingdom Bacillati; phylum Actinomycetota; class Actinomycetes; order Micrococcales; family Promicromonosporaceae; genus Myceligenerans; species Myceligenerans crystallogenes. The sequence continues at coordinate 98,462 of NZ_BAAANL010000007.1, forward strand.
GTCTCGATCCCGGAGAACCCGTGCAGCTCGAAGGTGCGGCGCAGCGTGTCGAGCACGTGCTGCTCGACGATGCGGTCCTGCGGGAGCCATTCGGGGAATCCGGAGAGTGGTGCGATACGGGCCATGCGTCAGATCCTCGCACGAGGGCCTGACATCCGGCTCGGTGTTTCGGGCGGGTGCCGGGGATCAGAGTCGCAGCAGGTCCCGTGCCAGGTCGTCGAGCAGCCCGGCGGGCGGGTCCTGGTAGCCCTCGGAGTAGAGGGTCCCGGGGAAACCTCCTGCGGCGAACGCCGCGTTGAGGTCGTCCACGAACCACGTCGCCGGCCCGACCCTGCCGTCCACCCCGACGGCGGGCAGCTCGATCCCGTACGGGGCGTCGCCGCTGATGTTGGCCTTGTGCAGGGCGTCCGGGGCGTAGGAGAGCTCGAACGGCGCCCGGTCGGGATCGTCCTCGGCCTCGAGCCAGGACTCGTACTCACTCGCGTAGTAGTCCCGCATACCGCCGTGGCCCGACCCCTCGAACTCCACGACCAGCGGATCTCCCAGCTCGCTGGACGGCCACAGCGGATGGTCCCCCACGAGCCACACGTCGCCCACGCTCTGGATCCACGCCCTGACCGTCAGCGGCAGCGGGCCGAACGACGACTCCAGCCACTCCACCCACGCGTCCGCCTGCGCGGACGGCGGGATGTGCGCCGCACGGGGAGTCAGGTCGTCGTCGTTCTCCCGGAACACGTACCCAGCCGCCCCGAGCCGGGCGACGAGCGTCTCGACGTTGAACAACGCCCGCGAGCCCATCTCAGCCGCGACGGCCTCGGCGTCCTCCCGCACCGGCCCCTCCAGGGCCGCTCTCCCGAGCGCCCGCAGGTCCTTCCAGACGTCGTCGTGCTCCCCGGCCGCATATCGCGCGAAATAGCTGCTCACGGGCCGCATTCTGGCAGAGCCGGAGGACGCGCCGTCGACCGTGACAGCGTCAGGGAGCCGTTGCCGCCGCACCATCCGGAAGCCATTCCGGCAGCGGCTCGCGTCGTGCGAGCCATTCCGCAGGGACGCCGACGACGTCGTCGCGTTCTCCGGTGCCGGTGAATGCCGCCACGATCCCACCGACGATCGCTGCCGTGGTGTCCACGTCCCCGCCTGCCTCGATGCAGGCCCTGATTGCGGCGGGGTAGTCGTTCAGCCGGGTCGCGGCGGCCCAGAGGCAGAACGGGACGGTGTCCTGGGCGGAGACACGCGCTCCGTTGCCGAGGGTCCAGGCAGCTTCCTCGACCGATGCCGTGAGCAGCCCACGCGCGGCATCCACCCCCGTGGCCGTCGCTCCTGGCAGGAGATAGCGTCCGACGACGTCGAGCACGTCGCCAGGCGTCGGGACGACGCCGTCGATCCGCGCCCGCGCGACGAATGACGCCGCCACCGCCACGACGACGGCGCCAGCGATGCCTTCCGGATGGGCGTGCGTCACCTCCGACGCACGGATCGCCTGCTCGGCAGTCCGATTCAGCTCTCCGGCGTGGTACGCCCCGAGCGGCGCGATCCTCATGGCGGCGCCGTTGCCGTACGACCCGGTCGGGAACGCCGCGACCGCGGCCTGTTTCCAGCGCACGCCGTCCCGGATCTGGTGCAGCACCTGCACGGCGCCGGCGCCGTACCCGCGATACGGGTCGCATCGCCGAGCGAAGTCGAGGGCGATCCGGTCCTGGTCGATCTCCCCGTGGCCGATCAGTTCCGCAACGACGGTGCACGCCATGTCCGTGTCGTCGGTCCACGACCACGTCCCTGCCGGAACGATCGCGTCCCGGAGCAACGCCGTCGGATCGTTGTCCGGAACGAAGTATTGAGCGCCCAGCGCATCGCCCACGGAGAGCCCGGCCAGGCTGTCGGCACACAGGGCAGCACGCTGACCGGGTACGAGAACGCGGGGGTGCGACGGCGACACGACCTCATCCTTGCAGACGGTCGTGAGCGGGTCTTGCCTGTCCGAGGCTTCTCGCACCTGGACGCTCAGGTACTCGCGCGTACGTTCCCGACCACCTCACCCCGGACGGGACTCCCGACCTTGAGTTCCTCCGGTGCTCGGCCTGCGCGCGACGGTGTCTGCGAGGTCGGTCACCGACTCCATCCACGCGGCGGCATCCACCTCGATCCAGGTTCCACTCGTACGGCGGCGCGGCGGAGGTCGCGGACGAGGACGGGGGTGCGTCGTCGTCGGACGTTCGCGAACCAGCCCATCAGAGGGTAGGAGAGCCGTACGACGAAGTAGTTCAGGTGTTCCGCGACGCCGAACAGCCACACCCCCGCGACGAGCACCCCCGCCGGGGCCTGGTCCGGCCACGACGTGACCACGCCGAGCAGCGCCACGGCGAGCAGGAGCGGGTTGAGGACCGGGAACACCCGGTAGACCGCCGCGAAGCCGGCGGGCATCCGCGTGCGCCCGATCCAGGACCGCGCGGCCAGCCAGTAGACGCCCGCCTGCACCAGGACCACCAGCAACGGCGCCAGCGCCCACCACAGCGCGCGCTGCCCGGACTCCGGCAGCCGCGGCGCCACCGAGACGACGGCCACCAGCGCGAACAGGACCACCGAGACCAGCTCACCGAGACCCAGCGACAGGTACTGGCGACGTAACGACATGAACCGGTCAGTCATGACCCGAACGGTAACGCAGGCAACGAGGCCTGCCAGGAAGGAGTGTGTCCGACGTCGCCCTCACTCCGTAAAATCTTCACCTGGAAGACATGGCGTTTTCCGGGGTCTTACCGTATAAAGGTAGCGATCGAGTCAATGATGACTCGACGGACCTTCGGGAGAACCCCATGAAGCGACCTCTGCTGCGCGCCCTCACTGGCATCGCACTACTGAGCCTAACCACAATTCCCCTGGCGACGACGCAGGCCACGCCGTCGTACGCCGCCGGCGAGTCGTACGTCGCCCTCGGCGACTCCTACTCCTCGGGCACCGGCACCGGGACCTACATCAACGACGGCAGCGACTGCCTCCGCTCGACCTACGCCTACCCGAGTCTCACCGCGGCGGCCAGGAACTACAGCCTCAACTTCCGGGCCTGCTCGGGCGCCGTCGTGGCCGACGTGACCACCACCCAGCTCGGCGCCCTGACCTCGGCGACGAAGTACGTCACCATCTCGGTCGGCGGCAACGACGCCGGCTTCGCCGACGTCATCACCGAGTGCGCCCTGCCCGGGTGGGCCAGCGACTGCGCCGGCGCGGTCGCCGAGGCGCGGTCGATCGTCACGAACACCCTCCCGGGCCGCCTGAACACGCTCTACTCCGCCATCAGGACGAAGGCGCCCGCCGCGAAGGTCGTCGTCGTCGGCTACCCGAAGATCTTCAACGGCGAGGACTGCGACTGGCTGACGTTCTTCAGCCCGGCGGACGAGGCCGCGCTGAACGACGGCGTCGTGCTGATCAACTCGGTCATGCGGGCAGCCGCCACGGCCAAGGGGTTCACCTTCGCCGACCCGGTCGGCGGGTTCACGGGCCACGCCGTGTGCGACTCGACGGAGTGGATCAACGGGTTCTCGAGCCCGGTCGTGGAGTCCTACCACCCCAACCGCCTCGGCCACGCCAACGGCTACACGCCCCTGGTCAGCGGCATGCTGACCGGCGCCACCGTCACCGCGACCGGCGCCGTCGTCGCCGAGGCGCAGGCCGGCGCCGCCGAGCAGGCGCAGCTCCAGCGCAGGTACGCCGACGCCGACAGCACCATCAAGCAGCAGCAGGTCGAGCTCCCGACCAAGGCCGAGCTGAGGAAGCTGGCGAAGGAAAAGGGCGTCGACTTCGACGCCTGGTGGGCCAGGACGCACTGAACCCGGCAAGCCGGCGGCCCGGCCACGGCCCGGCCACGGGACAGCCTCGGGACGGCCCGACCGGCACCTAAAAAGGGCGGGCGCCTTTCGTCGAAACCGACGGAGGGCGCCTTCCCCTGCAGGTCATAGGCCCTTTTGGCCGGCGCCGACGCCCGGGACTCGATCCACGGAGCGCGGCCGCGACGCACGACGAGAAAAGTTCACCTGCATGACATGACGTTTTTCGTGGACCAACCCGTATAAAGAGAGCGATCGAGTCACGGGTGACTCGACGGACCTTCGGGAGATGCCCATGAAGTTTCGTCCGTTGCGCCTCGCCGCCGCCCTGGCGGCGCTGAGCCTAGCCACCTTCTCGCTGGTGACCACGCAGGCCACGCCGTCGTACGCCGCCGGCGAGTCCTACGTCGCCCTCGGCGACTCCTACTCCTCCGGCACCGGCACGCGTACCTACATCAACGACGGCACGTCGTGCCTCCGCTCGACCTACGCCTACCCCAGCCTCACCGCGGCGGCCAGGAACTACAGCCTCAACTTCCGGGCCTGCTCGGGCGCGAAGGTGGCCGACGTGACCAACACCCAGCTCGGCGCGCTGACGTCGACGACGAAGTACGTCACCATCTCCGTCGGCGGCAACGACGCCGGGTTCTCCGACGTCCTGACCGAGTGCGCCCTGCCGTCGTGGGCCGACGACTGCGCCGGCGCGGTCAACGCGGCCCGCTCGTTCGTCTCCAACACCCTCCCGGGCCGCCTCAACACGCTGTACGCCGCCATCAGGAGCAAGGCGCCCAACGCGAAGGTCGTCGTCGTCGGCTACCCGAAGCTCTTCAACGGCGAGGACTGCAACCTCGTGACCTTCTTCAGCCCGTCCGACGAGACCGCGCTGAACAACGCCGTCGTGCTGATCAACTCCGTCACGCAGACCGCCGCCTCGGCCAAGGGATTCACCTTCGTCAACCCGGTCACCCGGTTCACCGGCCACGCCGTCTGCGACTCGACCGAGTGGATCAACGGGTTCTCGGACCCCACCCGGGAGTCCTACCACCCCAACCGGCTCGGCCACGCCAACGGCTACACGCCGCTCGTCAGCGGCGTGCTGACCGGCGCCACCGTCACGACGACGAGCACCCTGCTCGCCGAGGCGCGGGCCGACGGCGCCGAGCAGGCGGAACGTCAGCGGAAGTACGCCGCCGCCGACAAGAAGATCGCGCCGGAGCGCTTCCGGGCCCCGACCGAGGCCGAGCTGAGGAAGCTCGCCGCGGACGAGGGCATCGACTTCGACGCCTGGTGGGCCCAGGTCCGGAACTGACCGGCCGCGAGCGACCGGCCGGGCCGTGAGCACGGCCGGCCGGCACTCGGGCAGGCAAGACGCCTTCCGTCGATTCCGACGGAAGGCGTCTTTCGTGTCCGACGCCGGACGCGCGGGTGAAATCCTTCCCGGCCCGCCCGGCGGACCCCCGCGTTCCCGGCAATTTCCGCCCCTCACCGCCCCCGACCGGTGCCCCGGGCGACACCATTCGCCTCGCCCGGCGCGCACAGGCAGAATGTCCTGGCCTGTGATGCCTACACTGTCCCCGCACGGACTGCAACGGCCCAGCGCCCCAGAGGCTCGCTGATCGCGGGTTCGTGCCACGTCAAGCAGCGATGCGAGAGGAGCCCGGCGACGGTGTCGACCAGCAAGCAGCGTCAGCGCGCCCAGCAGGCAAAACAGGAGCAGCGGCAGGCCGCGCGCAGAGCGCGCCGTCGTCGTCGTACCGCGCTCGTCGCGGCTGTCGCCGCGCTGGCGCTGGTGGGAGCGTTCGTCGTCGCCGCCCTGGTGAACACGACACCGGAGCCGGCGGCCGCCGGGCAGTGCGAGCCGGAGAGCACCGCGGCGCGCGAAGGTCACGAGCTGCCGGATCCCGAGGTCGCCGAGGACCGCACCTGGACCGTCACGATGACCGTGTGCGCGGGCGGCAAGGAGCAGGCGATCGAGCTCGAGCTCGACGGCAAGGCCGCGCCGCAGGCGGTGGCCAGCTTCGTGACGCTCGCGCAGGACGGCTACTTCGACGGCACGGGCTGCCACCGGCTGACGACGTCGGGCATCTTCGTGCTGCAGTGCGGCGACCCGACGATGCAGGGCACGGGCGGGCCGGGCTACGAGTTCGGCCCCATCGAGAACGCCCCCCAGGACGACGTCTACCCGGTCGGCACCCTCGCGATGGCGCGGCAGGGTGGCAACGGCGAGTCCATGGGCTCCCAGTTCTTCCTCGTGTACGAGGAGTCCCAGATCCCGTCGGACGAAGCCGGCGGATACACGGTCTTCGGGAAGATCACCACCGGCCTGGACGTCGTCCAGGCAGTCGCGGACGGGGGCCTGGCGGCAGACGGCGTCGCGCCTGCCAGCCCCGTCACCATCGAAGGAGTTGAGACCCAGTGAGCGAGAGCATCGAGCAGGGAAGCGGGCCCGCGCAGGACGTGACCGCCACCGAGCCCGTGGCCGAGACTCCCGAGACACCCGCGACCGACCAGGCTCCCGAGCCGGAGGTCGCAGGCGAGGACGCGGCGACCGAGCCGGTCGCGGCGGACGACACGGTGTCCGACGACGCCGTCGCAGCCGACGTGGTGGCCGACGACGACGCGACCTCCGACAATGCCACGGCGACGGCGGCTCCCGAGGACGGCACGGAACCGGTCGAGACCGTGACCGCGGAGGCAGCGTCCGAGGCCGAGCCGGCCACGGACGCCGTCGTCGTCCCGGAAACGGACGAGACGAGCGCGACGGGCGCGACCGAGGAACCGGCGGCTGCGGCCGAGGCCGAGGCCGAGCCGACCGCGGAGGTCGCGGTCGAGGCCGCCCCCGAGGCTGCGCCTGCGGCAGAAACTGAGGCAGCTCCCGCGGCGGAAGCTGCGCCTGCGGCGGAGACCGAGACCGCTCCTGCGGCAGAGGCCGAGGCTGCCCTGACGCCCGAGGCCGCTCCCGTGGTTGAGGCCGAAGCCGCTCCCGCCCCCGAGGGCGAGGCCGCCCTCGAGGGGCAGGCCGCCGCGGCCCCGGATGCGGCCGCCGTGCCGAAGCCGTCGACCGTGCCGTCGCCCGCCGCGCTCGCGCGGCCCCGGGCGCCGAAGCCCGGCGCCGCAGCTCCGGCCGCGCAGGCGGCTGCCGCCACGCCCGTGGCGCCCGTGCCGGTGGTGGCCGACGACGCCGCGGTCGCCGCGGCGGAGCAGCACGGGCGGGTGGCCGAGGACGGCACCGTGTTCGTGGTCGAGAAGTCGGGCGAGCGTGAGGTCGGGCAGTTCCCGGGTGTCGGGACCTCCGAGGCGCTGAGCCTGTACGTGCGGCGTTACCTCGACCTCGTCGCCAAGGTGTCGCTGTTCGAGACGCGGCTGGACAGCGCGGACCTGTCGGTCAAGGAGATCGACCAGACCCTCGCCAAGCTCGCCGAGGAGACCGCGGAACCGGCCGCCGTCGGCGACCTCGACGGACTGCGTGCGCGCGTGGAGGACCTGCGCGGCCGCGCCGCCGAGCGCCGGTCCGCCCTCGAGGCGGAGCGCGCGGCCGCGAAGGCCGAGGCGGTCAGGGCTCGCGAGGCCATCGTCGAGCAGGCCGAGAAGATCGCCACGACCGACCCGGCCAAGATGCAGTGGCGCCCCGCGGGCGAGGAACTGCGCGCCCTCCTGGACCAGTGGAAGACCGCGCAGCGCGGCGGGCCGCGCATCGACCGCGGCACCGAGGAATCGCTGTGGAAGCGGTTCAGCCACGCCCGCACCGCGTTCGACCGGGAGCGGCGGCACTTCTTCGCCGACCTGGAGCAGCGCAACAAGGCGGCGAAGTCCGAGAAGGAGCTGCTGGTCTCGGAGGCCGAGGCGCTGTCGGACAGCACCGACTGGGGCTACACGGCCGGCGCCTACCGCGACCTGATGGCCCGCTGGAAGGCCGCGGGCCGCGCCTCGCGGAAGGACGACGACGCCCTGTGGGCGCGGTTCCGCGCCGCCCAGGACAAGTTCTTCGAGCACCGTGACTCGGCGAACGCGGCCCTGGACGCCGAGTACGGCGAGAACCTCAAGGTCAAGGAGGAACTCCTGGCCGAGGCGGAGAAGCTGGTGCCGATCAAGGACCTGGCCGCCGCCAAGAAGGCGCTGCGCGGCATCCAGGACCGCTGGGACGAGGCGGGCAAGGTGCCTCGCAAGGACATCCAGCGCGTCGAGAACCGCATGCGCGCGGTGGAGAACGCGATCCGCGACGCCGAGCAGGACAAGTGGAAGCGCAGCAACCCCGAGACCCGCGCGCGGGCCGAGGGCGCGGCGGCGCAGCTGGAGTCCGCGATCGCCGCTCTCGAGGCCGACCTGGAGGCCGCCCGCGCCAAGGGCGACGACCGCAAGGTGTCCGAGCTGGAGTCGTCGCTGGCCGCACGCAAGGCGTGGCTGGAGCAGGTCGTCCGCGCCGCGGAGGACAGCACGGCCTGACGAGCAGGCAACCCATCGAGCCGGCGCATCCTCGGCGAGGATGCGCCGGCTTGGTGTTTCCGTGGTCGATGCCAGCGTTGTCGCTGCCGTCTCCTCGGATTCGGCTCCGGGCGAGCGCCATGTCGTCGCGCCGTCGACGGCGAGTTCCTCGGCCCTCACCCTCCGCCTCATCTCTCGTCGATGTCAGAGGTGCGGCGTAGGTTGGGGCCATGCCCGACGCGAAGAAGGCCAAGCCCGTGGAGATCGAGGTCGGCGGCCGCACCGTGCGCGTGTCGTCGCCCGACCGGGTCGTGTTCCCGGAGTCCGCCGCCGGGGGCGAGCTGACCAAGCTCGACGTCGTGCGGTACTTCGCCGACGTCGCCGAGGGCATCAACGGTGCGCTGCTGCACCGGCCCACCACGCTGGAGCGCTGGCCGAAGGGCTGGTCGGCCGACGCCGTCATGGCCACGCGCGCCGACAGCCACGGCGACGCCTTCTACCAGAAGCGCATCCCCAAGGGCGCCCCGGAGTGGGTCGAGACCGCGCGGATCGCCTTCCCGTCGGGCCGCACCGCCGACGAGGTCTGCCCCACCGAGCCCGCCGTGGCCGCATGGGCGGCGCAGATCGGCACGCTGACGTTCCATCCGTGGCCGGTCCGGAGAGGGCCCGACGACGACGCCACGGAACGCGTCGACCAGCTCCGCATCGACCTGGACCCGCAGCCGGGCACCGACTTCGACGACGCCGCCCGGGTCGCGCCGCACCTGCGCGAGCTGCTGGGCGAACTGGGGATGACGGGGTACCCCAAGACCTCCGGCGGGCGCGGCCTGCACGTCTTCGTGCCGCTCGCGCCCGAGTGGACGTTCACGCAGGCCCGCCGCGCGACGATCGCCGTCGGGCGCGAGCTGGAGCGCCGGCTGCCCGATCAGGTCACCACGAAGTGGTGGAAGGAGGAGCGCGGCGAGAAGGTGTTCGTCGACTACAACCAGATGGCGCGGGACCGCACGATCGCGTCGGCGTGGTCGATCCGCGCCAACGCCCGCGCGACCGTCTCGATGCCGCTGAGCTGGGACGAGGTCGATCAGGTGCACCCGGACGACTTCGACGTGCGCACCGCCCCGGCCCGGCTCAAGGACGTGGGCGACCTGTTCGCGCCCCTGCGGGCCGACCGCGACCCGGCGCTGGACTGCGACCTGCGCCCCGCGCTCGACCTCGCCGACCGCGACGAGGCCGAGGGCCTCGGCGACCTCCCGTACCCGCCGGAGTACCCGAAGCAGCCGGGCGAACCGAAACGCGTCCAGCCCAGCCGCGACAAGGACCGCCCCAAGGACGCACCCGCGGAGTAAGGGCCGCAGGACCGGTCCGCGCCTGGCCGATCGACGTCAGACCTCATCGACGCCGGCGCCAGCCGGCCACGGGCCGGTGGTCGTCGAGCCGGCCCCGCCGGGCCGTCAGGCGTCAGGCCCGCAGGACGTGCCCCTACCCGGGGCCGCGGGCGCGAGCGGCAGCGAGGGCACGCCGGGCGGCAGGTCGTCCGACGACGCGCCTGCGGGTCTCGAGGGCCCGTTCGACCGCACCGAGATCGACCGGCGGCGTGTCCCGGTCTCCCGCCGCCAGCGCGGCGAGCACCGGGACGGCGTGCTCCAGCGGGAGGCGGCAGGCGACGTCCGCGGCGGTGCGCGCGGGCGTGGTGACCGGCACCCCGCCCAGGCGGGCCGTGTGCTGCACCAGGCCCGGTGAGCAGCGCACCGTGGCGGACGCGGGCGCGTCGGGCCGGTGGACGCCCGCATCGTGCGCGAGCTCGAGCGGGACGCCGCCGTCGGCCAGGAGGCCGACGACGACCCCCTCGTACAGCCCCGTGTACGCCCACGCGGCCGAACTCCCCGCGAGGACGGCACGCGCCGGGAGCGTCCCGCCGGTGAACGCGGCGAGCGCGAGGGCCCGATGCACCGGGGTGAGCCGCGTCCCGGCGGCCACCCCGACGGGCGTCCCGCCGGTGCCCGGCGACGCGTCGCGCACCAAGGTCAGCGCGCCGCAGCGCACCAGATCCTGCCAGGCCGCCGGCCCGCCGACCTGCGCGGGCGTCACCACCGGGGGCGGTGCGACCGGATCGGGATCGAGCAACTGGGCGAGTCTCACCGGCCCACCGTAGAAACGGAACCCGCCGGGCGCCCGCTGTCCACAGGCTGTCAGCGGGCCGTCCCGGGGGCGCCCGGGAGGAGGTCCGCCAGGTCGAACGAGACGGGCTCGGCCAGCTGGTCGTACGTGCAGGAGTCCGGGTCGCGGTCCGGGCGCCACCGCTTGAACTGGGTCGTGTGACGGAAGCGGGTGCCCTCCATGTGGTCGTAGCCCACCTCCAGGACGCGCTCCGGGCGCAGCGGCGTGAAGGACAGGTCCTTCCCGCCGGTCCAGCGGGACACCGCGCCCGGCAGCCTGTCCCCCGCCTCGGCGGCGGGCAGGGCCTTGGCGGGGTCGGACCAGCCGCTCCAGGGATGCGCGTCGGCCTCGGGCGTGCCGGGGACGACGACGAGGTCCGCCAGCTCCTCGACCAGCTCGGCGCGCCGCTGCTCGGAGAACGACGCCGCCACGCCCACGAACTGCAGTGTCGACCCGGCGTCGTCGGACACCGCACGGGCCGGGCCCGGCCCGGCGTCGTCGGACACCGAACCGGCCGCGGACGACCCGCCGCCGGGCCGCGCGAGACCCGCCGCGCCGTCGGACATCGACGCGCCGTACAGCCCGAGCAGGAGCGAGCCGAGGAGCGGACGTTCCGGGGTGGACGTCTTGTGGAGCCGGTAGCCGGCGAGGACGACGTCGGCGGTCCGGGCGTGCTTGATCTTGAGCATGGTGCGCTTGTTGGGTTCGTACGGGCCGTCCAGCGGCTTCGCGACGACGCCGTCGAGGCCCGCCCCCTCGAAGGCGTCGAACCATTCGGCGGCCACGGCCTCGTCCTGCGTGCGGGGCGTGGCGAAGACCAGCGGACCCTTCAGGCCGAGCGTGTCGAGCGCGGCGACGCGCTCCGCGAGCGGGCGGTCCAGGTACGCGTCGTCTCCCAGGGCGAGGACGTCGAAGACGACCAGCGCGGCCGGGGTGACCTCCGCGAGCAGGTTCACGCGCGAGGCGGCGGGATGGATCCGCTGGGACAGCAGCTCGAAGTTGAGGTGGGACTTCGCGCCGTCGCCGTCGGGCACCTGGGCGATGACGATCTCCCCGTCGACGACGCACCGTTCCGGCAGCGCCCCGCGCACCGCCTCGACGACGTCGGGGAAGTACCGCTCCATCGGCTTTCCGGTGCGGGACCCGATGTGCACGTCGTCGCCGTCGCGGTACACGATGGCGCGGAAGCCGTCCCACTTGGGTTCGAGGTGGACGTCCGGGAGCATCGCCAGAGCCTTGTCCAGCGTGATCGGCTTCGCGAGCATCGGCTTGAGCGGCGGCATGACGGGTAGGTCCATGCTCAGCACGGTACCGCCGGAACCGCGGCACGGCGCGGATTGTACGGCCACGCCGCGCGAGAGGCCCATCCGCCGTTCGGGTCGCGCGGATCGCCCTTCAGGCGCATGGTGAATTGCGCCACAACGGCGCCGCGTCGGAAAATCGACGCCATTCCAGATCAGGAGATCACCATGGTGAGAATCGTGGAGTTCGTGCCGCCCGAGTCCATCCGGCTGGGTGAGTTGTCGCCGCAGGAGGCGGAGAGGGCGGCGATCCAGACCGCCGACGAGATGATCGAGCGGCTCGGCGGCCTCCGGCCGGTCGGCGTCAACGCGATGGCGCTGTCGCAGGGCCTCGACCCGGAGGTGTGGGTGCAGTGGACGCGCGCGTGCTGCGACAAGCGCCGCGTCATCGAGGACTTCGAGGAGCCCGTCGTCTCCGACCTCGACGTCACGGCGTTGCAGCTGCCCGCCCGGATGCAGGGCATCCACCTCGAGTCGACCCTGCGCACCGTGCGGCTGCAGGGCGCCGACCACGTGGCGGAGTGACCGGCGGTGGCTGCGGTCGCGGTTGAACTCCGGACCTCCCCCTTCGACCCGGGACGCGTGCACGCGCAGGTCCGCGGGGACTCGCTGCTCCTGATGGACCGGGTCTCCGGCCGCTGGAGCGCGGTGCCCCGGCACTGGGCCGACGTGCTGCCGCTGACGGTCACGGCACGGGACGCGGCGACGAGTCCCGCCGCGTCCGCGCTGCGGGAGCACATGATCGAGCACGACATCGGGACGCGGGGTGGTGACCGCTCGTTCGGGAGGCTCAACACCCTCATCGTCAAGCTCACCGCCGCGTGCAACCACGCCTGCAGCTACTGCTACGACTTCGAGGCGGCCTTCGGCGCCCGCCGGATCGACGCCGCCGTCGCCCTGAAATCCATCGAGGAGGCTCTCGACGAGTGCGACGAGAGCCTCCAGGTGATCCTGCACGGCGGGGAGCCCATGCTCGTCTGGGACCTCGTCGAAGATCTCGTGATCCGCTCGGAGGCGGCCGCGGAGCGCCGCGGCAAGACCCTGCGGTTCGTCGGGCAGAGCAACATGTCGCTGCTGACGGCGCGCATCGGGCGGTTCAGCGTGGAGCACGACATCGTCTGGGGCGTCTCCGTCGACGGGCCTCCCGACGTGCACGACCACTTCCGCGTGTACCGGAACGGGCGAGGCACCTACGCCGACTTCGCGCGTTCCCTGGAGGCGTTCCCGCGCTTCCTGCGCAGCTGCGGCGTCCTGTCGACCGTGACGAGCGCGAACCAGGACCGGATCCTCGAGGTCGCGGAGCACTTCTACGACCTCGGCATGGCGTCCTGGGACTGGACGCTCTTCCAGGCGATCGGGCGCGGCCGGCACGAGTCCGGCCGGTTCGAGCCCGACGCCGGCACCGTCGTCGCCTCCTGGGAGGCGCTCTACGACGCCGTGCTCGCGGGCCGGTTCGACGGGTTCCCCGTGCTCCCCGTGCTGTCCTACGTGCAGAACTTCGTGCGCGGGCCCGGCCAGAACATGTGCATGCGACCGCAGTGCGGGGCGGGGCGCGACCTCGCCTCGATCTCGGTGGACGGCTCGATCGAGGCGTGCGACTGCATCGACCGCACGGGGCCGCTGGCCGGGCTGGGGAACGCGGCGGAGGTCACCCTCGCGCAGGCGCGCGCGACGCCGAAGGCCGACGAGGTGCGGGGACGCGACCTGTCCGCGACCCGATGCGCGTCGTGCACCTGGTACGGGGTGTGCGGCGGCGGCTGTCTCGCGCACGCCGCGAGCCGCGACGAGATCCCGCCGCTCGCGTGCGCGCTCGCCCTGACGGCGTTCGACCGAATCGCCGACCAGCTGGTCCGGCGCGGCGGCAACCTGCGCCGCTACCTGGAAAGCGTCGGTGTCGATGCGCCCTAGTCTCGAGTCCTGGCTCGCGGAACTGCAGCGGTATCCGTCGAGCCGCATGCTGCTGGCGGCGTCCGACCCGGAGCACCTCGCCGCGGAACTGGCCGGGTCGGACCCGTGGGGCGAGACCGCCGCCCTGGCCCGTGCCGCCGCGATCGCCGGCACCGACCCGCTCCGGTGGCTGCGGCACCGTCTGTGGTGCGCGGCGCGGCGCGCACGGGGCGCCCGGCGGGACCCGCTCGGTGTCACGGTCCGCGGCACCGAGCACGTCGCCGAGACGACGGGCCGCGGGACGGTGGTGGTGACGCCCCTGACGCTCGACATGCAGGACGCCCTGACCGTGCTGCCCGTGATGTTCCCCGGCCGGCGTTGCGTCGTCTTCGGCCAGGACGTCGGCGCCGACGACGTCCCCGCCGACGTCGAGGTCGCGGAACCCGGCCGGGAGGCACGCCACATCCTGGACGTGCTGGCCTCGGGCGGCGTCTACGGCACCTACGGCGACTTCGTGTACGCGGGCCGGGCCACGGTGGACGTCGAGCTCCTGGGGACCAGGCGCGCGATGTCGCGGGGCTGGGCGGCGTCCGCCGCACGCCACGGCACGCACCTGCTGCCGTTCGTCGCCTGCCGTGCCGAGGACGGCACGATCGTCGCCGACGTCGCCGAACCCGTCCAGGTCAGCGGCCGGCCCCGGCCGGAGGAGATCGCGCCGCTGCTGGCCGCCCTGCTCGAGGAGCGCATCCTGCGGGCGCCGGAACAGTGGCTGCTGCTGCCGACGCTGACGTTCGAGGCGAGCCAGGCGCCGGCCGCCGCGCCGGCGCCGAGCGGGGTGGTGCCCGCATGAGATGGGGAGCCGGCGACGGGCGACCCGGCCGGTCAGACCGGGAGCTGCGGGCGCTCCGTGGGCTTCGTGCCCGTGATGCGGTGCACGTCGAAGACACCCTCGACCTTGCGGACCGCCGCCAGGACCTGGGTGAGGTGGCCCGGCTCGGCCATCTCGAAGATGAACCGGGAGACCGCGAGGCGGTCGCTGGACGTGGAGACGAAGGCCGACAGGATGTTGACGTGGTTGTCCGACAGGACTCGCGTGACGTCGGACAGCAGCCGCGACCGGTCCAGCGCCTCCACCTGGATCTGCACGAGGAACATCGTGTTCGCCCCGGCGGTCCACTCGACCTCCACCAGCCGCTCGGGCTGCTTGCGCAGGCCCTCGAGGTTGACGCAGTCGTCGCGGTGCACGCTGACGCCCTGGCCGCGGGTCACGAACCCGACGATCTCGTCACCGGGCACGGGTGTGCAGCACTTGGCCAGCTTGACCCACACGTCGGCCGAGTCCGTGCCCTTGAGCACGACGCCGGGGTCACCCGCCCGGACCCGGCGCGGGGTGCGGTTCCCGGCGCCCGGCATGGCCGCCTCGGCGACGTCCTCCGTGGCGCCGTCGTCCCCGCCGAGGGCCTTGACCAGCTTGTCGACGACGTGCGCGGCCGAGACGTGCCCTTCGCCGACCGCCGCGTACAGGGCCGAGACGTCGGGGTAGCGCATCTCGTCCGCGAGCCCGACGAGCGTCTCGTGCGACATGAGCCGCTGGATCGGCAGGCCCTGCTTGCGCATCGCCTTGGCGATCGCGTCCTTGCCGGTCTCGATCGCCTCCTCGCGGCGCTCCTTGGTGAACCACGCGCGGATCTTGTTGCGGGCACGCGGCGACTTCACGAACGCGAGCCAGTCCCGGCTGGGGCCGGCGGTCTCGGACTTGGAGGTCAGCACGGAGACGACGTCGCCGTTCTCGAGCGTGGAGTCCAGCGGCACCAGGCGGCCGTTGACGCGCGCGCCCATGGTGCGGTGGCCGACCTCCGTGTGCACCGCGTACGCGAAGTCGACCGGTGTCGCCTCCGCGGGCAGCGGCATCACGTCGCCCTTGGGCGTGAAGACGTAGACCTCGTCGCCGCCGATCTCGAAGCGCAGCGAGTCGAGGAACTCCGACGGATCCGCCGTCTCCTTCTGCCAGTCCACGAGCTGGCGCAGCCACGCCATGTCCTGGGCGCGCGTCGTCTCGGTCTGGGCTCCCCCGCCGCTGCCGTTGCGGTCCTTGTACTTCCAGTGCGCGGCGACGCCGTACTCGGCGCGGCGGTGCATGTCGTGCGTGCGGATCTGGATCTCGACGGGCTTGCCGCCGGGACCGATCACCGTGGTGTGCAGCGACTGGTACATGTTGAACTTCGGCATCGCGATGTAGTCCTTGAACCGGCCGGGCACCGGGTTCCATCGCGCGTGCATGGCGCCGAGCGCCGCGTAGCAGTCCCGCACCGTGTCCACCAGGATGCGCGTGCCCACCAGGTCGTAGATCTCCGCGAAGTCGTGGCCGCGGACGATCATCTTCTGGTAGATCGAGTAGTGGTGCTTGGGGCGGCCCGTGACGGACGCCTTGATCTTCGCCGAGCGCAGGTCCGACTCGATCTGCCCCTGCACCACGCCCAGGTACTCGTCGCGGGCGGGGGCACGCTCCTGGACCAGGTGCACGATCTCGTCGTAGACCTTGGGGTACAGGGCCTGGAAGGAGCGGTCCTCCAGCTCCCACTTGATCGTGTTCATCCCGAGCCGGTGGGCCAGCGGGGCGTAGATCTCCAGCGTCTCGCGGGCCTTCTTCTCGGCCTTGTGCGGCGGGACGTACTTCCAGGTGCGCGCGTTGTGGAGGCGGTCCGACAGCTTGATGACCAGCACGCGGATGTCCTTGGCCATCGCGACGACCATCTTGCGGACCGTTTCGGCCTGGGCGGCGTCCCCGTACTTCACCTTGTCGAGCTTGGTCACGCCGTCGACCAGGAGCGCGACGTCGTCCCCGAAGTCGGCGCGGAGCTGCTCCAGGGAGTAGTCGGTGTCCTCGACGGTGTCGTGCAGCAGCGCGGCGGCGATCGTGGTGCCCTCGAAGCCGAGGCCCGCCAGGATCATGGAGACCGACACCGGGTGGGTGATGTACGGGTCCCCGCTCTTGCGCATCTGCCCGCGGTGCGCCTTCTCGGCGGTCGCGTAGGCGCGCTCGATGAGCGTGAGGTCCGCCTTCGGGTGGTTGCTGCGGATGGTCTGCAGCAGCGGCTCGATCTCCGCGGGGGTCGACGACGGCCGCAGGCTGAGCCGGGCCAGCCGGTTGCGCAGGCCGGGCGCCGAGGCGGTCGTGGGCGCGGACGTGATCTCGTTCTCGGTCATCACGTGCCTCCTTTCCGCCGGGAGATGGCTCAGTCTAACGGCCGTGGGGTCCGACCCGGGTCTCCACCTGCCCTCACCCGTCGTGTTCGCCCGCTGCGTCTCACGCCGCCGGGTCGTCCTCACCGGGAAGGCCGACCCGCAGGAGCGTAGTGACCTCGTGGCCCTCGAGCCTCTTGCGGCCGTGAAGCGCCTCGAGCTCGAGGAGGAAGGCCAGGCCGGCGACCTCACCCCCGCCGCGCCGGACCAGGTCCGCGGCGGCGGCGGCCGTGCCGCCGGTGGCCAGGACATCGTCTACGAGAAGAACACGCGCACCCGCCGGAAGTGTTCCCGAGCGCAGTTCCATCGCGGCCGTGCCGTACTCGAGCGCGTACTCGGCCCGCTCGACCGGCGGGGGCAGCTTCCCGGCCTTGCGCAGCGGCAGGAAGCCGACGCCGAGCGTGGTGGCCAGCGGAGCGCCGAACAGGAAGCCGCGGGCCTCCATCCCGGCGACCAGGTCGATCCGGCCCAGCCCCGCGGCCACCGCCGCGAAGCCGGCGACGACGTCGGACAGCGCCGTGGCGTCCGCCAGGAGCGGCGTGATGTCGCGGAAGAGGATGCCCGGCGACGGGTAGTCCGGGACGTCGCGGATCAGGGTGCGCACGTGGGCGGCCCGATCGGCCCCGAGGCCGGCGAGAGCGGCGATGGCGATGTCGTCTGTCACGGGACGGAGCCTACCCGGGCGGTTCAGGTCCGTCCCGTGCGACCTCAGCGGCGCTTGCGGCGCGGCTGCGCCGCCTGGCCCTGGTGGCCCCCCGGGATGAGCTGCGCCGTGCCCGCGGCCGCGGCGGCCAGGGCCGCCTCGGAGGCTCCCTCGCCCGCCAGGCCCTCGCGCGCGGCCAGCACCTTCTCGGTGTGCTCCTTGATCTTCTTGTCGCCCATCCGCAGCACCACGTCGAGCGGCGGCGCGAGGAAGATCGACGACGCCGCCCCGGCGATGATGCCGACGAACAGCGACAGCGACAGGTCCTTCAGCGTGCCGGCGCCCAGCAGGAACGCGCCGACGAAGAGGATGCCCGCCACCGGCAGCAGCGCGACGACCGAGGTGTTGATGGACCGGACGAACGTCTGGTTCACCGCGAGGTTGGCCCGCTCCGCGTACGTGCTGCGCGACTGGTCGAGCACGGTCGAGGTGTTCTCGCGCACCTTGTCGAAGACCACGACCTTGTCGTAGAGCGAGAAGCCGAGGATCGTCAGGAAGCCGATGATCGTCGACGGCGTGACCTCCCAGCCCACCACCGCGTAGACCCCGGCGGACACCACGATGTCCAGCAGCACCGCGATCATGCCGGCCACGGCCATCCGCCAGGCGCGGAAGTACAGCGCCATGAACGCGACCGCCGCCAGGACGAACACCACGGTGCCCCACAGGGCCTTCATCGAGACGCTCGCGCCCCAGGTGGGGCCGATGAACCCGGAGGTCACCTCGCTCGCCTGGACGCCGTAGGCCTCGGCGAGCGCGTCACGCACGTCGTTCAGCTCGGTCTTGTCGGTGAGCTGGGCCGTCTGGACGCGGATCGCGTTCTCGCCGACCTGGCTGGTCAGCACCTCCTGGCCGGGCGAGACCGAGTGCACGGCCTCCTCGGCCAGCAGCTCGTCCGTGGTGGACGCGCCCGAGACCGTGAACTCGGAACCGCCGCGGAAGTCGATGCCGAGCGTGAGCCCGCCCTGCAGCAGGATGATCAGGACGGACGCCGCCGCGAACAGACCGACGATCGAGAACCAGACGCCACGCCTCTGGATGATCGGGTACGACCGCTGACCCGTGTACAGGTCGTTGCCCCACTGGGCGAAATTGAAGGCCATCAGAGCTGCTCCTCGTTCTTCGCGGCCTCCGAGGCGGCCTTGCGCTCAGCGGCACGCCGCTCCGCGATCGTCATCCTGCGGCCGTCGGCCGTCCGTGCGGGTGCCGGGGTTCCGCTCGTCGCGGCAGGCGCGCTCTGCGGGGACACGCCCGCTCCGGCGTAGGCCGGGGCGCGCTCGGCGCCCTCGCGCGCTTCCTCGGCGTCGTCGGACGGCGCGGAGGGCTGTTCCCAGTCGACGCGGCCGGCGCCCTTGTACCGCGGGCCGGACGACGTCTGGAGCCGGTCCGGGGCGAGGCCGGAGGCCTTGTGACCGTCGCGGAAGAACGGGATCTTGGCGATCAGCTCCATGACCGGGTGCGTGAACCAGATGACGACGAGCACGTCGATGATCGTGGTCAGGCCCAGGGTGAACGCGAAGCCGCGCACACCGCCGACGGTCATGAAGTACAGGATGACCGCCGAGAGCAGGTTCACTGCCTTGGCCGCGTAGATCGTGCGCTGCGCGCGCGTCCAGCCGCGCTGCACGGCGAGGCGCAGGGAGCGCCCGTCACGCAGCTCGTCCCTGATGCGCTCGAAGTACACGATGAACGAGTCCGCCGTGAAACCGATCGCGACGATCAGACCCGCGACACCCGGCAGGGAGAGGCGGTAGTCCATGCCCCACGACAGCAGGGCGATCACCACGTAGGTCATGACGCCCGCCACCACCAGCGAGGCCACCGTGAGGAGGCCCAGCGTGCGGTACTGGAACAGCGAGTAGACCACCACGAGGATCAGGCCGATGAGGCCCGCGAACAGGCCGCGCTGCAGCTGCTCGGTACCCAGGGTCGCCGAGATCTGGTTCTGCGACTGCACGTCGAACGTGAGCGGGAGCGAACCGAAGCTCAGCTGGTTCGCGAGAGTCGCGGCGGACTCCCGGTTGAAGGACCCGGAGATCTGGGCCTGGCCGTTGGGGATCGGCTCGTTGATGCTGGGGGCCGACACCACGAGGCCGTCCAGCGCGATCGCGAACTGGTTGCGCGGCTGCTCGAGCGTGTAGAGACGCTGCGTGACCTCCCGGAACTTCTCCGCACCCTCGTCGTTGAGGTCGAGGGTGACGCCCCACTGGTTCGAGACGGTGCCGTTCTGTCCGGGCATCAGGCCCGAGGTCGCGTTGACCAGGCTCGTCCCGTCCACCTCGACCGGCCCCAGGATGAACTTGGCCGACCCGATCTCGTCGCAGGTGACCAGCGGCAGGTCGGGGTCGTCCCCGCCGCCGCCCTGGAGGTTCTTCGGGTCCAGGCAGTCGAGCTGGTTCGCGTACTCCTGGACGGCCGGGGTGATCTGCGCCGGGTCGCTCGGGTCCGTCGGCTTGAGCTCCTTGTGCTCCTCGGCGATCTTGGCCAGCAGGGCCTCCGGGTCGGCCGCGGCGTCGTCGCCCTCGGCCTCCGCGGCGTCGCCCTCTGCCGAGTCGCCCTTGCCCGAGTCGGCCTCGGCGGAGTCGCCGGAACCGGCATCCTTGCCGGACTCCTTCTCCGCGTCGCCGGACGCCTCGGGGCTGGGCTCCGCGCTCGGCTGGGGCACCGCCTGCGGCGCCACCATGCTGAGCACCGGCCGGAACTTCATCTGCGCGGCCTTGGAGATCAGCGCGATCGTCTCGTCGTCCACCTCACCGGGGATCTCGACGATGATCTGCCGATCACCCTGCACGGCGATCTCCGCCTCGCTGACGCCGTTGGCGTCGACGCGCTGCCGGATCACGCCGACGGCCTCTTCCATGGCTTCCGGGCTGATCTCGGAGCCGTCGGTCGTGACGGCCTCGAGCACCACCTGGGTGCCGCCCTGCAGGTCGAGGGCCAGACCCGGGCCGAAGCTCGCACCATCGGGATTCTCTTCGGAACGCGCGTCCCACACGGTCCCGGCCACGAGCGCCACGAACGGCAGCAGCATCGTGAAGATCGTCATCAGGACGATCGTCCGGACCGGGCGTGAGCGCCGGTTGTCAGTCGCCAACTTGTCGTCTCTTCTCGGTTGCACACCGCCAGGTCAGCGGTGTGAGTTCGGCGCCGCTACGGCCAGGTCCGCAGCGACGCGGTCGTCACTTGCCGTCGGTGTCGTCGTCCTTGCGCTTCTGCTGGTCCCGGTACTCCTGCTGGGCAGTGTCCAGACCCGAGAGGTCGTCCGGGACGTCGATGACGCCGGGCTCGATGGTACTGCCGGAATCCTTGTCCTCCGAGTCCCGGGCCTCGTCCGTGTCGTCCGAGTCCTCCGGGACGGGCGTCGCGAACTGCGCCGGGATCTCCTTCACGGCGGCCATGACCCAGTCGGTCACGTGGCCGTCCGAGGACTCGAGCCGGATGATCTGGCGCGCGTCGTCGACGCCGACGACGACGCCGACCATGCCGGACTGCGTCATCACCTCGACCCCGGGCCTGAGGTTCTCCCGGAACTCCGCGGCGGCCTTCTGCTGCTTGCGGCTGCGGTTCGTCGTGAAGAACAGCATCGCCGCGAGAGCGACGATAAGGATGAGGAAAGTGGGATCGAAGGGCACGGCATTCCTGTCGGTTCGGCGGAGAATTCGGCGGAGTACTGGCTTTCCGCAGCCCAGTCTATGCGTCGAACAGCGTGTCCGTTGACCGGCCTGTGGACAACTGCGTACCGCCACCCGGCAGCAACGCCCCGCCCTCCGGCGGCGTCAGCCCCAGGTGCTCCCACGCCGCGACGGTCGCCACCCGGCCGCGCGGCGTGCGGGCGATGAGCCCTTCCCGCACCAGGTAGGGCTCCGCCACCGTCTCCACGGTGTCGGACTCCTCCCCCACGGCCGCCGCGAGCGTCGTCAGGCCCACGGGCCCGCCGCCGAACCGCCGGCACAGCGCGACCAGGACCGACCGGTCGAGCCGGTCGAGCCCGATCGCGTCCACCTCGTACACCTGGAGCGCCGACCTCGCCGCGTTCAGGTCCAGCGTCCCGTCGCCCCGCACCTGTGCCCAGTCGCGCACCCGGCGCAGCAGCCGGTTGGCGATCCGGGGGGTGCCGCGCGACCGTCCGGCGATCTCGGCGGCGGCGTCCTGCGCGACACCCACCCCGAGCAGGCGGGAGGAGCGCACGATGACCTGCTCCAGCTCGGCCGCCGAGTAGAAGTCCATGTGCCCGGTGAACCCGAACCTGTCGCGCAGGGGCGCCGGCAGCAGCCCGGAGCGCGTCGTCGCGCCCACCACCGTGAACGGCGGCAGGGCGAGCGGGATCGCGGAGGCGCCGGGCCCCTTCCCCACGACGATGTCGACCCGGAAGTCCTCCATCGCGGAGTACAGCAGCTCCTCCGCGGGCCGGGCGAGGCGGTGGATCTCGTCGATGAAGAGCACCTCGCCCTCCTCGAGCGACGACAGCACGGCGGCGAGATCCCCGGCGTGCTGGATCGCGGGCCCGGACGTGATCCGCAGGTTGGACCCGATCTCGGCCGCGATGATCATCGCGAGCGTCGTCTTGCCCAGCCCGGGCGGCCCGGACAGCAGCACGTGATCGGGCGCGTTCCCCCGCGCGACGGCGGCCCGCAGCATCAGCGAGAGCTGCTCCCGCACCACGGGCTGCCCCACGAACTCCTCGAGTCGCTTGGGGCGCAGCGCGGCCTCGGCGGCCCGCTCGACGTCGTCGGCCACCGCACCCATCAGACGGGCCTCGGACGCCTCAGTCACGGTGCGCCTCCCGGCGCCCCGTCGCGACCGCCACGCGGCACGCCGCGGCGGCCGCCGCGGACGGCGCCGTCACCACGCCCCGCACCACCGCCTCGTCAGCCACGGTTCCCTCCCAGCGTGCGCAGGGCGGCGCGCAGCGTGTTCGCGACGTCGGACGGCGCGACGACCTCCGCCCCCGTCTCGGCGAGGACCTTCGCGACGGCGTCCTCGGCGGCCTTGACCGGCCAGCCGAGGCCGGTCAGCGCCTCGACGACCTGGACCGTGCCGGCGTCGGACGCCGGCATCGCGCTCACCTCGCCGGGCGGTACGGCCTCGCCGCCCGACGGCGGCCCCAGCTTGTCCCCCAGTTCCAGCAGGATGCGCTGCGCACCCTTCTTGCCGATCCCGGGAACCCGCGTGAGCGCGGCGGTGTCCTCCGTGGCGACGATCCGGCGCAGCGACTCCGGCGTGTGCACGGCGACCATCGCGAGCGCGAGCCGCGGCCCGACGCCGCTGACGGTCTGCACGACCTCGAACACGTCGCGCTCGTCGGCGTCGGCGAAGCCGAACAGGGTCATGGAGTCCTCGCGCACCACCATGCTGGTCGCCACGCTGGCGCTGTCACCCACGCGCAGCCCCGCGAGCGTCCCCGGCGTCGCGTGCACGAGGTACCCGACCCCGCCGACCTCGAGTACGACGCGGTCCAGCGTCACGTGCTGCACGATCCCCGTCAGCGAGGCGATCACGGGCATTCCTCCCTGCGGTCAGGACTCCTCGAACGTCCGTGCGATCCTAACGCGGCTCACCGGCGCTCCCGCCGCACCGGCGGCAACCCGGCGCGCCGTCCGCCAGGAGTCGTCCCGCGACGAGCGTCCGTCGTCGCAGGACCCGAGCAGGCGGGCGATCACCGCCCCGCGCGCCGCCCCACCTGCCGCGCCGCCTTCTCCGCCTCGGCCCAGGCGCGCTGGGCCGGCGTGAGGTCGTGGCTGTCGTTGCCCTGCAGCGCGCCGCCGGGCCGCCAGAGGTGACACACCGCGAGCGCCAGCGCGTCGGCGGCGTCGGCGGGCCTGGGCGGGTCGTCCAGCTCGAGGATCCTGGTGATCATCCTGGTGACCTGCTCTTTCCCTGCCCGGCCGGAGCCGGTCACGGCGGCCTTGACCTCGCTCGGGGTGTGCAGGGCGACGGGGATCCCGCGCCGGGCCGCGGCCAGCATGGCCAGCCCCGCGGCCTGCGCGGTCCCCATCACTGACGCGACGTTGTGCTGGGCGAAGACGCGTTCGACGGCGACGACGTCGGGCCGGTGCTCGTCGAGCCACTCGTCGAGCCCCTCGGCGATCCGCAGCAGCCGCAGGTCCACGGACAGGTCGGCGTCGGACCGGATGACGCCCACCGCGGCCATGCGCGCGCGCCGGCCGGGCAGGGAGTCCACCACCCCCACGCCGCACCTGGTCAGACCGGGGTCAACGCCAAGAACTCGCACGCCGTCAGCATGTCATGAAGCGCCCGCGAAACCGTCCTCCGCCGCGGAGCGGGCGTGGCGCGCGGGCGCTCGGCGGCGCCGCGGGCGCGGCCGGCAGCGGTGCCGGCTCGCGCCCGCCGGCTCACTCCTCGTCGTCGAGCGCCGCCATGACCTCGTCGCTGGCGTCGAAGTTGGCGAAGACGTTCTGCACGTCGTCGCTGTCCTCGAGCGCGTCGATGAGCCGCATGATCTTGCGGGCGGCCTCGACGTCGACCTCGACCTGCATCGACGGGTGCCAGACCACGTCGGCGGAGTCGTAGTCGATGCCGGCGTCCTGGATGGCCTTGCGCACGGGCACCAGGTCGGTCGCCTCGGACATGACCTCGATGACCTCGCCGAGGTCGGAGACCTCCTCGGCGCCCGCCTCCAGCGCGGCCTCCATGACCTCGTCCTCGCCGACGCCGTCGGACTTCGGCACGACGACGAGCCCCTTGCGGGAGAACAGGTAGGCGACCGAGCCCGGGTCGGCGAGCGAGCCGCCGTTGCGGTTGAACGCGGTGCGGACCTCGGCGGCGGCACGGTTCTTGTTGTCCGTGAGGCACTCGACCAGCACGGCGATGCCGTCGTTGCCGTAGCCCTCGTACATGATCGTCTGGTAGTCCACGGCGTCGGCGCCCTCGCCGGAGCCGCGCTTGACCGCGCGATCGATGTTGTCGTTCGGGACCGACGACTTCTTCGCCTTCTGGATGGCGTCGAACAGCGTCGGGTTACCGGCGGGGTCCCCGCCTCCCGTCCGGGCCGCGACCTCGATGTTCTTGATCAGCTTCGCGAAGAGCTTGCCACGCTTGGCGTCGATGACCGCCTTCTTGTGCTTGGTCGTGGCCCACTTGGAGTGACCTGACATGTACCCGTTAACTCCTTCGCGAATCTGTATGAATGCGGCGACTTCTCGGACTCCGCTCCGGGCGAGCGCCTCGTTGCCCGGCCCTCACCCTGCGCTGCGCCCTCCGTCGTCACCAGCGACAATCCCCACGAACAAGGCGTGCACGCGCGCGTCACCGGTGATCTCCGGGTGGAAGGCGGTGGCGAGCAGCGAGCCCTGCCGCGCTGCGACGATCTTACCGGCGGCAGCCAGCTCACGGCCTGCGGTATCCACCGCCGGGATCCTGGCCAGCACCTCGACGTCGGGCCCGGCCTCCTCGATCCACGGCGCGCGGATGAAGGCGGTACGCAGGAGCGCGCCCTCTCCGGCCGCACCGCCGGACACCCCCGCCATCTCGAGGTCCGTCTCGAAGGAGTCCACCTGCCGCCCGAACGCGTTGCGCCGCACGACGACGTCCATCCCCCCGAGCGTCCGCTGATCGGCGGTCCCGCCCACGATCCGGTCCGCGAGCAGGATCATCCCGGCGCACGACCCGTACACGGGCAGCCCTTCCTTGATCATCGCCCGCAGCGGGTCGGCCAGCCCGAAGATCTGCAGCAGCTTGTCGATGGTCGTCGACTCACCGCCGGGGATCACGAGCCCGTCGACGGCCTCGAGCTCGGCGAGCCGCCGCACGCCCACGCCCCGCGCACCGGCCGCCTCCAGCGCCGCGACGTGCTCGCGCACGTCACCCTGCAGGGCGAGCACTCCGACGTTCAACGCATGTGTCACAGCAGACGATCCTATGCCGCGCGGCCGGCCCCGCCGGACGCGCGTCCTACGACCCCGCCGGCCCTCGCTCCTCGATGTCCACCAGCACGTCCGGCGTCACCCCGAGCGCGTCCCGCAGCACGCGTTCCCGCGCGGCGGTCTCCACGCTCTCGTCGCGCAGCGCGAACGCCTCGCGCACCGCGGCGGCCGCCGCCTCGGCCCGCCCGAGCCCGCGCAGCACCGTGGCCAGGTTGGTCAGCGCGGCGGCGAGGCCGTCCTGATGGTGCGGCTGCCGGGTGCGGGCCAGGTCCCGCAGCATGCTCACCGACTCGGTCGCGGGCGCGACGGCGTCCAGCGGGCGCCCGCTCTCGGTGAGCCGCAGGCCGAGCCGCGACAGCGACCTCGCCAGGTCCTCCTCGTACCGCCCGGGCAGCCGCGCGGCGAGCTCCCGCCGGACGGAGACCGCCTCCTGCTCCAGCGGCAGCGCCTCGTCGAACCGCCCGAGCCGCGAGTAGGTCAGCGCCAGGTTGGAGCAGGAGGTCGCGAGCATGTCGCGGTACCGCTGCGGCGTCTCGCCGGCGAGCTCGCGCCGGATCGCCACCGCCTCCTCCTCCAGCCCCACGGCCTCCGCCACGCGCCCCTGGTTCGACAGCAGCGACCCCAGCCCCGTCAGCGACCACGCCACCAGCCACCGCATCCCGACCGGGTCGCGGCGCGCGAACCTCCGCCGGATCTGCAGCGCCTCCTGCGCGGCGGCGACCGCCTCGGCGGGCCGGTCGAGCTGCGCCGCGGCGTCGCTCAGGTTCGACAGCGCGAACGCCAGCCACTGCTCGTGCTCGCCCGGCCGCCGCATCGTGAGCCGACGGCGGATCTCGACGGACTCACGCAGCCCGTCGATGACGTCGGCCGCCCGCCCCAGCTCGACCTGCCCGACGGTGTTGGCCAGCACCTGCGCGAGCGTCGCCTCGTGCGCGGCGGGGTCGCGCGCCACGAGCCGCCGCAGCGTCGCGACCGACGCCGTGTGGCACATCTCGACCAGCTCCGGCCGCCCGAGGAAGTCGTACGTGACCGCCATGCTGTTCAGCGCGCCGGCCAGCGCGGGGTCCGTCCACACCGCCTCGGCCGCCGACGCCGCCCGGCACGCCCCGGCCACCTGCTCGGAGATCTGCAGCGACTCGCTGTAACGCCCCTTGCCGAAGTACATGCCCGAGAGCGCGAGCTGCGCCTCGAGCAGCGGCGCGCGGTACCGGTCGGGCTGGTGCCGGGCCAGGTCCCGCCACCGGGTGACGGCGTCCTCGGCCGCGGGCGGCAGCTCGTCGTACCGCTCCGGCGCGCCGAGCGAGCGGGCGAGCGTGGCGACGGCGTCGGCCCGCTCGGCCGCCGTCGTCCCCCCGTTCCGTTCCGTCGTCGTTCTCCGGTCCGTCGTCGTTCTCCGGTCCGTCGTCGTCCCGCCCGTCGTCGTCCTGCCCGACGCGCTCGTCCCGCCCGTCGTCGTCTCGCCCGACGCGCTCGTCCCGCCCGTCCCGCCCGCCGTCGTCGTCCCGTCCGTCGTGCCCGACGCCGCCTCGTGCGACGGATCCGCAGGATCCGTTTCTCCGCCGACGACGGCGACGAGCCGCTCGGCGAGTCCCACCGCCACCTCCCGCGGGAGCGGCCGGCGCCCGAACAGCCGCAGCACGTGCGCGAGCGGCGCCGCCTCGTCGGGGAGCGCCACGGCGACCCGCGCGAACAGGACGGTGGCGAGGCGGGCCGCCTCGGGCACGCCCGGGTCGTCGACGTCGATCCGCAGCGCGAACAGCGCGACCTGGAACGCCTCGCCGGCGCTCAGGCCCTGGGTGCAGGCCTCGACGCGGTGCGGGTCCGCGGCGAGCGTCCGCGCGACGTGCAGCTCCTCGAGCCGGTGGGGCAGGCCGGCGTCCGAGGCACCCGACGACGGCAGCCGCCGCCCGCGCAGCATCGCGCCCGCCAGCGTCTCGTCCGGGTCGGCCCAGCGTTCGCGTTCCAGGTCGAGCAGCGCACCGACCCCCCGGGACACGTCGGCGACGCCGCCACGCACGAGGGCGACGAGGACGGCGGCGTGCACGTCGAGCACGGGTGCGGGTTCCGGCCCCTCGCGCACCCACGGGACGGCGCCGGCGCCGGTCGCGGCGCGGATCCCGGCCCGCCGCGCGAACGCCCGCGCGGCGACCGTGGCGAGCACCGTCACCGGCACGGCGGGCGGCGCGAGGTGCACCTGGGAGGTCGGCACCTGCTCCGGGCCGGTCCACAGCTCGCAGGCCCATCGCAGGCGGAACCACCACTCCCGCCCGGTGCGCCCCAGCAGCACGACCCGGAGCCGGGTCCCGCCCCGGCCGGCGAGCGCGCCCAGCTGCCCGGCGAGGTCCGGGTACGCGGCGGCGTCGTCGACCACCACCAGGACGCGCCGGCCGCGGCACGCGGCCGCGATGCGCTCCGGCGGATCCGCGGGCTCCGGCCACAGGCAGGTCCAGCCGCGCCGGCTGAGCCGCCGGGCCAGCTCGAGGGCGAGGCGCGTCTTGCCGACGCCGCCCGCGCCGGTGATGAAACGGACCTGCGTCCGGGGGCGCTCGCGGCACCAGGCCTGCAACTCGTCCAGCTCGGCGTCGCGCCCGGTGAAGGGGACCACGCGGAGCAGGGGGTCAAGCAGCCTGGCGGGGGAGATTCGGGCGCGGCGTGCGCGCAGGCGACTGTCGGAGCGCGAGGGACGCCACATGGGAGATATCCAAGCTCAGGAACGGACCGTCCGCGCTGTGTCGGAGCGATCTGTGCGCAGCCCGTCCTTGGGCAACGCCTCCTCGAGGGCCGCAAGCACGCGCACGGACCGCGCAAGGTCGTCGCCGAACCGGCGCTGGTCGACGCTCGCGAGCCGGTCCCGGATCATCACGGCCTCGCGCGCCGACGCGGCGGCGGACACGTGCCGACGCTGCTCGCCGAGCGCGACGGCGAGCGCCGTCAGGGCCGACGCGAGCGGCGGCAGGTACCGGTTCGGGTGTTCCCTGGCGAGTTCCCGCAGCGCTCCGACGGCCTCGTGGAGGGGGCCGACGGCGTCCTGGGCGCGGGACAGGTCGGTGAACGTGGCGCCGAGATTGGCCAGGGAGGCGGCGAGGTCGGCGAGGTAGCGGCGGCGGTCCTCGCGCACGAGCCGCCGCAGGATGGCGACGGCCTCCTGGGTCGGTTCGAGGGCGTCCTCGGTGCGTCCCATGTCGCTGTAGCGCACCCCGAGGTTGGACAGGGAGCGGGCCAGGTACATGCGGTGGTAGCCGAACGAGCTGGCGGCGAGGTCGCGGCGGATCTCGACGGCCTCGGTCTCCAGGCGCAGGGCGTCGCCGAACCGGCCGAGCCGGGAGTAGGTGACGCCGAGGTTGGAGCAGGAGGTGGCGAGCATCTCGCGGTACCGCTCCGGGACGTCGTCGGCCAGGTCGCGGCGGATCGCGAGCGCCTCCTCCTCGACGGACTGGGCCTCGTGCGGGCGGCCCTGCTCGGAGAGCAGGACGCCGACCCCGGAGAGCGACCACGCGAGCTCGTAGCGCAGCCCGATCGCGTCGTCGCGGCCGGCGACGGCGGCCTTGCGGACGGCGCGCTGCCGCAGGGCGAGGGCCTCCTGCGCGGTGGCGAGGGCCTCGGCGGACTCGCCGACGGCGGCCAGGGCGTGGCTGAGGTTGGACAGGCTGTAGGCGAGGCGCCGTTCGAACGCGTCGGGACGGTGCTGGGCGAGCCTGCGGCGGATCTTGACGGACTCGCGCATGTCGGCGAGGGCGTCGGCGGCCCGTCCCTGGTTGACCAGGACGAGCAGGTTGGCCTGGACGAGCGCGAGCTGCTCCTCGTAGGCGACCGGGTCCTGTGCGACGAGGCGGCGGAGCAGGCCGACGGCCCGGTCGTGGAACCAGCGGGTCGAGTCCGCGCTGCCGGGGTGGCCTGTCGACAGGGCGAGCGCGAACAGGCCCCAGGCGTGGTCCGGGTCGGTCCACACGCGCTCGGCGTCGGCCGCCGTGTCCCAGGCCGCGACCACCTGCTCCACGACCGCGGAGAACGCACGGTGCCGGCCCATGCTGTGGCTGACGATCGCGAGATCCCGCAGCGAGCGCCAGTAGGCGACCTGGTAGCGCGGCGGGTCGGAGCGCACGATCCGCTGCCAGGTCGCCTCGGCCTGTTCGGCCGGTTCGACGGCGTCGGCGAGCCGGCCGGCCTCCTCCAGGGCGCGGGCGCGGGCGCCGAGCGCCTCCGCGCGCAGGAGCTCGGCGGCACCGGGGGCCCGGTGGGGGTCGGCGTTCGAGGCGGTCCGCGACCCCGGCTCGTCGTCGGGCACGAGCTTCAGGAGACGTTCGGCGAGGTCGACGGCCTCGGCGGCGGGGATCGGGCGCCACGGGTACAGCCGCAGCACGCGGGCGAGCAGTTGCGGGTCGTCCGGGAGGGCGGCCGAGACCCGGGCCAGCAGGGCGGCGGTCAGGCGGCCCGCGCCGGGTACCGCCGGGGGGTCCACGTCGAGGCGGAAGGCGAACAGGGCGACGTGGAACGCCTCACCGGGCCGCAGCACGGCGGTGCAGACCTCGGTCATCCCGGGGGTGGCGGTGAGCGTGCGGGCGACGTGGAGTTCGGCGAGCCGGTCCGGGAGGTCGCGGCGTTCGCCGCGAAGGAGGTCACGGGCGACGACGGCGTCGGTGTCGTCCCACCGGTCCCGCTCCAGGTCGAGGAGCGCGCCGTAGCCACGGGCGACGTCGACGACCACCTGCCTGGCCGCGGGCTTGGCCGGCTGCTGGGCGTCCGGCCCGGCCAGCGCGGCGAGGACGGCGGCGTGCATGTCGCCGTACCGCGGCGGTTCGGTGTCGGCCGGCAGGTCGCCGACGACGACCTCGGGTGCGCTCACCCCCAGGTAGGGCGCGAACGCCTGGGCCGCGGCCTGAACGACCCGTTCCGGCTCCTGCGCGGGCGGGCCCACGTGCGCGACCGACGCGGGAGCCTGGGCCGCGTCCTGCGCCCACAGGTCGCTCGCCCAGCGCAGGCGCGTCCACCACTCGCGCCCGGTGCGGGCCAGCAGCAGGACCCGGACGAACCCCGCCTCGGCGTCGCGCAGCGCGGCGAGCTGTTCCGGCAGGCGGGGGAACGAGTCGGCGTCGTCGATGACGAGGAGAACGCGCGGGCCGCGGCAGACCGTGGCCACGACCTCCGGGTCGTCGTCGGGCCCGAGCCAGACGGACTTCCAGCGGCGGCGGCCCAGCCTGGCGCACAACTCGACCGCGAGGCGGGACTTCCCGCTGCCGCCGAGGCCGGTCAGCAGCCGGACCTTGACGAGATCCGAGCCGCCGGCCCAGACGGCGAGGTCGTTCAGCTCGGCGTCGCGTCCCGCGAAGGGCACCACCCGCAGCCGCGGATCGAGCAGGCGCGCGGGACCGTTGTCCGCCGGGGCCGTCTCCGACAGCTCCCGGCGCTTCCGGCTATCTCGCCCACTGCGCCGCAACACACCCCAAGTCAACCGCACGTAGGTACCTCAGCACCAGCGGCCAGTTTTTTCCGGACCTCCGGAGGTCAGCCGCGCTGCGGGCCGAGGTGCCGGGCCCGGCCGTCCCAGCCGGCCGCGAGGTCGTCGAGAATCTCCGGGAGCTCGTGGGGGAAAACCTCGAGCGGCTGCGCGCGCAGGTCGGCGGCGCCGAGCCAGGCCAGGTCGTCGATGGTCTCGCGTTCGATCGCGGTCCAGCCGGAGCGGTCGAACGCCAGGGCGCCGGCGGACACGCGGGCGAGGAAGAAGACCTCGTGCTGGCGGCAGGTCTCGGCGTAGAAGTCGAACAGGGCGGAACGGGTCAGCACGGGACCCTCCAGATCGTCCGGCGAGAGCACGAGCCCGGCTTCCTCGCGGACCTCGCGCAGCGCCGCCTCGACGGGCGTCTCCCCCGGGTCGATGCCGCCGCCGAGGGTGAACCACCAGGAACGCTCCGGCTGATCGACGTCATGACTCCGCAGCAGCAGGGCGCGCCCGTCCCCGTCCAGGAGGATCACGCGAGCGGCGTCCCGCTCGCGCACCCCGTCGGGCGCGACACGCCAATCGGGCCCGAGCGAGTTCGTGATGCCTTCGGAATCGCGCACCGCAGAACCCTATCCGCCGGGGCCGCGCCCGGGCCCCAGCCACCGGCCCGGGCCCGGCCCGCGGCCCGGCCCGCCGGCCCGGCCGCGGCCCCCACCCAGAACTACGGTGGCGTCAGTAGCATGACAGACCCCGAACTCGACGCTTCGAATGGATTCGATATCCTACTGACGCCAACTCGGCAACGGAGGGTCAAGGGAGAGCGAGCGACGCCACCGAGACTGCGGCGGCGGCGGTCAGCAGGGCTAGGACGATGTGCTCGTAACGGGTGTGGCCGAAGCGGTGGAACGCCTGGGTTCCCGCGTACTGGCCCAGCAGGGCAGCCACGACGAGGACAGGCCAGTACTCGTAGGTCTCCCAGACCCCGGCGACGAGGAGCGCCACGACGCTCAGCGGCAGCCGGACCAGCGACAACGTCACGAGGGTGTCGCGCATGGCGCGGGGCGGCAGGTCCCGGTGCACCAGGTAGCAGACCGTGGGCGGGCCGGCCAGCGAGGTCGACGTGCTCAGCGCGCCGGACAGCAGACCTGCCGGAGCGGCCCACCGCCCGGACACGACGACGCCGCGCTCCCGTGACCGCAGCCGCAGGAGCACCGCCGCGATCACGACGACGGCGACGAACACCTGCAGGCCGACGGCCGGCAACACGGCCAGCAGCCACGCGCCCGCCAGCATCCCCGGCGCCGACCAGCCCGCGAGCGCCAGGACCTCACCCCTGTCCGGCCGCGGCACGCCGCGCCGCATCGCCAGGATCGCGATGTCGCAGGCGGTCCCGGTGATCATGATCGTGGACACCGCCTCGGGCCCGCCGACGGTCGCGGTCAGCAGGGGCGCGCTGAACAACGCGAACCCGAACCCCGACAGCGACTGCACCACCCCGGACACCAGGATCAGCGCGAACAACGCGACCAGCAGCGAGACGTCCCCGACGTCGATCACGGCGCCCCGCGCCCGTGCCGCTTCTCGACACGATGGACCGCGAGAACAAGCCGCTCGACCAGCACCCGCGGATCCTCGGCGACGTCCGGGTGCTCCGAGCGGAAGTTCTCCCAGTCGACCTCGAGTCCGAGAAGATTGGCCGCCGTGAAGGCCTGGAGCAGTTCGTCCCACCAGGGATCCTCGACGGCGCCGAGCACCTCGGTGAGCAGATCCCAGGAGAGATCGGCCACGTCGGCGAGCAGGACGGCGTCGTACAGGTCCCTGCCCTGCGGGTACATGTCCGTGACGAGCCACTGGATCTTCCAGGCCAGCTGCAGGTCGGGCGGCGCCACGAGCATCTCGACGCCCGACGGCGGCACGGCGCGCACGACCGGATCGGCGAGCAACTCCTCACCGAAGACGAAGTCCACCTGCACGGATCCGACCGGCATGCCGTCACCGGCCGGGAACCCGTCGACGTCGTAGGGGACGACGATCCGCCGCCCTTCGGCGCGTTCGTAGGTCCAGATGCTCTCCCGCGCGGCGTCCGACGCGCGCAGCCCGGGGCCGGGGTCGGCCGTGAGCAGCGTCAGCAGTCCGTCGAGCATCGCCACAGCCGTCGGGTCCTCGGCACCGATCGTCCGCGGAACGACGACGACGTCGATGTCGCCCGGCGCCCGCGCGGCGTCCCCGAGCCACACCGGCAGCGTCACGCTGCCGCGAAGCACGAAGCAGTCGGCCCACGGGGATGCCGCCAAGGTCCGCATCACATGGGCGAGCGCGTTGTCCCGGGCCGAGCCCCAAGCTTCGGTGTGCGCAGGATCGTGGAACACGGGCTGCCCGGCCTTGTAGGCGTTCGTGAACTCCTTGTGCGCCGGCTCGAACACCGCGTGCTGGATCACGGCGTCACCTGTCGCGGGCGGTTCGAACGTCGCCGGAAACCCGCTCCGTCCGTCGGCAAGCCGGTACCGCATCTGCTGATCCGTCCAGGCCGTCGCGACGGACGCCGCGACCGGCTCCACCGGCCCTGCATCCTGCGGCCGATGATCCATCCATCCGGCGTCGAGCGGGAGGTTGTCGTCGACGACGACGTACTCCTCCTCGACCTCCAGCACCTCGAACCCGTCCTTCGCCAGATCCGCGAGGAGCCCGTCGAGCCGGCCGCGGGCCGTCGTCCGCCCCACCCCGAAACAGCGCTGCGTGACGAACCGTTCCTCCGAGGCATCAGTGCGCTTGCGCCGGGCGTTCCTGGAGACGCGCGCCCCGTGCTCACGCGCCAGACCCGACAGCTCCACGCGGCGCAGTAGGTCGTCGGCGGGAAGCCGTAGCTTGACGTGGTGCTCGAAGTGCAGGCCCGCCGGAGCGTCGTCGTCGGACACCGGAACGTCGTCGTTCCAGGGCACGGCCTCGATCTTGACCCGCACCGTCGCGATCCGCGCCTCGGCCAGCTGCTCGCGCACCTGTTCCGCCCGCCGCCGGCCGTCCTCCAGGGAGCCGCGCACCATCACCGTGAGCATCGGCTGTGCGCGGTGCCGCCCGTGGTCGAGCTCGATGTGACTCACCTTGATCCCGTGCTGCGCCGCGAACCCGTCGAGGCGGTCCGCTCCGGGCGAGTCCACCGTCAGATGAATCTCCAGCTCACCGTCATACACGCGCGCGATCTTCCCACAGCGACCACCCCGGCCTGTCTCGGCCTGTCCCGGCACGCCGCCGATCGCCAGGCACTTAAACGATCAGGCGGCTATCGCCCGAACTTCACTCTGTATAACGTTAAACCACCATGTGATCGCTCACACGGGTCCAGCCGGTCGCCCGGCCGGGCTCAGCACAGGAGGTACACGACGATGCACCCACGTTCCGCCGGGTTCCCGGGTTCCGGGACTCGATCCGGCACATCGCACCGGAGGCGACGGGTCGCGATCGGCGCGGCCACGCTCGCCGTCGTCGGACTCGTCACCGGCGCGCTCACGCAGCCCGCCGCCGCCGAGAGCCCTCGTGAGGCCCGGCTCACGGCCGCGTCCGTCCGCACCGCGGCGGACGGGCCGCCCATGACCGGCAACAACTTCTCCGTCACCCGCCACGGGGCGTACGGCGACAACCGGTACACCGTGTTCCGCCCCTCCGATCCCGCGGCGGCAGGCGGCAACCTCCCTGTTCTCGCGTTCGGCAACGGCGCCTGCGCGCACACCGACAACAGCGAGGTCACCCGGCTGCTGACCTTCGTCGCGTCCAAGGGGTTCGTCGTCGTCGACACCGGGTCCGCCGACGGTTCGTCCAACGGCGTGCCCAGCGGCCAGCCCATCCCCTCCCTGCTGACCGGCGCGATCACCTGGGCCGAGCGGGAGCAGCAGCGCGGCGGCTCCCCGCTGGCCGGCCGGCTCGACCTGTCGCGGGTCGCCACCGCGGGCCACTCGTGCGGGGGCATCGAGGCCCTCATCGCCGGCCAGGACCAGCGCGTGGACGCCGTCGCCTCGCTGAACAGCGGCCTGTTCGCCGACGGCGCCTTCGGCTACTCGCGTTCGGAGCTCAACAAGCTGCACACCCCCGTGCTGTTCATGGACGGCGGCCCGTCCGACATCGCGTACGACAACACGCGGGCCAACTACGACCTCGTGAACCATGTCCCCGCCGTCCGCGCGTCCAACCCGGACGCCGGACACGGCGGATTCATCACCGGCGGGCAGATGCAGTCCGGGGCGACGGCCATGGTCTCGTTCTTCGACCTGGTGCTCAACCAGAACGCGACGGCGCGCAGCTACATCCTCGGCCAGTCGGGGCTCGGCTCGCAGTACCCGTGGTCGGTCTCCAACAAGAACTGGCCGCCGGCGCCTTCCCCCACCCCGAGCGCGTCGCCCAGCGTCTCGCCCAGTGCGTCACCGAGCGCTTCGCCGTCGGCTTCCCCCACCGACCCGGGCACGACGACGCCGCCGCCCGCCACCGGTGCCTGCACGGCCACGCTCCGGATCGTCAACTCCTGGGGCGGCGGCTACCAGGGCGATGTGACGGTCACCGCGGCGTCCGCGCTCAGCGACTGGCGGGTCACGCTGTCCGACGGGATCACGCCCACGCAGGTCTGGAACGGCAGCCTGTCTGGGTCGACGGTGTCCAACGTCTCCTGGAACGGCACCCTCGGAGCGGGCCAGAGCACGAGCTTCGGCTTCATCGGCAGCGGCTCCGCACCGGGCAACGCCCAGCTCAGCTGCTCCAGCAACTCCGGTACCGGCCCCACGACCACACCGAGCGTCCGGCCGTCGGTCACGCCGAGCGTCTCGCCGTCCGCGTCGCCGTCGGTCTCACCGAGCGAGCCGGCGACCTGCGATCTGCCGTCGACCTACCGCTGGACGTCCAGCGGCGTCCTGGCCCAGCCGAAGTCCGGCTGGGTGTCCCTCAAGGACTTCACCACCGCCCCGTACAACGGCAAGCACCTCGTCTACGCGACCACCCACGACTCGGGTGACTCGTGGGGCTCGATGAACTTCAGCCTCATCGACGACTGGTCGCAGCTGTCGAGCGCCACGCAGACCGGGATGTCCTCCGGAACGGTCGCGCCGTCGCTGTTCTACTTCGAGCCCAAGAACATCTGGGTGCTCGCCTACCAGTGGGGATCCTCGCCGTTCATGTACCGGACGTCGAGCGACCCGACCAACCCGAACGGCTGGTCCTCCGCACAGGCGCTGTTCACCGGCAGCGTGTCCGACGCCCCGTACGGTCCCATCGACCACGCGATCATCGGCGACGACGAGAACATGTACCTGTTCTTCGCCGGCGACAACGGCAAGATCTACCGGGCGAGCATGCCGATCGGGAACTTCCCCGGCAGCTTCGGCTCCAACTACACCACCGTCATGAGCGACACGAGGGAGAACCTCTTCGAGGCGGTCCAGGTCTACAAGCTCCAGGACCAGGAGAAGTACCTCATGATCGTCGAGGCGATGGGCACCAACGGCATCCGCTTCTTCCGCTCCTTCACGGCGGACAGCCTCGACGGCCGGTGGACCGTGCAGGCCGGGACCGAGGCCAACCCCTTCGCGGGCAAGGCCAACAGCGGCGCGACGTGGACGAACGACATCAGCCACGGCGAGCTCATCCGCACCAGCGCGGACCAGACCATGACCGTCGACCCGTGCAACCTGCAGCTGCTCTACCAGGGGCGCGACCCCAGCTCGGACGGCATGGACTACGGCCAGCTGCCCTACCGTCCCGGCTTGCTGACGCTCCAGCGGTGACCGGGACCCCAGGACCCCCGGCAGGCAGGCCGGCCGCCGCTGCGCAGTAGCGGCCGGCAGCACCGCCGGGCGGGAAGGGCCCGGGCGATCGGAAGTGATGACACCGATCGCCCGGGCCTCTCTCGTTGCCCGACGGCGAGGGCCGGCCGAACGCCCAGGGCCGGCCGGACGACGGACGCCGGCTGCCGGCTGCCGGCTGCCGGCAGACCATCACCGCCGGCCGCTACCGGCCGCTCGCCCCGCCGACGAACCTGTCCAGCAGCCTGTCCAGGAGATCGCCGGCCCGTTCGGCGGTCGGCGGGTCGACCAGCATCGCCTGCGCGAGGCCCGCGGCGGCCAGGACGAGGAGCCACGCGTCGTCGTCGGCCGACGACGTCCCGCGTGACGCCCCCTCGATCCGCCGCAACTGGCCGGCGACGAGGTCGACGATCACCCGCGGCGCCCCGATCGTGTCGGCGGCGGCGACCTCCGAACCGGTCAGCGCCGCGCTGTGGAACGCGTCGAGGACGACGGCGTCCTGCCGCCGCGCGTCGTCGGCAGGCAGGAGCTCGGCGAGGATTCCCCGCACGACGGCGCGGGGCGGGCTCTCCCCCAGGGCCGCCAGCCGCGCCGCGAGCCGCGTCCCGGCGTCCTCGGCGACGGCGCGGTGCGTCGCGAGCAGGAACTCGCGCTTGGTGCCGAAGTAGTACTGGACGAGCCGCACCGAGATCCCGGCCTCGGCGGCCACGGTCTGGAAGGTCGCGGCGGCCAGTCCGTCGCGCGCGACGACGCGGCGCGCCGCGTCCGTGATCTGCCGACGACGCCGGCCGTGATCAGCCAGTCTCGGCACGGCCACCTCCTTTTGTTGGTACGCTCATACCATCATACTAGGAGGCGCGATGGCCCGGATCGGTACGTTCAAGAGCGACGCGGCACGTGCGACATTCGATGACGCCTACGCGGCGGTGGAGCGGCTGTGGCCGTTGCCCGCGACCGTGCGCGACGTGCCGACGTCGTACGGCTCCACGCGCGTGCGGTCCTCCGGCTCGGGGGACGGCCCGCCGTTCGTGCTGCTGCACGGGTTCGGCGGCAACGGAGCGACCTGGCACGGCTACGTCGAGGCGCTCGCGCGGGACCGCGCCGTGCACGCCCTGGACACGATGGGCGCCGCGGGCAGGAGCGTCCAGACGGCGCCGCTGCGCCGCGAGACCGACCTCGCGCGGTGGTTCACCGAGGTGCTCGACGGACTCGGCGTCGAACGCGCCCACGTCGTCGGCGAGTCACAGGGCGCGTGGCACGCCACCGTCATGGCCATGCACGCCCCCGGACGCCTGGCGAGCGTGTCGCTGATCGAACCGAACGGCGTCTTCGCCCGCGTGCCGGTGCGCTCCCTGATGCGGATGCTCCGCCTCGGCGCCAACCCGACGGAGAACGGCTGGCGCCGCATGGCCGCCTGGCTGACGCCCGGGGTCACCCTGCCCGGCGAGGTCCTGGCCGTCGCCAAGGCGGCACAGGGATTCCGGCCCGGCCTCGGCTGGGCCCGTACGCTCACCGACGCGGAGGTCCGGAGCCTGTCCGTACCCCTGCTCGCGATCCTCGGGGACCGATCGGTGGTGAGCAACCCGGTCCGCACCGGTGACAGGCTGCGGTCCCTGGCCCCGCGGGCCGAGATCGAGGTCTACGAGGACCGGGGACACGGCGTGCTCGGCGAGATTCCCGAGGAGATCCTCGGGCGGGTCACGGCGTTCGCGAGTTCTCACGACAGCGAACGTTTGCCGACGTCACGGCACTGATCGACCGGGTACGGGCGTTCCGCGGACAACGCCTGGGCGGAACGTCCCGGTCGACGACCTGTGTCAGCGGACCGCATCCGGCCGGAGGATCCCGCAGGTCACGCGCGAACGTCCCGCCGCGACGACCCCTCTCCGCGGCCGGCTCCGGCGAGGTCGCCCAGGACCTCTGCGGCGGCGAGCTCGTCGCTCGCGGCGAGCCGGTCGAAGCCGGTGACGGCCGGGTAGTTGTACCTGCCCAGCGTCCCGATGAGGACGGCGCCGATCACCAGCATCCCCATCAGGAACGGGATGACGGGGTCGTAGGAGCCCAGCTGGTCGTACCCCAGCCCCAGCAGCAGCGGGCCGACTGCGCTCCCGAGGATGAACATGGCCTGGACCGGGCCGACGAGCCGGCCGAAGCTGCGCATCCCGAGGTACCGGGTGATGAGAAGAGCGAGCAGGTCGCCCTCGATCCCGAACGCGACGCCGATGAAGGCGACCGCGGCGGCTGTGGTGGTGAACGGCGGCTCCAGGAAGAACATGCCCGCAATGGGCGCAAGGATCACGATCGGGCCGACGATCGCGGCGTGGACGCGGTCGATGATCAGGCCGCCGACGACCCGGCCCACCAGTGACGCGAGGCCGAAGACCACGAGCAGCCGCCCGGCGGCGTCGTCGTCCAGACCGCGGTCCGTCATCATCGGGACGAGATGGACCTGCAGCCCGACCACCACGACCCCGACCATCCCCAGCCCGACCGCGATCCCCCAGAACTGCCGGGTCCGCAGCGCCTCACGGAACGTGAGGCCCGGCAGCTCCAGGCTGACGTCGCGGCCGTCCACCCGGGTCTCCTGGACCAGCCGCCCGCGGACGTGCCGCTCGGCCCGGGCGCGCACGAACAGCGTCACCGTCGTGACCGACACGACCGCGGCGATCAGTCCCATCCAGCCGTAGGCCTGCCGCCACCCGACGCCGTCGATGAGAGCGCCGGCCAGCAAGGGGCCCAGCGCCGCGCCGAGACCGATGATGCCGGTCACGACCCCGACGGCCAGGGCGCGGTTGTTGTCG
Source organism: Myceligenerans crystallogenes (assembly GCF_039529775.1). NCBI lineage: Bacteria > Bacillati > Actinomycetota > Actinomycetes > Micrococcales > Promicromonosporaceae > Myceligenerans > Myceligenerans crystallogenes. Next base: position 137,897 of record NZ_BAAANL010000007.1, read on the forward strand.
AACCAGCTCACGACGGCCCGGGTGGCGGGGATCGTGGTGGCGGCCCCGAAGAACCCCACGAAGAAGCACGGGACGAAGAACACGGCCTCGACCGGCGGCACCAGCCCGATCGCGGCCATCGAGGCCGCGAAGAGCACGAACCCCGGCACGAGGAGGTAGCGGGCGGCGTACCGGTCCACCAGCCGGCTGACGATGATCAGGCCGATGACCATCCCGGCCGCGGCGACCGAGTACGCGCCCGTGACGGTCGTGCGGCCGAACCCCGTGCTCTCGGCGATCGGCAGCACGAACAGCCCGGTGGTGGCCAGGTACATCTGAGGGCCGACGGCGTTGGCCGTGCCGGCACCGACGGCAACCCGCCAGGGCCGGTGCCGTCTCGCGGTGACGGGCTGGGTGACAGAACTCATGGGGCTGCTCCTGTGGCTCGCGCTGGGGACCTGCGGTTTCCGGGTGCGGCGGTCACGCGGCCGGCAGGGCGGCCTTGGTCAGGTCCACCGAGACCCGCCAGGCGCGCTCGGCGTCGTCGGCCCCGAGCAGCGGCCGGTGCATCCGCTGTTCGGCCGGGGCGCCACCGAGCGTGCCCGGGCCGCTGGGGCCGTACAGGGCGCCGGGCTTGGCCCGCGGGTCGGTCGCGGCCATGAGGGCAGGGAGCTTGGCCGTCTCGACGGTGCCCAGGAGGATGCCGCGCTCGGACAGCCAGCGGATCCGCCGGATGTGCGGCGTGTCCTCGCTGCGGCCGAGCTCGGGGCGCGCGGCCAGCAGGCTGGTGGGGGCGACGCCGGGGTGGGAGAGGTTGCTGGTGATGCCCCAGCCGTGGGCCTCGCTCCGGCGCTGCAGCTCCAGGCCGAACAGCCCGACGGCGATCTTGGACTGCCGGTAGGCCCGCATGCCGTCGTACGACCGTTCCCAGTTCAGGTCGCCCCAGTTCATGGTGCCGCTCGCCGACGCGACGCTGACCTGCGAGGTCACGCGGGCCCGACCGGCGCGCAGGAGCGGCAGCAGGTGGGCGGTGAGGGCGAAGTGACCCAGGTGGTTGGTGCCGAACTGCAGCTCGAACCCGTCCGCCGTCGTCTGCCGCTCCGGCGGACGCATCACGCCGGCGTTGTTGATCAGGAGGTGGATCGGGTCGCCCTCCGTGACCAGGGTGTCGCCGAGGGCCGCGACCGACTCCAGCGAGGCCAGGTCGAGGCCGCGCAGGGTGAGGTTCGCGCCGGGAGCCGTCCTGCGGATGGTGTCGGCCGCGGCCTCCCCCTTGCGCCGGTTGCGCACCGGCATGATCACCTCGGCGCCGGCCGCGGCGAGGCGCGCGGCGATGCCCAGCCCCATCCCGTCGCTGGCGCCGGTGACGACGGCGCGCTTCCCGGTCAGGTCCGGGACCTGGATGTCGATGTCCCTGCGAGGCATGGTTTCTTCTCCTGGAGGTCATGGACCGCTCCGACGGCGGTCACCGCGGCCCGCTCGGGCCACGACATCGATGCTCGGCTCATCACGGAACCGGATCCAGGACCTCTCGATCACAGGCTCGCCGGGCCACCGCTCTGCTCCCCGCTCCGCGAGAGGGGGATCGTCAGGCCGTGGCAACTTCCCCGGCCGCAGGGTAAGAACGAGGCAGTGCTCGGAAAGGGAGTGTGGCGTGATCGATCGAACCGGCCTGGCGGAGTTCCTCCGCCATCGGCGTGAGGCCCTGCAGCCGGAGGACGTGGGCCTTCCGCGAGGGCAGCGTCGTCGGACCAGCGGCCTGCGGCGCGAGGAGGTGGCGGCGCTGTGCAGCATGTCGGCGGACTACTACTCACGCCTGGAGCGCGAGCGGGGACCACAGCCGTCGCAGCAGATGCTCGCCGCCATCGCGCAGGGGCTCCACCTGTCGATCGACGAACGGGACCACCTGTTCCGCCTCGCCGGGCACAACCCGCCGCCGCGGGGTTCGTCCAGCGAGCACGTCAGCCCCGGCCTGCTGCGCATCCTGGACCGGCTGGCCGACACTCCCGCGGAGATCGTCACCGAACTCGGCGAGACCCTGCGGCAGAGCCCGATGGGCGTGGCGCTCACGGGCGACACGACCCGGTTCACCGGCCCGGCCCGCAGCATGGGCTACCGCTGGTTCACCGACCCGGCGGCCCGCGATCTCTACGCCCCCCACGAGCACGCGTTCCTGACCCGGATGTACGCCGCCGGCCTGCGCCAGATCATCGCCGTGCGCGGCCCCGGCTCCCGGGCCGCGTACCTCGCCGGCCTCCTCCTGGAGAGTGGCAACGAGGAGTTCCGCCGCGTCTGGGACGAGCACGAGATCGGCCTGCGCCCCCACGAGGTCAAGCACTTCGTCCACCCCGAGGTGGGAGCGCTGGAACTCCACTGCCAGCGCCTGGTCGACCCCGAACAGGCCCACTCGCTGCTGGTCTACACGGCCGTCCCGGGCAGCGAGAGCCACGAGAAGCTGCAGGTGCTGTCAGTGATCGGGGCCCAGACGCTGGGTTGAGCGCTGCGGATCCCGGGCGCTCGGCCCGCTGCCGCCCGCTGCCCGGGGCCGGCGGTTCGCGCCAGGGGATTCCCGCCGCCCGGGTCGGTTCAGCCGCGCGGTTTCGTGCGCTTGGTCGGGACCGCGGTGAGCGGGTCCTCCGGCCAGGGGTGGCGGGGGTAGCGGGCGCGCAGGTCGGCACGGACCTGGGGATAACCCTGCCGCCAGAAGGAGGCGAGGTCGCTCGTGATCGCGGCCGGCCGCTGCGCCGGGGACAGCAGGTGCAGGACGACGGGGACGCGGCCGTCCGCGACGCGGGGCGTCGTGGTCCAGCCGAACACCTCCTGGAGCTTGACCGCCAGGACCGGCGGACCGGCGCCGTCGTACGTGAGGCGGACCTCGGAACCGGACGGGACCCGGAGCCGTTCCGGGGCGAGCTCGCCGAGCCTGCCCGCCTCGGGCCAGGGCAGCAGGCGCCGGAGCGCCGGGCCGACGTCGACCCGGGCGAGATCGCGCGAGCCGCGCACGGCGGCGAGGTCACTGCCCAGCCAGTCGTCGAGACCGGCGAGCAGGGCGTCGTCGTCCACGGCGGGCCAGGGCGCGCCGAGGTGGGCGTGGCAGAACGCGAGCCGCTCCCGCAGGGCGCGGGCGGCGTCGGACCAGCGCAGCACGGACAGGCCGTCGCGGCGGATGCCGTCGCGGACCGCCGCCTGCACCAGCAGCGGGTCGGGCTTGGCCAGCGGGACGTCGTTGAGCACGATCCCGCCGAGGGTCTCGACGCGCCGTGTCACGACGGCGCCGTCGTCCCAGCGGATGACGTCCGACGACGCGACCAGGTCGCCGGCGACCTCGCGCGCGGTCTGCTCGTCGAGCGGGGCGGCGGAACGAATCCTGGCGTCGGCGCGGCCGGGTGCCCTGTCGGCGACGGCGATCGCCAGCCAGGTCGTGCCCCGGAACGGCGACCTCGGGTCCAGGGCGGCCCCGGTACCGCCGGCCATCTGGTAGCTCGGCGCGCCGGTCCCCCGGGCCCGCGCGATCCGGTCCGGGTAGGCCAGGCCGACGACGATTCCCGCCGCCAGGTCGTCCGGAACCGCGCGCGGCTCCTGCGCCTGGGTCAGCCCGCCCGGCGGAACGTCGGACCGCCCGCCCGACCGATTCCCGGGCTGCCCGCCCGGCCGCTCCCCCGGCCGCTCGCCCGGCTGCTCCCCCGGCAACGAGCCCCGGCCGAGCCGCTTCACCTCGTCCCGCCAGCGGGCGGTGGCCCCGCGGTCCTCGCCGCGGCGCAGGGCGCGCCAGCGGGCAGGGAGGTCGTCACCGGAGTCGCGCCCGGCGTCGTCGGACAACAGCGCGACGATCTCCCTCGCCCGGTCCGCCCCGACGCGCGGCGCCCCGTCCAGCAGTGCGCGCGCCAGCCGGGGATGCACGCCCATCGCCGCCATGCGCCGACCGCGTGCGGTGATGCGGCCGTCGCCGGCGACGGCGCCGATGCGCCGCAGCAGGTCGGCGGCCGCGGTCATCGCCGCCGCCGGCGGCGCCTCGAGCAGGGCCAGGCCGTCGCCGCCGGGCGCGCCCCACGCCGCGAGATCGAGGGCGAACGACGCCAGATCGGCCGTCGCGATCTCCGGCGCCGCATGATCGTCGAGACGCGCGTGGTCGGTGGCGGACCAGCAGCGGTAGACGCGGCCCGGGGCCTCCCGCCCGGCGCGCCCCGCCCGCTGCTCGGCCGACGAGCGCGAGACCCGGCACGTGACCAGGGCCCCGAGCCCGCGGGACTGATCGGTCCGCGGCTCGCGCGCGAGGCCCGCGTCGACCACGACCCGGACCCCGGGAACGGTCAGCGAGCTCTCCGCGACCGACGTCGTGACCACGATCCGGCGCGTGGCGGACGGCGCCAGCGCGCGGTCCTGCTCGGCCCGGGACTGGCGGCCGAACAGCGGCAGGACGTTCTCGCCGGCCAGGCGGCGCGTCACGCCGTTGATCTCGCCCTCGCCGGGCACGAACACGAGGATGTCGCCCTTGCTCTCGGCCAGCGCGCGCCGCACGACCAGGGCGACGTGATCCAGCAGGCGCGGGTCGACCCGCCCGCCGGGCAGCAGCGGCGTGGCGACCGGCGGCGGCGCCCACTCGACCGCCACGTCGAACCGGGCGGCGGACGCCGTGATCACCGGCGCCGGGACGTCGTCGCCCAGCGCCCGGCTCAGCCGGGCCGTGTCGGCCGTGGCCGACGTCGCGACGATCGCCAGGTCCTCCCGGAGGTTCGCCCGGACGTCGACGCCGAGCGCGAGCAGCAGATCGGCGTCGAGGTGCCGCTCGTGGCACTCGTCGATCAGGATCGCCGACACGCCCGGCAGGTCCGGGTCCTTCTGCAGCCGCCGCACGAGCAGCCCCGTCGTCACCACCTCGACCCGGAGCCCCGCCCCGCCGGCGCGCTCACCGCGCATCGCGTAACCGATCCGCTGCCCGAGCGGCTCCCCCGCGAGCGCCGCCAGCCGGCTCGCGGCCGCGCGGGTCGCCATCCGCCGCGGCTCGGCGACCACGACCGTCCCGCCGAGCGTGTCGCCCAGCGCGAGCGGCAGCAGCGACGTCTTCCCCGATCCCGGCGGCGCGACCAGCACCGCGGTGCCGCGCGACCGCACGGCGCCGACGACGTCGGGCAGGACCGCCCGGACCGGCAGATCGGCCCCGGGCACGGACACCTCAGGTAGCAGCACGCCCCGACGGTAACCGACCGGCGGCGCGCTCCGGCCGATCCCCCTGCGAGAATGCCTGATCGTGAACCATCTGCTGGACCTGGGGTCCCGGAAGTTCTGGCGGCTGACCGGCAGGCCCGTCGACCTGACCGGGCACCACTCCTGGTTGCGCGCGCCGATGAGCGGTTCCCCGACGGTCGGTGACGGCTGGCTCGCCGCGGAGGCGGCGCGCCACGGCGGCACGGTGGACGACGACGCCGCGACCGCGGATGCCGCGGGCGGCCCGGCGCCCGGCCTGCTCCCGGCGATGACCCTCCTGGACGGTCCGGGGTTCGACGCCGCCCGCCTGGACCCGCTGATCCGCGACTTCTACCAGCACACCGCCGCCTGGCGCATGGAGGTGTGGTCCGGCTGGTCGCCGCTGTTCTGGCCGGCCGGTGAACTGATCGCACGGTTGTTCGGCCGCCGGGTGGAGCAGCTGTCCCTCCCGATGCGCCCGCTCGACGTCGCGCACGGGATGGACAGCCGGGTCCGGGTGATCCGCGACCGGGACGGCGAGCAGGTGGGCGCGGCGTGGCTGCGCACGCTCCGGCCGTCGGGCCGGTACGTGTTCAGCGGCTGCTACTCGGCGCGTCGGCTGCCCGGCGCGGACCGGCCGAGCGTCCACGTCGCCTTCCCGCTCGAGTCCGGCAACGTCCAGGTGTTCCTGCGGCCGGCCGTCGGCGCCGGCGGCGGGCTCGTGCTGGAGTCGCCGCCGGGACGTTTCGGGCAGGACGGCGCCTACGTCGTCGTGCACGACAACGGGCGGGACTTCGCGGCGCGCGTCCCCCTCCACGAGACCTTCCGCCTGTACCGGGACCCCGACGGGGTGCTGCGGACCGACCACGAGCTGCGGCTGCGGCGCACCTGGATGATGCGGCTGCACTACAAGATGGAGCGCGCCCGATGATCCACACCTTCCACCTCGCCGAGCTGCCGCCCGCCGTGACGGCGCGCGCGCTGCTGCGGGCGCCGTCGGCCGCGACGACGCCGGGACTGGACCACGCGGAGTGCCTGGCGCTCATGCGCCTCGGGGCGCCCACCGTCTCCCCGGACCGGCTGCAGCTACGACGGATCGCCGTCTTCGCGCAGTGGCGCGACGACGACGCCGTGGACCGCTTCCTGTCCGACGACGCCCTCGGGCGCCGGCTGGCGGGCGGCTGGCACGTGCGGATGGAGTACCTGCGCCGCTGGTCGCGCCTGGCGGCGCTGCCCGGTCTGCCCGCCCGCGCGGGTGGCTGGGACCAGGACGAGCCCGTGGTCGCGGTGACCGTCGCGCGGATGCGCCTGCTCGAGGTGCCCCGGTTCCTGCGGTGGGGCAAACCCGTGGAGCGTCAGGTGCGCGACCATCCCGGCACGACGCTCGCCCTGGCCGCCGTCCGCCCGCCGCGCACGATCTCGACGTTCTCGGTGTGGCGCACGGTCCGCGAGATGGAGGAGATGGTGCACGGCCGCTCCGAGCTCCCCGACCCGCGCCGGCACGCGGACGCGATGACCGAACGACGCCGCCGCGACTTCCACCACGAGTTCGCGACGTTCCGCTTCCGCCCGCTCGCGGAACACGGGAGCTGGGAGGGACGGAGCGGAATCGTGCCGCTGGGCCGAGCGTGAGGTCACGGTGTGACGTGCGAGGATCCATGCTGTGACGACCGCTCCGCGCTGGCTGACGCTCTTCCTGGACATACCCGCCGCGAACCACGAGGCAGGGTGTGCCTTCTGGCAGGCTGCGACCGGCCACGCGATGTCGTCGCCGCGCGGGACGCACGGCGAGTTCGCGACGCTGGTCCCGCCGGCCGGGGACGCGCATCTGCGGATCCAGAGCATCCGGACCGGCGAGTTCCGCGTCCACGTCGATCTGCACGTCGACGATCTCGACGCGGCGGTCGAGCACGCGCTCGCGGTCGGTGCGCACCTGGTCGCCAGGCCGGATCATGCGATCCTGCGATCGCCCGCCGGCTTCGTCTTCTGCCTCGTGACCGGCCACGGCGGGACGACACGGGCAACGCCCGCGAACTGGGGCGACCACCGGTCGCTGCCCGACCAGCTCACCGTCGATGTCGCCCACGACGCCTGGGAGCGCGAGAAGACCTTCTGGTCCGAGCTCACCGGCTGGACGGTCGCGCCATCAGCGCGACCCGAGTTCGCTCGTCTTCGGACGCCGCCGACGCTGCCGGTCCGCGTTCTCCTGCAACGCCTGGACGACGGCGCCACGACAGGCCACCTCGACATCGCCACCGACCACCGCGCCGCCGAGGTCGCGAGGTTGACCCGGCTCGGCGCCCGCGAGCTCTCCGGCGGCCCCAGCTGGACGGTCATGACCGGCCCGGACCACAGCATCTTCTGCGTCACCGACCGCGACCCCGCGACCGGCCTGCTCCCCTGAGCCGGTCAGCCCGAAAGGAGCACCAGGCATGCTGGACGGCCTAGACGCCCTGGACTGGGGATCGATGTCCCACGCGTACGGAAGCGCCGATGACGTCCCTCCCCTGTTGCGCGGTCTCGTCTCGCCCGACCGCGCAACGCGGGAAGGCGCCCTCGACGCGCTGTTGATGGGGGTCCACCATCAGGGGGATGTGTACGACTCGACGGTTGCCTGCCTGCCGTTCCTCGTCGAGATCATGTGCGACCGGTCGGTTCCCGACCGTGCGGGCGTCGTCGAACTCGTGGCGGACATCGGGGCGCCCTTCGCCGACGAACTGGACGACGACGAGGGCGAGGACGAGGACGACGACGACGTCGACGACCACACCGGGGAAGCGGACGAGACCGATGACGCCGAGGCGGCGGCGTTCGTCCGTGCCCATGCGCACCATTTCGCGGAACTGCTGCGTGACCCGGATCCCGACGTGCGACGCGCAGCGGCCACCCCGGCGGTCCGGTTCGGGTCGGATCCCCAGGCGCTCCTGACCCTGCTGCTGAGCCGGCTGAACACTGACGATCCCGCCGATCTGGAGCCGGAACCGCGGGTGACGCTCGCGCTGATCAAGGCTCTCGGCCTGCTGGCCCGAACCCGCCCTGAAAGGACTTCGGTCGCAGCGGGCCGCCTGGCCACCTTCCTGTCCGAGGACATCGACCCGACCCTGCGGCTGACGGCGCTCGTGGCGACGCTTCGCCTCCCCGAGACATCGCTGCCGGGAGGTCTCGTGGACTCCGTGCTGGCCATGATGGCCGACCGGCCCGTTCTCGATGTCCGACCGTCATCGGAACAGCGCCCCGCCACCGACACGCTCGTCGGCCACCTGCGAGTCCTGATGCCTGACGACGAAGCCCAGGACATGAACACGCTGTTGCGCGGCGTCCATGATGCGCTGGGAGCTCGCACCGACGAACGGATCCACCTGCTCTGCGGCCAGCTGACCAGCCCGCACCCGGCTGACCGGCTCGATGCCGCCTCGATGGCATCGGGGCTGTTCGGCACCTTCCGGGCCGACTACGACCGGCCCGTCCGGCTGATCGGCGGCATGCTCACCGAGCCCGACCCGCGCTGGCGTGAGGCTGCGGCGACCCGTCTGGAATCCCTGTTCCACCTTGCGGCTCCGGCGGCCGATGACCTCGCGCGATACCTGGACGACAACCCGGACGCCCGGGTCCAGCGATACCGCGGCGGCCCTCCGAACCTCGGTGCCGGGCTGATCGCCCTCTCCCGGTGCGGAGATGCACGGGCAGTGCCCCACCTCGCCGCCGTGCTGGAATCCGACGGTGCGCTGCGATCGCTCGGCAGCACACTGAAAGACCTGGGCCACCACGCCGGTACCCTCACACCCCTGCTGTTGGCGGAGGCCGGGCACTGCGACCCTGACCGCCAGGACGACGCCGAGCACATCCGCCTGTCGTCGACGCTCACCGGGCTGAGTTTCCTGCGCGAACCTGCGGCGGAGCCCGTGGCCCGCGCCTACCTGGAAGGGCTGCACCGCATACTGCTGGGCGGCGCCGACGTCGGCCGGACCTTCTGGTGGCGCGCCGGAGACGCAGTACGCACCCTCGCGGATCTCGGTACGCCGGTTTCAGCCGACTGTCTCCGGCCGTGGCTGGGCACGAAGATCAGGCTGCAAGCCGCCGAGGCGCTGCTGACACTGACCGGCGGCCCCGGTGGCAAGGAAACGGACGCTGTCATCGACGTGGTGGAGGAGAGCCTCAGCGGGCCACGACCACAAGACGGCGCAGCTCTTGCGGGCCGTCTCGGTCGAGCCGGGGAACGGTTCGTACCCAGGCTGCGGACTCTTCTGCGGGCGAGCGGGCCCGACGATGGTCCCGGGTGGCACCACAGCGCCAAGGAGTACGCCGTGGCACTCTGGCAGATCACCGGCGATCACTCGGCCGCCGTCGAGCCGTTGCGAACCGCCTGGGCCGAGAACGTCCACACCCGCCCGGCGATCGCCGGATTCCTGGCCGGCATCGGTGCGGCAAGCCGGCCGTTGCGTGACCTCCTCGAGGTCGAGGTCGCCGCAACGCGGCGGTTCAACGCGATCCACCTCGGCGGCAGCAGCCACGCGATCCAGGAGGACGAACGGCTGCGGACCACGTGCCTGTCGATCCTGGAATCGCTCGATTGAACTGCGCGCCGGGCGCGTGCCGACGTCAGTCCTCGGCCGATGACCCCGGCCCGGTCGCGGCGTACCGGGCGACCATGGTGCGGACGGCGTCGTCGACCCCGCACCGTTCCCGCCAGCCCGAGACCCCATGACCGCGAGTGCGAGCCGGAACCCAGGCGGGCACGCCTGAGCAGTCAGCGGCCCACCACGTCCGCGATCCCGGCTCGCTCACGACGCCTGCCGACCCAGACGACGACGGCAGCGGCCGTCGCGATCACGACGGCGATACCCGCCACGTAGGCGGCGACTCCGCCCGGGCCACCCGTCATCGGGGAACGCGGGTCAAGGAACGGATACGGGTACCACCACGGGTCGCCCGTGGCCGGCGCGACCACCAGCCCGGCGCGAACCAGCGTGTACCCGATCCAGGCGAGCGGGAAGGCGATGACCGCGAGGATCGCACCCCAGCCGAGCGCACGCCGCCGCGGAGCGAGGAGCAGGTCGGCCAGCATGACGAGCGGCCCGACGACATGCAGCACCTCGTTGGACCACGGCACCGTCGCCCCCTGCGGCAGCGCGATGCCGCGCAGCAGCACGTTGAAGACGACCCCTGTGACCAGCATGTACGTCGTCGCACCCGCCAGCAGGAGCGCGAGCCACCGAGGCTCGCGGCCGCTTCCCCGTCCGGCGGTCCACGTCCAGGCCGCGGCGACCACCAGCGCCACGGCCGCCACGACGTTCGAGTCGATGGTGAAGAAGCTGAAGAAGTTCGCGACGACCGTCGGCAGATGCGACCCGTGCGGCGTCGTCGCCTGCAGAGCGATGGACACGGTGCGTTGCAGCTGGGCGACGACGGCGGCGACGATCAGCGCGGCGCCGACGATCCGCACGACCGGCCAGACCCGATCGACACCCGTTCCAGCGAGGCGAAGCGACTCCGCCGAGGTACGCGACATGCTCACACGTTAACGGCGCGCTCGCGGCGGCGCCCGGGACGCGATCCGCTCACGGCTCGGCGACGTGCTCTCCGGGCGGGAACGCTCGCGTGCTCGCTCCCGCTGGGCGCGTGCGTGCGTGACCTGGCGGTAGCAGGTCTCGTACCGGCCGGCCCAGGTGCTGTCGGTTTCATCGTGCACGACCTGGGCGAGCATGCTCCAGACACTTTCCGGGATGCGGCGCAACAGCACGATGTCCTTGCGACGCCAGGCCAGCAGGTAGCGGACGGCACCGGACCACGCGGGATCGGTGGTAGGAACGTCGGCCAAGGCCGTGAAGACGGCCTGCGGCGGCAACCGGTCGAGCAAGGTCGACGACGCCGCCTCGTGCACCGGGTAACCGGAGTAGCGGCCGGTGCCACCCGACCGCCACCGCAGGAGCGCCAGCGCCTGGGCAGGTTCGCCCGGGTGTGTCTCTCTCAGGCGGCGGGCGAGGTCATCGGCCAATTCCTCCGGAAGCGCAGAACCCGTCCCGGCGAGGATCCGGGGAAGCTCCGCACGAATGGCCTCGGGTGCGGCCTGGGTCCAGGACTCCTGGGCCCGCTCTTGCTCTCGTCGCTGTTGTTCGCGCCGGTCGACCTGTCCAACGGGGTGGGGATAGCCATGCGCGGCCATCCACGCGACGAGCTCGGGCCCGTGTGCAAGTTCGATGTCGCCGCCGGACGTGCCCTGCCAGCGCAGCGTCGAGCCGTGGTGCCAGCCGAGGACATCGATAGCGGTGCCCATGTGGTCAAGCAGCTCGAACGCGGAATCGCCGAGGCACATGCAGTCCATGCCCGTCGATCGGGAGACCTCCAGCAGCCGGACGAGCTCGTCGAGGTCAGCGCGCGCGGTGACCGTGAGCACAGGCTCGACGCCGGGCGGCCGGTTCCCGGTCGCGCCGCGGTCGTACACGCGGATGACCGACGCCGAGCGCACCAGGCCGTTCAGATCATGCGCATCGAACACGGCGTCGTCGGACATGCACGCCAGAGTAATGCTGGAACGGTGAAAACGAGTTCGTCGAATCTTGGCACGAGGTTAGGGTCTGGCTCGCGCCCCGGTCGATTGCGGGTACTGGAGGCCGTGGCGACCTACGACCTGGGCCGAAACCCGCATGGCGAACCGGCCGCGGAGTCCTGACAACTTCTGCTTCTGCGAGCGCCGATGAGTCGTACCCATGAACACGCGAGAGGCCCCGCGGACACAAAGTCCACGGGGCCTCACTTTTCGTCGGCTGCTCCAGCCGAGCGAGCCGGGATGGCGCTGTAGCACGATGTGGCACCCGGTGCTACCGTTGAATCATGAGCTTGAGTGAGGACATCACACAGCGCGACCTGCGGTCGCACTCGAAGGAGATCATGGACGCGGTCCAGTCCGGCCGTTCGTTCCTGGTCACGCGGGGCGGGGAACGGATCGGGGAGCTCATCCCCCTGCGTCGCAAGCGTCGCTTCGTCTCCCGGACCGAGTTCGCCGCCATGTCGAAGGCCAAGATCGGGATGTCGTTGAAGGCGTTCCGCGCGGACCAGGACTCGGCCCTCGACGACGAGCCGGTGGATCCCTATGAGCGATGAGCCCACCCAGGGGCTGGTCGACACCAACATCCTGATCCTGCGCGACCAGATCGATGTCGAGGAACTACCCGACCAGATCGCGATCAGTGCCATCACCCTCGCTGAGCTGTCCGCCGGTCCCCATCAGGTGCGCCCCGACAGCCCGGACTACGACGAGCACTCCGAACGCGGACGGCGGATCGATGTCCTGCAGCGGGCCGAGAACGAGTTCGACCCGATCCCGTTCGACGCCGAATGCGCGCGCCTCTACGGCCGCATCGTCGCAGGCGTCATCGCCGTCGGCCGCACCCCGCGGCGTCGTACCGCGGACCTCATGATCGCGGCGACAGCGGCAGCCGAAGGCCTGCCGCTGTACACGACCAACCCGGACGACTTCAGAGGCCTCGACTCCGTGGTCACCATCGTGCCGGTCACCCGGCCGCAGGACTGACCGCCGTCAGGTAGCCGGCTCCGTCGTGGAGTCGCGGACCACCAGGTGGGTCGAGAGTTCCACGCGCTGGGTGGTCAGGGTCGCGCCGCGGGCCAGGTTGACGACGGTGGAGACGGCGCTGCGGCCGATGTCCGCGATGGGCTGGTGGACCGCGGCCAGGGGCGGGGTGCTCATCTGGTCAAAACAAATCGGAACCCATATAAGCATCCAGGTAAAGACGAGGAGGCCCCTGTGAACGCGATGTCACAGGAGCCTCCACGTCAGGCTCGGGAGCAGACCGTCACCAGCCGCGCTCGGCCAGCCGGACCGGTGCCGGCTCCTCCTCCACGTTGATGCCGACCATCGCCTCGCCCAGGCCTCGGGAGACCTTGGCGATGACGTCGGGGTCGTCGTAGAAGGTGGTGGCCTGGACGATGGCCTTGGCGCGCTGGGCCGGGTTGCCGGACTTGAAGATGCCCGAGCCGACGAAGACGCCCTCGGCGCCCAGCTGCATCATCATCGCGGCGTCGGCCGGGGTGGCGATGCCGCCGGCGGTGAACAGCACGACCGGGAGCTTGCCGGTGCGGGCCACCTCGACCACGAGGTCGTACGGCGCCTGCAGCTCCTTCGCGGCGACGAACAGCTCGTCCTCCGGGAGCGAGGTCAGGCGCGTGATCTGCTGGCGGATCTGGCGCATGTGCGTGGTCGCGTTGGACACGTCGCCCGTGCCGGCCTCGCCCTTGGAGCGGATCATCGCCGCGCCCTCGGTGATGCGGCGCAGCGCCTCACCCAGGTTGGTCGCGCCGCACACGAACGGCACGGTGAACGCCCACTTGTCGATGTGGTTCGTGTAGTCGGCGGGGGTGAGCACCTCGGACTCGTCGATGTAGTCCACGCCCAGCGACTGCAGCACCTGCGCCTCGACGAAGTGCCCGATGCGGGCCTTCGCCATGACCGGGATGGACACGGCCTCGATGATGCCGTCGATCATGTCCGGGTCGCTCATCCGGCTCACGCCGCCCTGCGCGCGGATGTCCGCCGGAACCCGCTCCAGCGCCATCACGGCCACCGCGCCGGCGTCCTCGGCGATCTTCGCCTGATCGGGCGTGACGACGTCCATGATCACGCCGCCCTTGAGCATCTCGGCCATGCCGCGCTTCACGCGCGCCGTGCCCACGGTGCCCGCGCTGCCCACGCCAGTCGTCGTCTCGTCAGCCACCACTACCTCGCTCGTCCGGTCGGGTACGACGCCGGTCCGGCGTCCTTCTGCCTCGATCCTACGTCGACTCACCGGCACGCCGGTCCAGGCATTCGGCATGCGGTCGCCGCGTTCGCGCCCCGTGGACGGGTCCCGAGCGCGGCGACCGTCATCACCGCAGGAACCCCTGGAGGTTCTCGACGATGCCCGCCGTGTCCAGAACGACGGTCAGCACGGTGAGGCCGGTCATCAGGAGGGTCCCGACCCACGACGACGACCGCGGCAGGTCCACGGTCATCAGGGCCGCCCGGGCCGGCGCGATCCGCACGACGTCGTCGGTGTTCCTGTTGCGGACCGCGACCGCGAGCCCCTTGTCGACGAGGTCGAGCGCCCTCTCGAGCGCGCGCCCGGTGACGGCCCGCAGCTCCTGCTCCAGCGCCGCCGTGTGCATCACGTACAGGAACACCACCCCGACCGTGAAGACGACGGCGTTGAGGTGGATCTCGAACTCGCCGACCCGGAGCACCTCGATCCCGAGCAGGAACAGCGTGACCTGGACGAGCGCGATACCCACGAAAGCCCAGCGGTACACGGCCCGGCCGGCCGTCGCCAGGATCACGAAGGAGAAGGTGACCGCGACCAGCGCCCACCAGCGCAGCCAGTCGGCCCCGTCCGGCATCCCCCACGCGGCGCTGCTGCCGACGGCGCCGAGGATCTCGCAGCCGGTCACCATGACGATCGCCGTCACCAGGACCGCGACCATCGTCGTCCAGGAGAACCGGTGCAGCCAGAGCAACGGGCCGAGTTCGGCCAGGGTCGGCGCGAGGCTCGTGCGCAACGGCACGTGACGCGCGCCGCGCAGGATGGTCCCGGCCGTCATGAGCGCGAGGTAGCAGGCCACCCCGACGGCGTACGCGAGCGCCGACCACAGCAGGACGGTCGACTCCGCCTGGGCCATGCCCGCGAGCCAGGTCCCGGGGGCGAGCCCGACGACGGCGGGCACGACGACGCTCGGCAGCACGATCAGTCCCCAGCCCGCGAGGCGCCGCCGGGCGAGGGGACCCCCCGGACTCCCGGTCCGGGACGATCCGCCGCCCAGGATCCAGCGTGCGCCCACCACGTACACCGCGGCCTCCGCGAGCGCCAGCAGCAGCGCCAGCGGCCCGCCGCCCGCGATGCACCAGGAGACCGCGAACATCAGCCAGGTGAGGATCCCGCCGACCATGTCGGCCTGCGTCAGCCGCAGGCCGACCCGCTTGACGACGGTGATCTCCCCCGGCTCGGGCTGGACGCCGACGAACCGCGCGAGCGTGAAGTTACGCCAGTGGATCCCGAGGTGCCGGCCCCGGAGCCGGAAGACCTCGGCGTAGGAGTCCACCCGGCCCTGCCTCTTGATCGCGAGATCCTGCAGCAGGTACAGCCACGCGACGGAGACGGCCGCGAGGGTGTTCATCGCCGCCCAGGTCAGGCTCCAGGGTGTCAGGCCGCCGTCCTGGGTGAACGGGAGCCAGCGCCATCCGATGACGAGAAGGATGAGTCCCAGCCCGAGGGCACCGCCCGGCAGCCGGCGCATGGCCGCCAGGACCGGGGGCAGGCCGCCGTACGGGGTGATGTCCTCGCGCCCGGGCCCGAAGAGGTGGGGCCAGACCGCCGAGAGGTCCGCGTGCCCGTCGCCGAGGAGGACGTAGGCGTCGTAGAGCTCGTGGCACGCGGCGCACCGGATCACCCGGTAGCGGATGTCCGGGGCGGTGGTGGATCCGTTGCGCTGGATGCGCAGGATGCCGATGAGCTGGTCCCAGTGGAGCTGCCGGTAGAAGTCCTGCCCGACGCGGTGCCAGGCGGCCGGGTCCTTGTTCTCCTTGTCGGTCGCGGGGTCGAAGCGATCGACGTCGCGGACGTAGGGCATGCAGCGGATGTCCGCCACGGCGTCGTCGGGCCGGTCGGCCCGCGGCGCCACCTCACGGCGGTCGGGCGCCGCGCAGTAGGGACAGACGAGGTAGACCTGCAGCAGACCGGTACCGCTCACCACATGCTCCTTCTTCGTGCTCGGTCAGCCTCGTATCCGGGCCAGCAGGGCCACGCCACCGGCGATGACGCCGATCCCGTAGGCCACGCCGAGTGCCGGCCCGGTCCAGTTGGTCAGCGTGGACCCGGGGGTCCCGAACTCCCCGGAGCTCTTCCGGGAGTACTTGCCCGCCTGGTACGCGTCGTCGGTGAGCGGGGCCAGGGGAACGGCCGCGCCCGCGTCGACCGGCTCGTCGGCGGGTTCCGCGAGCCGCGTGAGGTGGTTCCAGGTCGCGACCGCGAGGCCGACGTGCGTGCCGTCGAGGGGCACGCTGACGCCGGACTGCTCCGAGACGGGCTCGCCCGTCCTGGTGGTCACCGTCCGGTGGTAGGTGCCGTCGCCGGCGCGCCGGTAGGTCTCCACGAGGTGCACGCTGCGGTGCACGAAGTAGTCGTCGCCCGGGGTGCCCTCGAACGTCACCGCGGCGACGTCGCCGGTCGCCAGGTCGACGTCGACCTGCACGTACTCGATGTCCCGGGTGGGGATCCCGTACCGCGCACCGCGATAGACGCGGTAGGCCAGGTCCTGGACGGCCTGGGGGTGGATCTCGTCCTCCCAGACCTGGAAGTAGTTCAGGACGAGCCGGTCGTCCTGCCCGACGGCGTCGTACACGAAACCGAGCAGGGGCGGGGTCGGGTGACCCGGTGCGAGGTGGAACCTCGGGAGGTACCGCTCGGCGAGCTGGGCGACCGTGACGGCGCGCCCCGCGACCTCGACCTCGGCGTCGTCCGCGAGCACCGGATAGGCCCTCGCCTCGTGCCCGGTCAGGTGGAGGAACCCGAGGTGACCGGCGAGCCCGACGACTCCCGCGACGAGCAGGTAGGTCACCAGAACCATGGACGGCTTCCTTCTCCTGCGAGATCGACTGCGGGCGATGAGGCACCTCCTGAGCGGGGCAGCGCGGCTCAGTCAATCCGATGCGCGGTGCCTGGTCAAGGACTAGCTGGCCACGCGTCCGCGAGTTTGCGCCGGGTGTCGGCCAGGAGCTCCGGGAGGGACTTCGTCCGGGCGACGATCGGGAGGAAGTTCGCGTCGCCCGTCCACCGCGGGACCACGTGCTGGTGCAGGTGCGCGGCGATGCCCGCCCCCGCGACCTCGCCCTGGTTGATGCCGAGGTTGAAGCCCGCCGGGGCGTGGACGGCGCGGGAGACGCGCATCGCGGTCTGGGTCATCGCCGCCAGCTCGGCCGTCTCGGCCTCGTCCAGGTCCGTGTAGTCCGAGACGTGGCGGTACGGCAGCACCATCAGGTGGCCCGAGTTGTACGGGTACAGGTTGAGCACCACGTAGCACCGCCGCCCGCGGGCGACGACGAGACCCTGCTCGTCGTCGCCGCGCGGGATGCGGCAGAACGGGCACTGCTGCTCGGTGGCGTCGGACGGTTTGTCCTGGCCGCCGATGTACACCATGCGGTGCGGGGTCCACAGGCGCTGGTAGCTGTCCTCGGGCGGGCCGAAGGCGGCGGGGTCGTCCGCGCACACCAGGGCGTCGTCGTCGGGCATCGCGCCGTCGGACGTCGCGGTGGCGTCGTGCACGCCCGTACGGGCGCCGTCGTCGTCGGACATCATGCCTGCGGAACCCACGCCGTCAGACCTGCGTGCGGTCCTCGACCGCCCTGACGATCCGCTCGATCGCCTCAGCGACGGGCACGCCGTTCTCCTGCGTGCCGTCGCGGAAGCGGAACGAGACCGCGCCGGCCTCGGCGTCCTCACCGCCCGCGATCAGCGTGAACGGGACCTTGGTCTTGGAAGCGTTGCGGATCTTCTTGGCGAAGCGGTCGTCGGACAGGTCCGCCTCCGCGCGGATGCCGCGCGCGGTGAGCTGCGCGACGACGTCCTTGAGGTAGTCGTCGAACGCCTCCGCGACCGGGACCGCCAGGACCTGCACCGGGGCGAGCCACGCCGGGAACTGGCCCGCGTAGTGCTCGATGAGCACGCCCATGAACCGCTCGATCGAGCCGAACTTGGCCGAGTGGATCATCACCGGGCGCTGCTTGGTGCCGTCCGGGCCCGTGTACTCCAGGCCGAAGCGCTCGGGCTGGTTGAAGTCGTACTGGACGGTGCCCATCTGCCAGGTGCGGCCGATGGCGTCCTGGGCCTGCACCGAGATCTTCGGGCCGTAGAAGGCGGCGCCGCCCGGGTCCGCGACCAGGTCCAGGCCGGACTCCGTGGCGACCTTCTCCAGGATCGCCGTCGCCTTCTCCCAGTCCTCGTCCGAGCCGACGAACTTGTCCTTCTTCTTGTCGTCGCGGGTCGACAGCTCCAGGTAGAAGTCGTCGAGGCCGAAGTCCTTCAGCACGCTGAGCATGAAGTCCAGCAGGTGCTTGACCTCGCCCGGCGCCTGCTCCGGGGTGACGTACGAGTGCGAGTCGTCCTGCGTCAGGCCGCGCACGCGCGTCAGGCCCTGCACGACGCCGCCCTTCTCGTAGCGGTACACCGTGCCGAACTCGAACAGGCGGATCGGCAGCTCACGGTAGGACCGGCCGCGGCTGGAGAAGATGAGGTTGTGCATGGGGCAGTTCATCGCCTTGAGGCGGTACTGCTGCGCGACCTCTCCTTCTTCGTCCTGGAACTGCAGCGGCGGGAACATCGTGTCCGCGTAGTACGGCAGGTGACCCGAGGTGTAGAAGATGTCTTCCTTGGAGATGTGCGGCGTGCCGACGTAGGAGAAGCCCTCCTCGATGTGCCGGCGGCGCACGTAGTCCTCCATGACGCGCTTGATTACGCCACCCTTGGGGTGGAACAGCGGCAGGCCGGAACCGACCTCCTCGCGGAACGAGAACAGGTCCATCTCGACGCCGAGCTTGCGGTGGTCGCGGCGCTCGGCCTCGGCGATCCGCTCCTCGTACGCCTTGAGCTCGTCCTTGGACGGCCAGGCGGTGCCGTAGACGCGCTGCAGCATCGCGTTGTCCTGGTTGCCGCGCCAGTAGGCGGCGGCCGAGCGCAGGATCTTCACGCCCTGGCCGATGAGCTTGGTGTTCGGCAGGTGCGGGCCGCGGCACAGGTCCTGCCAGACGACGGTCTCGCTCTCGCGGCCGAGGCCGCGTACGTTCTCGTAGATGGTGAGCTCGCCGGCGCCCACCTCGACGCCCGCTCCTTCCGCCGCGTCCTCGACGTTGCCGCCCTTGAGGCCGATGAGCTCGAGCTTGTACGGCTCGTTCGCCAGTTCCTCGCGGGCCTGCTCCTCGGTGACCACGCGGCGGCGGAACGCCTGGCCCTCCCGGATGATGCGGGACATGGCCTTGTCCAGGGCCTTGAGGTCCTCGGGGGTGAACGGCTGCGCGACGTCGAAGTCGTAGTAGAAGCCGTCCTTGACCGGCGGGCCGATGCCCAGCCTCGCGTCCGGGTTCACCTGCTGCACCGCCTGCGCGAGCACGTGGGCGGCGGAGTGCCGCAGCACGTCGAGCCCGTCGGGCTCGTGGATCGACACCGGTTCGACGACGGCGCCGGACGGGATCTCGCGGTGCAGGTCCCACAGCACGCCGTCGACCCGGACGACGACGATGTCCTTGCGGTCGCCGTACAGATCGGCGCCGGTGGTGGGCACCGTGGTGGTCGTCGTCGCCTGCGTCTCGGTGACGTCACCGGGGGTGAGGTCCTGACTGGTGAGCGGCGATGCGACGTCGGACACGAAGGGTCTCCTTCAAGAGCG
The DNA here is from genome assembly GCF_039529775.1 of Myceligenerans crystallogenes. NCBI lineage: Bacteria > Bacillati > Actinomycetota > Actinomycetes > Micrococcales > Promicromonosporaceae > Myceligenerans > Myceligenerans crystallogenes. The sequence goes on from NZ_BAAANL010000007.1 coordinate 157,481, forward strand.
GATGTCCCCCGCACGTGCGAGGGGCGCCGCCCAGCCGGACGACGCCCCTCGATCGTACCGATCCGCGTGCCCTCGGCGAACTCGATACCGGTGGTCAGAGGTCACGGATTCTGGGTGGCCCGTGTTCGGCGGGCCGGATCCGCGATCTCCGCCCGGGGTGGGTCAGTTGCCGCGGTTCTCGCGGTCGCCCTCACGGCCGCCGCGCTCGCCCGCCTCGGCACCCTCGTCGCCGCCCCACGCCTTGGCCTGGTCGGCAAGACCGTCGATGGCGCCGTCCGCCTGCTCCGGAGCGAGCTCCCGCAGCTTGCCGGCCGCCATGTCGACGTTCTCGTCGGTGGCCAGTTCCTTCGCCTTCGCGATGTTCTCCGGGTCGGTCACGAAGTCCTTCGCCGCGTCGAACAGTCCCATGTGTCTCTCCTCCTGCGTGGCGCAGGCACACCGGAGCGTTTCCCCCACGGCGTGGTCCCCTGCACGACGACGGTCCTTCCGTCGCCGTGCGTGAACGTACCCACAGCGGACGAAGACCGCATCCCGAAGCGGCAGATTGCCTTGGGACACGGTCCGTCCGACATCGCGCGGCCGCCCGGCCGCGCAGGTCGGCGCGGCCGACCGCCTACCGGGCGGCCCGCGAGGTCACTGCTGGCCGAAGTCCTTCGCCTTGTCGGCGAGGTCGTCGATCCCGCCGTCGGCCTGGTCCGGAGCGATGTCCTTGGCCTTCTCGGCGGCCTTGTCCACGTTCTCCTCCGAGGCGAGCCCCTTGAGCTTCTCCTGGTTCTCCGGGTCGTTCGCCATGTCCTTGGCGCTGTCGAAGAGTCCCATGTCGACCTCCTGGTGCCGGGTGGGCACAGGCGCGCGTCCACGCCCCCTGTGGACGGCGGACCGTCCGCCGCCGTTCCCGAACGTATTCGCCCCAGGGCGGGCGCGCATCCGCAACGACGCCGCCCGTGCGGGGCGCGAACGCGTTCACGCTGGTGGGGACCCGGGTGCGGGTACCTCGATCAGATCTCGCCGCGCACCCGCCGGACCAGTTTCTCCTGCTGCGCGGCGGTCAGGCCGCCACCCTCGAGATAGCCGCCGATCGACCCGTACGCCGACCGGACGTACGCCAGGGTCTCCAGGATGATGTCGCGGGTCACCGCGATGCGGCGCGCCGGGTGCAGCCAGACCGGCAGGTCGTCGTCGCCGTCGGCCTGCTCCCCCGCCGCCCGGCGGGCCGCCCTGGCCTCCTCGTGCGCGGCCCGGGCGCGGTCCATCACCGCCGCGTACCCCGCCTCGCGCGGGGCGAGGCGGGTGCTGGTCAGCTCGTAGTCGTCGGCGATCAGGGCGTCGTCGGCCCCCGCGAGGGACAGCGTGAAGGCGACGACCAGGCCGGTGCGGTCCTTGCCGGCCGCGCAGTGCACGGCCACCGGCCCCTCGGGCGCGTCGGCGACGGCGCCGACGGCGCGCGCGAACAGCTTCGGGCGCCGCTCCAGCATGCCCTCGTAGAGGTGGGCCCAGGGGCCCTCCTCCGGGTCGTCGGGCTCCTGGACGGGCAGGTTGACGTAGACGTCCGGCTCGTCGGCGAACGGGTGGGGGTATCGGACCGTCTCGGCCGGGAGCCGGAGGTCGATGATCCGGCCGAGGCCGTAGGCGCGGGCGGCCTCGACGCCGTCGGGCCGGAGCCAGCTGAACGACTCCGCGCGCACGATCGCGCGTTCCGCCACGACCCCGCCGCCGGACAACGGCATGCCGCCGAGGTCACGCGCGTTGAGCAGGCCGGGCCAGTCCAGGTGCAGGGGCGAGTACGTGGGCATGGGCCGAGCGTAAACCCCGTTACCACGACAACCCGGACACCACGCTTCCTCAAGAAGCGGGTCGCCTGATCGGCCGGCAGCCGGGTTCCCGGGCGCGGGGTCACTCGCCCGTGGTCAGTTCCCGGGCGTTCGGCAGCTGCGTCACCGGCCTCCGGGCGGTGGCCGCCATCGGGCCGTTGGCGATCCGGTCGAAGGCCCATTCCGCGGACATCAGCGCGCCCTCCTGCCAGCCGGGCAGCACGGACACCTGGTCGCCGATGACGAGGAAGTTGTCCTCGCCCTGGGGATAGATCAGGGTCTCGTACAGCGGCTTGAGCTCGGGCCGCGACGGGTCCCAGTCGGCCCAGGCGCCCAGCTGGTGCTTCACCTTGTGCCAGGCGATCGACATGCCCAGCTCGTCGGGGACGACGGCGTTGCCGGCCATCTCGTCGTGGAGCTTGACCGCGGCGGCGCGGGCCACCCGGAGCCGCTCCTCGTGCGAGCGGTCGCCCGTCGCCTCGGCGGCGGCGTACGAGTTGTACGCGCCGGTCAGGGTGCCCTTGGCCGAGAAGTAGTCGTTGGACGGGTACCAGATCTGCGAGATCTCGTGGTCGATCCGGCTGATGCCACCGTAGATCTGGTACTTGCCCGACTCCCAGAAGCGGCTGTTGGCCTGCCATCCGACCTTGCACGCCGGCGCGAACGGCGTCTTCTCGACGGCGGTCATGAAGTCGTGGGTGAAGCCCTCCAGCGTCACCGTCTCACGCAGCACCGAGACCGGGATGTTGCTCAGGCAGTAGTCGAACCGGGCTCCCCTCGGGCTCCCGCCGGCGGACCAGGTGACGACCACGCCGCTGCCGTCCAGCCGGATGCCCGAGACCGGGGAGTCGTAGGAGATCGTGCCGGCGGGCAGCGCGGCGGCCGCACGGCGCCAGATGCTGTCCATCCCGCCCACCGGCTGGAACGACGTGGTGTGCCAGTGCCAGTCGGAGTCCTGGGAGAAGCCGTGCTTCCAGTACTCGCTCGCCAGCAGGTCCCGCAGCTGCAGCGGATCGATCGGCTCCTCGGGCTGATGGACGTTGATCGGCTTGGCCAGGCCGGACCGGGTCGATCCGAGGTAGAGGCCGCTGTCCCTGTCGAGCTTGCCGAACCCGGCCAGGAGGCTGATGAACCGGTCGCGCTGCTCGGGAGTCAGCTCGTCGTCCAGGACCCCCTTCTGCAGCGCCCGGGTGAGGAACTGGGCGATGTACCCGCGGGTGTCGTTGGCGATCCGGCGGTTGGGCTTGTTCGCGCCCTGCCAGCCCTTGCCGCTCTGGAAGAGGTTGGCCGTGGTGGTGTGGATGTACGGCTCCAGCGGAACCGCGAGCCTGCGGCACAGGTCGATCACCCGCTGGTGGTGGTACGGGATCCGGCCGGCGCCGAGATTGAGGTAGAGCCCGCCGTCGAAGGCGCAGGTCTGGGTCCGCTCCGAGCCGTCGTCCCACACCTCGGTCACCTGGTCACCCGGCCGGGCGGTCATCGTGCGGCCCCCGACGCGGCCGGTGGCCTCCAGGACGGTCACCGCGTAGCCGGCCGCCACGAACCGGAGCGCTGCCGCCAGGCCGGCCGGGCCGGCACCGAGGATCGCCACGGACTTCCCCGCCGGTCCCGGGACCGGCTTCGTCGGGCCGTCCGTCACGGCCGTTGCCGGCGCGGCTCCGGTCATGACGTCCAGCAACGTCGCCGAGGCGACGGCCGTTGCCGCCACGCCGAGGAATCCGCGGCGTGAGGTGCCCTTGTCCCCCTGCTGCACCATGCTCTGCCTCCAATAACATCGGATATGCGGAGTAAGTTTGTTAATACCCCTTGTGTGAGATGACAGCTCCGAGTTCTCATGGTTGAGGGCGGGGCGCCATTTGAGGCCGTCCGGGCGGCGGCGGAGTGCCGGTAGCGGCTGCAGGTCGGTCGACTGAGGGGGGCGGTCGGCTCAATGTCGAGCAATCGGCCCCTCGGGCGGCCGACCGCACGGACAAGAAGCCGACCACCCCAGCTGAGCCGCCGGCACGCTCACCGCGCGGAGGTAGGGGTCCGGAGCGGATTCTCACCTATATTGATGGCAGCGGGTGCCGCTCCTGGTGAAGGGAACCATGATGGTCGTTGCTGGGCTCATCCTCGCGGGCGTCGCCGCGCTCGTGCACGTCTACATCTTCGTGCTGGAGTCCCTGGTGTGGACGGGCCGCTCCGCTCGGGCTGTCTTCGGCCTCACCGCGCAGCAGGCCGAGGACACCCGGGAACTCGCGTTCAACCAGGGCTTCTACAACCTCTTCCTGGCGATCGCCGTGTTCCTCGGCATCATCTTCGTCGCGACGGGCCAACCGCTGATCGGCGCGACGCTCGTGTTCACCGGAGCCGGCTCGATGACCGCAGCCGCGCTCGTCCTGCTCCTGTCCAGCCCCGGCAAGGCCTCCGCGGCCCTCAAGCAGGGCGTGATCCCCGCCCTGGGCGTCATCGCTCTGGCCATCGGGTTCGCCGCCTGAACCAGGAACGACGAAGGCGGGGCCGGTGCGGCATGTGCCGCGTCGACCCCGCCTCTTCGTCTGGTGGGCGATACAGGACTCGAACCTGTGACCTCTTCGGTGTGAACGAAGCGCGCTAACCAACTGCGCCAATCGCCCGGGCTGGTGCGGAGAAATCCTAGCACCCCGCCCGCCTCCGCAGACGCAGGAGCTGCGACGCCACGCAGGCCGGCCCCGGCCCCGCCGCCCCAGATCCGCGCCGCGGGCGCCGTCGTACCGCCCCCTAGGGGTCCATCCGCTCGCGCCGCGTCTTCTCGAAGACCTCGCGCGCCGCGCGCGACAGCTCGCCCGTCAGCAGGTCGACGCCGTCGAGCCAGGCGGTCGGCTGCACGTTCCGCACCGAGCCGGTCAGCAGCATGTGGGCGCGGCCCGCGACGACGTCGTCGAGCAGGCCGAACATCAGCTCGCCCGGCTCCGCCTCGCGCACCGGCAGTCCGGCCTCGGCACCCCATTCGAGCAGCAGCTCGCGCGTGATCCCCGCGAGGCACCCCACCGACAGCGCGGGCGTCACCAGCTCGCCGTCGCGCTCCAGGAACACGTTCGACCCGGTGCCCTCGCACAGCTCGCCGCGCGTGTTCGCGAGCACGGCCTCGTCGCCGCCCTTCGCGACGGCGTCGGCGAGCGCGACGACGTTCTCCGCGTACGACGTCGTCTTCAGCCCAGCGACCGCCGAGCGCTCGTTGCGGACCCACGGCGAACGCACCGCCCGCCCGGTGGGTTTGATCGTGGCGGGCCCGGCGGCGACGACCACGGTCTGCGGGCCGTCCAAGCGCCCGGACGCGAGCGGCCCGACCCCGTCGGTCACCGTGATCCGCAGCCTGCCGGCGTCGGGCCCGGCCGCGAGCACCGCGGCGACGCCGTCGCGGACCTGCTGCTCGTCGGGGGCCGCGAGGCCCAGGCCCGCGGCGGATCGCGCCAGCCGCGCCAGGTGCCGGGTCAGGGCGAACGCCTCGCCGTCGAACACGGCGCAGGTCTCGAACACGCCGTCGCCGACGGTGATGCCGTGGTCGACCGCGCTGATGGTGCGCTCGTCGGGATTCACGAGCCGTCCGTCCGTCCAGATCACCGTTTGAGTCATGAGCTCATCCTGCCCTGCCCGACGACGCCAGCCCCACCAGCCGCTCCGCCTTGAGCTCGGTCTCCCGCCACTCGGCGGCCGGGTCGCTGCCCCACGTGATGCCCGCGCCCGTCCCGAACCGCAGCACGCCGTGGTCGTCCGCCCCGCGCTCCCACCAGAACGTGCGGATCCCCACGGCGAGCGAGGCCGTCCCGGCGTCGCCGTCGACCCAGCCGATCGCGCCGCAGTACGGCCCGCGCGGGACCGGTTCGAGCTCGCCGATGATCCGCAGCGCCGACGATTTCGGTGCCCCGGAGACGGAGCCCGGCGGGAAGGTCGCGGAGAGCAGGTGCCTCCAGGTGTCGGGCGCGGCGGCGACGTCGTCGGACAGCACGCCCCGCACGCGCGACACGAGATGCACGAGGCCCGGGTGGTGCTCGACTGCGAGCAACTCGCTGACCTCGACCGTTCCCGGCAGGCAAACGTGCTGCAAGTCGTTGCGGACGAGGTCCGTGATCATGACGTTCTCGGCGCGGTCCTTGTCGGTGAGGCCCTCCGGGGTGCGGGCCGTGCCCTTGATCGGGCCGGACGTGACGACCGCGTTCCGGCCCTCCGGGCCCGGTGCGACGGAGAGGAACAGCTCGGGCGAGGCGCTGACCACCCAGACCGGGTCGAGCTCGCGCCCGCCGGCGCCGCGCGTTCCCGCGGGGACGTGGATCGCGGCGGCGTGCGGCGCGGGGTTGCCCGCCGCGAGCCGTGCGGCAAGCGCGCGGGCGTCGGGCTCACCGGGGCCGGCGACGCCGCGCCGGGCGGGCAGCGGGGCCGACAGGACCCGGCAGAGATTGGCCTGGTAGACGTCGCCCTCGCGCACATGCTCGCGGATCCGCCGCACCGCGGCCTCGTAGGCGGCGCGGTCCAGGGAACTGGTCCAGCTCCGGCGGTCCGGGCCGGTCCAGGGATCGGGGGCGCGCGATCCGACGCCGCTGCGCGGCTCGCGGACACTCGGCAGAGCAGGTGTGCCCGACGACGCGGGGTGGTCGACGACGTCGTCCTCCCCCAGCGTGGCGGGGGCGGGCAGGACCGTGGCGAACTGCCACGCGCGGGCACGGCCCTCGAAGTCGGCGACGACGAACCACGTGCCCGTGACCAGCGCCTCCGGCTCGGCGTCGAGGTCCACGCAGCGGACCGGATCGGTCGCGACACGCCCGGCGAACGAAGCCCAGGGGGTGGTTCCCGTCACGTCGGGAATCGCCGGGATCGGCGTCATGGTGCGGGTTCTCGCCGGTCGGCGCAGGCTGGTGGACACGATGTCCACGCTAACGCCACGGAATCGATTGGACGGCCACGCCGATGTTCGATTAATGTTCAGACCACGCCGGAACACGGGGCAACCCACATCCGGCTGTGCGGACGTAGCTCAGTTGGTAGAGCATCACCTTGCCATGGTGAGGGTCGCGAGTTCGAATCTCGTCGTCCGCTCGGAGGCCCGCTCCCGTGCTCGTACAGGAGCATCCTCGCGGTGGGTTGGCCGAGAGGCGAGGCAGCGGCCTGCAAAGCCGTATACACGGGTTCGAATCCCGTACCCACCTCGCACGATCTCGAGCGATTGGCGCAGCGGTAGCGCGCTTCCCTGACACGGAAGAGGTCACTGGTTCGATCCCAGTATCGCTCACCACCACCCCACCAGGGGCGATTGGCGCAGTTGGTTAGCGCGCTTCGTTCACACCGAAGAGGTCACAGGTTCGAGTCCTGTATCGCCCACCCTCCGGAAACCGGCCCCCACCCGCGAGTTCGCGGGTGGGGGCCGGTTTCTTTCCCGGGCCGGGATCCGGTTCCCGTCAGGGTCGGCCTCGCGGTGGCCTCAGCCGGCGGTCCGGCCCACGTAGACGTCCCGCGCGCGGAAGTAGGTCTCCCCGGAGGGGCCCGGCGACCCGGAGGCGCCCTCCATCTGGAGGTTGATGATGAGGTTCATCGGCTTGCCCACGAAGTTCGACCCCACGTGCCGGGCCTTCCAGACGCCGTCCAGGTAGTAGTGGATCTCGACGTCGGTGGCGTTGATCTTGGACATCCAGATCCGGTACTCGTGCCAGCTCCCGGGCGAGGAGACCGAGACGAGGGTGTTGTCCCAGCTTCCGTCGTAGGTGTTGAACCAGTTGCGACTGTCGCCCTTGAACTCGAGGATGTCGCTCTCCGGCGGCCAGCTGGTGGCGCCGGTGAGCCAGAACGCCGGCCAGGTCCCCCGGGCCGACGGCGCCTGGAACTCGCCGCGGATCTCGTAGTCCGGGTAGGTGTCGTTGACGACGATCCGGTCCTTGGCGTGGATCGCCGCCGAACGGTAGTGGATCGGCAGGTGGGGGTCCTTGGAGCTGTAGCCCTCGCCGGATGTGGGCGTCGCCTTGATGTTGAGCTGCCCTGCCGGCGACACCCACAGGTGGGTGCTGTTCGTCGAGCTGGCGTACATCCGCGCGGTGCCGTTGTGGTCCGAACCCCACGGGTAGAGGTAGTTCCACTCCGACTCCAGCGCCGCCCGGGAGTTGAAGGAGCTCCCGTCGATCAGGGTCTGCCACGCCGATTTCCGGGACTCGGCGCCGGACGCCGCAGGCGCCGCCGCGGCCCCGGCGAGCAGCGCCGTGGCGGCGCCCGTGGTCACGGCCTTGAGGAGCCTGCGGCGGCGCGCGGCGCGACGCCGGGGGATGGTGTCGTTCGAGTCGTTCTGCATGATGTCCTTTCGGTGACTGTCGTCGTTGACTGTCAGCGCACAACACGTGCGTTCAGTTCTGCGGAGGTGCGATGGGCCTCACCCCCTCGGTTCGGCGGGATCGGGTCGTCCCCCGCCCTCGGGTCAGCGGCAGTCGACGCCGTCGTACGGCGCCCGGGCGGCCTCGCTCTCCGGGCGGTCGAGAATCTCCACGGTGGCGACGCCAGGTTCCGCCGACCGGGACCGTGCGCTGAACAGGACCGACTGGCTCCTGCCGGTGCCGAGGCTGACCCTGCGGCTGCCGAACTCGGTGCTCACCAGGAAGGTTGCGGGCCGAGGCCTCGGGTTCTCGACGGTCACCGTCACGAACGCCCGCCCGCCGGTGCACAAGGCGGCCGCCGTCGCGTACGGCCGCGCGTGCACCTGCACCTCGACAAGGCCCGCGGCCCAGGTCGCGCTGCTTCCGTTCCGGTCGCCGGCGTTCGAGAGGAACTCGAGCCGCACGTGGCGGTACCTGCCCTCGAGCCCGTCGCTCGTGAACCCGACGGTGCGGTTGTCCGCACGATCCGCGAGCACGTCCCAGTTCTCGCCGTCCACGCTGCCCGAGACCCGGTAACCCGGGTAGGTCTCGGATCCCTTGTAGGAGCGCCAGCTGATGTCGACGCGCGCCAGGTCACGGACCTCCTCGAGGTCGACCTGCCAGGTCAGCGGGAGCGCCGTGGGCTTGAAGTAGTGCGAGTTGTCGTACGGCGCCACGCTGTGGTCGATACCGTCGTTCGCGGCGCGCGCGGGGTTCTCCCGCACCTCGGGGTCGTCGACATAACCGACGGACGCAGGGTCCGTGTACCCGCTCGACGCGGTGCCACCGGTCGAGGTGACCGGCTTCCCCTCCGAGACCAGATCCAGCCGGGGAACGACCACCTCACCCGTCTCCACGTCGAGCGACCAGCCATCGGTGTACTCCATGGAGACGGCGTCGGGGTCGTCGCCGATCTCCAGCGGCAGCCACACATACGTCGAGTTCGCGTGGCCCGGGCTGTCCGGCATGCCGCCGGCGGGGATCCACCGGTCGCCCATGTAGACGTAGCTGTGCCCGCCGTCGCTCCTCGGGATGTCCATGATCCACGTCGGCTGGGACTTGAAGCCCGTGTTGTTGCCGAGGGTGATCGTGCGGGACCACCCGTCGGGCGAGGAGAGGTCGGTGGTGTGCGCGTACATCAGCTGGTTCGAGTACCAGCCCGACTGCCCCGAGGTGAACAGGTAGTACCGCCCGTCCGCCTTGACGACGGCCGGAGCCTCCCGTGTCTCGCCGGTGAAGATGGGGTAGGACCTCTCGTGGTCGGCCATGAGGTAGTCGCCCGACAGCGGGTAGATGCGCTGGTTGTAGTGGCCCTCCGAGGAGATCAGGTAGGCGTCGGCGGAGTCGGGCTCCTGGTAGACCGTGAAGTCGTGGGACTGGTGCCCGTGGGGGACGTTGCCCGCGGCGCGGTACGCGGCCTCGGCCTCCTCGAACGAGGCGTACTGGCCGTTCGCCACCGTCGCGTCGATCTCGGCACGCTGCTTCTTGTCCCAGACGACGCCCTCACCCGGACGGAAGTCGTCCACGTACTCGTAGAGGCCGTCGATCGTGTCGCTCGTCGCCACCACGATCCGCGCCGACGAGTAGTTCTCGGCCAGCTCCCAGTGGCCCCAGAGCACGAACTTCCTGGTCTTCTCGTTGTACAGGAGCTTGGGACGCTCGACCTTCACCTTCCCCTCCGCGAGCCGGGGCGCGTCGTCACCGGTCGCCGAGTCCCCGGTGAGGATCTCGTTCACGAACTCCCAGTTCAGCAGGTCCTTCGACCGATACAGGTTGACCGACCGGAAACTTGAGGAGTGGTGCTCCTTGTTCTCCCCCACCCAGTAGTACCAGCCGTCGTGCCGGAGGAAGCCGCCGCCATGGGCCTGGATGTGCCGGCCGCGGTCGTCGTACCACTGCCGGCCGACGGGCACCGACTCGTAGGGGCGCGGGTCGGGGACGATCGTGAACTCCGACCGCGACTCGGCGCTCGTCCCGTCCTCGGCCACGGTGACCGCCCGGACCGTCGCGGACTCGAGCAGCGTGAACGGCTTCGTGTACGGCGTGCCGTTGTCCGCGCTCGGCGTCGTCCCGTCGGTCGTGTAGTAGACGTCGCCGCCCGACGTCGTCGAGGAGAGCGTCACCGTCGCCGAGCCGGCGAACGTGAGCCGGCCCGAGAGCGGCTCGATCACGGGCGGTGACAGAGCCGAGGTGGACCGCTGCTCGACCGCGACGAGGCTGAGGCTCGCGTTGTAGCCGCCGATCTCCTGCAGCTTCTGCGCCTCGTAGCTGATCACGGTGGGCCGCTCGACGACGATCTCGTGCGTGACCAGCACCGGAGGGTGCACCCCATCGCTCGACCGGGACACCGCGACCGTCTTCGAGTCGATCTTCTCGCCGTCCTGGTTGATCCAGCTCCCGTGCGTCTGGGTGCGCCGTGGCACGTGGACCACCGTCACCCGATAGGTGCCGGTGTCCAGCGGCAGGCGATAGACGATGCCCTCGTCGGCGTCGTTGTCGTCCGCGACGAAGGACGTCGCCCAGTCCTCGCCGGTACCCGCCGTCGTCGACACCCGGCGCACGTCGGTCTCGTTCCGCTGGACGTAACCCCACTGGTCGGCCGCCGTGCTCTGCCGGTCCGGCACGGCGTTGACGAGGGACTCGCCGCGCAGGGCGCGTGCCGCGTCGAACACGTCCGATGTCGTGGACGCCCGGCCGGCGTCGATCAGGTACACCAGGTTCGCGGGCAGCACCCACACGTCGGCGTACACGGCAAGTGAGCCGTCCGCACCGGTCGCGGTACCGCGGACCTCGACCTTGGTGAACTGCTCCGTGAACTGGCCCGCTGTCACCGCCTCCCAGTCCACCGGCACCTGGTGATCGGAGCCGTCGTCGCCGCGCACGGCCACCCGGTCCGGGAGCGAGGGCACGGTCCCGATGTTCGTGCCGATGACCGGCACCTCACCCTGCTCGGCGTACGAGGCCTGAGCTGTCTGGCCCGCGGTGGCGCCCGGCAGCGCCTGTGCCGCACCGGTCGCGAGCGGGAGCCCCGCGGTCGCCAGAACAATGGTCAGGAGTGCGGCCACCCGGCGGCCGGCAAATCGCCCTCGTTGCAGATCATCCATGAAATGCGTCCTCTCCGTCCGTCTTCATCGGCGGACGCCCGAAGTCCCGGGCGTTGTCAGGGTTGTAGCAGCCCGGTCGCCACTACGTCAGCAGAAACGAAGCCTTCTGATCGCACTCGAACTGAAACAAACATCGAAAGCCCCGGCCTCCGGCCTCAAATGGCCCTCGACAGCACGAGTCCGTATTCTTTCGCTCTGAATCGATCGAAGACGATCAAGGCAAGGACGCCATGACAGAATCACCCGCCCCCTTCGCCGTGGCACGCCGCGAGCTCATCCTCGACGAGCTCCGGCGCACCGGCGCCGTGCGCGTCGCCGATCTCGCCCGGCGGTTCAAGGTCACCCCCCTGACCATCCGCCGGGACATGGGCTATCTCGCGGACCGCGGCCTCGTGACCCGGGTGCACGGCGGGGCGACGCTCCGCAGCCGCCTCGACACGACGGTGCCGACGCATCACCCCGGTGACCATCTCCAGCTCTTCCGCGTCGGGATGGTCGTCCCGTCGCTCAACTACTACTGGCCGCAGGTCATCACCGGTGCCCGCGCGGCGGCCGCCGAGCTCAACGTGCAGATCGTGCTGCGCGGCGCGAGCTACTACCCGGAGGACCAGCGCCTGCAGATCTCCTCGCTCGCGGCGACCGGTTCGCTGCACGGCCTCGTCGTCGCGCCCGAGACCTCCGGCGCCGACGGCCTAGCGCTCCTCCACTGGCTCGACACCCTGGACGTCCCGGTGGTCCTCGCGGAGCGCCGGCTGCCGTCGACCCTGGCGCTGACCCGGCTGAACTCGGTCACCACCAACCATGTCTTCGGCGGCGCGCTCGCCGGGCGACACCTCGCCGACCTCGGACATCAGGTGGTCGGGATCGTGACGTCCACGGGCTCGCCCACCTCCGGGCACCTCCGCCGTGGCTGGGTACGCGCGCTCGACGACCACGGGCTCTCCTGCCACATCGACCTCGACATCGAGCGGAGCGATCTGGAGGGACCCCGGCGGCAGGAGATCGTGACCGGGATCCTCTCGCGCTGCCGCGAGACCGGAACGACGGCGCTCCTGGTCCATTCCGACCCGGAGGCCGTCGTCATCCAGCAGACGGCGCTGGACCAAGGCTGGAACGTGCCCGGAGACCTGTCGATCATCGCGTACGACGACGAGGTCGCCGAGAACGCGGAGCCGGCCATCACGGCGCTGCGCCCTCCCAAGCACGAGGTCGGGCAACTGGCGATCGAGATGATGGTCCGCCGCCTCCGTACGGGAGCAGCGATGTCCGCGCAACGCACCTACCTGCTGCCCACCCTGCACCGGCGGGCCTCCACGGGCTCCGTGACGAGCGCATGACGCCCGGGCCGCCGAAACGATCATGATCGATCGGAGTCGAATCCATTGGTTCTTGTTGCGACACAGGGCCGTTGCTAGCGTCGCGAATGCCTCGACGAGGAGGACGCCGCGACCCCCATCGGTCGCCGGGACGGGGACCCCGAGACGCTGCCCCGACGCCATGGAGGAATGACATGTTCGCAGACGTGAGCCGCAAAGGTTTCCTGACGTTCTCCGCCGTCGCCGGGGCCGTGATGGCCCTGCCGGCGACGGCCGCCCGCGCGGCGGAGAACCGCCCGGGGCGCACGATCGAGGAGAGCGAGATCCGGCTCTGGCCGGGAGAGGCCCCGGGCTCCGAAGGCCTGGGGCTCACCGAGGTCGTCACCGAGAGAAGCACCGACCCGAAGGTGCGCGACCGGGTCGTCACCGGCGTGAGCACGCCCACCATCCGCCCCTTCCTCCCGGAGCCCGGGCAGGCGACCGGCGCCGCCGCACTCGTCGTCCCCGGTGGCGGGTACACGAACCTCGTCTACGACAAGGAGGGCGTCGACATCGCCCGGTGGCTGGCGTCCGCCGGGGTGGCCGCGTTCGTCCTGAAGCACCGCCTGCCCGGCGAAGGACACCAGCTGCGCCAGTACGTCCCGCTCCAGGACCTGCAGCGCGCGACCCGGATCATCAGGCATCGTGCCGCGGAGTGGGACATCGACGTCGCACGGGTCGGCACGATCGGGTTCTCGGCGGGCGGCCACGCGGCCACGACGCTCGCCACCAAGTCGACCGCGCTGGTCTATGCCCGCGTCGACGCGGCCGACCAGCTCAACGCGACCCCGGACTTCGTGATGCTGGGCTACCCCGTGGTCTCGATGAAGGCCGGCGTCACCCACCGCGGCTCGCGCGACGCCCTGCTCGGGCCGGCACCGAGCCCCGATCTGGTCGACGCGTTCTCCGGCGAGCTGCAGGTCACCGGCGGGACGCCGCGCACGTTCATCGTGCAGGCGCACAACGACTGGGTGTCGACCGAGAACAGCGTGCTCTACTATCGCGCGCTCAAGGCCGCGGGAGTCGAGGCGGAGATGCACATCTTCCGGTCGGGCGGCCACGGGTTCGGCATCCGCAACGCCCGGGCCAGCGTGGCCTCCTGGCCGCAGCTCGCGAGCGCCTGGCTCGAGGAAGGCCGCTGACCGTCGGCCACGGGAGCCGGCCGGCACTCCCCCGGGCCGCGGCCCGCTTCGGATCACCTCAGGTCCGCTGGACCTGCGGATGGGTTATCTCCTGAATTCACCTTTTGGTCTTGTGGGGACCGTCACATTACCTGCAGACTCTGGGACACGGCGTGCGCACGACGAGGTGCGCCCGCCGCCCCACACGGGCCTGCAGACCGCGACGCCCGGCATCCTCCAGGAGGAAACCATGAGGATCATCCCCCGTATCGGAATCCGCACCCGGATCGTGGCGATCGCCGCGGGAATCGGGCTGGCCGCCGTCGGCGCGGTCCCCGCGTCCGCGGACTCGCCCGACCGCCTCCCCGCCACCGCCTCCCAGCTCGCGGCCGCGCACGGCGCCGTGGACCGGTCCGGCGTCGACGGCGTGGCCTGGTACACCGACGCCGCGAGCGGCAAGGTCGTCGTCACGGCCGACGCGTCCGTCACCGCGGCCGACATCGCCCGGATCCGCCAGGAGGCGGGCGCCGGCAGAATCACCGTCCAGCGCACCAGCGGCACGTTCACCCCGCTGCTGTCCGCGGGGGACGCGATCTACGGCAGCGGCTACCGCTGCTCGCTCGGCTTCAACGTCCGGTCCGGGAGCACCTACTACTTCCTCACCGCCGGCCACTGCGGCAAGTCCGTGCCCACGTGGTACGCCAACTCGTCGTCGACCACCCTGATCGGGGCCACCGTCGGCGCCAGCTTCCCGGGCGACGACTACGCGCTCGTGCGCTACGACAACGCCGCCCTCAGCCACACCGGCGGCTTCACCGCCGCGGAGGCGTACGTCGGCGAGCGCGTCACCCGCACCGGCTCCACGACGGGCACCCACACCGGCACCGTGACCGGTCTCAACGCGACGGTCCGCTACCAGGGCGGCGGCACCGTCCGCGGCCTCATCCAGACGAACGTGTGCGCCGAACCGGGCGACTCGGGCGGCCCGCTGTACGACGGCACCAAGGCCCTCGGCCTGACCTCCGGCGGCAGCGGCAACTGCCGCACCGGCGGCACCACGTTCTTCCAGCCGGTCACCGAGGCCGCCCGGGCCTACGGCGTCGAGATCTACTGATCCAGGATCCGATCGGCCGACGACGGCGGGCGTGCGCCGCGCTCCGGTGTGACGTACGCCCGCCCGGCCCGATCCGATTGGACCTGAGCAGGCCACTGACGTAATCTTCTCCAGGCGCCGGTTCGCGAGAGCGAGCAGGTGCCGGTGCGGACGTAGCTCAGCTGGTAGAGCATCACCTTGCCATGGTGAGGGTCGCGAGTTCGAATCTCGTCGTCCGCTCGGAAAGTTTGGGGTGAGAACCTCGTGGTGGGTTGGCCGAGTGGCTAGGCAGCGGCCTGCAAAGCCGTATACACGGGTTCGAATCCCGTACCCACCTCGCGCGATTGGCGCAGCGGTAGCGCGCTTCCCTGACACGGAAGAGGTCACTGGTTCGATCCCAGTATCGCGCACGAGACGGATAGGCGGAGTGTGCCCAACCTGGTTGGGCCGCTCCGCCTCGTCGTTTCTTGTGGGGGCGGAGCCCCCACGCCCCGCCCCGGGGGACTGCGTCCCCCGGATCCCCTCTCCCCTGGGTTGACGTGGAGGCCTCGCACCCTGCGGCCCGGGCGGCGTAGCGTCGGGGTCATGTGCCGGAACATCACTACGCTGCGGGGGCTCGAGCCGCCTGCCACCGATGAAGAGATCCAGGCCGCTGCCGTGCAGTTCGTGCGGAAGGTGAGCGGAGTGACCAAGCTCAGCGATGCCACGAGGGAACCGTTCGAGCAGGCTGTCGAGGAGATCGCGGCCGTCGTGACGCGGTTGCTCAGCGAGTTGCCCGAGCGGCGGCAGCCGCCCAAGACCGTGCCGCCGCTGCGGCGCGAGGAGGTCCAGGCGCGGATCGCCGAGCGGCAGCGGGCCCGCGAGGAGCACGAGCGGATGCACGAGCTCGGTATCGCGCACGAGCACTGACGGTCGCGCGTTCGGTCGCGGCCGCCGTCGTCCGGCCCCACGTTCGGTCGCGGGCGCCGTCGTCGTCCGTGCGTCTCCGACGCCCTCTGCCTCAGGTACGACCTGCCTCAGGTACGACGACGCCCGTGGTCACGTTCCGTACGGAACCTGACCACGGGCGTCGTCGTCGTACCCAGGAGGTGCGGGCGCGGCCCGTCACGTGATCGTGACGGGCCGCGGGTCAGCCGTTGCCCGACTACGCGCAGACCGTCGCGTTGTCCGGGCCGTAGGTGGTCGTGTAGGAGTCCTCGATGACGACCTCGCCCGTGTCGACGCGCTTGACCGTGCGGCCGTTGGTGATAGTGAAGCCGGCCTCGCCGCCCGGGTAGGGGGCGCAGTCGGGGCTTGTGCTCGTGACCACGCTGGGCGGGACGATGTTCTGCTTGACGCCCTCGGTCCAGATGTTCTCGTAGTACTTGGTGCTCCAGATCCGCACGTACAGGCGGCCGTCGGCCACCCAGGACTGCAGCACGGCGCCGTACGGCGTGTTGTTGCGGACCTTCATGTCCTTGCTGCCCACGGCGATGGTGGCCTCGTGGCCGGCCGGGTAGCGCTCGAACCAGTACGAGTGCGGCCAGTGCTCGACGTCCTCGAAGCCGGCCGTCATCGCCGCGTTGTACGACGTCGTGGCCATCTGTGACAGGCCACCGCCGACGCCGTCGATGTGCTGGCCGCCGATGATCATGCCGTTCATGTGGTAGCCGTTGGCGAGCGAGATCGGCGACAGGGCGGTGACCAGGGAGAAGGTCTCCCCCGGCCGGATCAGGTCGCCGGTGATGACCTCGGCGCCGCGGATCAGGTTCAGCGTGCGGGTGTAGTCGTCGGTGACGGGGGTGGAGAACTCCGCGACGATCTCCTTCACACCGAGCGCGTGCAGCGCCTGGGTGGAGTTCTCGGGGGTCTGCTCGACGACCGTGAGCTTCGCTATCCGCTTCGAGCCCAGGGCGGCGTCGCGGATCGCGTTGCGGGTGGGTTCGGCCGCGAGGGTGGTGCCGAGCTGGCCCCCGACGATCTCCGGCTTGCCGCTCGCGAAGCTGAACTGCGCGCCCTCGGACACCTCCAGCAGGTTGTCGGTGCGGTCGACGATCGCGCCGATCAGCATCCCGGCGTCGAACCGCGCGTGGAGGCGGCCGTCCTGCGCGACGAAGCTCACGGCCTTGGCCAGCACCTGGGGTTCCAGCTTGGCCTGCTGCCCGCCGACCTGGACGGTGACCGGCCCGGAGACGATCTGCTGCGCCTTGGCGAGGGCGCCGTCGGTCTCGGCCTGCGTGATGTCGGGCGCGACGGTCTTGGTCGGCAGGTGGATCGGGCTCTCGCCGGCGAGCCACGAACCGGTGATGGCGCGGCCGGCCTCGGCGGGGTCGATCCGGGTGCCGTCCGCCGCGGGCGTCGTGGTGGGCTTCCCCTTCGCCAGTTCGACGGCGCCGTTCACCGGAGCCACCACCATGGACTCCTCCAGGCCGCCGACGGCCGACTTGAACGCCTCCTCGTTCACCTCGACGACGAGCGCCGCGGGGCCCGCACCGAACAGGTGCTCCCACATCCGAGCGGGGCTGAGGCTGAAGCCGGTGAGGGAATCCGCGGTCGCGGGCACGTCCACGGACAGCCCTGCCGCGACCGGGTCGAACTTCGTGGTCGCCTCCCCCGCAACCAGTTCCACCTTGCGGCGGGCGGGCTCCTGGATCCCGTCGCTCAGGACGCCGGCCGCCTCGGCGGTGCTCAGGCCTCCGACGTCGATCCCCGCGACCGTCGTGCCCTGCGGAACGACGTCGGCGCGCGCCCACGCGGAAATCACGTACACACCGACGAGGACGACGACGCCGACGACGGTCGCGGTCACGAGCCTGCGGTTGCGCGCGGCGACGGCCTCGGGCGTGGCGGTCCGCTCACCGTCGGGCCCGGTGCCGGTCCACCATCCGCGCAGATCGCGGGCACGCTGCGCGACGACGTCGCCGGGGCCGGCCGTGGTCGCCGGGCGCGGCTTGGCGGCGGGGCGGGTGCCGACCACGTCGGTGAACGACGGGATCGGGGCCGGGGCCGGGGACGCGGGGGGCGGCACCGGGGTGGGTGCCGGGGCCGGGCTCGGCGCCTGGGTCGGTGCTGGGCTCGGTGCCTGAACGGGTGCCGGGCTGGGTGCCAGGCTCGGCGGCAGGCTCGGCGGCAGCGCGGGTGCGGGGCTCGGCCGCGAGGTGGGTGCCGGCCTGGGTTCGGCCGCGGGGGGCGACACCGGGCGAGGCTTCGCTTCCGGCCGCGACTTCGGCTCGGCGGGCGGGGCCGTCGGCGGCGGGCTGACCCGGGCGGCGTCGGCTGCTGCCGCCTCGGCCAGGGCGAGGGCGATCGTCTGGACGTTGATCGGCCCGGTGAAACCGGTCGGCTCGCGCTTGCCGGCCGGAGTGGCCGGAGCGGTCGCGTCGCCTGGCTCAGGCCTGGTCGGTTCGGGTTCGATCGGCTCGCGCTTGCCGTCCGCGGCGGCCGGAGCGTCAGGCTCGGTCGCGTCGCCCGGCTCGGGCTCGGCCGGTTCGGGCTCAGGCCTGGTCGCCTCGCGCTTGCCGTCCGCAACGGCCGGAGCCTCGGGTTCGGCCGCGTCGCCCAGCTCAGGCTCGTCCGGCTCAGACTCAGGCTCGGTCGGTTCAGGCTCGGGCTCCGCGAGCTCAGCCGCGGGCTTTTCGTCGACGACGGCCTCGGCCGCCGGGGCCGCGAGGTCTTCTGACTCGTCGGTGTCGGCAGCAGCCGCAGGTTCGGCCGTGGCGGTCGACTCGGGCTGCGCCTCCTCGTTCGTGTCGGCAGCAGCCGCAGGTTCGGCGGGCTCGGGCCGCGCGTCGTCCGCGGTCGTCTGTGGTTCGTCACCGTCTGCGGCGACGTCCGTCGGAGACTCGTCGGCCGCCGGCTCGGGCCTGCTGCCGGACTGCGCGGCCGGAACGGACGCCACCCGCTCATCGGCGTCGACGGAAGCCTCGGGGCCGTCCTCGGCTCCCGTGACCTGCGGCTCCTCGTCGTCCGGTGCGGCGGTCTCGACGCCGGGGGCGTCCGTGGCCGGTTCCGTCGTACCGCTGTCGGCACCCTCATCGAGGGCGCCCTCATCGACGGCGCCCTCGTCATCGGCGGTCACAGGTTCGGCGGGCTCGGCCTGCTGCTCTGCCTGGAGCTCCGACTCTGCCTGGAGCTCCCGGCCTGCTTCGGCCTCCGGCTCCGCTTCGGCCGCGGGCTGCGGCTCGGCCGCGGGCTGCGGCTCGGCCTCGGTCTGCTGCTCCAGCTCGGGCTCCGGCTTCGCCTCCGGCTCCCGCTCCGGCGGGACCGCAGCCGCCGCCATGCGCGGGCGCGTCTCGTCGTCCGGGAGCGTCACGGGCTCGGCGTCCGTGTCCGTCTGAACTGCGGCGTCGCCCTCGGCAGGCTCCTCCGCGGCCGCCTCGGCGTCCCGTCCGGAGGCCACCGCGTCGTCCTCGGCGGCCGGCCCGGAGGTCGCGGCGCCATCCTCGGCGTCCGGCTCAGAAACCGGGTTGCCGTCGCCAGGCACCTCAGCCACCTCCGCGTCGCCTCCCGGGGTCTCCCCGGCGGCGTCCTGCTCCGCCGGCGCCTCGCCCGCGGGTTTCTCCCGGACCGGACCCTCCTGTGCCGGATCTTCCGGCTCCGGTGGCACCGGCTCGAGCTCACCGGGTGTCGTCGGATCGAGCGTCAGGGGACGCTCCGAGGGTCGCTCCATCTATCGTTCTCCGGGGATGCTGATCTGCGAGAAGGGGGTATGAGACGAGTGATTGTCTCACTCCCTCATGACGCCCCCGACCGCGGTTTCGTTGCCTCCGGACGACGCCGAAACGCCGTCGGCCGACGACGAACCGAGGGACTCAGCGCGGCAGGCGGTCCGCGCCGACCTCGATGAGCCGCGGCATCCCAGGCGGCGCGACCCTGCTGACCGCGAGGTACCGCGCCTCGGCTCGGTGCAGGCGGATGTGCTCGTCGAGCGACCAGTCCGGACCGTTCGTCAGAACCATCCCGCACGAGCAGTCGATCTCCACGCGACCACCCGGCAAGTTCCTCAGTTCCCCCACGGTCACATGGGCGGCGCGCGCATCGGCCTTCGCCCGGTGCATCGCGGCGCTGACGAGTGCGATCTTCTCCACGCCAGGAAGCGTAGGCGCTCCCGCCACGCCGGGCCCGCCCCGCCGGCTCCCGATCGTGCCGGGAACCGCTGTGAGGTTGCTCTCCGAACCGCGGAAACACGGGGGCCCGCCGGTAACGTGGGCAGGCGTGACGATCACGGACCACGGCGCACCCGGTACGACGCGTTCACTTGCCCTGGTGCGGCCCGAGGTTCCCGCGGACCGCCTCGTCGAGGACATGGTGCCGCCGCCGCACTTCGCGGAGGCCAGGTTCACCACCTATCGCGCCAACCCCGCTCACCCCAGCCAGGCCCGTGCGCTCGCGCGGCTGGGTGAGTTCGCCGGGCAGGTCGTGGACGGGGCGCGACCGCGGCCGTTCGCCGCCTTCCGCAGGAAGAGCACTCCCCCGGCCGTGTACCTCGACGGCGGGTTCGGCGTCGGCAAGACCCACCTGCTCACCTCGCTCGCGCACGCCGTGACCGCGGGGCTCGGGCCCGGCGCCGTCACCTACGGCACCTTCGTGGAGTACACCAACCTCGTCGGGGCGCTCGGGTTCCTGCCCACGGTCGAGGCGCTCGCCGCCCGCCGCCTCGTCTGCATCGACGAGTTCGAGCTCGACGACGCCGGCGACACCACCCTCATGTCCCGCCTCCTGCGCGAGCTCGCCGACCGCGGCGTGGCGCTCGCCGCGACCTCCAACACGCTGCCGGACGCGCTCGGTGAGGGCCGGTTCGCCGCCGAGGACTTCCTGCGCGAGATCCAGGCGCTCGCGGCCCGTTTCGAGGTGCTGCGGGTCGACGGCGAGGACTACCGCCACCGCGACGTCGTCACGGACGCCCGGCCGCTGCGGGACGACGACGTCGTCGCGCTCGCGACGACCCGCGAGGGCGCGACCCTCGACGCGTTCGACGACCTGACGGCGCACCTGGCCACGGTCCACCCCTCCCGTTACGGCGCGATGCTCGACGGCGTCGCCCTGGTCGCGCTGACCGGCGTGCGCCCCGTGACCCGGCAGGACGTCGCCCTGCGCCTCGTGGTGCTCGTGGACCGGCTGTACGACCGCGACGTCCCGGTGCTGCTGGGCGGTTCCGGCGAGCACGGCCTGTTCACCGAGGAGATGCTCGCGGGCGGCTACCGCAAGAAGTACTACCGTGCCCTGTCCCGCCTGGGCGCCCTCGCCGAGGAGGGCCGCCGCCTCGTCCGTGACGAGCCAGCGATCGCGAGGTAGGCGGCCGCGGTCGCCCTGGCGTCAGTCCGCGCGGAGGACCGCCACCATCCGGGGCGGGACCGTCAGGGTGTCGCCCACCAGGCGGGTCGCGCCGGGTTCCCAGGCCGCGTGCAGGCGGTACGCCTCCGGCGGAAGGGACGTGATCGAGCCTTCCACGGGGCGCAGGAGCGTGCTCAGGCGGAGGGCCGCGAGGGAGCCCGCCGTGTTCAGCACGATCGCCCCGCGCCCGCGGACGGCCGCGAGCACGGTCGAGTCGGTCGAGGCGCGGATCTCCAGCGGCATCTCGAGCTCCTCGGGGTGGGTGCCCCGGATGGCCAGCAGCGTCCTGGCCCAGGCGCCCAGCCGTTCCTCGTCGCCGGTGTGCGGGACGACGGGCACGTGCTCGGTGTCCAGCACGAGCGGCGTCCCCGCGAGCACGGCGAAGGCCAGCAGGCTCGCGCGCAGGTCGACGTCGTCCAGGTCGAGCAGGGCCTTGGCGGGGCTGTCGTCGTCGGCCCACGGCACGACGAGGGCCGCGCCCGGCATGCGCGTGATGTCCTCGACGACGGCGGCGCCCGCGCGCCGCATGCTCCGACGGTTGTGCCGCGGCCCCTGGCGGGCCGCGCGCCGGACGGACGGGGCCAGGTGCTCGGCGAGCAGGCGCATCATGGCCATGTTCTCCGGCCGGCCCGGCTGCAGCAGCAGCGCCGCGACCGTGCTGGTGAGCCGGTCGCTCAGGCCCGGGCCGTCGAGGTACAGGGCGTAGCGGCGCCCGGCGCGCTCGCCGTCGTGCACCACCGAGTCGGCGAGCTCCTGGACGAAGGGGATCTGCGCGCGGTCGGCGAGCGCGGGCGTGTCGAGCACGATCCCGTCCAGGTGGAACGTGTGGAACCAGTGCTGCGCGTTGTCGATGAGGAAACCGCGCGGCCCGAGGCTGCCGCTGCCGTCGAGGTTGATGCGGGTCCCGGCGGCGTCGGTCCGCACCGTGGGGCCGGAACCGATGCGCGCGGGGCCCTGACCGGGACGGCGGCGTCCCTGCAGGCCGAGCGCGCTGCTGAGGTTGATCGGCCCGGTGCGGGGCCGGGTCAGCGGGATCTGGCCGGTGCGGGGCCGCATCGCCTGGGCGGCACGGGTGGCGGCCAGCTGGTCGTCGACGCGGGTCCGGGGGCGCGCCGGCTGCGAGCCGGCGGTGTAGGGCCCGAAGGTGTCCAGCCCGAGCTCGTCGGTCACGGCCCAGCGGTACGGCACGTTCAGGACGACGGCGAGCCCCGCCTGGTGCGCGGCGTTCACGAGCCCCTGCAGCCCGGGCGGGCCGCCGAGATCCTGCGCCACCGAGTGCAGCCGCACGCCGGCCGCGGGACCGGCCTCGGGGTCGTAGGCGGACACGGGCGCGATCTCGATCCCGTCGATCCCGAGGGCGGCGATGTCGGCGAGGTGGCGGGCGGCGTCGTCGAACGTGCCGCCGGGCGTGAACGTCGCGATGTCGAGGTGCAGCAGGACGCCGGCGGTGAGGTCCGGCGGGGACCAGGCGGCGTCCGACCAGCCGAAGACCGACGGGTCGAACACCCGCGTCGGGCCGTGGATCCCGTCGGGGAGCCACACGGAGCGGGGGTCGGCCAGCAGCGGGCCGCCGTCGACGGAGAAGCCGTACTCGGTGCCGTGCGGGAGGTCGACGTCGGCGCCCCAGCTGCCGGGATGGTCGGCGCCGACCAGGCGCAGCGGCAGGTGCTCGGGTTCCTCGCCCGGGTCGTAGGGCAGCAGCACCTCGACGACGCGGGCATGGGGGGCCCACACCACCGGACGGCGACCAGGGATCGTGGACTCTGGGGCGGTGCCGGGCGGTGGGGGGGACCCGAAGGAGGGTTCGGAACGCGGTCCGGTCACGGCGGCCAGCCTACTGGGATGTGCCGGATGCGCGAGTGAGCACCACGATGGAGCGTCCGGTCACGGGCAGGATCGAGCCGGGCTTGAGGACGGTGCCGGGCGTGGCGTTGTCGTCCGTGTCGAGGGCAACGGTCCACGTCATGCCGTACCGCTCGGGCGGGAGCCGGAAGTCCAGGCGCTCCGAGTGCGCGTTCAGCAGCAGGAGGAACGAGTCGTCCGTGATCGCGCCGCCGCGCCCGTCCGTCTCGGTGATCGCGTCGCCGTTGAGGAAGACGGTGACCGTGCGGGCGTAGGACGTGTGCCAGTCGACGTCGTCCATGCGGTCGCCGGTCAGGTCGAACCACTCGATGTCCGCGAGGTCCCCGACCGTGGTGCCCTCGAAGAAGCGGCGCCGCCGCAGCACCGGGTGATCCCGGCGCAGGCGGACCGCGGCGCGGGCGAAGTCCAGGAACTCCTTGGACCCCTCGTCCGCCGACTCCCAGTCCATCCAGGTCAGCTCGTTGTCCTGGCAGTAGACGTTGTTGTTGCCGTGCTGCGTGCGGCCCAGCTCGTCGCCGTGGGACAGCATCGGCACGCCCTGGCTCAGCAGCAGGGTCAGCAGGAGGTTGCGGCGCTGGCGGTCGCGGAGCTCGTTGATCCCCGGATCCTCGGTGGGGCCCTCCGCGCCGCCGTTCCAGGAGCGGTTGTGGCTCTCGCCGTCGGCGTTGTTCTCGCCGTTCGCGTCGTTGTGCTTCTCGTTGTAGGAGACGAGGTCGGCGAGCGTGAACCCGTCGTGGGCGGTGACGAAGTTGATGGAGGCGACCGGACGGCGCCCGGTGTGCTCGTAGAGGTCGCTGCTGCCGGTCAGGCGGCTGGCGAGCTCCGGGAGCTGGGCGGGCTCGCCCCGCCAGAAGTCGCGCACCGTGTCGCGGTACCGGCCGTTCCACTCCGTCCACAGCGGCGGGAACCCGCCCACCTGGTAGCCGCCGTCGCCCAGGTCCCACGGCTCGGCGATGAGCTTGACCTGCGAGACCACCGGGTCCTGGTGGACGATGTCGAAGAACGTGCTCAGCCGGTCGACCTCGTGGAACTGGCGGGCCAGGGTGGCGGCGAGGTCGAACCGGAACCCGTCCACGTGCATCTCCTCGACCCAGTACCGCAGCGAGTCCATGATGAGCTGCAGCACGGCCGAGGAGTGCATGAGCAGCGAGTTCCCCGTGCCCGTGGTGTCGAAGTAGTGCGCCTTGTCCTTGTCCACCAGCCGGTAGTAGGCGGCGTTGTCGATGCCCCGCAGGCCGAGCGTCGGCCCGAGGTGGTTGCCCTCGGCGGTGTGGTTGTAGACGACGTCGAGCAGCACCTCGATGCCGGCCTCGTGCAGCGCCTTGACCATGGACTTGAACTCCATGACCTGCTCGCCGCGCGTGCCGAAGCCGGCGAACCCGTTGTGCGGCGCGAAGAACCCGATCGTGTTGTAGCCCCAGTAGTTCGTAAGGCCCCGGGCGTGCAGCGACGGGTCCGTGACGAACTGGTGCACCGGCATGAGCTCCAGTGCGGTCACACCGAGGCCCTTGAGGTGGTCGACGACGACGGGATGGGCCAGCGCCGAGTACGTGCCGCGCAGTTCCTCGGGGATGTCCGGGTGCCGCATCGTCATGCCGCGCACGTGCGCCTCGTAGATGACGCTGTCGTGGTAGTCCGTGGCCGGCGGGCGGTCGTGGCCCCAGTCGAAGAACGGGTTCACCACCACCGAGGTCATCGTGTGGCCCGCCGAGTCCGACGTCGTGGGCGTCGCACCGGGCCGCGTCGCCTGGGCCGGGTCGTCGTGCGGGTAGGAGAACAGCGAGGCGTCGCCGTCGAGCGTGCCGTCCATCGCCTTGGCGTACGGGTCGAGCAGGAGCTTGGCGGGGTTGCAGCGGTGGCCCTGGGCCGGGTCGTACGGGCCGTGCACGCGGTAGCCGTACCGGGTCCCCGGGCCGAGACCCGGGAGGTAGACGTGCCACACGTCGGCGTCGACCTCCGTCACCTCGACGCGGGTCTCGGTGCCGTCGCCCGCGATCAGGCACAGCTCGACGCGCTCGGCGACGCCGGAGTAGAGCGCGAAGTTGGTGCCGGTCCCGTCGAAGGTGGCGCCCAGCGGGTACGGGCGGCCTGGCCAGGTCTGCATACGCAGCATCATCACACCTGGCAGACGGCCGTGTGCGAACACCATGTGCCCACGGTGTGTCGTCGTGGTGGGCGGTGCCTCCTGGACGAGCGGTGAGGCCCGTTCACTGCCAGGATCATGCCTATGACGACGGCTGCCGGAGACTCGCGAGGAAGCGGATCCGGGACGGAACCCGAGGTGGAAGCAACGGTGGAGAGAACGGTCAGGCCCGAACCCGGCGAGGAGTCGCTGGCGGGCTACGCGAGAATCGCCCCCCGGCCCCGGAAACAGCGCCCCACCAGGCGCGCGGTCCTGGGCGGCGGCGACGCGACGAAGGCGCCCAAGCGCCTGGGCACCGGCGAGCTGGCCCCCATGGAAGGCGACAGCAGCGGCACGAGCTGGGACGACCCGGACGAGCTCTGACCCGCCACGGTCAGACAGGGGCCGACGCCGGCCACCGATCCGACGCGGGGCCGGCACCGGCCACCGATCAGCCCTGGGGACGGCGCCGGCCACTGATCCGACGCGCACGGCGCCGGCGCCGGTCAGACGTGCACGACGCCGGCCGCCGCCGGATCGTCCAGGATCGCCGCAAGGGCGTGCACGACGGCGCCCGGGGCCACCTCACGCTCCGGCGCCACGTTCCGGTCGTCCCCCGCGACCGCATGGTCGAGCACCAGCTCATGGAACCGGAGCGCGCGCCCGGCCCGTTCGGGTACGACGACGTCGCCGACCCCCGCGGCCTCGCCCCCGGCGCCGGACGCCTCCTCGAGCCGGAGAACCTGCACGAGCATGGCGAGGCCCGCCCCAGTCACGTTGACCGCCCCGGAACCCGCCATGGCCTCCGCCCGGGCGGCGCCGTTGAGGACGACGTAGGCGGGGTGCGGCTCCTCGCTCGCACGGAGCAGCGGGGCCAGGGCCCTGATCGTGGCGAGGTGTGCGGTGAGGTGGCTGTCGAGCGTCGCGCGCCAGGCCGCCAGATCCGGCTCGTCGAGCAGCCGCGGGCCGAGCTGCCAGCCGCCGATCGACGCGACGGCCCCGCCGGGCAGGGGCAACCCGGCCCGCTCGCAGGCCACCCGCACCGCCTCGCCCAGGCCGGCGACGTCGTCGTACCGCACGGGGACGACCGGCCCGGCGTCGTCGGGCATCGGCAGCGGTGAACGCGACACGGCCAGGACCGCGCGCCCCGCGCGCGACAGCCCGGCCACGACGCGGCTCCCCACGAAACCACTCGCCCCGGCCACCACCACAGGAGTCATGCGTCCGACGCTACCGCCGGGTGCCGCGGCACGGCCAAGGATCGGACACCGCGCGGCATCCGGGGCGTACCGAACTACGCTGACCGTGATCCGTCCGTCCAGCCAGCACAGGAGCGCACGTTGTCAGCACAGTCAGCACGAGCACAGATCGGTGTCACCGGCCTGGCCGTCATGGGCCGCAACCTGGCCCGGAACTTCGCCCGGAACGGGTTCACGGTGGCGGTGCACAACCGCTCGTACGCCCGGACCGAGTCCCTGGTCGCCGAGCACGGTGACGAGGGCGACTTCGTGCCGTCGGAGACGATCGAGGACTTCGTCGCCTCGCTCGAGCGACCCCGCAAGGTCGTGATCATGGTCAAGGCGGGCGGACCCACCGACGCCGTCATCGACGAGCTGCTCCCCTTCCTCGACGAGGGCGACATCGTGGTCGACGCCGGGAACGCGCACTTCCCCGACACGATCCGCCGCGAGAAGGCGCTCGCGGCCAAGGGCCTGCACTTCGTGGGCACGGGCGTGTCGGGCGGCGAGGAAGGCGCGCTGCTGGGCCCGTCGATCATGCCGGGCGGCACCAAGGAGTCGTACGCGAGCCTGGGCCCGATCCTGGAGAAGATCTCCGCCCACGTCGACGGCGTCCCCTGCTGCACGCACGTGGGCCCCGACGGCGCCGGCCACTTCGTCAAGATGGTGCACAACGGCATCGAGTACGCCGACATGCAGCTCATCGCCGAGGCGTACGACCTGCTGCGGGTGGGCCTGGGCGCCTCGGCCGCGGAGATCGGCGACATCTTCGAGGAGTGGAACACGGGCGACCTGGAGTCGTTCCTCATCGAGATCACCGCCGACGTGCTCAAGCACACCGACGCCGCCACCGGCAAGGCGTTCGTGGACGTCGTGCTCGACCAGGCGCAGCAGAAGGGCACCGGCCGCTGGACCGTGCAGAACGGCCTGGACCTGGGCGTGCCGATCACCGGGATCGCCGAGGCGACGTTCGCCCGCGGCCTGTCCGGCTCGGTGCCGCAGCGCGAGGCCGCGCAGGGCCTGCCCGCCCACACGGCGGGCTGGGAGGTCAAGGACCGGGAGTCCTTTGTCGAGGACGTGCGCCAGGCCCTCTACGCCTCCAAGATCGTGGCCTACTCCCAGGGCCTCGACCAGATCGCGGCGGCGTCGGCCGAGTACGGCTGGGACATCGACCGCGGCGCCACGGCGCGCATCTGGCGCGGCGGCTGCATCATCCGCGCGCGCTTCCTGAACCGCATCACCGAGGCGTACGAGCGCGACGCGAACCTGCCGCTGCTGCTCGCCGACGAGTTCTTCGCCTCCGCGATCGACCAGGGCCTGGCGTCCTGGCGCCGCATCGTGGCCGGTGCCGCGCAGGCCGGTATCCCCGCCCCGGCGTTCTCCTCGTCCCTGAGCTACTACGATGCGGTGCGCGCGCCGCGTCTGCCCGCGGCCCTGATCCAGGCCCAGCGGGACTTCTTCGGTGCGCACACGTACCGTCGCACCGACCGCGACGGCGTGTTCCACACCGAATGGTCGGGGGACCGCACGGAGGCTGAGGCGTGAGAGGAATCCCCAGGGATCTGGGAGCGGACGGCGGGGGCGCGGCAGCGCCGTCGTCGTCCGCCGGCGGCGGCGACGCCGTCATCGACGGCGCGAACACGATCGCCGTCGGAGTGGGGGGTGACGTCGGGACGTACGCCCTGATCCGCGCCTTCCACGAGCAGTACGGGGTGACGGGTGTGGTGCTGTCGTCGGTCGCGACCCGGCCGATGCAGGACTCGGCGATCGTGACCAACGTCGTCGTGCCGAACCTGGACGACACGGAGACGTTCCTGACGTCGCTGGAGCAGGTGGCGGCGCAGCACCCCGGCAAGAAGCCGATCCTGCTGACCAACGCGGACTGGTTCGTGCGCGAGGTCATCACGCACCGCGAGCGCCTGGAGGCGGCCGGTTACGTGACGCCGTACCCCACGCTGGAGGTGCTGGAGCAGGTCTCCAGCAAGGAGGGTTTCGCGGAGGTCTGCGACCGGCTGGGGATCCCCACGCCGCGCACGGTCGTCGCGGACATCCCGAAGCTCACCGCGCAGGGCGGCCGGGCGGCGGTGGCGGAGCTGGAGCTGGACCTGCAGTTCCCGCTCATCGGCAAGCCGTCCAACAGCGCGGACTGGCACTACGTGTCGTTCCCGGGCAAGGCGAAGATCCACCACCTCGACTCGCGCGAGGAGCTGGACGAGGTGCTGGGCCACCTGATCGACGCGGGGTACCCGAGCGCGTTCCTGGTGCAGGAGTTCATCCCGGGCGACGAGACGCAGATGCGGTCGCTGACCGCGTACCGCGACTCGTCGGGCGTGGTGACGCTGCTGGCCACGGGCCGTGTGCTCCTGGAGGAGCACACGCCCGGCACGCTCGGCATCCCGGCGGCGATCCTGGTGGAGCCGTACGACGACGCGATGGAGGCGGCCTCCCGGTTCCTCGAGGCGACGGGCTACGTGGGCTTCGCGAACTTCGACTACAAGCTGGACCCGCGCACGGGCCGGCACGTGTACTTCGAGGTGAACCCGCGGATCGGGCGGAACAACTTCTACGTGACCGCGGGCGGGGCGAACGTCGCGCGCGTGCTCGTGGAGGACCAGGTGCTGGGCCGGCCGATCCCGCCGCTCCGGGCGACGACCGAGGTGCTGTACACGGTGGTGCCGTTCGGGCTGCTGCTGCGGTACGTGCTGGACCCGGGGCTGAAGGCGCGCCTGAAGCGCCTCAAGGCCGAGGGCAAGGTGGTCAACCCGCTGAGGTACGAGGGCGACTCGGGCCTGAAGCGGCGCCTGATCGTCGAGGCCATCACGCAGAACTACCGCCGCAAGTACGCGCAGTACTACCCGGAGCCGACGACCACGGGGTACTGAGGCAGGGACGCGCGGGGCGCGTCGTCGTCCCCGTGACGGCGGCCGTCGCGCGGCACCGCGGAGCCGTCGTCGTCCGGGGGACGACGACGGCTTCTCGCGTCCGGGGACTCCGCCCGGTAGCCGGGCGTACCTTCCGCGTGGCTCCGCCTGAGGCGTCGTCGCAGCGCGTACCGTGAATGCCGTGAGCAACGACGTGCCGGCCGACTTCGCGGCCGCCCTCGACGACCTGAGGGGCCAGGGCGCACGGCCCGGGGTGCACGTGGAGGAGATCGCGGCGCCCGTCCGGGTGGCGCCGTTCAGCGCCGCGTTGTCGGGCGAGGTGACGAACCCGTCGGGGAACCACGACGACGACCCGGCCGCCACGGGACGGTTCGTCGTCCTGCACGATCCGGCCGGCCAGGAGTCCTGGCAGGGCACGTTCCGGATCGTCACGCTGGTGCGGGCCACGCTCGAACCCGAGATGGCGGCGGACCCGCTGCTGGCCGACGTCGCCTGGTCCTGGATCCCCGAGTCGCTGGACCTGGCGGGCCTGCGGCCGGGCACGGACACGCTCGCCGAGGGCGGCACGGTCACCCGCGTGCTGTCGCAGAGCTACGGGGCGCTGTCGAACACGCCGGACACCGTCGACCTGGAGATCCGCGCGTCCTGGAGTCCCGTGGGCACGCACCTGGGCGCGCACCTGGCGGCGTGGACCGCGCTGCTGTCGACGGCCGCGGGGATCCCGCCGCTGCCCGCCGGTGTCACCGCTATCACCAGGCGGTTTACGCCCGGTCCGGCCAAGCCGCATACGGTGGGCCCATGAACCGACCCCCAGCGCCCGGCGCGGACGGACCGGCAGCGGACGAGACCCCCGCACCCGGTCCCGGGGCCGGGGTCACCCCGCTGACCGAACCGGCCGGCGGCCTGCCCACGGTGATCACCCGGCCCGACGAGCTCGAGAAGGTGATCGACGCCTTCGGCCGCGGCACCGGGCCGGTCGCGGCCGATGCGGAGCGGGCCTCCGGCTACCGCTACGGCCAGGCGACCTACCTCGTCCAGCTCAAGCGCGCGGGCGCGGGGATCGCGCTGATCGACCCGGTCGCGCTGCCGGACCTGACGGCCCTCGGCGACGCGATCGGCGACGCCGAGTACGTGCTGCACGCCGCCTCGCAGGACCTGCCGGGCCTCACCGAGCACGGCCTGCGGCCGGCGCGCGTCTTCGACACGGAGCTCGCCGCGCGGCTGCTCGGGCTGGAGCGGGTGGGACTCGCCGCCGTCGTCGCCGAGACGCTCGGGCTGGGCCTGGCCAAGGAGCACTCCGCCGTCGACTGGTCCACGCGGCCCCTGCCGGAGGACTGGCTGCGGTACGCGGCGCTCGACGTGGAGGTGCTGACCGAGGTCCGCGACGTGCTCGCCGCGCGGCTGGAGGCCGCCGGGAAGGCGGACTGGGCGGCGCAGGAGTTCGAGGCCGTACGGAACGCTCCCCCGCCGCCGCCCCGCGTCGATCCGTGGCGGCGCACGTCCGGGATGCACGTGCTGCGCAACGCGCGCCAGCTCGCCGTCGTGCGCGCGCTGTGGGAGGCGCGGGACGCGACCGCCCGCGCGCGTGACATCTCCCCCGGGCGGGTGCTGCCGGACCGCGCCCTCGTCGCGGCCGCGCGCGCCATGCCGCGCACCGCCGGCCAGCTCGTCGCGCTGCCGGAGTTCGCCGGGAAGGGCACGCGCCGCCGCGCCGCGTACTGGCAGCGGGCCATCGACGAGGCCCGCGCGCTGCCCGACGCCGAGCTGCCGTCGGTGCGCGGTCCGCGCACGGACGCGCCGCCCGCGCCGCGCCTGTGGGGCGACCGCGACCCGCTCGCGGCACGCCGCCTCAAGGCGGCCCGCGACCTCGTGGCCGACGTCGCCGACCGCCTGACGGTGCCGGTGGAGAACCTGCTGCAGCCGGACGCGCTGCGCCGGCTGTGCTGGGCGCCGCCGGAGCCGGCCGACGCCGTGGCCGTGGCCGGGTTCCTGCGGGAGCGCCGCGCCCGGGAATGGCAGATCGAGCTGCTGGCGGGGCCGCTGGCGGACGTGCTCGCCGAGGTGCGGTAGCCACTTCCGCGGCACCCTTCGTCGATGTCACGCACGCTCGATAGAGTGCCACCATGCCTGCATCCGCCACGCCGTCGCACGTCACCTCACCCACCGCTCTCGTCCAGGTCGTGACCGATCGGTCCGCCTGGGATCGTGAGGTGAACGCGCTCGGGGGGCATCCGCTGCAGCTGTGGGGCTGGGGTGAGGTCAAGGGCGCCGGCGCCTGGACGCCGTACCGGCTGCGCGTCACCATCGGGGGCCGCACGGCGGGCCTGGCGCAGGTCCTGAAGCGGTCGCTGCCCGCGCAGTTCAAGGCGCTGACGTACGTCCCGCGCGGCCCCGTCGTCGCGCACCTCGACGGCGCCAACACGATCCGCGCGGTCTTCGGGGTGGGCGACGGGGTCACGCGTGACCTCGTCACGAACGCCGTGACGGACTGGGCACGCGAGCACATCGGCGGCGTGGGCATCACGATCGAGCCGGACTGGCCCGTGGGCACCTCGATGGACGTGCCGAACCGGCGGTATGCGCCGAACCCGGTGCTGTACCCGTCCACCCTCATCCTCGACCTGCGCAAGAGCGAGGACGAGCTGATGGGCGCCATGTCGAAGAAGACCCGCCAGTACGTGCGCAAGTCGCAGCGCGAGGACCTGGAGTTCCGCGAGGTGACCACGGCGGACGAGATCGAGGCCTGCCTCGCGATCTACCACGAGACCGCGGAGCGGGCCGGGTTCGGGCTGCACTCCGACGACTACTACCGCCTCGTGAAGTCGGAGCTCGGCGGCTCCTCGCCGATCTTCGCGGCCTTCGCGCGGTCCGCCGAGGGCGGGCCCCACGACCGCCCGGTGTCCTTCGTGTGGTTCGCGGCGTCGAACACGACCTCGTTCGAGCTGTACGGCGGGATGAACGACGACGGCATGGAACTGCGTGCCAACTACGGCCTCAAGTGGCACGCGATCTGCGCGATGAAGGAGCGCGGCGTGGTCCGCTACGACGTCAACGGCCTGCTGAACGACGGCATCTCGAACTTCAAGCGGGGGTTCGCCAAGCACGAGGACGAGCTCGTGGGCAGCATCGACGTGCCGTTCTCCCGCTGGTACACGATGTGGAACGAGGCGCTGCCGACGGCGAAGAAGGTGGTCCGCAAGCTGCGCGGCGGCAGCTGAGAGCGGGGTCCCCGGCGCTCGGGA
The DNA here is from genome assembly GCF_039529775.1 of Myceligenerans crystallogenes. NCBI lineage: Bacteria > Bacillati > Actinomycetota > Actinomycetes > Micrococcales > Promicromonosporaceae > Myceligenerans > Myceligenerans crystallogenes. The sequence goes on from NZ_BAAANL010000007.1 coordinate 189,974, forward strand.
CCCGGTCTCAGCAATCGCCGGGATCACAGATACCCGGTCTCGTACGGGCTGGGCTTTTTACTGGTACCCGGGGTAGCGTGTAACTCGTGCACCGAGCGGCGTCGCTGAGGGACGCCGCCGTCCGACCAAGGAGCTGCCCATGACGGCCACATCCGCGCCCACCCCGCGGCGGACCGCCCGCGACGTCGTCTTCGTCGACGGCGTCCGCACCCCGTTCGGCAAGGCGAAGCCCGACGGCCAGTTCGCGCAGACCCGTGCCGACGACCTCGTCGTCAAGCTGGTCCGCGAGCTGCTGCGCCGCCACCCCGAGCTGCCCGCCGAGCGCATCGGCGAGGTCGCGGTCGCCGCGACCACGCAGGAGGGCGACCAGGGCCTGACCCTCGGCCGCACCGTCGGCGTCCTGGCGGGCCTGCCGCAGGCCGTGCCCGGCTACGCCATCGACCGCATGTGCGCGGGCGCGATGACCGCCGTGACCGCGACGGCCGGCTCCATCGTGATGGGCGCCGCCGACATCACGATCGCGGGCGGCGTCGAGCACATGGGCCACCACCCGATGGGCTTCAACGCCGACGTGAACCCGCGCTTCGTCGCCGAGAAGCTCGTCGACCCGCAGGCCCTCAACATGGGCGTCACGGCCGAGAACCTGCACGACACGTTCCCGCAGCTCACCAAGGAACGCGCCGACGCCTTCGCGGTGAACTCGCAGGCCAAGTACGCCAAGGCGCTAGCCAACGGGAACATCGACCCGGACCTGGTACCGATCGCCGTGCGCTCCGCCGAGCTCGGCTGGGGCCTGGCCACCGCCGACGAGCTCCCCCGCCCCGAGACCACCATGGAAGGCATCGCGGACCTCAAGACGCCCTTCCGCGCAGGCGGCAGGGTCACCCCCGCGACGTCGTCCCCGCTGACCGACGGCGCGACCGCGTCGATCCTCGCCGGCGGCGACACCGCCGCCGAGCTCGGCCTGCCGGTGCGGATGCGGCTGGTGTCCTACGCGTTCGCGGGCGTCGCCCCCGAGATCATGGGCTACGGCCCCGTCCCCGCCACGGACAAGGCGCTGGCGATCGCGGGCCTGTCCGTCGACGACATCGGCCTGTTCGAGATCAACGAGGCGTTCGCCGTCCAGGTGCTCTCGTTCCTCGACCACTACGGCATCGCCGACGACGACCCGCGGGTCAACGAGTACGGCGGCGCCATCGCGATGGGCCACCCGCTCGCGTCGTCGGGCGTGCGCCTCATGACCCAGCTCGCGCGCCAGTTCGAGCAGCACCCCGAGGTGCGCTACGGCATCACCACCATGTGCGTGGGCCTCGGCCAGGGCGGCACCGTCGTCTGGGAGAACCCCCACCACGCCGACTACTCCGGCCACACCAGCGAGGAGAACTGAGTTGACCGCCACCCACCAGAACGCACCCGCCGAGCGCGTCACCCACGCACTGGTCCGTGACGTCGTCCTCCCGGGCGGAGCGGGCACCCTCGCCCTGGTCACCCTGGACAACGGGTTCGACCACACCAAGCCGAACACGCTCGGCCCGCAGGGCATGGCCGAGCTGTCCGCCGCCCTGGAGGGCCTGCGCGAGCGCGCGGCCGCGGGCGAGCTGGCCGCCGTCGCCGTCACCGGCAAGCCGTACTTCCTGGCCGCCGGCGCCGACCTCAAGGGCGCCACCGCCATCGAGACGTACGACGACGCCTTGCAGCTCGGCCGCATGGGCCACCAGGCGTACTCCGTCCTCGGCGAACTGCGCGAGCAGACCGGCGTGCCGACGTTCGCGTTCGTGAACGGGCTCGCGCTGGGCGGCGGCCTCGAGGTCGCGCTCAACTGCGACTACCGGACCGTCGCGTCCGACGCCGCCGCGCTCGGCCTGCCCGAGGTCTCCATCGGCCTGGTGCCCGGCTGGGGCGGCGCGTACCTCGTGCCGCGCCTGATCGGCATCGAGAAGGCGATCGAGGTCATCTTCACGCGGCCGATGACGCAGAAGCCGTACAAGCCCGCCGAGGCGCTGGAGATCGGCCTCGTGGACGCGCAGTTCGAGGCCGCGGACTTCCTGGAGCAGTCGATCCGCTGGGCCGCGCAGGTCGTGACCGGCGAGGTCGAGGTGCCGCGCCGCGAGCTCGACCCGCAGCCCGTGTGGGACGCCGTCGTCGCCGGGGTACGCAAGCAGCTGGACGCGACCGTCGGGGAGTCCCGCCCCGCGCCCGGTCGCGCGCTGGACCTGGTCGCGGCGGCCCGGACGGCGTCGCGCGCCGAGGCCTTCGCGGCCGAGGACGTCGCGCTCGCGGACCTCATCATGTCCGACGAGATGCGCGCCAGCGTCTACGCGTTCAACCTCGTGCAGGGCGGCAAGAGGCCGCACGGCGCGCCGGACCCGGAGCTCGCCCGCCCCGTGACCCGGGTCGGCATCGTCGGCGCCGGCCTGATGGCCGCGCAGATCGCGTTCCTGTTCGCGCAGCGGCTGCAGGTGCCCGTCGTCATGCGCGACCTGGACCAGGAGCGCGTGGACAAGGGCCTGGAGTTCGTGCGCGGCACCGCCGAGAAGCTGGTCTCGCGGGGCAAGCTGTCCCCGGGCGCGGCGGCGCGGATCGTCGGGGCGGTGTCCGGTACCACGGACATCCAGGAGTTCGCCTCGTGCGACTTCGTCATCGAGGCCGTCACCGAGGTGATGGGGCTCAAGAAGAAGGTGTTCGCGGAGCTGGAGGGGATCATCTCCCCGGAGGCCGTGCTGGCGACCAACACCTCGGCGCTGTCGATCACCGAGATGTCGGCGGACCTGCGGCACCCCGAGCGGGTGGTCGGCATCCACTTCTTCAACCCGGTCGCGCAGATGCCGCTGGTCGAGGTGATCCACGCCGCCAGGACGTCGCCCGAGGCCCTGGCCACAGCGTTCGGCGTCACGAAGAAGCTGCGCAAGACGGCGGTGCTCGCCGGCGACCGCCCCGGCTTCGTGGTGAACCGCCTGCTCATCCTCGTGATGGGCAAGGTGCTGGAGGCGATCGAGAACGGCACACCGGTCGAGGTCGCGGACCGGGCCCTGGCGCCCCTCGGCTTCCCGATGCCGACGTTCGAGCTCACGGACCTCGTCGGCCCCGCCGTCGCGGACCACGTGCTCACCTCGCTCCGCGAGGACCTGGGCGACCGCATCCCGGCGTCGCCCGGCCTGAAGAAGATCGTCGCCGAGGGCACGCCGATCGTGCTGGACCGGCCCGCCAAGGGCCTGCCCAAGCCCGTGGACCCCGCGGTGCAGGCGCAGTTCGGCGAGGCGCTCGCGCCGGGCGCCACCGGCCGCAACGGCACCCCGGTGCTCGACGGCCCGGGCGTGCTGGACGAGGTCCTGACCGCCACGGCGCAGGAGATCGGCCTCATGCTCGAGGAGCAGGTCGTCGCCGGCCCGCAGCAGATCGACCTGTGCATGATCCTGGGCGCCGGCTGGGGCTTCCACACGGGCGGCATCACGCCGTACCTGGACCGCACCGGCTACTCGGAGAAGGTGCTGGGCCGCCGCCTCCTGGAGGACGGCGTCGCCAACGTCCCCGCGACGTAGTCCCTCCCCCGCCCGGCCGCGAGATCCCTCCCGCGGCCGGGCGGGGTGTTTTGGATTGAGTTGGCGTGTGGTGGGTATATTCTCCCCGGCATGGCCACGCCTGCCGCCTCCGAGCGCCCGCACTACGTCGTGTGCGGCGCCAACCCCCTCATGTACCGCATGGCGCTCGCGCTGGTGACCCGCTACGGGGGCACGGTCGGCGTCGTGCTGCCCGACGCGGGCGACCGGTACGCGCGCACGCTCGTCGAGGAGGACCGGCAGCACCACCCGCAGCGCCCCCGGGTGACGCTCGTCGAGGCCGTCCAGCCCGACCGCGCCTCCCTCCAGGCCGCGGGGCTCGACCGGGCCACGTCCGTCGCCCTCCTGGACCAGGACGACGGCGGCAACGTGAACCTCGCGCTCCTGGTCGACGAGCTGCGGCCGGGCACGCGGCAGATCGTCCGGATCTTCGACGAGGACCTCGGCGACTCCCTCACCGAGTACCTGCCGAACTGCCGCCCGATGTCGTCCTCCCGCTTCGCCGCCCCGGAGGTCGTCGCCCGGGCGCTGCGGGAGCCGACCCGACTCGACCTGCCCGGGCGCCGGCATGTCGTCACCCGGCAGCCGGCCGGCGGCACGGGATCGGCGAACGCCGTGCCGCTGTTCGCCTGGGATCGCACGCACCCGGAGAGCAAGGTCGAGGCCCTGCCGCAACCCGGCACGCCCGGCGTGCTCTACCTCGAGCAGACCGCCCCGCCCGGCGAGCCCAAGCCCGTGAGCGAGGACCGCCTCAGCCCCGTGTTCCGCCAGGTGATGCGGCACCTGCGCACAGACCGGATCCTGCAGGTCGCGGCGATCGTGCTCGCCGTCCTCATCCTCGTGGCCTCCCTCGTCTACCTGCCGAGCACGCGCTCGGCCGCCGGCCCGTGGGCCGCCTGGGGCGAGGCCCTGTACGACGCCCTGCTGACCCTGGTGGGCGGCACCGACCCGCACGGCGGCGACATCGGCGCGCGGCTCATGCACATCCTGCTGACCCTCCTGAGCGTCGTCGTGGTGCCGCTGCTCACCGCCGCGCTGGTCGACGTCGTCATCAAGGCGCGCCTGCAGCTCGACCGGGGCGAGCTGACCGAGGCGGTCGCGGGGCACGTCGTCGTCGTCGGGCTGAGCGACCTGGGCACCCGGGTCGTGGAGGAGCTGCACGGCCGCGGCGTCGACGTCGTCGCCGTGGACCTGGACGAGCAGGCCCGCGGCGTCGCGGTCGCACGCGAGCTGCACGTGCCCGTGGTGATCGGCGACGCGAGCCGGAGCGCGACGCTGCGGCGGGCCTACGTGCACGCCGCGCAGGCCGTCGTCGTCGTGACCGGCGGGCACACGAACACGCTCGGCATCGCGTTCGCCGCCGACTCCCTGGACCGCGAGCCGGGCGCGTCCCGGCTGCGCGTCGTCATGCGGGTCTTCGACAAGGACACCAGCCGCCGGCTGAGCGATCGCCTGAACGGCGGTGACCCCGCGAAGCACGGCTCGTTCCGCATGGTCAGCGCCTCCCACCTGTCGGCGCCGCACTTCGCCGCCGCGATGATCGGGCAGGACGACCTGCTCGACACTGTCGCGTTCCGCGACCGCGTGCTGATCGCCGCGCAGGTGCCGCTGGCCGGCGCCGGTCACCTGCGCCAGATCACCCCCATGCCGCTGCGCACCGATCTGGACGTGCCCGGCGCGGTGCGGGTGGTCCAGGTACGCACCGCGCGCGCCACCGGCGGGGCGAAGCCCGTCTGGCTGGCCCCCGCGGGCGGGACGCTCGAGGGGATCGACGCGGTGACCGTCCTGGCCACCGCCCACGGCCTGCGCACCCTGCAGGAGCAGGTACAGCTCCCCGCGGCGCTCCGGGCCGTGCCGCACGTGGTGCGGCGGATCGACGTCGAGGAGGACAGCCCGCTGCTGTCCCCCGCACGGCGGCTCGGACGACGCCGCCCGGCGGTCGCCTCGGACCTCGACCAGGACGGCAGGCTGCAAGTGCTGCTGGTCCGGCGCCCCGAGAGCGGCGACGTCGGCGGGTTCGCGGCCGCGATGCCGGACGGCACCCCGCGGATCGTCCCGCTGGACCGCCGCGGTTACCTGCCGCCCAGCGCGGTCCTCGCGGCAGGCCAGGCGCTGTGGGTCGCCGGGACGGACGACGCCGTCGCGGAGCTGGAGCGGGCCGCCAGGCGCGCGGTGTGACGCGACGGCGCACGCCGGGCACGACGCCGCTCGCGGGCGCCCGGGACATGGTTCAGGCCGGGGCGGGGTGCATCGCGGCACCCGGCTCCGGCCTGGACGTTCGGGGTGGTCAGACGCCCACGTGGCGGCGCTCCTCGTAGCGCTCGATCTCGGCCGCGGTGAAGCAGACGTCCGTACCGACCATGTAGAAATCGAGTTCGCCGGCCTCGAGGAGGTCGGCGACGTGCAGGGAGGACACGCCCAGCCGGCGTGCGGCCTCGGCCGCCGTCAGGTCGTGGCCCTGACCCGGACCAGCCGGGCGGACTGCATCGGATGCCATTTCGTCTGTGAAGTCGCTCACAGGAAAAGTCTTGCGCAAGCGAGTACGGCAAGTCCAATCGAAACGCTGCGAAAACCGAGTCCTGTCGAAGAGGTTTTCAACCTGCAGGGAGCGCTTCCATGATGGCTAGGGATGCCATCCCCGGATGACACCGATCCACAAGGGGATTTGACGCCGTTTTGACCGGAAGCACCCGCGACCAGGCTCAGCGCGCCGGAACGGGCTCGGGCGCGTTCCTGCCGACGGCACCCGGCCCGCCCGCGAGCCGCTCCCGTTCGGCGGCGACGATCGCCCTGCCCAGCTCGGCCTCCGAGGGCGCGCCGGGCGCCGTCGTCGGCCCTGCGACGGAGCCGCCCGAACCGGACGCCCCCTCCGGCCGATCGCCGACGGCGATCGCCAGCTCCGACGTCTCGGTGATCTCCGACTGCCGCGCGAACTGCTCGAACAGCGCGGCCTTCGTGTCGAGGATCTCCATCATGCGCTGGTCCACGGAGTCCGCCACGAGCAGCCGGTGCACCTGCACCGTGCGGGTCTGGCCCATGCGATGCGCGCGGGCGACCGCCTGCGCCTCGATCGTGGGCTTGACCTGCGGCTCGCAGAAGATCACCACGGAGGCGGCCTGCACGTTCAGCCCCACTCCCCCGGCCGTGATCTGGCTGACCAGCACACGCGGGCCGGTCTCCTGCGAGAGGCTGTCCACCATCTCCTGGCGCTCGGCGATCTTCACGCGGCCCGTGAGCGGGCCGACGGCGACGTCGCCGAGCACCGCCATGACCTGGTCCAGGACGTCGATGAAGTAGGAGAACACGATGACGCGGCGGCCGTTGGCGACGGCCTCGTCCACGAGGGCCTTGAGGCGCACGAGCTTGGCGGAGTCCTCGGGGCGCTCGACGTCGAACGCCGCGCGGCGCATCGCCATGAAGTTCCCGGCCGCGACGGACCGGGCGTACGCGGCGCCGTCGGCCCGGCCGAACTCCTCCCACTCCTCGACCTGGACCAGGTCCGGGAGCTCGGTGAGCACGTCCTCGGTGTTGCGCCGCAGGTAGACGGGCGCGACGATACGCCGGAACGCCTGCGCGCCGGACAGGTCCGCGTTCGGGTCGAGCTGCTTCGCGATCACCGGCTGGAGGTAGCCGACCATCGCCTTGAACTCCGCGACCTTGTTCTCCATGGGCGTGCCGGACAGGAACAGGACGCGGTCGGCGCGGTCCGTCCACGAGCGGACGCTCTGGCCGCGCAGGGTCTCGGGGTTCTTCACGTAGTGCGCCTCGTCGACCACCATGAGCGCGGGGCGCAGGTCCGCGGGCAGGTCGAGCCGGCCCAGCATCTCGAAGGTCGTCACGCCGACGCCGCCGGACGCCGCCCACGCGGCCGCGGCGTCGTCCCGGTCGTTGCCGTGCATGACGACGGCGGGCAGCGCCGAGTGCGTGGTGACCTCGCGGGCCCAGTTCGTCACGACGCTCGCGGGGCAGACGACGAGGAAGTGGGCGGGGCCGTCGCCGGCGGCGGCGTGCGCGGCCGCGAGGTGCGTCATCACGGCGAGGGACTGCATCGTCTTGCCGAGGCCCATCTCGTCGCCGAGGATCGTGCGGCGCTGCACGAGCGCGTACTTCGCGCCGAACGACTGGTAGGCGCGCAGGTTCGCGTGCAGCAGCGAGCGGTCCAGGGGCTGGGCCTCGACACGGCGGACGACGTCGGCCGGGAGGAAGCCCTCGGCGGCCTCGTGGTCGTCGCCGAGATCGACCACCTGGCTGAGCAGGCCGTAGTACTCGGCCGAGCGCCGCTCGAAGTCGGCCCAGGGATCGCCCGCGCGCTGCCCGACGGCGTCCCGGACGGTCCGCGCCGCCGTCGCCAGCTCCGGGGACGACGCCGCCAGCGCGCCTCGCAGCGACCCGATCGCCGCGAGCGCGGCGGCCTTGCTCCGGTGGTCCGCGAACAGCCGGCGCCACCAGCGGGTCAGCGCGCCCGCCGGGCCGAGGTAGGGCGGCAGCACCGCGGCGAGGCGGCGGGCGTCGTCGTAGTGACGGTGGCGGGCGTCGGTGACGGCGCCGAAGGTGCGCAGGGCTCGCACGAGCGCGGTGACGTGCGGGTCGGCGGGGTCGACGTCGATGCGGAACCGCTGGTCCCCCTCGACCTCGTCGGCGAGCTCCCGGGCCGCGGCCACGGCGGGGCGCGCCGTCGTCTCCCCGATCCCGGCGGCGACGAGGCCGTCGATCCCGGCGTCGAGCACCTGCGCGACGTCGCGGAAGCCCTTCTTGCGCAGGACGGCGACCCGGAGCTTCTTGCGCCGGGTCTCGAGCTCCTCGACGCGCACGGACACGAGCTCGGCGTGCAGCCGGACCCGCCGCACAGCGGCGTAGGCGTCGCGCACGGCCTCCCGGTAGGGCGCGTCGGACTCCATCAGCAGCCGGGCGTCCCCGAGCCGCGCCGCGGCCTCCTCGACGACCTGCCTGGCCTCACGCGCACTCACCGAAGAACCCATCGGGCCGCAGCGTACCTTCCGTGCCCGACATTCCCCTCACCGCGCCCGGTGGCGGCTGCGCCGCTTGGCACACTTTTATTTCCGCGCGTGATCGTCGCCGGGCGCGATCGTCGCGGGGCGCGCCGGTCGCCGGTCGCGGCGCCGGTTGCCTGGCGCGATGTCGCTCGGCCCGGCGCGATGTCGCTCGGCCCGGCACGGTGTCACTCGACCTGGCGCGATGTCACTCGACCCGGCACGGTGTCGCTCGGCCCGGCGCGATGACGCCAGGCCCGGCATGGCGCCGGCCGTCCGGGCGTCAGAGGGTGACGGCCCGCCAGTCCGGGGACGACGGCGTCGCCGTGAAGTCCATGCGGAGCTGCCCTGGTTCGCGGCCGAGGGCCAGCAAGGTCGCCGACGTCGAGGCGAACACCCGGCCGTCCGGGATCTCGTGGCGCACCAGCAGGGCCCGCGGGTCGTCGCCCGCGAGACCGTCGCCGCGCATCAGGTCCGTCCAGTCGCCCCACCAGGACGCCGTCGTCGTCCCCGCGCCGGAGCCTCCGCCGGCCACCGCCAGGCCCGCCTCCGCAGGGCCGGCCGCCGTCGCCAGCAGCGGCCCGAAGTGCGGCACCAGCGGGTCGTCGGCGACGTCGAGGCCCTCGTTGGTCACGATGTGGTCGCCGTCGGGGATCTCCAGCCGGGTCACCTCGCGCCCGTCCCAGGAGATCAGCTGCGCGCCGTCGGCGTCGGCGACCACCAGGTGCACCACCTCGTACTCGCGCAGCTCGTCGTCGCCCGGCACCCCCGACAGCAGCGCCCGCAGCGGCAGCCGCCCGCGGCTCGGCCGGACGGCCGACGGCGCGCCGGGCTCGGACCGGTCCAGCCGGTTCATGAAGCTCCCGTTGAGCACGGCGGCGACCGCGGGCGTCCCGCCCCCGCGCACCGCGAGCCACGTCCCGCCCGCCAGCCGGTCACGCCCGCCGACCAGCCCCGGCGCGTCGTCGGGCCAGTGCGGGGCAGGAGGATCCCAGGCCCGGTCCGCGAACTCGTCCCGCACGGCGGCCAGCAGCAGCGGCCACCGCCCACCCGGTTCCCGACGCAGCATCACGGTGCACACGCGAGCACCCTACGCCGCACCCCGCTCCCCCGGGCGGCCGGTCGCCCATGATCTGCCCCACATCACGCCGCCGGCCCGCGAGGGATCACGGCCGCGCGGCGGTCCGACGGCGCGCGGCGGTCCGACGGCGCGCGCCGGTCCGACGGCGCGCGACAGTCCGGCAAGGCGCGACAGTCCGGCAAGGCGCGACAGTCCGGCGACGTGCGGCGGCCGGCGACCCGCGCCCCGCGACCTGCGGCGGTCCGCCGACCCGCGGCGGGCACAGATCAGGGCTGAGCCAGGGCCGCCAGCGTGTCGCGGACCGCGTCGGCGGCCGTCAGTCGCTGGGCCACCGCGATCTGCTCGCGGCTCGCGTGGTCCAGGAACGCCGCGTCGAGGCCGACGTGCACGTGGGGCGTGCGGACGCCCTGCTCGCCGGCGCGCTGGGCGAGGAGCGCGCCGACGCCGCCGTCGGACACGCCGTCCTCGATCGTGACGACGACGTCGTGCTCGCCCGCGAGCTTCACCAGGGCGGCCGGGAGCGGCAGCACCCACGTCGGCGCGACGACGGTCGCCTCCAGGCCGTGCTCCGCGAGCGCCTGCCCGGCGTCGATCCCGGCGGCCGCCATCGCGCCGACGCCGACGACGAGCACGCGGCGCGCGGCTCGCGCCACGGGCTCCTGCCCGGAACCGGCCCGGCCGGAGACGGTCCCCGGGGCGCCGCCCCGCCCGGCGTCGTCGGGCACGGGCGCCTTGCGGGCCTCGAAGCGCCCGATCACGTCGACGTCGTCGAGCGTCTCGAGGGCCGGCAGTTCCGCGCCGACCGCGCCCTTGGGGTACCGGACCACGGTGGGCGCGTCGTCGACGTCGACGCTCGCGCGCAGCGCGGCGCGGAGGGTGGGCTCGTCGCGCGGGGCGGCGAGCCGCAGGCCGGGGACGATGCGGAGCATGGCCATGTCCCACATGCCGTTGTGCGAGGCGCCGTCGGACCCGGTGATGCCGGCGCGGTCCAGCACGAACGTGACGCCGGCCTTGTGCAGGGCGACGTCCATGAGGACCTGGTCGAACGCCCGGTTGAGGAACGTCGCGTAGACGGCGACCACGGGGTGCAGCCCGGCGAACGCCATGCCGGCCGCGGAGGTGACGGCGTGCTGCTCGGCGATGCCGACGTCGAACGTGCGGTCCGGGAACTCCTTGGCGAACGGCGCGAGGCCCACGGGGTGCAGCATGGCGGCGGTGATGGCGACGACGTCGGGCCGGCGCCGCCCGATGCGCACGATCTCGTCCGCGAACACCTTGGTCCAGCCGAAGCGCGACTGCGCCACGGGCAGGCCGGTCTCGGGGTGGATGACGCCGACGGCGTGGAAGCGGTCGGCGATGTCCTCCTCGGCGGGCTTGTAGCCGCGGCCCTTCTCGGTGATGGCGTGCACGATGACCGGCTTGCCGTACGCCTTGGCGCGGCGCAGGGCGTGCTCCATGGCTGCGGCGTCGTGCCCGTCGACGGGCCCGATGTACTTGATGCCGAGGTCCTCGAAGAGGCCCTGCGGGGCGATGATGTCCTTCATCCCCTTCTTGAACCCGTGCATCCAGCGCCACGCGAACCGCCCGGGCGGGCCGGAGCGGTTGAGCATGCGGGAGGTCCAGTCGAGGAAGACCTCGTAGCCGCGCGTGGTGCGCAGGGTGTCGAGGTGGTTCGCGAGGCCGCCGATGGTGGGCGAGTAGGACCGGCCGTTGTCGTTGACGACGACGACGAGGCGCCGGTCGTGGCCTTCGGCGATGTTGTTCAGGGCCTCCCAGGCCATCCCGCCGGTCAGGGCGCCGTCGCCGATGACGGCGACCGTGTGGCTGTCGGCACGGCCGGCGACGACGTTGGCCTTCGCGATGCCGTCGGCCCAGGACAGGGCGGTGGACGCGTGGGAGTTCTCGACGACGTCGTGCTCGGACTCGGCGCGGGACGGGTAGCCGGACAGGCCGCCCTTCTGCCGCAGGCGGGAGAAGTCCTGGCGGCCGGTGAGCAGCTTGTGCACGTAGGACTGGTGGCCGGTGTCGAAGACCAGCGTGTCGCGCGGCGAGTCGAAGACGCGGTGCAGGGCGATGGTGAGCTCGACGACGCCGAGGTTCGGGCCGAGGTGCCCGCCGGTCCGGGACACGTTCTCGACGAGGAAGCCGCGGATCTCGCTCGCCAGCTCGCCGAGCTGGCCGGGGGTGAGTGCCCGCACGTCCTGCGGTGAGCCGATACCGCTCAGCAGTCCCATCGTGTTCCTTCCCTCGCCGTCCCCGGGCCGTCCCCTGGGGTGCGTGCCCTCCACTGTGCCACGCACGCAAGGAGACATCCTACGGAGCGGCCCGTACCCGGATGAACTCCCGGGAACTTCCACACCGCGTTCTCACCACGGCCGGCCTCGTACGCGACACCCGCGCCCGCCCGGCTGCCCGGACCAGGGCTGCGCCGTGATCGAACCTGCCGGCCGTACTCCTGCGGGACACCCGCGCCCGCGTGCCGAGATGATCGGGACTTCGCCCTGATCGAACCTGCCGGCTCCACGTCGAGAGGTCATAGTGTGGCGTCGTGCGCTTCCTCAGCGGCCAGGAGCCGCCCCACGACCTGACCTACGGCGACGTCTTCCTCGTGCCGTCCCGCTCCGACGTCGCGTCGCGGTTCGACGTCGACCTCGCGACCGCCGACGGGACCGGGACCACGATCCCCGTCGTGGTCGCGAACATGACGGCGGTGGCGGGACGCCGGATGGCCGAGACCGTCGCGCGGCGCGGCGGGCTCACGATCCTGCCGCAGGACGTGCCGGCCGCGGTGGTGGCCGACGTCGTCACCGGGGTGAAGTCCCGGGACACGGTGGTGGAGACGCCCGTCGTCGTCGCGCCCGACGACACCGTACACACCGCGCTCACGCTGCTCGGCAAGCGGGCGCACGGGGCGGCGGTCGTGGTCGAGGACGGCCGGCCCGTCGGCGTCGTCACGGCGGCGGACTGCCTCGACGTCGACCGGTTCGCGCAGATCCGGAGCGTGATGGCGCCCGACCCGCTGGTGATCGACGCGGGGATCCTGGCGGGTGCGGGCGGTCTGGAGGCCGCCTTCGGGACGCTGCACTCCGCGCGGGTGCAGGTGGCGCCCGTCGTGCGGGACGGGCGGCTCGTGGGCGTGCTGACCCGCAAGGGCGCGGTGCGCTCGTCGGTGTACGCGCCCGCGACGGACGACGCCGGGCGGCTGCTCGTGGGGGCCGCCGTCGGGATCAACGGGGACGTCGCGGCGAAGACGAGGGAACTGCTCGAGGCCGGGGTCGACGTGCTCGTCGTGGACACCGCGCACGGCCACCAGGAGCGGATGCTGGCGGCGCTCGACGCGGTGCGGTCGGTGGACCCGGACGTGCCGGTGGTGGCCGGGAACGTCGTCACCGCGGACGGCGTGCGGGATCTCGTGGCCGCCGGGGCCGACATCGTCAAGGTCGGCGTCGGCCCCGGCGCGATGTGCACCACGCGCATGCAGACCGCCGTCGGGCGGCCGCAGTTCTCCGCGGTCCTCGAGTGCGCGCGCGCCGCGGGCGAGCTCGGCCGGCACGTGTGGGCCGACGGCGGCGTGCGGCACCCGCGCGACGTCGCCCTCGCGCTGGCCGCCGGGGCGGCGCAGGTGATGATCGGATCCTGGTTCGCCGGGACCCACGAGTCGCCGGGCGACCTGCGCGAGGACGGGCACGGGCGGCTGTACAAGGACTCGTTCGGGATGGCGTCGGCGCGGGCCGTGGCGGCCCGGACGGCGGGCGAGGGCACGCCGTTCGAGCGGGCCCGGAAGGCGCTGTACGAGGAGGGGATCTCGACCGGGCGGATGTACCTGGACCCGCAGCGGCCCGGCGTCGAGGACCTGCTGGACGAGGTCACCTCGGGGCTGCGGTCCTCGTGCACGTACGCGGGCGCCCGGAGCCTGGCGGAGTTCGCGGAGCGGGCGGTCGTGGGCATCCAGTCCGCCGCCGGCTACGAGGAGGGGCGGCCGGTCGAGACGAGCTGGTGAGGCCGGGACCCGCGGGGCCGCCGTGCGGCGGCGGGCCGCGGTCCGGCCGGGACCGGTGCGGGCCGGGGTCCGCCGGGCTGGGGCCGCGGTGCTGGGGCCGCGGCCCCGGGGCTTGTTAGTCTCGCGGGGTGAGTGATTCCCCTGGCGACCTCGCCGGCGTGTCCGCCCGGCAGCAGCTGGAACGGCTGGTGGGTGACGGTTTCCCGGACCCGTGGGCGCACGCTCGCGGCCCGTTCACGGGCGAGGCGCGGCCCGCCGCGGTCCTGATGCTGTTCGGGGTGCTCGACGGGCTGCCCGCCGATCACGACGCCCAGGCCGAGGCCGTGCACCAGGACCTCGACGTCCTGCTGCTGGCCCGGGCCGCGACCCTGCGCTCGCACGCCGGTCAGGTGGCGTTCCCCGGCGGCCGGGCCGACGACGGCGAGTCCATGGTCGCCGCCGCCCTGCGCGAGGCCGAGGAGGAGACCGGGCTGGACCCGTCCGGCGTCGAGGTGCTCGGCGAGTTCGGCGCGCTGCCGATGCCGGTGTCGAACCACGTGGTCACGCCGGTGCTGGGCTGGTGGGCGAAGCCGACGCCGGTCCACGTCGTCGACGAGGCGGAGTCCTCCCACGTGTTCCGCGCACCGGTCGCCGACCTGCTGGACCCGCGGTCCCGGGTGACGGTGGTGCTCCGGCACGAGGGCCGCACGTACCGCGGCCCGGGCTTCCAGGTCGCCGACGGCGCCACGACCCACCTGGTCTGGGGCTTCACGGGCGGCCTCCTGGACACCCTGTTCGACGCCCTCGGCTGGACCGAACCCTGGGACCACACCCGCGAACTGAACCTCTGAACGACCGCCGTCAACATCGAGACCACCACGACCCACCCCCGGTCACCCTCCCCCGCCTCCAACTGCTGACAGGCCGCGCTGAGGTGGCGTCAGCAGCACTTCGAATCCATTCGAAACCCCTGAGAAGGGGCCTGACGTTCTACTGACCCGACCGAAAACATGGGAATCAGCCCGGGGGCAGGAGTTAGGTCGAGGTGCGGGTCTTCAGGAGGGCGTCTACCGCCGACCGGGTGCGGGCGTAGGCCGCGTCGTCGTCGCGGAGCAGCGAGCGGTCGTTGGCCGCGTTGAGCAGGGCGTTGATCTCGAAGGCGACCTGCTCGGGGTCGGTCTCCGGGGTCAGGTCTCCCGCGCGGACCGCGAGCTGGACATGGTGCGCCAGGTAGGAGTCCCAGGTGCTCTGCGCCTCCACGACGGCGTCCCGCACCGGCCCGGGCCGCATGTCGAACTCGACCTCGACCGTCCGGAAGAAGCAGCCGCCGCGGAACACCCGGCGGCGCGAGTAGTCGATCCAGCACTCCACCAGCGCCCGGACCCGTGGCAGGCCCGGCGCCGCCGCCCGCGCCGGCTCGATCACCGCACCGGTGTAGATCTCCCGCGCCCGCGCGACGACGGCGAGCTGCAACCCCTCCTTCGACCCGAACAGCCCCGCGATCGCGCTCTTGTTCACCGGCGCCGACGCCGCCAGGCCGCCCAGCGACAACGCCTCGAGCCCGCGCACGGAGGCGTCCTGCACAGCCTGCTCCAGAACGGCCAGCCGGGTCCGGTCACCCCGCTCCCGGCGCCGGTCGGCCCGGGCGGCACCACCGGCCGCCACATCTCCCTCTCCGGCACCGGCACTCCCGCTCGCCCCCACGCCGGCGGCCCCGTCCGCCACAGCCCCGCTCGCGGCCCCGGCACCGGCACTCGGATCAGCCGGGGCCCGCACTGCTGCATGCTCTCCGTTCGCCATGAAGTGAGTGTACGACCGTACGCACATGTTGTAGGCTCCCAAACAATCCGATCGATCGTTCACATACTTTGGAGAGCCCAGTGACCGGACCCCTGCGCCATCTCGCGCACCTCCCCGCGCCCCTCGCCGCCGAGATCGCCGCCCGGGCCGCCTTCCGCCTCGGCCGGCGGGCCGCCGTCCGCCCGCACGAGCGCGAGGTGCACGAGTCGTCGCACCGCTCCACGACCCGCCATCTCCGGCGCGCCACGAACCACCGCCCGGTCGACGTCGTCGTGCACACCTGGGGCGAGCCGGACGCCCCCGCCGTCCTGCTCGTGCACGGCTGGCAGTCGCGCGCGGCCTTCTTCGCGCCGCTCGTCGGCGACCTGGTCGCGGCGGGACGCCGCGTCGTCGGCTACGACGCCCCCGGGCACGGCGACTCCGGCGGCACGCACCGCACCCTCGCCGACGACGTCGCGATCGTGCGCCGCCTCTCCGAGGCCGAACCGGACGCCTGGGAAGGCGTCGTCGCGCACTCGGCCGGCGTGCTCGCCGCCGGCGTCGCGCTGGCCGGCGGCGTCCCGGCGCACCGCTTCGCGGCGCTGGCCGGCATCTCGTCGGCGACGGCGATCAACGACGGTTTCTTCGCGCTCAGCGGCACGCCGCGGACGCTGCGCACCAGGTACGACGACGCCGTCCGGCGCCGCTGGTTTCCCGGCGAGCCGGACTTCGCCGAGCACTACGACCTCACCCGGCGGCCCGTTCCCGCAGGCGTCCCGGTGCTGTTCGTGCACGACGCCGAGGACAAGCGGGTGCTGCACTCCCAGTCCGAGCTCATGCTCGCCGCCCACGCCGATTCCGCGGAGCTGGTCACCACCACGGGCCTCGGGCACAACCGGATCGTGCGCGACGCCGGCGTGCGGCGCCGGGTGGTGGAACACATCACCGCGGTGAAGCCCAGTCATCTTCCCTGACCTGCAGGTTTTCCCCTAAGCTGTGGGTCGCGTTCGTCCGGTGGTCGTCCACGCCGGTCGCCGAGCAGCACGCCCGACGAGTGGGGGAACCATGCCGACCGAACACGCCTTCGACGTGGCCGTCGCGACCGTGATCCTCGCGGTCTTCGCGGGCCTCTGGTTCCTCTGGTCGATGCGGCACATCCGCGGGCTGTGGGCGCTGCTGCCGATCGCCGGGGCGGTCAGCTCCGTGGTGGTCGCGGCGAGCGGGACGATCGACGCCGTCGGCGCCGTGGCGGACGGGACCTCCGTCGAGGGGCCCACCATCGGGATCTACCTCGTCGCGCTGCTCCTGCAGGGTGCCGTGACGCGCTGGCTCACCGGGTTCCTCGCCTCGCACAACCAGACCCGGCTCGTGCCGAGCACCGTGGCGGTCTCGCTCGTCATCCACGTCGTGGTGCTGGCCGAGCTGCTGACGGTGAGTTACCTGTACTTCGTGGCCCTGTTCTGCCTGGCCGCCGTGATCCTGGCGTGGCCCGTCGCCGCCGTCGGCCGCCTCATGACGCCGAACGGGACGCCCATGACCCACCCGACAACGGGCGTTCTGATGGGCGCCATCCTGCTCGCGGGGGCGGCGCAGTCGCTCGTCTGACGCGATCCCTGCCCGGACGATCCGGACCAGAACCGGCCGGCGGCATGCTGATCTTCGGCCGTGAGCTCGAGAACGGCCTGACCGCCGGCGGCCCGCCCGGCCCGCGGATCTCCGTGGGCCGGGCGGGTCCTCAGCTCTCCGGCTCCAGCGTCTTCTTCTGGGGGTACACCGTCTCGCCGCGTTCCAGCATCCCGACGAACTTGGTGACGTTGCGGGCCTTCGCCTCCGCCGTCCTCAGGTTGGCCAGGCGGAAGAGGATCGCGTAGCGGTTCTGGCCCGAGAGGATCTCGAACATCGCCGCCGCGCGCGGGCTGGCCGCGAGCGCCGCGGCGAGGTCGTCGGGGACCTGGATGTTCCTCGGGCTCTCGTAGGCAGCCGCCCAGCGGCCGTCGGCCTTGGCCTTCTCCATCTCCTCCAGGCCGCGCGGGCGCATGCGGCCCTCGGTCACGAGGCGTTCGGCGATGCCGACGTTGCGCGCCGACCATTTGCTCCGGGCACGGCGCGGGCAGAACCGCTGCTTGCTCGTCGCGTCGTCCCGGCTTCGAGCCTGCGCGTCGATCCAGCCGCTGCACAGGGCTTCCTCCAGGGCGGTCGCATGGCTGAGCGTCGTCGGCGCGTCCTTCCCCTTCTTGGCGAGCACCAGCCAGACGCCGTCGGACGACGACTCGCTTTCGTCCAGCCATGCCCGCCACGCGGCGACGTCGGCCACGATCAACTCCGGATTCTCGCTCACGCCCCCAACCTACGACCCCTGTCTGACATCCCCCGCCCGCTCGGGGTGACCACGAGCTTCGCCGGGCCACCACGAGCTTGCCGTGCATCGCCCAGGTTGGTCCGCCGAAAAGCTCGTGGTCGCGCGGCAAAGCTCGTGGTGGGACGACGACGGCGGTGCAGGGCCTCGACGATCTGAGGCCCCGCACCGCCGTCGTACCGGATCAGGCCACCAGGCTGCGCAGCACGTACTGCAGGATGCCGCCGTTGCGGTAGTAGTCGGCCTCGCCCGGGGTGTCGATACGGACCACCGCGTCGAACTCGACGACCGAGCCGTCCTCCTTCGTCGCCTTGACCGCCACCGTCGACGGCGTCGCACCGTCGTTCAGGGCCGTGATCCCGGAGATGTCGAAGGTCTCCGTGCCGTCCAGGCCCAGCGAGCCCGCCGACTCCCCCGCCGGGAACTGCAGCGGGAGCACGCCCATGCCGATGAGGTTGGAGCGGTGGATGCGCTCGAAGCTCTCGGTGATGACCGCCTTCACGCCCAGCAGCTTCGTGCCCTTGGCCGCCCAGTCGCGCGACGAGCCGGAGCCGTACTCCTTGCCGCCCAGCACCACCAGCGGGGTGCCCTGCGCGGCGTAGTCCTGGGCGGCGTCGTAGATCGTGTCCTGCGCGCCCTTGACGAAGTTGTACGTGAAGCCGCCCTCGACGCCGTCGAGGAGCTGGTTCCTCAGGCGGATGTTCGCGAACGTGCCGCGCACCATGACCTCGTGGTTCCCGCGGCGCGAGCCGTAGGAGTTGAAGTCGCGGCGCGCCACGCCGTGCTCGGCGAGGTAGACGCCCGCCGGGGAGTCCGGCTTGATGGAGCCGGCCGGGGAGATGTGGTCCGTGGTGACCGAGTCGCCCAGCTTGGCCAGCACCCGCGCGCCCGCGATGTCCTCGACCGGCGCCGGCTCCATGCCCATGCCGTCGAAGTAGGACGGCTTGCGCACGTAGGTGGAGTCCGGGTCCCAGGCGAACGTGTCGCCCTCGGGGGTGTCCAGGGCGCGCCAGCGGTCGTCGCCGGAGAAGACGTCGGCGTAGTCGGCCTCGAACATCTTCCGGTCGATCGACGAGTCGATCGTCGCCTGGACCTCCTCCGGGGAGGGCCAGATGTCCTTGAGGAACACCGGGGCGCCGGCCTCGTCGCGGCCGAGCGGCTCGGTCTCGAAGTCGAACTCCATGGTCCCGGCCAGGGCGTACGCGATGACCAGCGGCGGGGACGCCAGGTAGTTCATCTTGACGTCCGGGTTGATGCGGCCCTCGAAGTTCCGGTTGCCGGACAGCACCGAGACGATCGTCAGGTCGTGCTCCTGCACGGCGGCCGAGATGTTCTCGTCCAGCGGGCCGGAGTTGCCGATGCAGGTGGCGCAGCCGTAACCGACCAGGTGGAAGCCGAGCTTCTCCAGGTACGGCCAGAGGCCCGCCTTCTCGTAGTAGTTCGTGACGACCTGCGAGCCCGGCGCCATCGACGTCTTGACCCACGGCTTGGCCCCGAGGCCCTTCTCGACGGCCTTCTTGGCCAGGAGCGCCGCGGCGAGCATCACGGACGGGTTGGACGTGTTGGTGCACGAGGTGATCGACGCGATGCCGACGGCGCCGTGGAACAGCTCGAACTCCTTGCCGTCCGAGTCCGTCACGGCGACCTTCTTGCGGCCGTTCGCGGCCGGGGCCGGGGAGTCGGACGCCGGGAAGGACTCGTGCTCGGCCTCGTCCGCCGCCGCGCCGACCTCGGGCGCGTAGTTCGGCAGGTCGCGCAGGAACTGGTGCTTCGCGTTGGTCAGCTCGATGCGGTCCTGCGGGCGCTTCGGCCCGGCGATCGACGGGACCACCGTCGACAGGTCGAGCTGCAGGTACTCGGAGTACTGCGCCTCGGGTGCCCCTCCGTCGGTTTCAGTGTCGAGCCACAGACCTTGTTCTTTGGCGTACGCCTCCACCAGCGCGAGCTGCTCCTCGGAACGCCCGGTCAGCCGCAGGTACTCGACCGTCACCTCGTCGATCGGGAAGATCGCGGCCGTCGAACCGAACTCCGGCGACATGTTGCCGATCGTGGCGCGGTTCGCGAGCGGCACCTGGGCCACGCCCGCACCGTAGAACTCCACGAACTTGCCGACGACGCCGTGCTGCCGCAGCATCTGCGTGATCGTCAGGACGACGTCGGTCGCGGTCACGCCCGCCGGGATGGACCCGGTCAGCTTGAAGCCGACGACGCGCGGGATGAGCATCGACACGGGCTGGCCCAGCATGGCGGCCTCGGCCTCGATGCCGCCGACGCCCCAGCCGAGCACGCCCAGGCCGTTGACCATGGTGGTGTGCGAGTCGGTGCCGACGCAGGTGTCGGGGTACGCCCGCAGCACCGGCGCTTCCCCGTTCACGGAGACCTCACGCGTCATCACGGTCCGCGCCAGGTACTCGATGTTCACCTGGTGCACGATGCCGGTGCCCGGCGGCACGACCTTGAAGTCGTCGAACGCCGTCTGGCCCCAGCGCAGGAACTGGTAGCGCTCGTGGTTGCGCTCGTACTCGATCTCGACGTTGCGCTCGAACGCGTCCGCGCGCCCGGCGACGTCGATCTGCACGGAGTGGTCGATGACCATCTCGGCGGGCGACAGCGGGTTGATCCGCGTCGGGTCGCCGCCCAGCTCCGCGACGGCCTCGCGCATCGTGGCGAGGTCCACCACGCAGGGCACGCCGGTGAAGTCCTGCATGATCACGCGCGCGGGCGTGAACTGGATCTCGGTGTCCGGCTGGGCGTCCGGGTCCCACTGCGCGAGGGCGCGCACGTGGTCAGCCGTGATGTTGGCACCGTCCTCGGTGCGCAGAAGGTTCTCGGCGAGGATCTTCAGGGCGTACGGAAGACGCTCCACACCCTCCACCGCCGACAGCCGGAAGATCTCGTAGGCATTCTCGCCGACCTTCAGCTGTCCCTTCGATCGAAAACTGTCCACGGTGCTCACAGTGGCTCCTTCGCGGGGCTGTGCGGGGCCGCCGGGCACCCGGCACGCGGTTCGCACGCACCGGCCCGACGACGGGAACAAGGGGGCTCCACCCAGCCTAGGCCGGGCTGCTCCGCCCAGCATACCGCATGTATCTTGACGTCAAGATACTTCCGCGTCACGAAGCCGGTCAGGAGCGCCGCAGCACCGCGATGCACTCCACGTGGTGCGTGTGGGGGAACAGGTCGAACGCACGCAGGGACGTCAGGGCGTAGCCCGCCTGCTGGAAGTAGCCGACGTCGCGGGCCAGGGCGGCCGGGTCGCAGGCCACGTACACGACCCGTTCCGGGTCGCGGCCCGCGATGGCGGCGACGACGTCGCGCTTCGCGCCGGCGCGCGGCGGATCGAGGACGACGACGTCGGCGCGGGCCGGCACGTCCTGGCCGGTGAGCACCGCCGCGACGTCCCCGGGGTGCAGCCGCACCTGACCCAGCTCGTGGGCGTTGCGGCGGGCGTCGCGGACGGCGCCGTCGTCCCCTTCCACGGCGACGACGACGCCGGACTCCCCTGCCGCCGCGGCGAGCGGCAGCGTGAACAGGCCCGCGCCCGAGTACAGGTCGAGGACCGTCCTGCCCGAGATGTCGCCGACCGCGTCCAGCACCGCCTGCGCGAGCAGGGCCGGCGCCGCCCGGTGGACCTGCCAGAAGCCGCCCGCGGCGACGCGGAAGGTGAACGTGGCGGGCTCCGCCGCGCCCGGCAGCCGCACCGGGACGGACTCCTTGACGCTGCGGCGCGCGTTCGGCCGGGTGTCGGCATGGCCGCGGTGCCAGGGCTCGCCGTCCGCGAGAACGATCGGGTCCCCGTCCCCGGGCGCGACCAGCTCGACCCGCGTGCCGGGCTCCCAGAGCCGGTCGAGGACGCCCTCGGCCGCCGCGAGCGCCGCGACGTCCGCGGTCGCCAGCGGCATCCCCGCGGGCAGCGGCTTGAGCGCCACGACCTCGTGGGAGCGGAAGCGGTGCATGCCGAGCCGCCCGTCGTCGCCTGCCACCAGGTCGATGCGGGTCCGGTACCCCAGCCCCCCGGCGTCGTCGTCCCCGGGTACCGCCTCGACGGTGAGCCCGTCGAGCAGGTCGCCGTCGTACCGGGCGATCCTGCGCAGCTGGTCGGCGACGACGCCGGCCTTCCAGCGGCGTTGCGCGGCGAGCGCGACGTGCGAGAGCTCGCCTCCGCCGACACCGCCGGGGCCGGCGGCGGGCCAGGCGTCCGGGACCCGGTCGGGCGAGGGCTCGAGGATCTCGACGGCGTCGGCGCGCCAGAACCGGGAGCCCGTGGCGGTCACGCGGGCGCGGACGCGCTCGCCGGGCAGGGTGTGCCGCACGAAGATCACCCGTCCGTCGTGCCGGGCGACGCAGTGGCCGCCGTGCGCGATCGAGCCGATCTCGAGCTCGAGGATCTCCCCGAGCTCGCCGGTGTCGGCACCGGGCTCGGTCACGGACGCGGGGCGCGAGGGCCGCGCGCCCGGGCGGGGCCGACGGCGTCCGCCGGACCGCCCGGACGGCGAGCTGCCCGCCGGCGAGTTGCCGGACGGCGGGACGGAAGGACGAACGGTCATGGCAGCCTCCGCTGACCGGGCACGTACGCGCCCTCGAGGCCGGTCTGACCGGCGGTGGATTCGAGTTGCCAGGGCACCGACGAGACGACGACACCCGGCGTGTAGAGCAACCTGCTCTTGAGGATCAGCGCCGACTGGTTGTGCAGCAGCTGCTCCCACCAGTGTCCCACGACGTACTCCGGGATGTAGACCACGACCAGGTCACGCGGGGATTCGCGGCGGATGGAGCGCACGTACTTCAGCAGCGGCCGGGTGATCTCGCGGAACGGCGAGTCGAGCACGCGCAGCGGGACCGACAGGTCCTGCCGTTCCCAGGCGGCGACGAGACCCTCGACGTCGTCCGGGTCCACCCCGACGGTGACGGCCTCCAGCGTCGAGGGCCGGGTCGCGCGGGCGTACGCGAGCGCCCGCAGGGTCGGCTTGTGCACCTTGGACACGAGCACGATGGCGTGCACGCGGCTGGGCAGGGCCCGCAGCTGCCCCTCGTCCTCGGAACCGACGATCGCGAGCTGGTCGCCGACGTCGTCGTAGTGCTTGCGGATCGCGCGCATCATCAGGAACAGCCCGGCCATGGCGAGCAGGGTGATCCAGGCGCCGTGCGTGAACTTCGTGACGAGCACGATGACCAGCACGACGCCCGTGAAGAGCAGGCCGACGGCGTTGACCGCCCGCGCGCGCATCATCCGCGCGCGCTCGGCCGGGCGGTACTCGGTGCGCAGCTCGCGGGTCCAGTGCCGCAGCATGCCGGACTGCGACAGCGTGAACGAGACGAACACGCCCACGATGTAGAGCTGGATGAGGCGGGTCGCCTCGGCGTCGAACACGAGGATGAGCACCATCGCCGCCGCCGCCAGGGCGATGATGCCGTTGGAGTAGGCGAGCCGGTCGCCGCGGGTGTGCAGCTGGCGGGGCAGGTAGCCGTCCTTGGCGAGGATCGAGCCGAGCACGGGGAACCCGTTGAACGCCGTGTTGGCGGCGAGCACGAGGATGATGCCGGTCACGGCGGAGACCGCGAGGAAGGCGACGGGGAACCCGGCGAAGACCGCCTCGGCGAGCTGGCCGACGACGGGGTGCTGGTTGTAGCTCTCGGGCACCGCCGCGCCGTCCACGGTGAGCTGGGTGTGCGGGTCCTCCGCGAACTTCACGCCCGTGGCCTGCGCGAGCAGCAGGATCGCCATGATCATCGTGGAGGAGATCCCGCCGAGCAGCATCAGCGTGGTCGCCGCGTTGCGGGACTTGGGCCGCCGGAACGCGGGCACGCCGTTGCTGATCGCCTCGACCCCGGTCAGGGCGGCGCAGCCGGACGCGAACGCGCGGGCCACCAGGAACGCGCCGCCGAGCCCTACCAGCCCCTGGTCGAAGGCGGCCTCCGTGGTGATCTCGAACTCCGCGCTGGCCGCCTTGGGCAGCGTCCCCATGAGGAACCGCACGAAGCCTGTGACGGCGAGCGCGCCGATCACGCCCATGTAGCAGTAGGTCATGACGGCGAAGACCCGCCCCAACTCCTTCACGCCGCGCATGTTCATCAGCGCCAGGCCCGCCACGACCAGCACGCCGGCGATCGCCTCGTGCCCGCGCAGCGCGGGGACGGCCGACGACGCGTACTGGGCCGCCGAGCTGACCGACACCGCCACGGTGAGCACGTAGTCCACGAGCAGCGCGGACGCCACCCCGAGACCCGCCGTCGGGCCCAGGTTCGTGGTGGCGACCTCGTAGTCGCCGCCGCCGGACGGGTACGCGTGCACGTTCTGCCGGTACGAGGTCACCACGACGAGCAGCACCGCGACCACCATCAGCCCGACCCACGGCGCGACGAACATCCCGGTGAGCCCGGCGATCGAGAGGGTCAGCAGGATCTCGTCGGGCGCGTACGCCACCGAGGACAGCGCGTCGGAGGCGAACACGGGCAGGGCCAGCCGCTTGGGCAGCAGGGTGTGCCCCAGGCTGTCGCTGCGCACCGGCCGCCCGACCAGCACGCGCTTGGCCACATTCAGAATCTCCGCCACGTTGGATGATGCTATGCCCAAGTGCGGGTAGCGTTCCCCTCGTGCACTTCGTGATCATGGGTTGCGGCCGCGTCGGGGCCACTCTCGCGCAGAACATCTCCGAGCGCGGGCACTCGGTGGCCATCGTCGACCAGAACAACGACGCGTTCCGCCGCCTGCCTGCGGACTTCGCGGGCAAGAAGGTCACCGGCGTGGGCTTCGACCGGGACACGCTGGTGCAGGCGGGGATCGAGGAGGCGTACGGTTTCGCGGCCGTGTCCGACGGCGACAACTCCAACATCCTGTCCGCGCGTGTCGTGCGCGAGACCTACGGCGTGGACAACGTCGTCGCGCGCATCTACGACCCGCAGCGCGCCGAGATCTACCAGCGCCTCGGCATCCCCACGGTCGCGACGGTCCGCTGGACCGCCGACCAGGTGCTGCGCCGCATCCTCCCCCTGGGGGCCACCGACGAGTTCCGCGACCCGTCGGGCAGGATCCGGATCGCGCAGATCGACTACCACCCCGGCTGGGTGGGCGTCCCGATCCGGCGGATCGAGCGCGCCGCGGGCGCGCGCGTCGCGTTCGTCTCCCGGTTCGCGCAGGGCGTGCTGCCCGACGACGACACGGTGCTCCAGGAGAACGACGTGCTGCACGTGACGATGCGGTCCGACGACGCCGACGCCGTCGAACGCGTGCTCACCACCGCACCGAAGCACGAGGAGAACTGATGCGGGTCGTCATCGCCGGCGCCGGGTCCGTGGGCCGGTCCATCGCCCGGGAGCTGCTCAGCCACGACCACGAGGTGCTGCTCGTGGACCGCAACCCGCTGGCCATGCGCGTCGCCCAGGTGCCCGAGGCGGACTGGGTGCTGGCGGACGCGTGCGAGCTGTCCAGCCTCACGGACGCGAACGTGGAGACGGCCGACGTCGTCGTCGGCGCCACGGGCGACGACAAGGTGAACCTGGTGTTCTCGCTGCTGTGCAAGACGGAGTTCGGCGTGCCGCGCACCGTGGCCCGCGTGAACCACCCGAAGAACGAGTGGATGTTCGACGGGTCGTGGGGCGTGGACGTGGCCGTGTCGACGCCGCGCATCATGACGGCGATGGTCGAGGAGGCGGTCGCCGTCGGCGAGCTCGTGCCGATCCTCAGCTTCCAGCAGTCCGGCGCGGACATCCTGGAGATCACCCTGCCGGGCGACTCGCCGCTGATCGGCACCCGCGTGGGTCAGATCGACTGGCCGGAGAACACCGTGCTGTCCACGATCGTGCGGGACGGGCGGCCCGTGGCGCCGTCGCCCGACGACACGCTCGAGGGCCACGACGAGCTGCTGATCGTGACCAGCTCCGGCGTCGACCGCACCCAGCTGCAGGCCCTGCTGACCGGTCAGGCCTGAGCCGCGCGAGCCGGGCGCCGGGCCACCACGACCCAGGTGAGGAACAGCACCAGGGCCCACAGCGGAACGCCCAGGAGCAGGTGGAACGCCCCGAGCCAGGTGACCTCGCCCGCGAAGTACAGGGGCGCCTTCACCGCGAGGCGCAGGGCGAACATGCCGACCCACAGCCAGGTGGCGATGGAGTAGCGGCGCATCAGCTCCGGGTCCGACCGCCAGGCGATCAGGGGGGCGAAGGGGTTCTCCTCGGCGTCGGCGTCACGGTCGCCCGGGCGGTCGCCGTCCGGGCGGTCGCCGTCCGCCGCCGCGGCCGCCTCCTTGAGCTTGTCCGGCGTGAGGCCCGACTTCAGCGCCTCCACGACCAGGCCCACGACCGGCCAGCGCACCAGCACGGAGACCGCCATCGGGACCAGGTAGAGCGCGTTGACGAGCAGGCCGCCCGCGAAGTAGTCCTCCGCGTCGCCCGTGATCCACGCCCACACCACGCCGATCGCCACGCCCACGAGGCCGCCGAGCGCCTGCGTGACCGGCGTGCGCTGCACCAGCCGCACCACCGTCAGGATCACGGCCACGGCCACGGCCGAGACCAGCGGCACCACGAGATCACGGGTGACGGAGAACGCCACCACGAACACGAGCCCGGGCAGCACCGACTCCACCAGCCCGCGCACCCCGCCGATCGCCGCCAGCGCGGAGAAGTCCTCCCCCGTCACGGCGGCCACGCCGCGCGCCGGAGACGCTCCGGACGGGACCTGCTCGGACTGCTCGGGCTGCCGGGCGTCGGCGCGATGGCTCATGAGGACATTCTGCCTTGCGGCGATCCGGGCCGCGCCCAGGGTTCTCTCAGAGGTCCCCGGCGCGGGGCCGGAGCTCGTAGCGCGGGTTGTAGATGGTGCGGCGGCCGTGCGCCTCGCAGATCATGCCCTCGACGCCGAGCCGGCGGCCCGGCTCGATGCCCTTGATGGAGCGGCGGCCCAGCCAGACCAGGTCCAGGACGCCCGAGCCGTCGAACAGCTCCGCCTCGACCGTCGGGACCCCCTCGCGGGGCCGCAGCACCACGGACCGCAGGATGCCCGCCACCTTCGCCCGGCGGCGCAGCGGCAGCGACGCCACGGGCACGCAGCCCGCGCTCCGCCCGGCGACGACCCGCTCGCGCAGCGCCTCGTAGTCGTCGTCGGAGGTCAGAACCCCGCGGAACGCGGATCGCCAGCCCATGGTCGCCTCGTCAGCCGATCTGGGTGATCTCGGGGCCGCGCTGCAGCGGGTTGAGGTCGGCGGCGGTGGGCGGTGCGGCCTGCGGCACGCCGCCCGGCGCGACGTCGCCCGCGTCCGTGGACCCGGCCGACTTCTGCCGGGGCAGCGTGAGCGTGAGCAGGTCGCGCGGCGGGCGCGGGCTCTCGTCCCGGACAACGACGACGTTCTCGAACACCGACTCCAGCGGCTTGGCCGCCTCCTTGTCGAGCGCCGCCTTGCCGGCCAGCACCCCGCGCACGAACCAGCGCGGGCCGTCCACGCCGATGAAGCGGGCGGGCCGGGTGCGCGGCGAGCCGTCGGGCGCCGTGGCCGGCATGTGCACCAGCAGCTCGCGGCCGAACACGCCCGGGACGTCGTCGACCTTCCCGCCCTGGCGGGCCACCGACTCGGCGATCTCGGTGCGGATCTCGTCCCAGATGCCCGCGGACTTCGGCGCCGCGAACGCCTGCAGCTGCAGGCTGGACCCGCCGAGCGCCGCCGTCACGCCGGTGACCTTCTGGGTCTTCTTCTCGATCTCCATGCGCAGCTCGAGGCCGGGCAGCACGGGGAGCCAGATCGCGCCCAGGTCGACGCGCGGGCCGGGCTTGTCGACGTCGGCGCGGTCGAACGGACCGCGCGCACGGCCCGACGGCAGTGGCGTGTCGGCCGGAACCGACTGGGGTTCCACCTCGGGCGTCGTCGCCTTCGCGCTACGTCGGAACAGGCCCACTTGACATCTCCTCTCGGGCGGGCGCGCTGGGATCGCACCCGGCAGTCAACCCTAATCCCCATCGCCGGACTTCGGAAAACTCTGTACTACCCCGCCGGTGACGGGCGGCGCCGGCCGTCACGGCGCGGGCGTCCAGCCGCCGGACGACCCGAAGCCGCCGTCGCCGCGGGCGGAGCCCGGCAGGCGCTCGGCCCGCAGGAAGCGGGCCCGCTCCACCTTCTGGATCACGAGCTGCGCGATACGGTCCCCGCGCGCGAACTTCACGGGCTCGTGCGGGTCGGTGTTCAGCAGCGTCACCTTGATCTCGCCGCGGTAGCCCGCGTCGACGGTGCCGGGCGCGTTGACGACGGTGACGCCGTGCCTGGCCGCCAGGCCGGAGCGCGGGTGCACGAACGCCGCGTACCCGTCCGGCAGCGCGACGGCGACGCCCGTCGGGACGACCGCGCGGGCACCCGGCGCCAGCTCGACGTCCTGGGTGGTCACCAGGTCCGCGCCCGCGTCGCCGGGATGCGCGTACCCGGGCACGGGGACGTCGTCGTCCAGGAGCTGGATGAGCACGTCCACGGTTGCTGCGGCGTCGGGCACCGCACCGGACGAGGAAGCGGAAGAGATGGCGGCACCAGCGGCGTCGTTGTGAGGCACGCTGCGAGGGTACGGGATGATGTCCTCCATGACCTCCCGCACGGCCCCCGAGTTCCGCGAGCGCCTGCTGCCCGGCCCCGGTGGCTGGCTCGGCACCGTGGGTCTCGGCGTGATCGGCGGGCTGGTGCTGTGGCCGCTCAGCCCGCCGCTGGGCACGGCGACGGGGGTCCTGCTGTGCGCGCTCGCGGTGTTCGCGCTGGCGACGACGTCGCCCGTGGTGCAGGTCAGCGCCGGGGTGCTGAGCGCGGGGCGCGCGAACATCCCGCTGTCCGCCCTCGGCACGGCGGCGGCGCTGGACGCCGACGAGATGCGCTGGGAGCTCGGCCCGGGCCTCGACGCCCGGGCGTACGTCTGCCTGCGCGCGTGGGCGCGCACGGGCGTGCGCATCGCGGTGGTCGACGACGGCGACCCGGTCCCGTACTGGCTCGTGTCCACGAGGGACCCCCACGCCCTGGTCGCCGCCCTCGCGCGGGACGCGGGCTGAGGCGGCCCGGCCCGATCGGACCCGCTCAGCCCTCGGGGCGCGAGCCGAAGACGATCTCGTCCCAGCTGGGGACCTGGGCGCGGCCGCGCCGGGCCGGCTTGCGGCGGGACTTCTTGTCCTCCGGCGGCTCCGCCGTGCGGCCGGGGCCAGTTCCGGCGGGTTCGCCGTGCGTGGTGCCCGATCCCGAGCGGATCTGCTCCGCGGCGGCCGCGGCGCCGTTGTTCTTGCGGGTCTCGGAACGGTCGGCGGGCACCGACCGGTGCGGGCCCGTGATCGGCTTGGGGACGGCCCCGGTGAGCGGGCCGCCGGTCTTCAGGGCGGCGGTGCGCGGCCGGCGCTCGTCGTCGTCCTGACCGGGGATGTCCCACTGGCTCGGGGCCTCCCAGTCGTGGGAGGTCGCCCCGGGCTGCCCGGCGGGCTCCGCGGGCACGGGCCGGCCGTTCTTCTCCCGGCGTGCCCCGAGGTCGACGACGGCGGCCGCGGGCTCGGCGCCGGACGGCTCGGGATCGCCGTCCGCGGGAACGGCGGGCGCCTCCGCGCCCTGGTCGCCCCGGCCGTCGGCCGGGGTCACGGCGGGCCGCACCGTGCCGACCGGCACCGGATCGGGACGACGCCGCCGCGGCGACAGCTGGTCGAGGTCGAGGTCGCCCGCGTCGAACCCGGCGGGCTCGGGGCCGCGCTGCGGGCGCTGGCCGCGGCGCTCGGACAGCCCGTCGAGCAGCAGGTCGGTCTCGTCGGGCGGCGGCGCCGGGAGGCGGCCGAAGCCGCGGCTGGGCGGCAGCGCCGTCACCGTGCGGGAGACCGGCCCGCCGTCGTCCTCCTCCGGGAGCGAGAGCCAGCGCGCCTCGTCGTCCAGCGAGACGACGGCGCCGCCGCGCGGGTCGAAGCTCCAGCGCGCCGTGCGCTCGCCCGCCTCGACGGCGAAGCGGAGGGTGACGACCCACGGGGCGATGCCCTCGCGCGTGGCCGTCCAGTCGACGGAGCCGGGCAGGCTGCCGCGCCCCTTCAGCCGCTTGTCGGCCAGGTCGCCGATGGTGGCCGTGCCGCCGTCGTCGGACATCACCGCCTTCGCGCGGACCCTGCCCACGGCGTGCTCCCGCTCGGAGGCCACGGGGTACTCGAAGCGGCGGATCTGCTCGGGCGGCATGCCCGACTCGGCCGCGAGCTCGGCGGCGGTGGCGCCGGCGCGCAGGCGCGCCTGGATGTCGCGTGGGCGCATGGTCAGCTGCTCCTCGGCACGGATCGACTCCAGGCGGGGACGGTCGCCGCGCACGGCGGCGCGCAGGGCGTCCGTGATGGGCAGCAGGTGCTCGGCGCCGTCAGGCCCGGCGACCACCAGGTGGTCACCGTCCTCGTGCAGCCGTACGAGCTCTAGCTCGTCCATCGTCCTTTACCTCCGCTTGGTCCGCGTGCACCTGTGAGCCTGCCATCAACCGCCGCGTTCGGCCAACAGGCACGCCGGGAAACCGCGCGAGATTACCTTCCGTACCACGGCCTTGCGCAGCGCGCCGGTCGAGAACCGAAATCCGTCCGCACGGCAAGTCCGGCAGGATGGCGGACGTGAGCGAAACCCTGATGCCCCCCGGAATCGAACTGCCCGGCGACCCCGAGATCGCGGGCCTGCGCGCGCTCGCGGAGCGACTCGCCGTCACCGCCGGAACCCTCGTGCGCGAGGGCCGCCCCGCGAACGTCGAGGTCGCGGCCACCAAGTCCACCGGAACCGATCCCGTCACCGAGATGGACCGCGCGTCCGAGGAGCTGATGCGCCGGATCCTGGCCGAGGAGCGGCCGCACGACGCCATCCTCGGCGAGGAGGGCGACGACACCCCCGGCACGAGCGGCCTGACCTGGGTCCTCGACCCGATCGACGGCACGGTCAACTACCTCTACGGCATCGCGGGATGGTCGGTGTCGGTCGCCGTCGTCGCCGGTCCCCCGGACCCCGCGCTCTGGACGATCGTGGCCGGCGCCGTGCACTCCGTGCCGGACGACCGCACGTGGTCGGCCGGCAGGGGCCAGGGCGCGACGCGCGACGGCGAGCCGATCCGGATCTCCCGGCCCGCGTCGCTCGGGGAGTGCCTCGTCGGCACCGGTTTCGGGTACGACGCCGACCGGCGGGCCTCCCAGGCCGTGGTGCTCACGCAGGTGCTGCCGCAGGTGCGCGACATCCGGCGGCTCGGCTCGGCGGCCATCGACCTGTGCCTGCTCGCGCAGGGCTCCCTCGACCTGGTGTACGAGCGCGGGCTGAACCCGTGGGACATGGCCGCCGGCGCGCTCGTGGCGACCGAGGCGGGCGCCGCGCTGACCGGCCTGCGCGGGATGCCCGCGACCAGCGAGATGCTCGTGGCCGGGGCCGCCGAGTTCGTCGCGCCGCTCGCCGAGATCCTCGAGGCGGCGGACGCCGACCAGGGCTGAGAGCGCTTCCGCAGCAGCGGGCCCGGCGACCTGGACCCACGGTCGCCGGGCCTGTTGCGACCGGCCACGGCTGCTGGAACTGTGTCAGGTGGTGAAACGAAGTTGTTCGGATCTCGTCCGCTGACCGTGAAACCAATCGGCGCAGCCGCTGGTCAGGGCGACATCCGTCCAGGCCGGACGGTGCGTGACGCGATTAACACCAATTGATGTCGCGCGGCGCGAAAATTTGGTGCAGAATCCGTTCGCCCGTCCGGGAACAAATCCTGGACCCCACGCATTATCAGCGTGCACCATCTCGACGACCAAGATCCACGGAGACACACATGGCAACTGACTACGACGCCCCGCGCAAGACCGACGAGGACGTCGAGCAGGATTCGATCCAGGAACTGCAGGCCCGGCGCCAGGACAAGTCGTCCGGTGTCGTGGACGAGGACGAGACGGAGGCGGCCGAGGGCTTCGAGCTCCCCGGTGCGGACCTCTCCGGCGAGGAGCTCGCCGTCCGCGTGCTGCCGCGCCAGGCCGACGAGTTCACCTGCTCGAGCTGCTTCCTCGTGCACCACCGCAGCCAGCTCGCCGGCGAGCACGCCGGTCAGCCGATCTGCACGGAGTGCGCCGCTGCCTGACCCAGCGGGCGACGCGAGCAACCCTCGCGAGTATTCGACACCAGGCTGTCACGTCATGTGGCAGCCTTTGTCGTTCTCCCCGGAGGGCGCTCTCCGGGGCTACCGCCGGGCGGTCAGGGCGAAGTGGCCCGCACACCGCGGGCAGTGGGACAATCGGGCGGTGCCTACCGCGAGTGCTCCCGAGACCCGCAAGACCCTCAAGTCGCGCCTGTTCCGCGCGGGCTACTACCCGCAGCTGGTCTGCGACCTGATCGACGTGGCACTCGCGGGCGAGGACGTCGCAGCGCACCTGGTCCAGGCCGAGACCACGTTCGACTCCGAGGTGCGGCGGCACCTGACGGTCCTGGTGCTCACGCCGACGCGGCTCATCACGGCACACATCGACGACCAGCCCGCGGACGAGGACGACGAGCGCCCCGGCCAGGCCGCGGCCACGACCGAGGCGGTGCCGCTCTCGTCGATCCGGTCGGTGGGGCTCACCCACATCATCAACGAGCCGGAGAAGCACCCGGGCGGCGCGGCCCGGCTGGAGCTGAACCTCGCGATCGGCTGGGGCGGCGTGCGCCGCCTCGAGCTCGAGCCGGCCGTCTGCGGGGACCCGAACTGCACGACCGACCACGGCCTCACGGGCCAGTCGCTGCCGGACGACGTCGTCGTGCGCGTGTCGTCGGCCGCCGAGGGGGACGACGCCGTCCGGGCCGCCCTGGAGTTCGCCGAGGCCCTGTCCCGGGCCACCGCCAGGTGACGGTGCACGAGCCGGAACGGTCCGGAACGGAGCTGCCCGCCGGGTTCATCGCGCCGTCGTACGGCCTGGACGGGCTGGCCGCGGTGCTGCCCGCCGCGGCGGGCGCGCTCGGCCACGAGCTGACGACGGCGACCGGGCTGGACGCGCGCGCCGCGGCGGAGGCCCTGATCGGCGCGGGCGCGTTCGGCGCGGTCACGCGCTGCGTCGTCGTCGTGGTGGACGGCCTCGGGACGCACAACCTCGCCGACCGCGGCGGGCACGCGCCCGGCCTGCGCGGCCTGCTGCCCGGGGCCCGGACGCTCACGTCGAGCTTCCCCAGCACGACGTCGGCCGCGCTGGCGACGCTCGGGACCGGCACGAGCCCGTCGCGCACGGGCCTGCTCGGCTACACGCAGCGCAACCCGGCCACGGGCGGGCTCGCCACGCTCGTGTCGTGGCGCGAGGAGTCCGACCCGTACCGGCGCGGGCCGAGGATGTCGCAGCCGCTGACCATCGAGCCCCAGGACCTGCAGCGCGAGCCCACCGTGTTCGAGCAGCTCGCCGCGGCGGGCGTCGGGGTGAGCACGCCCGGACCGGAGAAGTTCCACGAGTCGGGCATGACGGTGGCGGCGCTGCGGGGGCCGCGGTACGTGGTCTCGGGACGGCACTTCTCGGACGCGGTGGACGCGACCGTCGCGGCACTGCGGGCGCGCGACGGCGCCGAACGGCGGCTCGTGTACCTGTACCAGCCGGCGGTCGACAAGGCGGGGCACCGGTACGGCTGGACGTCCGCCCAGTGGGGCGACGCCCTGGAGGACACCGACCGCGAGCTGCGCCGCCTGCTGCGCGGCGTGCCGCGCGGCACGCTCGTGCTGATCACCGCGGATCACGGGCAGGTCGCCACCACGCCGGACCGGCAGTACGACGTCGCGGCGGACCATGTTCTCGCCGACGGCGTCGCGCTGCTCGGCGGGGAGCCGCGTGCCCTGCACGTGTACGCGCGGCCGGGCGTCGATCCCGCCGCCGTCGCGGCGCGCTGGACGGACCGGCTCGGCGGCGACGCCGTCGTCCGGTTGCGCGACGACGCGCTGCGCGCCGGCTGGTTCGGCCCGGTGGCCGGGCCGGGCGCGGAGGTACCCGCCCACGTGCGGGACGCGACGGGCGACGTCGTCGTCGCCATGACGAGCAGCGCGACGGACGGCGGCGGCACGGGCGCGGCGACCGTCGTCGACTCCCGGCTGCACTCCCCCGAGGCGCGGGCCATGCCGGGTGTGCACGGCTCCCTGACCCCGTACGAGATGCGGGTGCCGCTGCTGGTCACGGAGGTGTGAGGTGGCAGAGCTCGTCTTCTTCACCGGCACCATGGACTCCGGCAAGTCCACCCTGGCGCTGCAGACCGACCACAACTACACCGCGCGCGGGCGGCGCGGGCTGATCTTCACGCGCGGCGACCGCGCGGGCGCGGCACGGCTGTCCAGCCGGCTGGGACTGGAGGTGAACGCCCGCGAGGTGTTCGACGACACCGACTTCTGGGCCGAGGTCCACGCCGAGTTCACCGGCGGCCGCACCGTCGACCACCTGGTGTGCGACGAGGCGCAGTTCTACTCCGAGCAGCAGGTGGAACAGCTCGCGCGGCTCGTGGACGAGACCGAGATCGACGTCTTCGCGTTCGGCATCACCACGGACTTCCGCACGCGGCTGT
Organism: Myceligenerans crystallogenes; assembly: GCF_039529775.1. NCBI lineage: Bacteria > Bacillati > Actinomycetota > Actinomycetes > Micrococcales > Promicromonosporaceae > Myceligenerans > Myceligenerans crystallogenes. Next base: position 224,198 of record NZ_BAAANL010000007.1, read on the forward strand.
TCCCCGGCGCGGCGCGGCTGTTCGAGCTGGCCGACCGCATCGAGGTGCTGCAGGTGCAGTCCCTGTGCTGGTGCGGCGCGCGCGCCACGCACAACGCCCGCACGGTCGACGGCGTGATGGTCACCGAGGGCGACCAGGTCGTCATCGGCGACGTCGGCGACGACCGGGCCGCGGGGGTGGTGGCGTACGAGGTGCTGTGCCGCCGGCACCACATGCGGCAGATGACCGCGGCGACCGCGCGGCGGCGCAGCGCCGCGGATCCGTCGCTGTGGGAGTGAACCCGCCGGACCACGCGGGTCAGGACAGCGCGCGGCGGAGCGGGTCCGTGCGGCGGGCGGCCTCGCGGAGGCGGATCTCGGCGTGCAGGACGTGCGCGCCCACCTCGCCGACGGTGACCGGGTAGAGCTCCAGGGACTCGAGGTCGGCGAGGTCGTCGGCCATGAGGGAGACGCGGGCCAGGACGTCCTCCAGCGCGCGGACGTCCGCCGGGGGCGCGCCCTGGTAGCCGAAGAGGCGGGCGGCCGTGCGGATGCCGCGGACCATGCGGGCGATGTCGACGCCGGTCAGCGGCGGGACGCCGTAGGAGACGTCGTCCAGGAGATCGGTGGCATCCCCGGCCAGGCCGAACGACACGACCGGGCCGAACAGCTCGTCCTCGCGGCTGCGGATGACGCATGCCACGCCGGGCGGGGCCATGGGCTGGACCTCCAGCAGCGGGTCGACCGCCGGGACCAGCGACGACGCCGCCTCCTGGATCCGGGCGGCGTCCGCGAGCAGCTCGTGCTCCTCGGTGATGTCGAGCTTGACCCCGCCCAGGTCGGTGCGATGCCGCAGCGCGCGCGTGGCCGCCTTGAGGGCGACCGGCCAGCCGAGCTCGGTGGCCGCCGCCACCGCCTCGCCGGGCGTGCGGACCGTCCGCGTCTGCCAGAGCCGGATGCCGTAGCAGGCGAGCAGTTCGGCCGCGCGGGCCTCGTCCAGGCTCACCGGCGCGCCGTCGCCGGCCGGCGGCCCGGCCAGCCAGCCCTCGACGAGCTCGCGGGCCCTGGCCCGCTCCAGTCCGTCGATCCGCACCGGCTCGCCGTGGTCCTGCTCGCGCCAGCGCGCGTACCGGACGACGGCACCCAGCGCCCACACGGCGTCCTCCGGCGTGGCGAACGCGGGCACGCGGACGTCGCCGGAGCGCAGCACCCCGGGCATGCCGTGCAGGCCGAGCATGCTGGCCACCGTGGTGCGTCCCGAGCGGGCGGCCGCGGCGGCGACGGCGTGCGCGATCGCGTCGGACCGGGGGACGACGACGGGTACGTCCACCACCACGACCGCGTCGCAGGCGTCCGGGCCGTAGAGGCCGTCGACCGCGGAGGCGAGATCGTCCCCGGACGCGCCGGGCGGCAGGGCGACGGACCGCGACACCTCCAGCCCGGCCGCCTCGCACGCCTCCGACACGAGCGTCAGCAGCCCCGGCGACCCCGCGAGGATCCCCACCCGGCGCCCCGCGGGCAGCGGCTGATGGGCCACCACCTGGGCGACGTCCATGAGCTGGTGCGTGTTCTCGGCCCGGATCACGCCGGACTGCCGCAGCACCTCGTCCAGCATCCGCCGCGGCGCGCGCGTGGCCCGGACCGCGTGCCCGGGCGGCACCACATGCCCCGAGCGCCCGGCGACCATGACCACCACGGGCTTCTTGGCCGCGAGCCGGCGCGCGATCCGCGAGAACTTGCGCGGGTTCCCGATCGACTCCAGGTAGAGGCACACGACGCCGGTCGCCGGGTCGTCCTGCCAGTACTGCATCAGGTCGTTGCCGGACACGTCCGCCCGGTGCCCCGCCGAGACCAGCGCCGAGACGCCCAGCCCGCGGCGCCGGACCGTCTCCGCCAGCGTCACCGCGGAGGCCGCGGACTGGCAGAACAGCCCCACCACGCCGTCCGGCGGCGCCTGCGCGGCCAACGACGCGCGCAGGCGCGCGCCCGGCGCGTTCGTCACGATCCCGTACGACGCCGGGCCCACGACCCGCATCCCCGCGGCGTGCGCGACCCGGACCAGCTCGCGCTGCCGGGCGAGCCCGGCCTCCCCGGTCTCGGCGTACCCGGCGGACAGGACGACGACGCCGCGAGCGCCCTTCGCCGCCGCGCGCCACACGGCGTCCACGGCCGCGGCGGGCGGCGCGGCGACGAGCAGGAGGTCGACGTCGCCGACGTCGTCCCAGGTCCGGGCCCAGACGATGCCCGTCGCGGAGGCGTCGCCCGCTGTCCGCGCCGCGGGGCTCCCCGGCACGGGGCCCGGGGTCGCAAGGACGGTGAGGTGGGTGTCGCCCGGGTCCGTGCCGTGGGACTCGATCACCCGCGCCGCCTGGAGGGACTCCAGGCCCGCGTCCGGTGTTCCCGGCCCGACCAGCAGGATGCGGCGGGCGCCCAGCAGGCCCACCATGGAGACCGACTCCGCGCGCTGCTCGCGGTCCGCCATGACCGCGCGGGAGCGGTCGGTGGGGTCGAGGTCCACGCCCACGGTGACCACGCCGTCGTCGAGGTGCTGCTCCGTGGCGTAGCCAGCCTCGCGGAAGACGCCGAGCATGGCGCGGTTCTGCGGGAGCACCTCGGCGGTGAAGCGGCGGACCCCGAGCTCGCGCGCGACGTCGGCGACGTGTTCCAGGAGCACGGAGCCGAGGCCGCGGCCCTGCATGGAGTCGGCGACGTTGAACGCCACCTCGGCGGTCCGCGGCGCGGATCCGGGCAGGACGTCGAAGCGGGCGACGCCGAGGATCTCCTCGCCGGTGCCCGCGAGCGTGCCGTACGACGTCGTCGGGCTGCTCGCCTCCGGCGTCGTCCCGGCGGGCGGCCCTGCCTCGGCATCCGGTGCCGACGGCGCGGCCGGGACCGCCGGGACGGCCGCGGGGCGGACCGCGACGAGCGCGACGCGCTCGGCGTGGTCGACCTGGACGAACTGCCGCAGCATCCGCGCCGGAATCCGGTCCAGCGCGGCGAAGAAGCGGTAGTAGGTGGAGCGCTCGGACTGGGCCATCTGGAAGCGCTGGAGCGCGTCGGCGTCCCCGGGGCGGATCGGGCGCAGGTGGGTGGTGGTGCCGTCGCGCAGCACGACATCGGCCTCCCACTGGTGCGGATACGGGGCCGCGGCACGTTCCGCCCCCGTGACGTCGTCGCTCACGATGCCAGGCTAACCGGGGTCTCTGACACCCGGATCCGAGCAGCCGCAGCACGGCTCCGGCCCCAGGTCCGGGCGGGTGAATTCCTCTCAAGGCGTGATCCGGAATCGTGTAATGTCCCCGATTGCGGGGCGCGATCGTGCGGACCGCTAGAGGATGGAGAATCGATGCGCAAGAACACCCTCGTCCGCCGGATCGCGGCGACCGCCGCGGCGGTGACGATGCTGGGGGCCGCCATGGTCGCCGTGCCGACGTCCGCTCAGGCCGCCGTGACCTGCAGCTACGGCAACGTGTGCTTCTACTACTACAAGAACCTCGCGGGTGCCGCCCGCTCCTACTCGGCGTCGGACAAGAGCATGTACGACGAGCGGTTCAACCGGGGTGGGACGAGCGCGGCCGGCTACGGCGTACGGGTCGAGAACCACTCGTCGTCGGTGTACAACCGCACGGGCCAGCGGGTGCTCATGTTCAAGAACCGCGGCTGCTACGAGAACAACGAGTACGCCCTGGCGATCCCGCACGGTGCGGCCGGCAACTTCGCCGACACGGACTACCCGGGCTACGACAACAACATCGCCTCGGTGAAGATCGGCTCGGGCCGCTGCATCAACCGCTGACGGCTCATCGCGTCACCGGCGCCGGGTCCCGCCTCGCGCGGGCCCGGCGTCGTCGTCCCTGAGCCGCCGCCGTCCGGAGCGCCGGGCCACGTGGCGCGCGGTCCGCGCCACGGCACGGTTCACGGGGCGTGTCGGTGGGTCGGGGTAAGTTTGGCTCCGTCACCCCGGGCCCTGCCGGCGACCGGCACGTGACGCTCCCGTCCGCCGACCCCGCAGGAGTTCCCTCAGCCATGGCGCGCAAGCCGTCCCCCGCCCCGCTCGACGAGAGCGAGATCCACGAGACGATCGTCGACATCGACGTCTCGGCGGAGATGGAGGCGTCGTACCTCGAGTACGCGTACTCCGTGATCTACAGCCGCGCCCTGCCGGACGCGCGCGACGGCCTCAAGCCGGTGCAGCGCCGCATCCTCTACACGATGGCGGACATGGGCCTGCGGCCCGATCGCGCGCACGTGAAGTCGTCGCGCGTGGTCGGCGAGGTGATGGGCAAGCTGCACCCGCACGGCGACGCGCCGATCTACGACGCCCTGGTGCGCCTCGCACAGGACTTCTCGCTGCGGCTGCCGCTCGTGGACGGTCACGGCAACTTCGGTTCGCTGGACGACGGCCCGGCGGCCTCCCGGTACACCGAGGCCCGGCTCGCGGCACCATCCATCGCGATGACCGCGGACCTGGACGAGGACGTCGTCGACTTCGTCCCCAACTACGACAACAAGCTGACCCAGCCGTCCGTGCTGCCGTCGGCGATCCCGAACCTGCTGGTCAACGGCGCATCCGGGATCGCGGTCGGGATGGCGACGAACATGCCGCCGCACAACCTGGTCGAGGTGGTGGCCGCGGCCCAGCACCTGCTGAAGAAGCCGGACGCGACACTCGAGGACATCCAGCAGTTCGTGCCCGGGCCGGACCTGCCCGGCGGCGGCAAGATCGTGGGCCTGGAGGGCATCCGGGACGCCTACCGCACCGGCCGCGGCACGTTCCGCACGCGCGCGACGGCGCGGATCGAGAACATCACGCCCCGCCGGCGCGGCATCATCGTGACCGAGCTGCCGTACACCGTGGGCCCGGAGAAGGTGATCGAGAAGGTCGCCGACGGCGTCAAGACGAAGAAGATCCAGGGCGTCACCTCCATCCAGGACCTCACCGACCGGCACCACGGCCTGCGCATGGTGGTGGAGGTCAAGGCGGGCTTCGAGCCGGAGGCCGTCCTGGAGCAGCTGTACCGGACGACGCCGCTGGAGGACTCGTTCGGCATCAACAACGTCACGCTCGTGGACGGCCAGCCGCGCACGCTCGGCCTGCTGGAGCTGCTGCGGGTCTGGGTGGAGCACCGCATCGGCGTCGTCCGGCGGCGGTCGCAGTACCGCCTGCGCAAGCGCACCGAGCGGCTGCACCTGGTCCAGGGCCTGCTGATCGCGATCGTCGACATCGACGAGGTCATCCAGGTGATCCGCACGTCCGACGACGCGACGATCGCGCGGGACCGGCTGATGGGCGTCTTCGACCTGTCGGAGGCGCAGGCGGGGTACATCCTGGACCTGCAGCTGCGCCGGCTGACCCGGTTCTCGCGGATCGAGCTGGAGCGGGAGCGGGACGAGCTGCTGGAGGAGATCGCCAAGCTGGAGGAGATCCTCGGCTCGGACACGGTGCTGCGACGGCTCGTCTCGAAGGAGATGGGTGAGGTCGCCAGGCTCTACGGGACGCCGCGCCGCACCGTGCTGCTCGACGCCGAGGGCGGGGCCGTCGGGTCCGCCGCGCAGGCGCCCGCCCGCAAGAAGGGCGACATCTCCGACCTCGACCTGCAGGTCAAGGACCTGCCGACGCGGGTCCTGCTGTCCTCGACCGGCCTGCTGGCGCGGCTGGCCGACGACGCGCCGGTGGTGCGCGAGGGCGGGCGCGCGGCGCACGACGCCCTGCTCGCGGACGCGGCGTCGTCGACCCGGGCGGAGATCGGCCTGGTCACGAGCGCCGGGCGCGCCCTGCGTGTCCCCGTGATCGACCTGCCGGTCCTGCCGCCCGTCGCGGGCGCGCCGTCCGTGTCCGGCGGGTTGCCGATCGCCGAGCTGGTGTCGCTGCAGCCGGGCGAGGAGGTGCTCGGCATCATGCCGCTCGCCGAGGGCTCGCCGACCCTCGCACTCGGCACCCGCTCCGGCGTGGTCAAACGCGTCGTGGCCGGTGACGTGCCGAAGAACGGCGACGACTGGCCGGTCATCGGCCTCAAGGACGGCGACGAGGTGGTCGGCGCCGCGCTGGTCACGGACGACGACGAGCTGGTGTTCGTCGCGTCGGACTCGAACCTGCTGCACTTCCCCGCCTCGGTGGTACGTCCGCAGGGCCGCGCGGGCGGCGGCATGGCGGGCATCAAGCTGGGCACGGACCAGCGGGTCGTGTTCTTCGGCGCGGTGCGGGCCGGTACGGAAGCGTCCGTGGTCACGATCGCCGGAGCCTCGGACGCGCTCCCGGGCGTCGAGGCCGCCATGGGCAAGGTGACCCCGTTCGCCCTCTACCCGGGCAAGGGCCGCGCCACGGGCGGCGTCCGCTCCCAGCGCTTCCTCAAGGGCTTCGACGCCCTGACCTTCGCCTGGGTGGGCGCCAACCCGCCCCGGGCCCTGGGCGCGGGCGGCCAGCCGGTGGACCTCCCGGAACCGGACGACCGCCGCGACGGCTCGGGCGTCCCCCTGGAAACCCCGGTCACCACGATCGGCTGACGCGGCGCAGCCAGGCCGGCCGCGGCGTACGTGCGCGATCCGTCGCGTCCTTCCGGACGGGACGGATCGCGGCCGCTCGGGTGACCGGTCGCGCGACCGCGTCGGCTCCCGGGGAAACTGCCGCTACCGCTCGCGGCCGATCGACGCGGCCAGCACTTCCCCGAGTTCGCGGGGCCTGGTGAACATCGGCCAGTGGCCCGTGGGGAGCTCGATGATCTCGACGTCCCGCAGGGTCGCCAGTTCCTTGGTGTACGGGGAGTTCTCCGCCAGGAGGTGGTCGATCATCGCGGCCGGGCCCGGGAAGTCGCCCCAGGTCTCGCAGGCGATCACCGTCGCGGGGATGGCGCGCCGGGCGTCGTCGTGGGTGAGGCTGATCGGGTCGAAGAACACGCCCTTCGGTTCCGGGAGCGCGCGGGCGCGGAAGTCCTCGAGCGCGGCGTCGTCGAGGCCCTCCAGGTCGGGCGCCTGGAACAGGTCCCACGCCGGCAGCGGCACCGACTCGCCGACCACGGGGAACTGGTCGTTGACGATCGAGCCGTCCGACGGCAGCACGGCGTCCACGTAGACGAGCCGCGCGACCGCCGCCGCCCGCAGGTCCGCCGCACCCGTGATCACGTTCGCCCCCGCGGAGTGGCCGACCAGCACGACCCGGCCGCCCTCCGCCGTGAGCTCGTCGATCCTGGCGACCACCGCGTCGACATGGGTTCGCAGCCCGATGCCCGCCTGGTCGGCGTCGGGCGACTCCTTTCCGGGCAGCGTCATCGGATGGACGGTGTGCCCGGCCTCGACGAGCGACGGTACGACGGCGGCCCAGGCGGAGGCGTCCAGCCAGGCCCCGGGAACGAGGATGATGTGCATGCCACGCACGCTACGCCGGGTGTCCGACACGCGCTCCGCCCCAGGTGCCCGCCCGGCGGAAATGCCCGTGATCCCGGCCCGGCGGCGTGGTTGACTGCCCCGCATGGTCACCGAGACGTCGTCGTACGAGTTCACCGCCGACACCGCCCGCATCGACCCCGCCCGCGTGCACGGCCTGCTCGCGGAGTACGCCTACTGGGCGGCGGGCCGTCCCCGCGAACTGCAGGACCGGGCGATCGCGAACTCGCGCAACTACGGGATCCTCGCGGCGAGCGGTGAGCTGATCGGCTACGCCCGCGTCGTCACGGACCTGGCCAACTTCGCCTGGCTGGCGGACGTGATCGTCGACCCGCACCACCGCCGCCGCGGCCTGGCCCGCGAGCTGATCCGGTTCGTCCTGGCCGACCTGCGGCCCTACGACCTCAGGCGCATCGTGCTGAAGGCCTCCCCCGAGGGCCGCGGCCTGTACGAGGAACTCGGCTGGAAGCGCCTGGACGACCCGGACGACTGGCTGGGCCTGGGCCCGGATGCCTGAGCCGCCGGGCCCCTCGCCCAGCGGCCCGGGCTCCGGCCCGCGACGTGCCCGGCAGGTCAGAGATCCTTCCCGTACCAGTGCTCCGCGTACGGCCCGTCGTCGAACGGCGCGATCTCGTCGTAGCCGAGCCGGCGGTACAGGGCTCGTGCCTCCACGAGGTCGCGGCGCGTGTCCAGCACCATCCGCGTGGCGCCCAGCTCGCGCGCGACCTGCTCGACGGCGGCCACCAGAAACGCCGCTCCCCCGCGCCCCCGGTAGGCCGGCCGCAGGAAGACGCGCTTGAGCTCCGCCGTGGTCGCGTCCCTGAGCCGTGTGCCCGCCATGCCGGCCGGTTCCCCGTCGCACCGCACGACGAGCAGCACGCCCGCGGGCGGCACGAGCCCGTCGCCCGTGTCGGCCGCGATCTCACGCTCCAGGTCCGCGGGATCCGTGTCGGTACCGTGCTCGCGCTGGTGCCAGCGGTCGCTGACCTCGGTGTAGTACTCGCGCCAGAGGGCGCGGGCCACGGCGGAGGTGAGCGGTTCGGCGGTGAAGCTCCAGGCCGGCTGCGCGCCCCCGGCCCTGTCGTCGGTGGGGTTCATGCCGTCAGCAGCCCCCGCAGTTCCCCGGCGGAGCCGACGACGACGGCCGCGCCCGCCTCCTCGAGCTCGCCCGGGCTGCCGTAGCCCCAGGCGACGCCGATCGTCGGGATCCCGTTGGCCGCGGCCGCGCGGACGTCGTGCTCCCGGTCGCCGACCATCACCGCGGCCGCGCCCGCCTGGTCGCCGCCGGACGCCGCGAGGGCCCGCGCGATCACCTTCTCCTTGCCCTCGTGGTTGCCCGCCCCTTCCATGGCCGGGCCGAACACGCCGGCGATCCCGCCGCTGAGGTAGGCGTCGAGCCCGAAGTGCCGCACCACCTGCTCCGCGTAGGGCTGCGGCTTGGCGGTCGCGACGACCCGGGTGACCCCCACGTCGGCGAGCGCGGTCAGGAGCTCGGGGACGCCGTCGAACACGGAGTTGTCGAGCATGCCGCCGCCCTCGTACTCGCGCCGGTACACCTCGATCGCGGCCTCGGCCTGCTCGTGGGTGAGCCCGGACCGGTGGAACGACAGGCCCAGCGGCGGTCCGACGAACCCGCGCAGGTGCTCGTCGTCGGGCACCGGCAGGCCGATCTCGGCGAACGCGACGCGCAGCGACGCGAGCACGCCGGGCGCGGAGTCGGTGAGGGTGCCGTCGAGGTCCAGAAGGACGTGCGTGGGGCGGGAGGGCAAGGCGATCGTCACGACGCCAGCGTAGATGTCCGACGACGCCCGCCGCCCGGAAATTCCGTGCGTCCTGTGGATGGCGGACGACGTCGGCGGCCGTTCGCGGGAACGGCTCCGCGCCCGGCAGCGGGTCCGTGCCGGGGCGCAGGTCGTGGCTGTGATCCGTGACACGGGGGCCCGTGTCGGTCACGGAGCGTAGGGTCGCGTTGTGACTCTCAAGATCGGCTACAAGGCATCAGCGGAGCAGTTCGGGCCCCGGGACCTCGTGGACTTCACGGTCCTCGCGGAGGAGACCGGGCTGGACAGCGCGTGGATCTCGGACCACTTCCTGCCGTGGCGGGAGAAGGGCGGGCACGCGCCGTCGTCCCTGGCATGGCTGGGCGCGGCGGGCGAGCGGACCGAGCGCATCACGCTCGGCACGAGCGTGCTGACGCCCACGTTCCGGTACAACCCCGCGGTGATCGCGCAGACGTTCGCGACGCTCGCGCTGCTGACCGAGGGGCGCGTGATCCTCGGTGTCGGCACGGGCGAGGCCCTGAACGAGATCGCGGTGAGCGGTATGGAGTGGCCGGAGATGAAGGAGCGGTTCGCGCGGCTGCGCGAGTCGGTGCAGCTGATACGGCGGCTGTGGACCGAGGAGTCGGTGGACTTCGACGGCGAGTACTACACGCTGGTGGGGGCCACGATCTACGACCGGCCCGAGACGCCGGTGCCGGTGTACGTCGCGGCGGGCGGGCCGATGGTGGCGCGGTACGCGGGGCGCGCGGGTGACGGGTTCATCTGCACGTCCGGCAAGGGCATGGAGCTGTACACGGAGAAGCTGCTGCCGGGCGTCGCGGAGGGCGCGGCCCAGGCGGAGCGCGACGTCGCGGGGATCGACAAGGTGCTGGAGCTGAAGATCTCCTACGACCGCGATCCGGCCGCCGCTCGGGAGAACACGCGGTTCTGGGCGCCGCTGTCGCTGACGCCGGAGCAGAAGCACAGCGTGACGTCGGCCGCGGAGATGGAACGGCTCGCGGACGAGCTGCCGATCGAGCAGATCGCGAAGCGCTGGATCGTGGCGTCGGAGCCCGAGGAGGCCGTCGAGATGATCCGGCCGTACGTCGACGCGGGGCTGAACCACCTGGTGGTGCACGGGCCGGGACACGACCAGCGGCGGTTCCTGACGCAGTTCGGCGAGGACGTGCTGCCGCTGCTGAAAGCGCTCTGAGGCGGCGGCCGGAGGGCTGACGCTCTCGCCCCGGGCAACCCCGCCGGCCCGCCGCACGATCGGCGGCGGGCCTGGCGACGGCGGGCCGGAAGGCAGCGGGCCGGGCGGCGGCGGGCGCTGCCCCGGCCCGCGAGCACGCCGCTCCCGGGCCGGCGCGGAGCGTCCCGTCAGCGCAGCACGCGCCGCAGCACGCCCACGACGATCAGCGCCTGCGCCACCCCGTAGGTGGTCATGACCAGCACGCCGGACCACATCGCGAACGGCTCCCACATCACCGCGGCCGTGAAGCTCGTCAGGGCGATCACGGCGTCGGACACCAGGAAGACGATCGCGCCGATGCCCGCGAGCCGGTGCACGCCCCACGCGAGGATCGCCATGGTGCAGATCACCGCGCAGTACACGATCAGCCCGGCGAGGTACGCCGCCCCGGACGCGCCGCTCGCCACCAGCTGGGGAGCGCAGGCCCCCACGACCGCGAGCCCCACGACGCCGTACGCCGCCACGACCGGCACCCGCCGCACGGGCGAGGACGCCGCGAACGGCCGGAACGCGAGCACGTACGCCACCTGGGCCAGCAGGAACGGCCCGATCATGGCCAGGAACGTGAGGTCCGGCGGCACGAGACCGGGCGCCGTGTCCCCGGCCCAGCCCAGGCCGAGCGCCAGGAACACCAGCAGCACGAGCCGCGGCCGCTCCCTCGGCTTGCCCGCGAGCCGGTACGGCGGCGTGGCCAGGAAGAACGTCAGTGCCAGCAGCGGCATCATCACGGACTGCGTGACCCGCGGCAGATCGACGCCGACGCCCGCCACCACGACCGGATCCAGCAGCCCGAGATACGGCATGACCAGCACCAGGTGCGCCAGCGTGACCAGCACGTACGCCGCGCCCGCCAGCCGTGCGGCCCGGGTGGGCAGCAGCCGGTCCACCGCGAGCCGGGCCCGCTCGCGCCGGTCCCCCACCCAGCCCGGCAGCACGGGCGTACCGACCGGTCCGTCCTCGGCGTCGTCAGGAATCCGCCCCGGCCGGTCGTCCCCGGGCTCGTGCACGTCGTCGTACCTCACGTCCGGAGACTACTGCCCTTCACGCCGCGCGATCCGGATTCACACCTCGATCGACCACATGCGCGAGCCGTCGAGCTTCTCGTAGCCCAGGCCGGCGTACAGGCCGAGCGCGCCGGTCGGGTTCGCGGTGTCCACGTCGAGCAGGGCGTATTGCATCCCGTCGCCGGCCATCGCACGCAGGCCCGCGGCGAGCGCCGCCCGCGCCAGGCCCCTGCCCCGGTAGGCGCGCCGCGCCCCGACGTTCTCCGAGTACCCGAACGTGAAGCCGCGCACTGCGAAGTCCTGCTCGTACCGTGCCGCCCAGTTGTAGGCGACGACGAGCGGCTGCCCGGCGCGGAGGGCCGCGGCGGTCTCCTCGTCGGTGTCGGGCGAGGCGAGCAGCGCGTCCACGTCCGGCGCGTCGTCGACCACCAGCCACGTCCACGGCGCCATGAACTGGTCGCGGTCCTCGGCCCAGGTCACCTGGCTCTGGGGCTGGCTGCCCCAGTGGTCGCGGAACGCGTCGTTCCGCGCGAGGCGCGCGGGTTCGTCGAGCTCGGGCGTCCAGGCCACGAGCCGCAGGCTGCTGCCCGACGACGACGGCGCGGCCGCGCCGGCGTGTGCGGACGACGCCGCGCCGGCCTCCTGACCGGGGATCACGGGTTCGGGGATCGGCTGCGCAAGGTCGCGGCCGAGGCACGAGTAGTAGCGCCGCACGGCGAACCCGGCGTGCTCGTAGAGACGGACCCGGGACGCGGGCGCGTCGTCCTCGGAGTGCACCGCGATCCAGGCCGGGACCCGCTCGCCCGCGAGGTGGGAGGTCGCGAGCTTCTGGCGGGCCCGCGCGATCCCCCAGGCCATCAGCTCACGGCCGATCCCCTCGCCCCGCCGGCCCGGGTGCACGCCACCCCAGACGAAGGCGCGGGCCGCGGTGCGGTCACCGGGCCGGACGTCGGCCTGGGCGAAGGCGCGCAGGACGCCGTCGTCGTCGAACCCGAGCAGGAAATCGGCGTCGAGATCGCGGTAGCCGGCGGCGAGGGTCTCCTCGACCTCGTCGAGCGAGACCCGGAACGGCTCGCCGTCCGCGGCGGAGACCTGGTCCTGGAGTGCGTGGAGCGCGCCGGCGTCGTCACGACGCGCGCCGCGCCAGGTGAGGGCACCGGCGGTGACGGGCGGCAGGGTGGCGGGTGCGGCGGCGCGCTCGGCGACGGTCGTGGTCGGCAGGGCGGTTTCGACGGGCTCGGCGAGGCTCATCCAGCCACGGTAATTCCCCGGCACCGGTGAGCTCACGCCATTTTCCGGGCATTGCCGAACCCGTGCGCGGACAGGCTCTCACCCTGCTGGGTTGCCCTGGCGTCTCATAGTCCAGGACGATACGTTCAGAAGAAATCGTCGATGTATGCTAGCCGCACCCCGGACGAGCCGGGGCGGAAATTCCGGGGTGAACCATGGAACTCGGGCTGCTGGCCGGCGTCGTCGTGCTGAGCGTCGTGATCGGCGTCGTCTGGTCGCGGCGGCAGGGCGTCGTGCGCGGCCCCCGGGCCGACGGCGCCCAGGCGCCGGTGGACTGGGCGGGCCGCGGCGTGCTGCTCGGGGAACGGACGACGTTCGTGCAGTTCTCGGCTCAGGTGTGCGCGGCCTGCCGCTCGACGGCGCGCGTGCTGGGGACGATGTCGGCGCCGGGCAGCGGCGTGGCGCACCACGAGATCGACGTCGAGGACGACCTCGCTCTGACCGGCTCCCTCGGGATCCTGCGCACGCCGACCACGCTCGTGCTCGACGGCGACGGCCGCGAGGTGGCGCGGATGAGCGGCGCCGTGACGCCGGCCCAGGCCCGCGAGGCCCTGACGAGAGGAACGACATGACCGCGGCGGAGCCGACACCGAAGACCCCCGGATCCATCGACCCGCGCGGCCCGCGCGTCGGCGCGGGGATCACGGCCGTCCTGCTCGCGGTCGTGATCGCGCTCGGCGGCACGCCCGCCGGGCTGATCCTGCTCACGATCGTCGCGCTGAGCTTCCTGCTCGGCACGATCCGCGGCGCCGAGGGCACCTGGCAGGGCTGGGTCTACCGCACCCTCGTGCGTCCCCGGCTCGGCGCCCCCGCCGAACTCGAGGACCGCCGGCCCCCGCGCTTCGCCCAGCTGATCGGCCTGATCGTGGCCGCCGTCGGCGTCGTCCTCGGCGTCGCCGGGCTGCTGACCGCGGTGCCGATCGCCGCCGCGGTGGCCCTGATCGCCGCTCTCCTGAACGCGGTCTTCGGCCTCTGCCTCGGCTGCGAGCTCTACCTCGTCCTGCGCCGCTGGAGCGTGATCCGCGCGGCATAACGCGCGCGACGGACCGGACCCGGATACACGTTCAGTACTGCCGGGCCGGCTGCGGCGCCGGCAGGGTCGCCTGGCGCCGCATACCTGCGGAAAGATCGCCTGATGAACCTCACTCCTGACCAGACCGACCGAGCCCGCGGCGTCCTCCTCGCCGCGGCCTGCGGGGACGCCCTCGGCGCGGGCTACGAGTTCGGGTCCGCACCCTTGGGCGACCACCCGGAGATGATCGGTGGCGGCCTGGGCGACTTCGCCCCCGGCGAATGGACCGACGACACGTCGCAGCTGTACGCGATCGCACTGGTCGCGGCCACCGGCGCCGACCTGCGCACGTCCGGCGCGCTGGACGATGTCGCGGCCGGGTTTCTCCGCTGGTACGCGGGCAACCCGCCCGACGTCGGCATCCAGACGAGCCAGATCCTTGCGGCGGCCGCGCCGACGCCGTCGGCCGCCGCCATGACCCGGCACGCGGCGGACCACTTCGCGCGCACCGGCCGGGCGGGCGGAAACGGGTCGCTGATGCGTACCGCACCGGTCGCGCTGGCACACCTGGACGACCCGCGGGCGCTTGTCGAGGCGGCGACGGCGGTTTCCGCGCTGACGCACGCCGACCCGCAGGCGATGCAGGCCTGTGCCCTGTGGTGCCTGGCGATCCGGGAGAGCGTCCTGAGCGGCCGGCTGCCCGATCTGCGGTCGCTCGTGGCGTACCTGCCCGAGTCCTCACACACGTTCTGGAACGAGCGGATCACCGAGGCCGAGGCGTCCGAGCCCGGGCGCTTCCGCCCCAACGGGTGGGCCGTGGCCGCGTTGCAAGCAGCCTGGTCCGCGATCGTCCGCACCCCTGTGCCCGACGCCGGACCAGCCGGCCACCTGGTCGCCGCCCTGGAGACCGCCATCCGGATCGGCGACGACACCGACACCGTGGCAGCCATCGCCGGAGCACTCCTCGGCGCCCGCTGGGGCGCGTCGGCAGTGCCCGGCGAGTGGCGCCGCATCGTGCACGGCTGGCCGGGCGACACCGCCGACGGGTTGGTCCGGCTCGCGCACCTCGCCGTCGACCCGAGCGAGCGGTGAGCGACGCGATCATCCGCTCCCTCGGGCGAAACGTTTTCACCCCTAGGCTCTGCCAGGTATGTGGACATACGGTCACGGCGCACAGGACAGATCCATCGGACTACCCGATTGAGGTGACCCGAACATGAGATCCATCGCGCTACCCCGCACCCCGCGGTCCGTCGCCGGGCGGTTGCTGCTGACCGTTCTGGCGGTCCTCGCCCTCGCGTTCACGGTGCTCGTCGCCGCGCCGCAGCCGTCCGCCGAGGCTCACGGGTGGATCGTCAGCCCGGCCAGCCGCCAGGACCTCTGCTACACCGGCGCGGTCAGCAACTGCGGCCCGGTCCAGTACGAGCCCTGGAGCGTCGAGGCTCCCAAGGGTTCGACGCAGTGCTCCGGAGGCGGCCGCTTCCGCGAGCTCGACAACGAGTCCATCGCCTGGCCGCGCCAGGCGGTCAGCACCAACCAGACGTTCACCTGGGACATCGTGGCCAACCACGCGACGTCGACCTGGGAGTACTTCGTGGACGGCCGGTTGCACACGACCATCAACGACGGCGGGAAGCTCCCGCCTGACACGGTCACGCACCAGATCTCGAACCTGCCGACGGGCAACCACAAGATCTTCGTCCGGTGGAACATCGCCGACACGGTCAACGCGTTCTACGCCTGCATCGACGCGTACATCACGCCCGGCGGCGCTCCGGCACCGACGACGGCCCCGCCCACGACCACCCCGCCCCCGACGGGCGGCAGCGGCAGCTGCACAGCGGCCCTGACGGTCGCCAACTCGTGGTCCGGCGGCTACCAGGCCAGCGTCACGGTGACGGCCGGCTCGAGCGGCGTCGACGGCTGGACGACGACGCTTCCGTCGGGTGTGTCGATCACCCAGGTCTGGAACGGCAGCGCGAACGGGAACACCGTCAGCGACGTCGGCTGGAACGGGAAACTCGGCGCCGGGCAGTCGACGACGTACGGGTTCATCGCGAACGGCAGCCCGCCGTCGAGCGCGGTGTCGTGCAGCAGCTGATGGCTTGACGAAAGGCCCCGGCCCCCGCGAGAGGGCCGGGGTCGCTCACCAGACATCGTCCGCGCCGCGTGAGACGGCCGAAGGGGCCCGCTCGGCCAGGCTCCTCATCCGGAACGCGAGGTCAGCAGCCGCCGAAGCAAGGAGCGGTGAACCAGTCGCCCGCCGTCGGCGATCCCCACGCCGCTCTCCGCCCTCTGCAGCCACTGCAGGTAGTGGTCGTAGAAGCTGTCGGAGACCGGAAGAATCTCATGAGCCATCGTGCGAACGTGTCCCCGCTGCGGTCCGGAGACGACGAGCCAGGTCTCCCAGCCACAGCCCTGCTGTCCAAGGGGGATACAGCCCCGGAACCGGCGTGAGAAGGCCTCCTCATCCAGGTCACGGAACGCCTCCTGCGCGGCGGCATGGCTCACGTCATCGGGGAAGTCGGCTCGTTGCGGTCCGACTTCGGGAACCTCGCTCCAGGCGTCGTCGACTTCTTCCGCGGTCAGCGCGGACCGGTGGATCTCGTCCAGGAGGGTGTCGACGTGGCCCCAGTGCCAGATCCCGCGTTCCTTGCGTAGGACCTCCATGCCGTAGCCGGGACCCGCGCCACCTGCGCCCACCTCGACCAGGAACGAGCGGTACTCCTCCGGGAGCGCGGCACCGAACTGTGCCTCTGCTTCTCGAACTTGCTCCATGGTCAGGGGCGGCGCCAGAACGAATCGATGACCACTGGCACCGAAGGTCGCCAGACTCCGGTCGCGTCGTCGCAGCCGCGAGACCCGCTCGCGCACACCATGCCAGTTCGCCATCTCACCCACTCGCGGTCGACATCGAAAGACGGCCCAGCCATTCGGCGCCGACGGGCACTCTCGATCCGCACCCGTCGTCGTCGAGCCGGCCTCGAGCACCGCAGCAACTCACACCGAGAAGTACTTCGCCTCCGGGTGGTGGAAGACCAGCGCGTCCGTGCTCTGTTCCGGGTGGAGCTGGAGTTCCTCGCTCAGGCGGACGCCCACGCGTTCCGCCTGGGTCAGTTCCATCACCTTGTGGCGGTCCTCCATGTTCGGGCAGGCCGGGTAGCCCAGGGACATGCGGGCGCCGCGGTACTCCAGCTTGAACAGGCCGTCGACCTCGTCCGGTTCCTCGTCGGCGAAGCCCAGCTCGTCGCGCACCCGCGAGTGCCAGAACTCCGCCAGGGACTCCGTGAGCTGCACCGACAGGCCGTGCAGCTCCATGTACTCGCGGTAGTGGTTGCCCTCGAACAGCTTGGCGGTGTGCGCGGCCACGAGGTCGCCGACCGTCACCAGCTGCACCGGGAACACGTCGTACCGGCCGGTCTCCTCGACCCACGACCGCGGCTTGAGGAAGTCGGCCAGGCACAGGTGCCGGTCCCGCTTCTGCCGCGGGAACGTGAACCGCAGCCGCTCGGTCCCGGGCTCCCCGCCGGACCCGCCGTCGGGCGCGGTCAGCCCCGCCAGCCCGGCCGCATGGTGCGCGACGACGACGTCGTCCCCCTCCGACCACGCCGGGAAGTACCCGTACACGACCGTCGGATCCATGATCTGCTCGGTGCGGATCCGGTCCAGCCACTCCGCCAGCCGCGGGCGCCCCTCGGTCTCGACGAGCTCCTCGTAGGTGGCCCCGCCCTCACCACGCCCCGGCTTGAGCCCCCACTGCCCCATGAACGTGGCGCGTTCGTCGAGGAACGCGGCGTAGTCCGCGAGCGCGATCCCCTTGACGATCCGCGTGCCCCAGAAGGGCGGCGTCGGCACCGGGTTGTCGGCGGCGACGTCGGACCGCGCCGGCATGTTCTCCGGCTCCGTCTCCGTCACCTTGACCGCGGTGTGCCGGCGCGTGCGCAGCGCGGGCAGGCCGACGGCGTCCGGCGACTCGCCGCGCGCCACGCGCACCAGCGGCTCCATGAGCCGCAGCCCCTCGAACGCGTCCTTGGCGTAGCGCACCGTCCCGTCGAACGCCCCGGCGAGGTCGTCCTCGACGTACGTCCGCGTGAGCGCGGCGCCGCCCAGCAGGATCGGCCAGCGCTTCGCCAGGCCGCGCGAGCCCAGTTCCGCCAGGTTCTCCTTCATCACGACGGTCGACTTCACGAGCAGCCCGGACATGCCGATCACGTCGGCGCCGTGCTCCTCGGCGGCGTCGATCATCGCGGAGATCGGCTGCTTGATGCCGATGTTCACCACGGTGTAGCCGTTGTTGGTGAGGATGATGTCCACGAGGTTCTTGCCGATGTCGTGCACGTCGCCGCGCACAGTGGCCAGCACGATCGTGCCCTTCGAGCCCGACTGCCCCTCGATCTTCTCCATGTGCGGTTCCAGCAGCGCCACCGCGGTCTTCATCACCTCGGCGCTCTGCAGCACGAACGGCAGCTGCATCTCGCCCTTGCCGAACAGCTCGCCCACCACTTTCATGCCTTCCAGCAGGTGGTCGTTGACGATGTCCAGCGCCTTCATCCCGTCGCCGAGCGCCTCGTCGACGTCCGGTTCGAGGCCCTTGCGGTTCCCGTCGATGATCCGCCGCGCCAGCCGCTCGCCCACGGGCAGCGCGGCCAGCTCCGCGGCGCGCGCGTCGCGCATCGCGGCGGTGTCCACGCCCTCGAACAGCTCCAGGAGCCGGGCCAGCGGGTCGTAGGTCAGCTCCCCGGCGTCGTCGTACCGGCGGCGGTCCCACACGAGATCGAGCGCGACCTCGCGCTGCTCGTCCGGGATGGCGTTCAGCGGCAGGATCTTCGCGGCGTGCACGATGGCGCTGTCCAGGCCCGCCTCGGTGCACTCGTGCAGGAACACCGAGTTCAGCACCGTGCGCGCGGCGGGGTTCAGGCCGAACGACACGTTCGACACGCCGAGCGTCGTGTGCACGCCCGGGTAGCGGCGCGTGATCTCGCGGATCGCCTCGATCGTCTCGATCGCGTCGCGGCGCGTCTCCTCCTGGCCGGTCGCGATGGGGAAGGTGAGGCAGTCGACGATGATGTCGTCGACGCGCATGCCCCAGTCGTTCGTCAGCGTCTCGATGAGGCGCGTCGCGATCTCGACCTTGCCCTCGCTGGTGCGCGCCTGCCCCTCCTCGTTGATCGTCAGGGCGACGACGGCGGCGCCGTGCTCCACCACCGCGGGCATGATCCGCGCGAACCGGGAGTTGGGCCCGTCGCCGTCCTCGAAGTTCACGGAGTTGACGACGCCGCGGCCGCCCAGCAGCTCCAGCCCGGCCCGGATCACCTCGGGCTCCGTGGAGTCGATGACGAGCGGCAGCGTCGACGCGCTGGCCAGCCGGGAGACGACCTCACGGACGTCGTCCACGCCGTCGCGCCCCACGTAGTCGACGCAGACGTCGAGCAGGTGCGCGCCGTCGCGCGTCTGCGCGCGGGCGATGTCGACGACGTCGTCCCAGCGCTGCTCCAGCATCGCCTCGCGGAACGCCTTGGAGCCGTTGGCGTTCGTGCGCTCGCCGATCGCCAGGTAGGAGGCGTCCTGGTGCAGGTCCGTGTGCGAGTAGAGGGAGGCGACGCCGTTCTCCCGCTGCGGGTCGCGGTCAGGGAGCTGGTTGCCGCGGACGACGTCGACGACCTGGCGCAGGTGCTCCGGGGTGGTGCCGCAGCAGCCGCCGACCAGGCCGAGCCCGAACTCGCGGGTGAACTGCTCGTGGGCGGCCGTGAGCTCTTCCGGGGTGAGCGGGTAGGTGGCGCCGTTCGGGCCGAGGACCGGGAGGCCCGCGTTGGGCTGGCACATGACCGGCATCTCGGCGTGGCGGGCCAGGTGACGCAGGTGCTCGCTCATCTGGTCGGGGCCGGTGGCGCAGTTCAGGCCGACGGCGTCGACGCCGATCGCCTGGAGCGTGGTGAGGGCCGCGCCGATCTCGGAGCCCATGAGCATGGTGCCGGTGGTCTCGACCGTGACCGAGACGAGGATCGGGAGGCGCACACCCGCTTCCTCCATGGCCTGGCGGGATCCGGAGACGGCGGACTTGGCCTGGAGGAGGTCCTGGCTGGTCTCGATGAGAAGCGCGTCCGCGCCGCCCTCGATGAGACCGGCGGCCTGCTCGGCGAACGTGTCGCGGAGGTGGGCGTACGTGGTGTGGCCGAGGCTCGGGAGTTTGGTGCCGGGACCCATCGAACCGAGCACCCAGCGGGGGTGATCCTCGGTGGCGTGAGCGTCGGCGCGCTCGCGGGCCAGGGCGGCGCCGGCGCGGGCGAGCTCGCGGATGCGGTCGTCGATGCCGTAGTCGGAGAGGTTCGACCAGTTGGCGCCGAACGTGTTCGACTCGATGGCGTCCACGCCGACCTCGAGGAACGCGTCGTGGATGCTGCCGATCATGTCCGGGCGGGTGACCGTCAGGATCTCGTTGCAGCCCTCCATGTCCTGGTAGTCCACCAGGGTGGGGTTCGCCTGCTGGATCATGGTGCCCATCGCGCCGTCGGCCACGACCACGCGCGAGCGCATCGCGGCCAGCAGAGCGGCGGGTCGCTCGGGCATGGGGAGGGCCAGGAGAGACGGGGAGACGGTCACGCTCAGAAGCCTAACTCGCAGGGGTTGACCGAGGTGGAGAGAATCAGGTGGTGGAATCCGGCGGCAGCCGGCCGCACACACGGCGGCAGTCCGAACCCTGCACTTGACGTCTTCCGGATGTTCCTCAAGACTGCCGAGCACATCCCCGGATGCTTCGGCTACCGGTTAGAAGGCCCCCGCCGAGCGGGGGCCTTCGGAATTTCAGGCCCAGCCTGTCGGCCGATGGACCTTCCCGTGATCATCCTCGAAGGCGTCCGGGAACTGCGACGCCGCGAGAGCAGCCCTGTCCGATGATTTCTCGGTTCCGGATCGTCTGTCATCGTGGAACCACGCGGAATTCACTGCGTGGTGCGGCCACGGAGGATGTCATGAGTACCGAGAACCCAGGCAGCGCGCCGAGCGGCAGGATCATCACCGGCCGTAACGGTCACCCCGTCGAGCTCGCGGCGGCGGTCACCCGGTCGATGCTCGGCTACGGCGTGCTCGCCGGGCCGTTCTATCTGGTGTTCGCGCTGATCCTCGGGTTGACGCGGGAGGGTTTCGACTTCTCGCGGCACGCGCTGAGCCTGCTCATGCTGGGGGACGGCGGGTGGCTGCAGGTGGTCAACCTGGCGCTGACCGGAGTCATGGTCGTGGTCGCGGGGCTCGGGATCCGGCGTGCGGCCGACGGCGCCAGGGGCGCCGGTGTCGCGGTCGTCGTGGCCGGTGTCGCCACCGTGCTCGCCGCGGTCTTCCCGCCCGACCCGGTCAGCGGGTTCCCCGTGGATGCGGAGCCGACGGCGACGGCGTCGGGCATCCTGCATCTGGCCGCGGGCGGCGTGCAGATGGTGGCGTTCGCCGTCGGCGCGTTCCTGGCGGCCCGGGTCTGGGCTACACGCGGCGCGTCGTGGTCGCGGGTCGCCGGGGTCGTGATCCTGGTGGCGTTCGTCGGCGGGGCGGCGGTGTCGGGCGTGGCCATGGGGCTCGGCGTGGCGCTGATCTGGCTGGCGGTGCTCACCGCGTTCGCGTGGCTGCTGGTCACGTCGCTGCGGCTGTACGGCGTCGTACCGCATCCGGATCTGACGATGCGGTGACAGGCCCCGGGGCCTCCTCGGCGTCGTCGTAGGATCTGGCCATGAATCCCCAGGCCAGAGCCGAGCGGGACGGCACGGACGTGCCGACCGCGCAGCAGACGGTGCGCCTCTCGAAGATGCTGTCCAAGACGCTCCGGCACGACCCGGGCCGCGTCGGGCTGACCCTGGACGACGGCGGCTGGGTCGGCATCGACACGCTCCTGGCCGCGTTCGAGCGCCACGGCACGACGATCACGCCGGCCGAGCTGGAGCACGTCGTCGAGCACAACGACAAGCGGCGGTTCATCATCGACGGCGGGCGGATCCGCGCCAACCAGGGGCACTCGATCGACGTCGACCTCGGCCTCGAACCGCAGACCCCGCCGCCGAACCTGTACCACGGCACCGGCGCGGGATCCGTCGAGTCGATCCTCGCCACGGGCATCCACTCCGGGAACCGGCAGCACGTCCACCTGTCCGCGGACGTCGACACCGCGCGCAGGGTCGGATCGCGCCACGGCAAGCCCGTCGTGCTGGTCGTCGAGGCCGCCGCGATGGCCGCGGCCGGCACGACGTTCTTCCGGTCGGCCAACGGGGTCTGGCTGGTCGACGCCGTCCCGCCGCGCCACGTCCGGCGGCAGGCCCCGTAACCTCGGCGCCGGCCCTGCCCGGTGGCGGCCGGGCGATGTCCGCGTCCGGCGCCTGGCGGTCGTGGACGTCGTTCTGCGCCCACCGTCGTCGGACATCGCCCGGCGGCCCGCCGTCGCAGGCATCGGCCGGCACCCGCCGTCGTCGTCGGGCATCGTGACGACGACGGCGGGCACCGCCGGGCCCTGCCTACTGGCCCGTGAACGTGAACGTCGAACCGGGCTCCTTGACGATGTCGCCGTCGCGGGAGTTCGTGACCGTCACGTCCGACAGGATGGCGTTGCCGCGCGCCCCGGCCATCGCGAGGATGCCCGAGCCGTTGGTGGATCTGTCGATCGTCACGTTGGTGAGGCGGACGTCCGGCAGGTTGCCGCCGCCCGTCTTGAACTGGATGCCGTCGTAGGTGGAGTCGACGACGTCCGTGTCACGGATGGTGACGCCGGGGATGTCCCTCCCCTGGGCGAACAGGGTGATCGCGCCGAACTCCTGGTCCTCGTTCCAGAACGCCCCGCCGGTGCGGTACAGGCCGTTGTTCGCGATCAGCGTCGTCCCGGAGAACGGCAGGGGGTCGTGGTCGGTCGCGAGCATGATGCCGGGGTAGTTCATGGTGTCGGAGACGAGGTTGTTCTCGATGGTGTTGCCGTAGCCGCCGTAGATCGCGATGCCGTTGGCCCGCCACGGGAGCTGCACCGTGTTGTTGCGGAAGTGGTTGTCGTGGCCGATGTCGACCGACGTGTCCTTCACGTACCGGCTCGCCCAGACCGCGAGGGCGTCGTCGCCGGTGTTCCGGAACGACGAGCCGGACACCGTGGAGTTGCGCGTGCCGTTGGCGAAGTTGATGCCGTCGGCGTAGGTGTTACGGATGCGCATCCCGGTGAACCGCAGTCCGTCGCCCGGGTTCCACAGCTCGGGGATGTTCGAGTAGTCGCGGCCCACCCACGCGCCGACGTTCGCGTGCTCGATCCACACGTCCGAGATCGTGGTGCCCTTGCCGAACCGCCCGTTGAGGGCGACGCCGCCCTCCGCGTTGCCGTCGCCGCCGCGGATGCGGCCCGACCCGAAGATCGCGATGCCGGAGATCTGGGTGTTGTCGTCGATGTCGAACCCGAAGTTGCCCTCGTGCGGGTGGTTGATGCCGCCGGCGTCCTGCGGCTGGATCAGGCTGTACAGCTGCGAGTGCCACATGCCCGCGCCGCGGATCGTGACGTCGCGGATGCCCACCTGGTTGTGCTGGCCGCGGTTGAGCGGGTCGTCGGTGAGGATCTTCTTCTCCTGGCGCCACTGGCCCGCGGGGATCCACACGCAGTCGATCTCGCCGTTCTGGTCGGCGGTCACGGCGGCCTGGATGGCGGCGGTGTCCTGGATGCCGTCATCGGGGATCGCGCCGTACTCGGTGATGGACGTGCAGGCCGCGGGCTTCGTGGCGGGCGGCGCGACCTGCTCCAGCTCGATCAGGTCGATGACGTACCAGGCGGCGTCGTCGCCGGCGTCGCGCTGGAGCGAGAACCTCGTGCCCGCCGGGTAGGAGCGTCCGAGCAGGGCGTGCGACTCGTCGAAGAGGCGGCGGGCGTCGGGCCCGGGGGTGTTGGTCAGGCCCTCCGGGTCGTCCGTGGTGCCGTAGAGCCACGAGTGCCGGGAGGAGAGGGTCAGCTTCTGCACGAACTGCCCGTCCGCGTAGAGGCTGAGGGTCTTCTCCTGACCCCCGCCCGAGGCGGCGTCCGGGATGGAGTTGCGCACGACGATCGAGTTGGTGGGCACCGTCGAGGTGAACTCGACGCGCTGGCCCGTGCCGGTCAGGCGGACCGACTCGCGGCCCGAGGACTCCGTGGCGAAGTTGGTGTGGCCGAACGTGCGCTGCGGGTCCGTCTGCAGGAGCGTCCCGGTGTAGGTGCCGTCCTCGGCCTCGTAGGTCGTGTAGGGGACGGGCGCGCCGCGGGTCGGGTCGACGGGCGGGTCCGTCGGGGTGGGCGTGGGGCTGGGCGTCGGGGTCGGTGTCGGGGTCGGCGTGGGGGTGGGTGTCGGCGTGGGTTCCGGCGACGGGACGCCGTACGCCTCGAGTTCCGCGACCTGTCCGTTGCCCGCGCCGGTGTTCGCCGTGAAGCGGAGCCGGATGTCCGACGCCGTCCCGGTGACCGGCACGTTCACGACGTTGCCGCTGCCCGGCGCGAAGGAGTACGCGGCCGAGGCCTTGAGCTCCTGCCACTCCCCCGTGCCGGTGCGGCCCAGGACCGAGAAGGTCTGGGTGCGCGCGGCCCAGACGCCGTCCGGGTTGAGCCGCACGCGCACGCTCGTGAGCTGCGTGGGCGTGGCGAGGCCGACATCGAGCGTCGACGGGTACTGCCCGGCCGCGCCCTCCCAGTAGGTGGCGGTATTGCCGTCGACGGCATTGCCTGCGCCGTAGGTCCACTGCACCGACGACGCCGTGGCGGGACGGTTCAGGGCGTGGTTCGGGCCGGCCGTCGGACTCGGGGTCGGGGTCGGGTCCGGCGTCGGCTCGGCGCCGGTGGGCGTGCCCCAGACCCGCAGCTCGGAGACCTGCCCGCTGCCCGCGCCGGTGTTCGCGGTGAACGCGAGGCGGATCTCGTCGGCCTGCCCGGCGAGCGGGATCTCCACGGTGTTGCCCGAGGCCGGGCTGAACGCGTAGGCGGCCGACGCCTTGAGCGTGCGGAACCCCGGCTCGCCGTCGGACCGCCCGAGCACGCTGAACGTCTGCGTGCGTGACGACCAGACGTCGGCCGGTGGCAGCGTGACGACGAGTCGCGCGAGGTCGGCCTCCGCGCCGAGGTCGACCGTGAGGTGCGCCGGGTACTGGCCGCCCGCACCCTCCCAGTAGGTGCCGGTGTTCCCGTCGTTCGCGTTGCGCGCCACGTAGTCCTGCGTCACGGACGACGCCGTGATCGGCTTTCCGAGCGCGACGTTCGCCTCTGCGGCATACGCGGCGGCGGAGTTCGTGGCGGCGGAGTTCGTGGCGCCGTTCGCGACGACGGCGTTCGCGACGGCCGACAGGCCGAGCGGCGCCGCGAGCGCCAGCACGGCCCCCGTGACGACCGCGTGCTTCCAGGGGATTCTCATGAACGTCCTCGTTCCTTCCTGTGCACGACTTTGTGCGGTAGGACTGTCAGGTTTTTGCGTCACGCAGTGCAGATATTACGAGGAGGAAATATCGGGCGTCAAGGGTGCCGTCGCCGGGGATCGCGTCGAGAGGGTCGGGCCGACGACGTCGTCGGGCCGCATCTGACCTGCTACTTTCCTGGCGCCGGGCCGGGATCCTCGCTCACACTGACGGCATGACCAATTCTGATCGGGCGGTCGCGGTGCGGCCTCACCTGCTGGTGTGGGTCGCGGTGATCATCGCCGTGACCGTGGTGCGTGACGTCGTCTTCCGCTGGACGGGAGCAGGCCAGGAAGTCCTCCTGGCCGACATGGAGATGGAGGCCCTGCTGTGGGCCCCTCTCCTGGCCACGGCGACAAGTGCGGTCGTACCGGTCGGGTACATCGCGGCCTTCTTCCCGGCGGCGCCGCGGTGGGCGCTGCCGGTGGCGATCGGCGCGTTCTGCGTGCTCGCGGTCGGCTTCCTGGGGGTCACCGGCCGCTTCGGGTTGCCTGACGAGCCCGTGTGGTTCGGGTACGTCTGGATCGCGTGCCTGCCTCTCGGGTACCTGATCCTTCTGGTCGCCGCCCTGGCCGTCGCGATCCGGGTGAACGGCCAGGTGGGGTGGGGCGTCGGGGTGCTGGTGCCGGCCGACCTGGTGCTGGGCTGGCTCCTCATGTTCGGTCCGGCGATCACCCTCGAGGCCGCTGAGTTCCGCGACGGCCCGTGGGTGGTGCCCGCCCTGGCGGGAATCGCCTGTCTGACGGCCCATGTCCTGATCGTGGCCGGGGCACTGCGCGCGAGCCGAGCCGCAGCCGGGGAATAGCCGCTACGCGGGGTCGGCCACCAGGGCGGCGTCGTCCGGACCTGCATGGTGCGTCGGCACCCAGCGCGTCGCGACCAGCACGAGCCCGACGACGAGCAGCACGGACGTCAGCACGAACGGGTACGTGCGGTCGATCCCCGAGAGCCATCCGGAGATCCAGCCGAACGGCGCCGCGCCGAGCATGATGAAGGTACGCTGCAGCGCCATCACGCGCGAGCGCTCCCCCGGGTCGACGTGCAGCGCGACGAGCGATTCCGAGAGCATGAACAGCAGGCCGGCACCGAAGCTGTCCAGCAGCAGGCACACCCCGAGGAACGCGTAGGTCGACGGCGTCGCGGCGCCGTCGGCCGCGGGGATCGCCACGAGCACGACCTGCCCGGCGAGGTGGACGCCGAACCCCAGCAACGTGGCCCGCTTGAGGTCGACGGCGGTGGTCAGGAGCGGGATGAGCGTGAAGAAGAACGTCACCGACAGCACCGAGCGCACCATCGGGAAGTACGGCAGGAACTCGTGCGGCACGTTCAGGTGCTCGCTGGCGACCACCTGCCAGAACGTGCCGTTCACGAGCACGACCGCGGCGGTCAGGGCCGCCACGCCCAGCGCGAGGAACGACCCGCGCGACCGGAACAGCAGCCCGAGCGCCCCGCGGTACCCGGCCAGCAGCTGCCAGACGCTCTGCCCGCGGGTCGCGGCCATCCGGACCTGTCCCTGCCGCGTCTCCCGCGACCACAGGTAGAGCCAGATGATCTTGACCAGCATGACGACGGCGGCGTTGACGTACAGGATGCGGACCGCGGGCTCGAGCCCGAGCTGGGCGACCAGGAAGGCGGCCAGGGGCGCGAACAGCGCGGAGCAGTCGGCGGCGACCTTGACCAGCGAGTAGATCCGGGTGATCTGGTCCCGCTCGGCGTCCTCGACCATGAGGCAGTCCCACGAGTTCTGCGTGACCTGCAGCGCGCCGTTCACCAGGGAGGCGACGAGGAAGAACCAGAAGTTCTCCGCGAACGCCCAGACCACGCACGGGATCACCCAGGCGATCACGTCGAACCACGCCGTGGTGACGCGCCGGCCGAGCCGGTCGGTGATGATCCCGCCCGCGAGCCCAAATACCACCTGGGAGAGCATCGAGATCGTCGCGAGCAGCCCGATCTGCGCGTCCTGCAGGCCCAGGGCCAGCATGAACACCGACGCGTACGGCAGCACCAGCGCCATGGACAGGCCCCACAGCGGCTCGGTCCACACGCAGGCGCGGGGGTTGCCACGGAGTTCGAGGAAGGTCCGCCAGAGCGGGTTACGAGCGCGAATCACGGGCGCAAGTCAATCACTTCACAACGACTCCTCACGAACCTGCCGCGGCTCGGCCGAAGGCTCGCCCGGGCGAGACACCTTTCGGCTGAGGTCGAACGATTTTGACCGGCACTCAGAACTCACCCACCATGGGGTCGATCACGTGCGTGTACACATCCTGACCCCGCATCATGGCGAGCGGATGTCTTGGCGGTCCGTCGCGGGACCGTCACATCGAATCCCACAGTCGCAAGGAGGAAACAATGAGCCCAAGGCGCCACATCGCTCGAGCCTCGTCCGTTTTCCTGGCCGCCATCACCCTGGCAGTCGCAACAGTGGCACCATCTCAGGCCGCCGAGCCCGGCCCGGAGACCGATTCACAGGCCGGCCGGCAGGTCGTCCGGCTTGCCAACGGTGACCTTCGGATCACCCTGCCCGAACGAGCCGACCTCACCGCGTCGGCGTCGAGTTCCCTCGCCGGAGCCCCGTACACCACCCCGAGCACCGACGAACGGAACTTCGTCCAGGCCGGGTACACCTGCGAGACCGGCCGCACGTGCCTCGAGGTCCCCTACGGCGGCGGGTGGTACGTCTTCAAGGAGGACTCGTACGGCACCTACGCGATGTACGACTGGTACGGAGAAGGGACCTGGGTGGACAACCAGACGGGCAACTGGTCCACCAGCATCCAAGACGGAAGCACCCAGGTGCAGTGCCTGCAAAGTGGTTACGACGACTCCGTGAACTGGACCCCCATCGACTCCTTCTGGATCCGCAGCTGGGGCTGCTGATCCGACCGGGCCCAGGACGTGCGGCCGGAAGCGCGGACATCACACGATGCGGCGCTTCCCGCCGCGCGCCGGCTCGGGCCGATGCACCCCGCGCGCTCGATTTCCGCGCAGCGTCGCCGACCGCCTGGCAGACGTGGACCGCCTTCACGCCGAGGGCGCCATCACCGACACCGAGCGCGAGGCCCAGCGAGGCCGCATCCTGGGCGAAGTCTGACCGAGGGGCGCGCCCGGACCCACATGCGATGCGGGCGACCCGCACGAACCACTCGTCAGGTAGCGGAAGCTGATACCGCGGTGTCCAGCAGCTTCCGCACCCGTTCGGCAACGACAGGAACGTTCTCGGCGAGGATCTCCCAGATGATCCCGAAGTCGACGACGTCGTAGCCGTGCGCGACGACGTTGCGGGTGTCCTTCAGGTTCCGGAGCTCCAGTTCAGGATGCTCCGGGATGAAGTCCGGCTCGTTGCGGTCAAGACGCGCGACAACCTCGCCGAGCCGGACGAGCAGGTCCTCGGCCGCGTATCGCAGGAACTCGTCGTCGTCGTAGGCGTCCTTGCCGCGCGCGACCAGCCGCGCCACGGCGTCGGTGTGCAGCAGCAGGTCCCCGAGCAGTCGTGACACCACCGGCTCGATCTCACCCGTCACAGCGGGACCGCCTCGTCGAGGATCTGCCGATGCCGCTCGCCGAGCCCGCCCTCGCTCACGACATCGACGTGCACACCCAGAAGCTCCTCCAGCTCGGGAGCGATCCGCCCGAAGGTCCAGGCAGCCCCGCGCGGAACCGACACAAGAATGTCGAGGTCACTCGACGGCGTGTCCTCGCGGCGAGCGACCGAACCGAAGACCCTGGCGTTACGCGCACCGTGCCGGGCGATCACCTCGCGAATCTCCGAACGGTGCTCCTCCAGCACGACCGCAGGACGACGCATCGCATGCCGAAGACGCTCGACCATCGCGGCCGACGCAGTCCGCCGCCCGGACTCGTACGCCGAGATATTCGACTGCGCCACGCCCGTCGCCTCAGCAAGCTGCTGCTGCGTCAGGCCGGCAGCCTCACGCTCGGCCCGCAGGTTGATCATGGACCGAACATATCATTGATAACCCGCCAACGCACTCACCCCCGGCCGCTGATCTCCTCGATCACCTCGATCGTCGTGTCGGCGACGACGTCGGGACGCTGCCCCTCGCCCGCCCACGGCCTGCCGTGGGCGATCCACGCGGTACGGACGCCCGCGGCCTGCCCTGCCGCCACATCGGCGTGAAGTGCGTCGCCGATCATCCAGACGTCGTCGCGTGCCGCGCCCGGCACGCCGAGGGCCTCCAGCGCGAGGTCGATGATGCGCGGGTCGGGCTTCTTGACGCCGGCCTCCCCGGACACCACGACGGCCTCGAACCGTTCCGCCAGCCCGGTCACCGCGAGCTTGCCTCGCTGCTGATGACCCGCGCCGTTGGTCACGACGGCGATCCGCTCGCCGCGCGCACGCAGCGCTTCCAGCGCCTCGACGACGCCGGGGTACGCGGTGACGTGCTCGCGGATCCCCGCCCGGAACGCCTCGACCGTGTCGGCGACCGACAGGTCCCACCCGAGCCGCTCGACGACGACGGCGGCCGTGTCCTCCTTCCGGGCGAACCCGCCCTCGTCGGCCTCGACGATCGCCGCGAGATCGGCCGGCGACAGACCGCGCGCCGCCACCTCCGCGGAAGCCCAAGCGAGGAAGGCACCCTCACGGTCGACGAGCGTGTTGTCCAGGTCGAAGAGCCAGATCACGCGCCGACTGTAGCGATCCCCGACGGCCCGGGGCCGGCCGTCTCACCGAGGTCCCGCTTCACTCCACCCGATCCTCAGGAGTACTCCCGCCACTCCGCCCGCTGGTACTCCAGGATCACGGGATCCAGGATCGTGGTGACCTCGACGTCGGTGCGTTCGGCCCTGTCGGGCGGGAACACCGCCGCAGCGGACAACACGGCCTGGTCCAGGAACCGAAGGGGCGCGGGCGCGTCAACTGCAAGCTCGGGTCCTGCCCCACGCCCGGCCACCGCCAGATGGAACCCCCAGTCCCCGAACGACGGCACGTCCACGTGGTACGGCGTCGTCGCGAACCCGGCCGCCTGCAGCGTCGTCGCGACGCACCAGTACGACCGCGGCGCGAAGTACGGCGACCCGGACTGCACCACGAGCCGTCCCTGCGGCGCCAGCACTCGCTCGGCCAGCGAGTAGAACTCGATCGAGTACAGCTTGGCCGTCGCGGTCTGGTCGGGATCAGGCATGTCGACGACGACGACGTCGTACGCCCCCGGCTCGGCCTCCTCGCGCAGCCAGCGGAAGGCGTCGTCGGCCACGACCGTGACCCGCGGATCGTCGAACGCCCCGCCGTTCAGGCCGGACAGCCGGAGGTCGCCCCTCGCGAGCGCGATCATCGCCGGATCGAGCTCGACGAGTGTCGCCCGCTCGACGTCGTCGTACCTGAGCACCTCCCGCAGCGCGAGACCGTCGCCACCCCCGAGAACGAGCACCCGCTCCCGCGGCCCTCCGGCCATCGCGGGGTGCACGAGAGCCTCGTGGTACCGGTGCTCATCCGCGGACGAGAACTGCAGGTCACCGTCAAGGAACAACCGCAGATCGCGATCCCCCGACCACCGCGGGTTCTCGGTGAGCACCAGTTCCTGGTATCGCGTGCGCTCGGCATGAACAACGGGGTCGCGGAACAGAGCCTGCCGGGCAGTCGTCTCGAACTGACCGGCAGTGATCCACGCCAGCCCCAGAATCCCGCCCACCACCACCGCCCCGCCGACCAACGCCGCCCGAACCCGCCGCGACAGGTCACGCCGCAGCAGGGTGAACACGAGCACGATCCCGGCAGCAGCGTTCACCACTCCCACCACGATCGCCCCCTGCAACTGCCCGAACATCGGCAGCAGCAGAAACGGGAACGCAAGCCCGCCCAGCAGCGCACCCACATAGTCCGCGGCGAAGAGATCAGCGACCGCACTCCCCGCGTCCTGCGCCCGGATCCGCTGCAGCAGCACCATGAGCAGCGGGATCTCCGCCCCGATCAGCGCCCCGAGCACGAACGCCACCACCACGACCGCCACCGTGTACAGGTGCAGCCAGGCGAACGCGGCGTACAGCCCCAGCACCGACAACCCGCCGAGCAACGCCAGCAGCAGTTCCACGACGACGAACGACGCCGCCGCCCGCGCTTGCAGCCCCTTGGCCGCGAGCGCCCCGATCCCCATCGCGAACACCATGACGCTCAGCACGACCGACGCCTGCCCGGCCGTGTCCCCGAGCAGGTAGGACCCGAGCGCCACGAGCGCCAGCTCGTACACGAGCCCGCAGGCCGCGCACACGAACACGACGGCAAGCAGGGCGGCCCGCGCGAGGCGCGGCCGGCCGGCCGCGAGCGGTGGCTGCGCCGTCGTGTCCGACGCCGTCTCCTGCGCGGTCGGGTCCGGCGGGGTGATGTCCGACGCCGTCGCCTCCGACGACGTCAACGCCTGATCCGCGCTCACATCACTGCCAGCGCGACCACCGCGCCGATCACGACATGCAGTGCGGCCGACACCCAGGCCGCGGGATGCGGCTTCTCGTCGACCAGGAGCAACCCGAGCCGCCCCGGTGTCAGCAGGTCCAGCAGCAGGAATGCCCCGGTCATCAGCACGATGCCGACCAGCCCGTACACGACGGTCTGGAGCAGCCCGTCGAGCAGGCTGCCCTCGGAGGCCCAGATCGCCGCCGTCACGACGATCCCGAGGCCGACGACGTTCGACGCGACAAGCAGCGCGGCGTTCCGGTTCCGCTTCTCCCACACGAGGTGGGCGATCCGGCCGGGCGTGAGCCAGTCGAGCACGGCCACTCCGAGCGCCAGCAGCAGGATGCCGAGGATGCCGTACGCGAGGACGGCGACGGTCTCGCCGAGCAGTTCGATCAACATGGGTGTCACCTTTTCGATCCAGGGGTTTCGAGCGGCGGCGCGTACGTCATTTCCCCCACCCGAACCCGCCGCCGCGGTAGCCGCTCGACGACGACGGCGGCGAACTGCTCCACCACTGGCCCGTGTATTCGCTGTACGCGTTCCACACGGTGCGGTAGTCGTCGGCGTGCACGCGCGTCCGAAGGTGCTCCGGGAAGATCGCCACGATGTGGTCCTCGTACTTCATGAAAGCGGCGCCGTCGTCCGCGTACTGCAGGTCCAGGGGCGAGCCGACGCCGTCGGAGATCTCCCGGACGACGTCGCTCACGCGCCCCGCGGCGACGTGCCCGTCGAGCCCGCGATCCTCGAACATGACGTGCAGCGGATAGGTGTCCTCGACGAACTCCTCCGCATCCTGCCGGGTCATCACGAGAGCCGTCAGAACCACGAGGACGAGGCCGATGCCGCCGAACGCGATCCATCGGGCGATCTCGGTACCGCGAGACGGCCCGGACAGGGTGCGGGCGGACGGCGTCGTCGTCGGCTTGCCTCGAGAAAGCTTCGCCGGTTTGCCGGGGGACGACGACGCCGGGGCGCCCGCCGGCTCCAGCGGCTTGCCGTTGAGCAGAGTCGGTCTGGTGCTCACGGGCGTTCTCCCCCGGGTCGGAGCGGCGACGGACGGACCTTCGAGCGGGTGCGCACGATGTCCCCGGTCTCGGGGTACGCGTGCCACGTGGTCCAGGCCAGCCGGCCGGCCGGCCCGGCTGCCGGGCCGGCTGACCCGGCGGCCCGTTCGGCCGGCCCGGCGGCCCGTTCGGCGAAGCCGGACGGGCCGGCAGGCCAGTCAACGGCGGGCTCGGCGACGAGGGCGGTCACGGCGTCGTCGGCCCCCGGGAAGACGCCGGTCAGCCCGTGCCTGGCGCTGCCGACGAGGTCCCGGACGGCCGCCACCTCGCGGGTGAACTCGGCGCCGTCGGCGTATCGCTGGATCTCCAGGGTGAACCGGTAGCTCAGGCCCGCGATCTCGGCGTCGTACCTCGTGGGCAGCGGCCGTCCGGACTCACCGGGCAGACAGGCGAGCGTCTCGACCAAGGTTCCTTCGGGTGCGACGAGCACGGCCTGGTGGCTCGCGCCGAGCAGGCGGAGCTGGAGGCCGGGAAGTCCGGCCGACGACGGAACGTCGAGAACGGCGAGCGCCGGCAGCACCGGGTGGTCGAGAGCAAAGCTGAGGTCTGTGGCGGCGGTGTCGGCGTAGGGCACCGCAAGGCTGGTCAGCACCGTGGGGCGTTTCCGTCCTCCGGCGCGACCGTGCCGGACAGGCCCGGCAGTCTCTGGAACATGGCCGCGAGTTTAGATCCGTCCCGGGCGTTCTGATCTGAAAAGTAGGCCGATCTCACCCGATGATGTGATGCACCCCACTGACGGGCTGTCCGGCGGCTCCGTCATGGTCGCTTCCTTCAAGCGCAACTCGCAGGCCTGGCGGAAGTTCGAACGCGGTCCTCGCCCACTTCCCCCACTCGCCGGCCCAGTCGATCTGTTCGGCGGCGGCCGTGACCCAGGTCGAGAGGTTGAGCGTCTCGTCGAGACCGTTGAGGAGGTTCTGCCGTTCCTGCTCGGTGCATCCGACGGCAACCGCTTCGCGGGAGCGGAGTGCATGCCCGAGCGCCAGGGCCACGCGGGCACGCGCGCCGGACGGTTCTTGCTTCGCCAGGTGGCCCGTATATGCGCCGAGAACGATGGCCGCAGGTGGGTACTTCGCGAGGTCGATACCCATGCCGCCGGCTCCAGCCATCGTGGACAGCAGCATTCCGGTGTGGTCGACGAGTTCGTCGTCGGCGTCCGGCCTGACGATCGCCTCGTGCAGGCTCGCCTCGACCGCGACGGTGCCGGCGAAGTAGCCGTCGAGGAAATCGCCGTCGCACGAGTGACGCAGAAGCCAGTCGCGATGGCGGAACGCGCCTTTGCACAGTGCCTCGAGGTAGTAGAAGCGGCCCCAGCCGCTGGACCGTTCGGCCAGCCACAGCAAGGACTCGTGCCCATGCCGAAGCCTCAGCAGTGCCTCGGACGCCAGGGACGCGAACCTCTCGGAGAGCAGCCCGATCGTCCGGATCAGATCGATGTCGTCGTCCGTGGGATTCACCGCCAGCAGCGCCAGGCCGATGACGGCCGCGCAGCGGTCACGTGCTTCCAGGACAAGCCGCCGACCGGTGTGCCGGACCAGGTCCCCGTCGCTCCGGAACGCGATCGCACGGATGTGGTCATTGTGATGGATGGGGACGTCAACCGCGTGCAGGGCGCCCTCAAGGAGAGTGAGATCGTCGCTCGGCTCGTCGAAGTACCGTGCCAGGATGTCAGCCGCAGCCGCACCCTTCAGACCCGAGTCAGGCGGTCGCGGGGACCGTCGGTCGTGTGCAACGGCGTCGGGGAACGGGTGCCCATCCCGAGGAAGCGGTTCATCCGGATGCTGCTCACGCAGACGCCGAGCGTGCTCGAACAACGAGAGGCTCTCTTCCGACCTCCCCGGATCGGGCGCCACGGTTCCCACAGGGGGCATTATTCCGCAACCGCACTACCAATCGCGGCCGGCACCAAGGCACCCCCGGCGTCGTCCCTACTGCGGCGCGATGATCTCCACCTTCGAGCCCGCCGGGAGCGCCTGGATCAGGCGGAGCCGGGCCAGGGCCGGGTGGTCCTCGAGCAGCTTGGCGCCGTTGGCCAGGGACCGCAGGGCCGCGGTCTCGGCGCGGGCCGCCTCCAGCTGTGCCGCACCGCGCACCTTGGCCGTGGCGAGCTCCGCGTACGCCGACCGCATGTCCAGCGGCAGGATCACGTCCTTGACGACGGCGTCGACCACCTCGACACCGATCCCGGCACCGGCCTCCCGGGCCGGGCCCAGGACGAGCCCGCCGAGCTCGCGCCGCCCGTGACGCGCCAGGGCGTCGGCGTCGAGCGTGATCAGGGCATCCCGGAGCGCGACCTGCGCGGCGAGGTAGACGACGTCGAACGCGTCGTCGGCCTGCTCGAGGAACGTCCGCGCGTCGGACACCCGCCACCGCACGGCAAGACTGACCCGCACGGTCAGGCCGTCCGACGTCAGCACCTCCTGCGGGGCGAGCGACGTGAGCCGGTCGGCCGTGCGGACCCGCTCGTGGCGGGCGCGGCGCGGGTGGCGGTGGCGGCCGGGGCCGAGCACGCGCGTGAAGCGCCCGTCGACGTACTCGACGGCGAGCTCGGTGGCGTGGACGGTGATCCTGGGTACGAGAGACATGCGTGGCTCCGGTCGGCCGGCGTGGACAGGTTCCCGTCAAGGGATGGCGGACGACGGGCGGGCGGGGACGCGCCGGAACGCGGGGCACCGGCCGTCGTCCTGACCGGTCCGGGCCGCTGGCGTGCCGACGCCGATGTCACCGCCCGCCCGCCGCGAAGGGAGTTGAACCCCGACGCTTTGCAGGCGTTTACCATTCCTTGTGAGGGAGGGTGTCACGAGGTTTGACACGCAGGACCACCTGCCGGCACACCGGGGTGGCTGCTGATCTCGTGCGACGCCGACGCTATGCGGCGCCCGGCCGTCGTCGCAAAGGTATTTGTCGTGGCGGCTTTCCCCGACCCGGCGCCGCCCCTTCGAGGTCGGGCCCGCCGCCTCGCGATGAGATCGCCCTCGCTCACGGCAAGCGAATTCCGAATCGGTTAGTTCACTGGCTTCTCCTTACCAGGGCAGGATCACGCGTTCTATCGTTTCAACGCCTCGCCGACGTCGTCGTCCATCCGCTCGGCACTCCTCCACCCCGTGGCCGCACCACCGATCGGAGCGAACGTGAACAGACCGCAGATCCTCGTCGCGGCCACTGCTACCGCGACGGTGCTGGCCACCGTCGCCGGGGTCCTCACCGCCCCGCCGCTGGCGGCCGCGACGCCGGACATCACCGTCGGCACCACCACTCACCAGACCGTCGACGGCTTCGGCGCCGCGACGCCCATCTTCAGCGGCTCGTCGGCCCAATGGACGACCGCCGAGGCCCAGACCCTCACCGGGACGGGCCCGGGCCAGCTCGGCCTGTCGATCGTGCGCACCGTGGTGTCGCCGGAGCAGAGCGAGTGGAGTTGGCCGGTCGCGAGCCTCAAGGCCGCGGAGGCGGCCGGCTCCGACGTCAAGATCCTCGCCTCCCCCTGGACCGCCCCGGCGAGCTTCAAGACGAACAACAACCGTGTCGGCGGCGGCAAGCTGAGGACCGACTACTACGACGACTACGCCGCGCACCTGAACAGCTACGTCCAGTACATGAAGGCCCAGGGCGTCACCATCGACGTCACGTCCATCCAGAACGAGCCGGACTGGCACCCCGACTACGACTCCATGGACTGGTCGGGCACGGAGCTGGCGACCTTCGCCCGGAACAACGGCGCCGCGGTCAAGGACACGAAGCTCCTGACCGCCGAGTCCCTGCGCTTCAACCGCGCCTACACCGACCCCACCCTGCAGGACGCGACGGCCCGCAACAACATCGGCTATGTCGGCGGCCACCTGTACGACGCCGAGAACAGCGGCAACCTCTCCCCGTACCCCCTGGCGACCCAGTACGGCAAGAACCAGTGGATGACCGAGTGGAACCTCCACGAGGCCGACGGCAACGGGGCCGCCATCTGGGGCGACCCCGCCAATGCCGCCGTCTGGAACGAGACCCTCGACAGGATCATGCTCAGCGTCCACAAGTCGATGGACGCCGGCTGGAGCGCGTACATCTGGTGGTACGGCCGCCGGTTCTACTCGTTCGTCGGCGACGGCGAGTCCCAGTACGGGACGGTGAAGGGCGCGGTGCTCAAGCGCGGGCATGCGTTCGCGCAGTACTCGCGGTACGTGCGGCCCGGGGATCAGCGCGTCGGCCTGTCGAAGGGTTCGCGCGCGTCCGGCCTGGATGTCACGGCCTACCGGGGGCGGGGCAAGGTCACGCTGGTGATCCTCAACCGGTCGGGCAACGCGGTCGACGACGCCGTCGTCCAGGTACCGCAGGGCGTCTCGGCGGCGCAGTACGTCGTCACCTCGCAGAACCAGGCCGCCGCGTCGCAGCCGGTGAGCGTGAGCGGCGGCCAGGCGACCGTCGACGTCCCGGCACGGAGCATCTCGACGCTCGTGCTCACGGAGGGTTCGGGTCCGACGCCGAGTCCGACGACGCCGGGGCCGACGACGTCAGCGACCCCGTCCCCGAGCGTGACGCCCACGCCGACGGCG
Source organism: Myceligenerans crystallogenes (assembly GCF_039529775.1). Classification (NCBI taxonomy): domain Bacteria; kingdom Bacillati; phylum Actinomycetota; class Actinomycetes; order Micrococcales; family Promicromonosporaceae; genus Myceligenerans; species Myceligenerans crystallogenes. Next base: position 261,309 of record NZ_BAAANL010000007.1, read on the forward strand.
TCGTCGTCCCCCACCACCGGCGCCTGCCGCGTCACCAGCTCCGTCAACGCCTGGAACAACGGCCTGGTCAACAGCCTCACGATCACCAACACCGGCAAGGCTGCTCTGAGCGGCTGGTCCCTGCGCTTCGCCCTGGGCTCGGGCCAGACCATCACGTCGGGATGGGGCGCGACCTTCTCCCCAACGACCGGCACGGTGACCGCGACGAACGTCGCGTACAACGCGTCGCTGCCGCCGGGCGGGTCGACGACGATCGGGTATCAGGCGACCCATACGGGCAACGGCGCGGCACCGACGGCGTTTGCCCTGAACGGGGCGGCCTGCAGCTGAGAGCCAAGCCGAAGCTTCGATCAACGTCACGCGCGGTGCTGCCGTTGCGCGACGTTGATTGCTTTGCTGCTGGTTCGCAGCGACACCACAAGAGGCACTCAAGCCCCGATGCATCCGTTCGAATGCGAGCGCCGCGCTCCGGCCCTTCGCGACCTCGGTTCCCCGCCCGACGTGCAGAGGCAAGCGAACCTTCGTACGTTCCGTATGTGGCCGGCTCCCATCCGCTCGACGAACTCAAGAGCCAAGAGCTCCTCGCGCTCTACGGCGGCATCCTCGACGAACTCGTCCGACGCGAGGTCATCCGCTCGCGCAACGCGCCCGCGGGCGACCTCGCCGAACGGCTCGTCCAGGACGCCTACGACGGCGAACTCGCCCCGCCATCCGAGAAGAGCTGGGACGTACGCACACCCGAGGGCTTGCTCCTGCAGGTCAAGTGCCGAGTGGTCGGCGACTCGAGCCGCCCCGGCCAATACTCCTTCTTCCGCTCCTGGGACTTCGACACCTGCGTCTTCGTGACGTTCACCCGCGAGTATCAACTGGTCAAAGCGACCGAGGTACCTGCCGCGAGCATCCAAGCCATCGCGAGCTTCTCCGACCACGTCAAGGGGTCGCGGGTGACCATCAGCAAGATCAGTGCCCTGCCGCCTGGCTCGATTGATGTCACCGATCGAATAGCGGAAGCCTACGAACGCCTGCCGTGACGCCGCTCGTGTGGGGTGAGGGGATGACCACGCCGGCGAAGGCCGTGGAGGCGGCCGCCGCCGGGCGGTTGGCGTGGATCGACGGCGGGCGGCGCGTCATCGACCTCGTGCACGTCGGCAACCTCGTCAAGGCGGTGGTGGCCGGGCTGAGCCACGGGCGGGACCGCGGGGTGTACTACGTGACCGACGGATCACCGCTGCCGATCCGGGAGTTCTTCACGCCGGTGCTGGAGATCGCAGGGGCCGACGTGAGCGGGGCTCGGAGTGTGCCGGGCGGGGTGGCGACGGTGATGGCCGGGGTGCTGGAGGGCATGTGGCGGTTGCTGCGGCGTCCGACGGCGCCGCCGCTGGACCTGTGGCTGGTGGCGTTCCTGGGACGTGACCGGAGCTACGACATCGGGAGAGCGCGGGCGGAGCTCGGGTACCGGCCGCGGGTGACGGTTGCGGAGGGGCTGGCGGAGATGCGGGATCAGCCGCCGGTGGTGTCGCCTTGAGCGTTGCCGAGAGGAGGCGGCGCTCGCCTCCCCCGGAACGATGCCCTGCTCGACCGGCTGCATTGCCGGCGAGTCCCTCGGATCGCCGGCAGTGCCGTCACCCCCTGCCCGGATGTCAGAGTGAGGTCCAAGAACGACCACTCGCATTGAATCTGATTATCTGAATACCATCGATTCATGCGCTACATGACAGCGACAACGGCGTCTCGGGGGTTCTCGGATCTCCTCGACGCCGTGGAGCACGGTGACACCGTGACCATCACACGCGATGGCCGGGTCATCGCTGAGGTGCGCCCGGCTCGCCGACGGACCGTGGGTAACCTGCGTCGCCGGCTGGCGAATCTGCCGCCGCTCGACGCCGAGTCCGAGAGCGACATCGCCGGAGACATGGACCTGGTGAACAACGAGATCGGCGACCTATGGGCCAACGCCTGATAGTCGACACCAACATCCTCATCGCACTCGAACGAGGCGACCTCGAACCCGGCGGGCTCGACGACGACGACGAACTCGCGGTGGCGGGCGTGACGCGTGCGGAGCTGGAGGGCGGCCCCCTCCTGGCGAAGACCGCAGATGTCGCCCGACGCCGAGCACAGGCGGTCACGGCGATCCTGGAGTCCGTGGAGAGCCTGGACTACACGGCCGCCACCGCACGGTTTCACGCCAAGCTCCTCGCCCACACCCGCCAAGCAGGACAGCCGCGCGGGGCCTACGACCTGATCATCGCGGCACACGCGGCCGAGACCGGTCGCGCCGTCCTTTCCCGCGACTCGAAGGCCCGTTTCAGGGACCTACCAGGGGTACGGCTCGCGTAGCTTCGCCCTGCTGCACTACGTCCTAAACCGACGCCGCTGGTCCACCCGCAAAGTATGACGACGGGGCTGTCCAAGGACCGCCGAGGATCAGAGACGTTCGATGGTCTCGAAGATCTCGATGTCGGTTTCCTGTTGCCAGGCCGGCATGTCATCCCAGTCGGCGACGTAGGAGGGTTTCGGGTCCGGGAAGTGCTTGTAGATCTGCCCGATCCAGCACAGTACGACGAACCGGCCCTTCTGCTGGCGGGTGAGCTTGGCGGCCGCTCGGTCGGTCGTCCGGGCGAAAGCGCGGATCTGCTCGGCAACTGCCGCAGCGGCCGATCGTTCCCACTCCGGGGTCTCGTCCCAGGGCGCGATGTAGCCCGGCTTGGGTTCGCCCGGGTAATGGGTGGTCACGCCGGCGATCCATGCCTCGCGGAAGATGCGGCCGAGTTCGTCGTGCAACGGGGTTCCCTTCGTCGTCATGCTGCGGTCAGTGCTGCGATCCGGGCGTCGAGGTCCCGCATCCTGTGGTCGGTGCGGAGCCGCCCGAGGTGTGGTCGCAGGTCATGCAGTCTGCGAGCGATCATCCCGGACCCGGTTTCTTGTGCACATCACCACCGCGGCCCCTGCTGGAACGACACGTCCCAACCGGAGCTGGTCGATGAGCTTTCGATGTCGACCTCACGGTCCCATCCCCGCACCGCGTTTCTCCAGGTCAGCCACGCCCGTCTCGTCCAGAGCCGGGTTTGTTGCACTAGACTCCTCCATGCCATCGCGGTATCGACGGACTTTCACGCCCGGGTGTGAACATGTCCCCCGCCGCACGATTCTTCGTGCTGCCCAGGGGACCCCTTGTCGACTGTCCGCTACTCCGCGGCGACGTTGTCGTCGTCACTCACCGCAGACCCGACCGTCGTGGAAACAGAGCTCGCGACTCAGTTGCGCAGGCAAGGCGTCCCGGTCGGCGAAGGCGAACGCCGGTCATGGCGGCACTCCTTGCCCGCGCTGGCGCGGGATCTCCAGGACGCCGGCCTCGACGGCGTCGAGGTCATCCTCGAACACCGCCTCCCGCTGACCTCCAAGCGCGCCGACGTCGTCCTCGCCGGGGTACACCCCGTGACTGGCCGCCCGTCCTATGTGATCGTCGAGCTCAAGCAATGGAGCAGCGCGGGCTGGTTCGAGAAGAGCGACACCCTCGTCGACGTCGACGGCGCGCGATACCAGTCGCTGCACCCCAGCCATCAGGTAGCCGGCTACGTCCGGTACCTGCGCGACTTCATCGCCACGCTCGCCGAAGCACCCGACCAGGTCCAGGGCGTCGCCTACCTGCACAACGCGACCGACCACGGCGTTCAAGACCTGCTGAGCGAGACGGCACTATCCGAGGCTCCGCTCTTCACCGGTGAGCGCCGCGCCGGCTTCGTCGAATGGCTCCAGACCTTGCTCTCCCCCGTGGAAAGCGGAGCGAGATCCGCGGACCTTCTGCTGGGATCGCCTGTCCGGCCGTCGAAGCAGCTGATGGACCTGGCTGCCCAGGAGGTCCGCGACCGCGAGCAGTTCGTGCTGCTCGACGAGCAGAAGGTCGCACGAGACCTGGTCATGCTCGCCGTGAACAACGCCCACCAGGCCGACCACAAGGAGGTCGTCCTCGTCACCGGCGGGCCCGGTTCGGGCAAGTCCGTGATCGCCCTGTCGCTGCTCGGCGACCTCGCCCGCTCCGGACACAGCGTCGTGCACGCCACCGGGTCGCGGAGCTTCACGATCACGCTGCGCAAGATCGCCGGCAAGGGCTCGTCACGCACCCAGCAGCTGTTCAAGTACTTCAACAACTTCATGGACGCCCGCCGAAACGGGCTCGACGTCCTCATCCTCGACGAGGCTCACCGCATCCGGGAGACCTCCGCGCTGCGGTGGACCCCGAAGAAGATCCGCGAGAAGGCTCGCCCGCAGATCGAGGAGCTTCTCGACGCCGCGAGGGTGCCGGTCTTCCTGCTGGATCAGCACCAGGTGGTCCGGCCAGGCGAGCTCGGGACCCCGAACGACATCCGCGCGGCCGCCGCCGCTCGCGGATTCACGGTGCGCGAGGTCAATCTCAGCGCGCAGTTCCGCTCCGGAGGGAGCGAGGCGTACATCCAATGGGTGCAGCGACTGCTCGGGCTCCGGGCTGATGGCCCGACGCCGTGGGAGGGCGACGAGAACTTCGAGGTCGACGTCGCCGAGTCACCCGAAGAGCTGGAGGCGAGGCTGCAGGCCAAGCGGAAGAAGGGGTACGGAGCACGCATCACCGCCGGGTATGCCTGGCCGTGGTCTGACCCGCGCGAGGACGGCTCGCTCGTGCCGGACGTCAAGATCGGCACCTGGGCCCGCCCCTGGAACCTCCGCGGCGACCGCGCCATGGGCGGGGCCCCGCCGTCGGCGCTCTGGGCAACAGATCCCGCCGGCTTCGGCCAGGTCGGGTGCGTCTACACGGCCCAGGGCTTCGAGTACGACTGGAACGGCGTCATCATCGCCGACGACCTGGTCTGGCGACAGGCAGCCGACGCCGGCCGCGGCGGCTGGATCGCCCGGCGAGAGAACTCCCGCGACCCGGTGTTCACCAAGAAGACGCCGCCGGAGGACGTCGACCGGCTCATCCGCAACACGTACAAGGTGCTGCTCACTCGCGGGATGGTCGGGACGCTGATCTACTCGACGGACCCGGAGACGCAGGAGATGCTCCGGAGCGTTGTCCGTCCGGGGTATCGCTCGGCGATCTCGCGTGACACCACTCACGTCTGAGCGAACGACAGTCTTCCCGTACTACCCCGACCCGGCTGGTTGTGGGAACAACATCCCACAACCAGCCGACATCATGCGATCACCATTCGTCGACGCTTCAAGATCGAGGCCCTTCCTCGATGTGGTCGTGGTCGCGTCGGAGCCTGCCCTCGCGGACCGCCGCATCGAGGATGTCTTCGAGGCGTTCCCGGACCTTGGCCGAAAGCGTGGTGCCGAAGGTCCTGCCGACGGCTCGGAGGAGTTCGAGCTCACGCATGCCGTGTGCGACCCGGACATGGGCGATCATGGCATTGCGGAGCTCCTCGTACGGGATGTCGGTGACGGCCCGGGTGTCGGTCGCCGTCGGGACACGGAAGGTCGTGTAGTCCGCCGGTCCCCCACCCGCCGGCCAGACCACTCGGTCGCCGTTCGCAGAGACCGAGATCGCACGAGGCGGAACCAGCGCAACAATCGAGTCGATCCGGTTCTGTCGGACTCGGCTCAGTCCGAACTGCTGCGCGACGACTTTGCCGAGCCGGTCCGCCAGGACGGGTCCTTCTGCGGCAGCAACCTCAAGGATCGCGCGGTAGACGTTGTCGCGGTTGCTCTGGTACTCGAGGTTGTCCAGCGTCAGGGTCGAGCCCACGACCTCCGCCCGAGCTGCCACGAAGAGCTCCTGCCCGGGGAGCGGCGCGTCCGCCGGGGCAGCCTCCGTCACTGCCAACGACCGGATCTCCGCGGACGGCACGCTCTGCAGAGCGAACAACTCTTCTGGGACAGGCGCCTCGACCGGGGGTCGTGGCGTAGCGGCCGGGCGCGAGCGCTGTTCTGCCTTTTCCGCAACCGTGACGATCTGCTGAACGGCCGCAGCCCGGTCCTGCAGCCACATCGGCAGCCAGACGGACTCGACGACTGCCCATCCCTGGGCTCCGACCAGTACCGACTTGGGCAGCCCGTCGCGGTCGCCAACGGTCTTCCGCGAGAACCACCCCGGCCCGTCGAGCATGACAGCGATCCACGGCCGGTCCGCCGCGCGAACCGCGAGGTCGACGGTGAACGAGGAAAGCCCCAGGTGCGTCGAGACCTCGAGACCCGCCTCACGCAGCGCCCGGGCGACGTCGTCAAGGTGCAGGTCCTTCGCACGCTCCACACCGAGGCCTGCGCGCTCGGCACCCTCCGCAGCCTGGATCAAGTAGTCCTTCAGATGCGCCAAGCCCTTGGACGAAGATCCGGAGATATCGAGCTCACGGGGCTGGAAGGACGAGAACACGACGACCTTCTGCTTGGCACGCGTGATCGCCACATTAAGGCGCTTCTCGCCTCCGTCCCGTGTCAACGGTCCCCAGTTGAGCGGGACCTTGCCGGCCTCGTTCTTGGAGAAGGCCAGTGTGAAGAGAATGACGTCACGCTCGTCGCCCTGGACGTTCTCCAGGTTCTTGACGAAGAGTCGCTCGTCGTCGCGAAGGAGCGCCTCCTGGAGCAACCGATCTGGGGAGGCCTCGAGCTGATCCTGGATGAGGGTCGCCTGCTGCATGTTGAAGGTCACGACGCCGATGGAGCGGCTCGGGTCATCCGCAAGAAGCTGGTGTACCTCCGCAACGACCGCAGCTGCCTCCGCTCGATTGACCCGCGCACCCCGCGTACCGCCTTCCCAGCGGCCGTCGGCGATGTACCGCCAGTGCAGACCGGTGTCTGACTCGCGGTCCGGAGGAGCCGGAAAGGTCGCCAGACCGTCCTTGTAGTAGGTCTTGTTGGAGAAGGCCACAAGAGCCTCGTCCGTCGAGCGGTAGTGCCAGGTGAGGGCAAGTTTGGGCAGCCCAGACTGGTTAGCCTGATCAAGCACGGACTGCTCGTCCTTCCGGACGAGCACGTCCTCGGCGAGGGCGGCCGAGGTTCCCTCGTCGTCATCGTCCTTCGTGGAGCCGATCTGGAACGCCGACGACGGCGGCATCTGCTCAGAGTCTCCGACGACGACGACGGCCGAAGCCCGCCCCATGGCGCCGATCGCGTCGGGGACACGGATCTGTGAAGCCTCGTCGAACACGACCAGATCGAAGTCCACAGCCTCCGGCTCCAGGTACTTCGCGACGGACCCCGGGCTCATCATCACGCACGGCGTGACCTGGGTGATGATGCTTCCATAGTTCTTGAACAGGCTGCGGACGCTCATCGCCTGGCGCTTGCGCCCGAGCTGGGTCACGAACTCTCCGACGCGCCCCGTCGGCCGGCTCGGATCGAAGGTGCGTGCGGCCACGATCCTCGCGGGCAGCTCGGCACGGAGCCGCTCGCGCACGTCCTGCCCCGTGGTCAGGAACCGCTCGACCTCCCGCTTGCGGCGTGAGGCGTCGAAGAACCGCAGGCCCGTGGTGTCCAGACGCTCGTCGAGTTGCGCGCGGGCAACGGCAAGCCTCGCGGAGTACTCGATGTCCTCACCGATGATCTGGCCTTCGATCGAGGCCGAAGCCAGCGCACCATGCCCTGTCTGCGTGAGCGCCGTCGCCGCAGTACGCACGGCGTCCCACCGCCCGAGTTCGAGGAAGTGCGCCCGCAGATCTGCCTGCCACGCGCCGCGGTAGTCCGAGAGCGCGGCCGCCAGAGAACGTCCCGCCTGCCAGGCCACCAGGTCGGACTCAGTGACGTTGAGGACCTCGAACAGCGCCCGCCAGGCTTCGGCGAGATCCCGGATCACGGCGGGCGCGACTGCCTCCGAGTGACCGGCCAGCGCGAGGACCTGTGACGTGATCCGGTCGACATCGTCCTGCCGGTCGGAGCCCAGCCCATCCCCGAGCGCAGCGGCGCTGTCCATGCCCCAAAGACGAGCCGACAACACCGCGGCGGCGTCGTCGGCCAGCGGGTTCCAGCCGTAGGGCAGAACAAGCCCAGGAATCGTCGCGAGGTACTGGTCGATCCGGGCCGCCTCGTCCCGCGCGGTGAGAAGTGCCCGGATCTGGGTCGTGAGCGTCGTCGGATCGACGACGGCGCCCGGACGGATCACCGGTGCAAGCGCCTGAATCACAGCAAGCCGGTGCTTCTTCTTGATGAGTTTCTTGTCGGCGGCCTCGCTTGCGGCCAGCTGCGCATCCAGGTCCACCCGGATCGCAGCGTGCGTGAAGACACCCAGCGCAGGAGTCATGTTCGTGCGGAAGGTCTCGAGGGCAGCAGCCGCATCCTTGGCCCAGGCTCTCCATCGGCCGTCGACAACTCCGCGGACCGACACCGGGGCGACAGGTAGCCCGTGGGCAACGGTCGCGAGCCAGGCGTTGATCGCGTCGAGTTCGTCCAAGGTGCGCGCCAAGCCGACGAGGTGGCGCACGGGCGCGGCGGGCACAGCGGCATCGACCGCGAACAGCCGCTCGACTGCGGCGCGCACCGCCTCGGCGGAGTCAGCGGGGATGCCGTCCAGCCCTCCGAGGCCGCCCGAGAGGCGCCACACCGACGACGACGGCAAGCCCGGGAACCCGGAAACAGCGTCGCCGAGGCGTACCGAAGCTGCGACCAGCCGGTCCGTGTCGCCTGCCAGGATGACGTCGCGCGGCACCTCGGGCAGGTACTCCAGCTTCCGGCCCGACGTCGACCCGTTGTCCTCCATCTGGAGCACCACCTGGCGCGCCTCGTAGGCGGAACTGCCACCCGGGCCCTTGTCGTGGACGAGACCCGGGTACTTCGCCAGCGATTCGGTGACGGACCTGTAGTCCGCGCGAAGGCTGTCGAAGGAGGCACTCGATGCCGCACGGGCGTTCAATGCATCCGTGAGCTGGGAGCGCACTGACACAGCGGAGAGCTTCTTGCCGTGCAGGTCGAGGCAGTACGGCCCCAGTCCGACCGAGTCGAGCCGACGACGCACGACCTCCAGCGCCGCCTGCTTCTCCGCGACGAAGAGCACACGCTTACCCTCAGCCAGACAGTGAGCGATCAGGTTGGTGATCGTCTGGGACTTCCCTGTCCCGGGCGGGCCCTCCAGGACGAACGACTTACCTGCGGCCGCCCAGCGGATCGCCTCGATCTGCGAGCTGTCGGCAGCGATGGGCAGGTAGGCGGTTGCCTCTGCATCGGCGGAGAATCCGGGCTCAGGGAGGGCGTCCGTGAAAGCCTCGCCCGGCCTCTCGACGAGGTGCTGAACCACGGGGCGCCGAACGAAGGTTCGCCAGTGATCGGTCAGGTCGCGCCACATCTCGAGGGTCGCGAAGGCGAAGACGCCCAGATGCGCGTCCTCCTCCACGCGCACACCCGGCACGTTGGCTCGGAGGATGGCTGCTCGGACCGCCTCGAGAGTCCGAGCGACGTCCACGCCGGAGGCGTCCGCGTCCGGGTGCGCGAGTTCAGGGATCACGAGACCGAACTGGGTCCGGAGCTTCTCGTGGAGGGATTCGTTCGGCAGCGCCCCCGCCTCGTCGTTGTCGGTCACGAGCTGGAAGCCTGCGGCCTTGCGTCCTTCGAGCCGCACCGGCAGGAGGAAGATCGGCGCCCGGTACTCCTTGGCGGATGCGCTACCGCTGTCCGTTCTACCGAAGAGACTCCGGCCTCCAGAGCTCCGCCGCTCGTCCGTGAACACCACGGAACCAAGCGCAAGGAACAGTGCGTTCGAGCCCGTCTCCTCCTGCTCGGTTCGTGCTCGCCGCTGAAGCTTCTGCAGCCGGCTCCCGTAGTCCCGCTGCGAGATGGTGGCGAAGAGCTTCTTCTCCGCCTCGAGAATGCGGCCGAGCACGCCCGGCTCGATGTCCCCGGCGTTCCGAGCGCCCTGTTCCTTGTGCAAGGCCGTGATCTCGTCATGAGCAATGAGACGGAATGTCGCTCCTGCCACGAGCTGGTCCTCGATCACTCCCAGGTAGCTGGTCGGCACATGGAGGTCGACGCCGCTGGTTCGGGTCGGGGTGCGGTTCAGAAGTGGATTGGTGTTCGCAAGGTCCAGCAGGGACCGACGCCACTGATCGATTCGCTCCGGGTACTCCGAAGCCGGCAAGGTCTCCGGGCGCCGCGGCACATACCGCGCCGGGGCCTTCGGCGTCTCCACCTCAACCTCAACGACACCCAGCTCTCCGTTCTCGGCCGAGCGCACGATCGGAAGCGGACGTACGGTGCGATGCGCGGCTCTCACATCGATCATCCAGCGGACCTCATCGAGCCTCTGCCGCCACCACGCCCTGGCCTGGCCCCGTGCGGTCTCGAAGGGCGTGCTCTCCCCCGCTCCCTTCACGGTGGCGGACGTCAGCTCGACGGCATCGAACGAGGCAGCGTCCGCGACATTGACGAACATGTCTCGCTCCTGGACGACTACGCCCGGGAGGGTCAGATCCTCGTCCTGGAGCCAACCGCAGAACGCGTGTCCGCGAGTCACCACCAGCACCGAATTGATGCCGGCCGACTCAAGCACAGCAGCAAATGTCGTCGCCAGATCGAGGCAGGTACCCCAGCGGCCCTCGAGGACCTCCCTGTGTGGACGGATCTTCTGCCCGGCCGCCTCGAAACTCGCGGGTGGCTCGATGTACCTGACGCCGCGCGCCGCGAGCGCATCGTAAATGGCCTCTACGATCGCGCCGGCACGCTCCGCACCCCCCTGGTACCCATCGACACTCGGATTGTTGGTTCGGGCCGCGAGCAGGTCAGCCGCCTCAGCCAGAAGTCCGGCGACTGACGGATCCCTCGGACGGACGAACGCCGCGAGAGTTTCCGGCGCGGAGCGGGCATCCCACTGATCCGCCGCCAGAAGGGAGATGGGCCCGTTCGCGCTGAGTCCGTGCTGCGGATCTGTGAGACGAAGCTCGGCGGGCGTCGCCTCGTCCAGGTGCGCGAACAGTGCCGGCGACAGCGCCCAGCCGAGCTGGTGGTTGGGGAGCAGGAAGACCTGCTGTGGCCCAAGGTGACCGGGACGCAGCGTCAGCGGTGCGACATCCTCCGCCCCCGGCACGCCGTGCAGTGACATCTGGAACTCACCCGCATCAACGACATCCGTGCCCCGGTTGTGCACCGTCGCCGACAACACAGCAGGAAGGTCGTTCACGATGAGCGCGTAGTTCAACCGAGAGCGATAGGTGACCCGGACCTCGAGATCACCGACGAGCAGGACGATCTGCGACTGGCCGGCGGGAAGACCGGGATCAGGTACGCCAGGGCCTCCGGGCACTCGTACCACAGCCGTCTCCGCGACCGGCTCCGCCACTGGCTCGACAAGCGCCTCATCAGTCGGCTCCAGAAGGGCAGTCCCCGAAGCCACCTCACGGCGCAATGTTGCCTGCGGTTCCTGGATCTCCTGCAGGTGCACAGCGCGCAGCGCCCCGACCTTGTCCGACTCGTCCGTTGCTCCGATCGCGATCAGCAGCCGCTCCATCGTGTCCAGCGCGCGGTAGGTGTCGTCCGCCGAGAGCCGCTCCCCGTGATGAAGGCGGTTGGCGATGTCCCGCAGTTCCGTGGCCAGTGCCGACTGCGGGCGGTCGAGGTCATCCTTGAAGACCTGCCACCTCTCGGTCACGACTCGAAGCAGGAACCGGACGTCGTCCCTCGTGTACCGCCTGGCGGTGCCGAACCGCTGGTTCTCCTCGGCGGCCCAGACGTCGAGCCAGTCCCGCCCTGCCGGAGCGTGCATCGACATCCGCAGGTCGACCCAGGGCAGGATCCCTTCCTGGAGAAGATCGAAGCCGCGGAGCACCTTCTCGTTGTTCGTCAGTTTCACTCTCAGTCCTCGTCAGCCGCGTCGTGGGATCCGCGGGCACGGGCCCCGCGTGGCCGACGCCAAGTCTCTCTCAGGTCGGCCGGGTCATACAGCACCTGATCGGGTGAATCCGTCCTACTTGCTATACCCGATCGGGTGATCCGATCTACCCCTTCGCGTGATGCCGTCGATGGGCGGATTGCTGGAGAGTCGTCCTGGCGGGGCCGCTGCAGAGACTGACACTCACAAAGCCGCAGAACCCCGCTGACCACCAGATCCCGCACCGCGACTCCGGAGGAGCATGTGATGTCCGAGGCACTTGAGGCCGGCCCTGGAACCGCTGCATGCGCAGTGGACACGAGCCACCGGACGACGCGCTACTCGCTGCCCGGTTCTGTTACGTCACCAGGTATCGCCGTCACGGACCGCTCCAGTCCCACCTACCCGCGACGTTCGCTGCCGATCATTCGCGTGAACGCAGGTCATGGTTCCGACGAGGGTACGTGCGCCCACTTCCTGCAGGCCAAGACCCACGTGACCGAGCGGAACGAGCGACCGCGACGACGGAAGGAACGCCGGAGCGACTTCCTCATCAAGGCCGTCTTCGGGGTACTGGACCTGATCGAGGGCGAGGAGCCTCAGCAGTCCCACGACCTCGAGGCCCTGGCGGCACAGCAGGGCAACTTCGGCCCCGCGGAGATCGCCTGGATAGCCAATGCCGTCACGACATTCCCCGATCTCGCTGCGGAGGGTCTGCGCCCGGTGTCGGGGTACTGGGTGAGGAGCGGCGCGTCGCCCTCCGAGTACCGAGAGCTGTATTCGTGGGGCCGCGGCTACACCACGGACGACGGAAGTCTCCGGGTCCTCGTCCTCCCGGTCCTGGCAGCCGCCTCCGTACGCCTGCCCGCGTCGTCGAAGGTGGCGATCGCCGCGTTCACCACGGCGTCCGGAACCCTGTCGTCCTGGCCGTCGAAGTGGAGCAGCCGGTTCCAGCCGGCCGAGGGCACCGCTACCGCTCCTGGCATGGTTTCAGTGCGACAGGTCGGCCTCCTCGACGGCTCCATGATCGAGCTTTTCGGCGGGACCCCGGACGAGGCCAAAGCTCTGTACGAGACTGCCGGGCGAGCGGTCGCAGCCAAGGTCACGGCTGGAGGCTCTGCCTCGCCCGGACGTGACTGCGTCTCGTGCCGGCTGCTCGACGGCTGTGCATCAGTGCCCCGGCCAACCGCTCTCCTGGGCATTTCCGATCGCGAGGCCCCACTTCGGCAGGTCTCGGCGACGACGTTGCGTTACCACGCAGCCTGCCCACGGCAAGCCCGCCTGTCGTCAATCCATCTGTCGAGCAACGCCAAGGAATCCGCAGCGATAGAAGTCGGTCGCGTGGTCGACGACGTCCTCAACAGGGCCCACAGCACCAACGATCCTGCCTCGTGCACAGGAGACCAGCTGACGAACCTGCTCAAGGCAACGCCCCCGGCCGACGACATCGCCGACCGTGTCATCGAGCTGCTCGGTCATCACACTGCGATCTGCCCGCGGGCCGGCAGCTGCGACCTCACCGATCTCCAGGTCCAGGCCACGGTCACTGCCTTCGATCCCGACGCCTCAAGCGTCGTCGTCGCTCGGCCCGACCTGCTGTACCGGGAGGACGGCGAGCTGATCTGGCGCGAGACGACCACGAGCTTCGCCCCTCCCGGTGGCAAGAAGCATCTCTTCGACACGAGCAAACGTCTTCAGCTCGCTCTCGCCGTGCTGCTGTGCCACGCGGGCACCCTCGGTGAGCCCGTAGCCCGGCTTGAGGTCGAGTACCTCACGGACCGTGGCCCCGACCTGCGTTATCTCGACGTCACCGACCCCGAGCTCATCGCCCAGGCCCGCGCCGTCGTCGAACCTGTCGCCCGGAACTGGCGTCAGGACGAGACCTTCGAAGCCAACCCTGGCGCCGCTTGCGGCTCCTGTTCCTACACCCGCTGGTGCCCCGATGCCGCCGCGAACGAGAGGACCGACCATGCCTGACCTGATGGAGGAAACAAGTTTCCTCGCCGGCCTCGCGGCCGCCGTAAGCAGGCTGGCAATGTGCGAGGTCCCCGGGAAGTCCGCATACGACGACGTCGTGCAGCGCGCCTACAACCATTTCGTCCTGCGCACCTTGGTGGAGGACGACTACAAGACACCGCGAAGCGTCCCGGAGATGATCGAGATCATCGCCGACCGACCCGTTCAGGAGTGGCTGCCAGGCTCGACGTCGGACACGATCCTGCTGCACGGTGACACCCGGAGCCCGACCCAGGAATGCACCGAGTTGGTCGTCGACAACCGGCGGGATCCGTTCGGTGAGAAGTACGAGAACGAGATCCTCAAGCGGGCGCTCACTGCGTGTCACGAGGCGGAAGCCCCGGATTCCTACGTCGCTTTCCGCCGCCTGTTGATCACGCGGCCCACCATGACGCACGCCGAGCTGATGCTCCAGCGCGGGGAACTCGACCTGCTCCCGGTCGCCGACCTCCTGGAGCGCTGCTACCTGGGGGTTTCACCGCGACTACGCCGTGACGGAAGCTACGCCGAGTGCGCACGGTGCCGCTGCCTCCTGCGGCCGGTGGGCAAGGATGGCTGGCGTTGCGACCTGGACCGTTGCCGAACGACGAAAGTCAAGGTCCGCCAGTATCTCGACGCAACGACTCCGGGCGGAATCGTCCAGCTCAGCCTGCCGTTGCGCACCTTTGTCACCGGACCCGGTCTGTTCGAGATCGACCTGGAAGTCGCCATGAACAAGCGAGGTCTCAAGGTCGAGATGTGGCCCGAGTACGACGCCTACGACCTGCTCGTGACGTTCCCCGACAACAACCGCTGGGCGGTCGACGTCAAGGACTACGCCAACCCCGGCGTCCTGGGACGCACCTTCACCGGGTTCCCCTCCGCCCCGCCCCGCGACAGGGCCTTCCTCGTCGTTCCCGACTACCGCCGCACCGCCAACAAGCAGTACGCCGAGAACTTCCGCTACTCCCGGCAATCCGCCGGACGCGGCGATTCGCTCGTGGTGACCTTCCAGAAGGACTTCCTGCAGCAGGTCGACCAGATGCTGGCCTCGACTACCACCCCGGAGGGTTCGAATGCGTAACACCAGCGGGTGGAGCCGCCCGATCACCCAGGCCCTGCACGGCTGGCCGAAGGACAGGCCGGAGTTGCTCCGGCCCGCCGAACTTGCCGAGGTCGAGCTCGCGCTCTACCTGCTTGCCGAGGTGGACCCTGCGGCCCGGGCAATTGACCTCTGGCCCCTGCTCAGCGGCTTCCCTTACGCCCAGGCGTTCGTCCCTGACCTGTCCGAGGAGACCCGGCGCCGCATCGAGACAGCCCGTCACTACCTCAGCGGGCTGCGCCGCCGGTACATCTGGACCCACCGCCTCGACCAGTACCTCGCCGTTCCTCAGCACCTGCGCGGTTACGACCTCGACGGTCCGGAGGCCGTACCTGCAGCCCGGCAGCCGTCCATCGCCCCCGACCGGTTCGATGTCTACGAGCGGGCCCTCCAAGGGCTCGACCAGGCATCAGGCAAGGAGCTCCCGATCGCCGGTAAGGGCGAGCATCGGTTCAGCACGGGCCGTGACCTCCACGGCGTCGTCATCCCGGCTGCCCTGGCCGATCTCCCGAGGCCCGCACAGATGCCGTTTCGCCTGGGCAAGGCCGGCAAGGGCAAGCCCATCGTCGTCAGCCGGAGCGATCTGCGT
This sequence comes from Myceligenerans crystallogenes, assembly GCF_039529775.1. Taxonomy (NCBI): domain Bacteria; kingdom Bacillati; phylum Actinomycetota; class Actinomycetes; order Micrococcales; family Promicromonosporaceae; genus Myceligenerans; species Myceligenerans crystallogenes. The sequence goes on from NZ_BAAANL010000007.1 coordinate 276,759, forward strand.
GAGGCTGCCCGCGCCATGGACGCCGCCGAGGCGGCCAACCCGAACGCCAGGCGCCGCAACTGGCTCAAGAGCCTCGGCGAGGTCGAGATGTCCGTCGCCGCCGTCGGCGGACCCGCGTCGTTCGGCGACGACGGCTTCAGCCACGCCGCCGAGTGGGAACTAAGCATCGACCATCTGTTCCACCTGGTCGGCATGGTGGGAGCCGGCAAGAGCACGATCATGCACCTGCTGACCTACCACTGCGTCGTCGAGCTCGGCCTCAAGGTGACGATCGTCGTGGGCGACGTCGCCGAGAGCCTGAAGACGACGACGACGTTCAACAACCTGCTGCACGACCAGCTCACGGCGGCTCCCATCGTCGGCCGTTCCACCCGGGAGCGTCACCTCCAGCGGCTCCACCGGCGCAAGCACTCGGCCGGCGCAGCCTCGATGCTCGCGCACTCCGATCCCGCCTTCAACTACCTGTCCAGCGCCTGTGCCATCGATGCGCTGCGCGGGTACGAGGGCATCGAGCCGCTCCGGATCGCCGAGGCGCCCTGCGAGCGGCTGCAGCCGGTGCACGCACCGTCCCACGACGACCTGCTGAACCCGGAGCTGGCCACGGACGAACAGGAGGCGCCACGCGAGAAGGTCATCGACAAGAAGCCGCACGGCTGCCCGCTGTGGTCCGTGTGCCCACGCCATGTCGCGGCCCGCGAACTGGTCGACGCCCCGGTCTGGGTCGCCACGATGCCGGGTCTCCTGCATGCCCGTGTCCCTCGCCACCAGACCGGCGAGAACGTGCGCTACCTCGAGGCCGCTGCCGACCGCAGTGACCTGATCATCATCGACGAGGCCGACAGGGTCCAGACCCAGCTCGACACCGCATTCGCGCCGGCCGAGACCCTCTGCGGCAACGGCGAGGAGTCGTCGTGGATCGACTGGCTGCAGCGCCACACGATCAGCCAGCTCACGGCCCAGGGCCGCAAGGGACTGACCGATGCGTTCATCTCCCGGTGGACCGCCTCCCTCGACGTCGTGCACCACGCCGCCGACCGGATCTACATGATGCTCAACACGTCCGACGACCTGCGCCGGTGGGTCGGCACCAACTACTTCTCCGCCGTGACGCTGCACCAGCGGCTCTACGGCCGCTGGGCAGGGCCCGAGGAGGACCGGACCCCTGAGCAGGAGGAGAACGCTAAGTTCTTCGAGAGCGTGCTGGACGCCTTCCGCGACAACCCGATCCAGCCGGTGCCCGCGCCCATGCGTTCGACCGACAAGGGCAAGCTCGTCGCCGAGCTCGTCGACCTGACCAACATGCTGCTCACGTCGGGCGAGGACGTGGGCAGGCTCGAGGCCTGTCTCAAAGACCTCACCCGAGGGGCCTTCGACCGGTCGTCCGACAAGGAGCGTGACCGAAAGCGCTTCGCCCTGGCGATGCTCCTGGCCGCCCTCTCCGACCAGCTCACCGTCCTGACGAACATGTGGCCGAGCGTCGAGGCGGAGCTCAACCTCGAATCCGCCGCCAACACCCTGACGCGCCGCCCGCCGAAAGACTTCGAGGCCGTCATGGCCGAGTCCCCGATGGGCAACATCCTGGGGTTCCAGCTCACCGAGGAACGTCCCGGCCCGCCCGCCCACAGCGGATCCCTCCGCTTCTTCCACTGCAACGGCGTCGGCCGCGATCTCCTGCACCGCCTCCCGGACCTGGGCCTGTCCGAGGACATCCCCGGCCCGCACGTGATGCTCATGTCCGGGACCAGCTGGGCTGGCACCTCCACCCGTTACCACCTGGGTCTCCCGGTGAACGCGATCCTGCGCCCGCCGCAGAAGAACGTCGACGCCGTACGCAGGACGTCGTTCTCGCTGAACCTCCAGTACGACCAGAAGGGCGACGCGATCTGGATCTCCGGAACCCGTCAGCAGGACCGGCCCGCCGCGATGAAGGCACTTCTCACCGGGCTCGCGGTCCCCGACCCCAGCCTGCCGGGTTCGCTGAGCCCTCTGGAGATCGAGCTCGAGGACCTCCCCCAGGACCGCCGCCGTCTCCTGCTGCTCACCGGCTCGTACGACGAGGCCCGGACGGTGGCCCAGTTCCTGCACGAGCAGAGGCGCTGGAAGGACAGGGTCACGCTCCTCATCGCCGACGACGCCGACCAGGACGACGCCTGGTACTCGCTGCGACGCGGCGACGTCGCGAACTTCGCCGCCCTGGACAGCGAGATCCTCGTCGCCCCGCTGCTCGCGGTCGAACGCGGGCACAACATCGTCCTGGACGACGGGACCGCCGCGATCGGCGCCGTGTACTTCCTCGTGCGCCCGCACGACAAGCCCGATGACATCAACCTCGCCATCCATGCCATCAACGACTGGGCCATGCGCTACACGCAGCCGGGGGGCGGCGAGTTCTTCGGGCTCCCCGGGAAGTTCCCGACGATCGACGCGGCGGCCGGCGAGTTCCGCCAGGAGGCCCGGCGCAAGTGGTACCGGTACCTGACCCGGAAGGTCGCCTGGAGCGGGCTCGGCAACGCCGAGAAGGACTCCTTCGCCTGGGACCAGCTCGTGGTGATGTGGCAGGTCATCGGACGGCTCGTGCGTGGTGGTGTCGAGGCCCGCGTGCGGTTCTGTGACGCGGCATTCGTCCCCGTGGGTGCCCGTCCCGATCACCTGCAGGACACGCCACGGACGTCGCTCCTGGTGCGTTTCCGGCAGATCCTCGCCCCGTACTTCGACCTCAACGACACCACGACAACCCCGGCGGACAAGACCGTCGCCGCGGCCCTGCTCCAGCCCTTCTGGGACGCCCTGACCGAGATCAACGAAAGGGAATGAGATGACCCACGACGTCGAGACCGCGGCCTACCGGCTGCGGCTGCCGGCGGACCTGCCGAGTGTGCTCGGCAGCTTCCACTCCTTCGCCCTGCCCGAACACTGGCCGGACATCATCCGGCAGGTCTGGGACCACGGCGGCAAGCCCCACGACCCGACCTGGAACCTGCCGGGTGCCAAGCGTCTGAACCACGCCCTGCGCGCCCTCGTCCCCGACGTCCTGTACACGGGAAAGCTGGGCCTGGCGTCGGCTGACACCTGGCTCTACGCCAGGCAGCCGGTCGACACGAACCTGCTCAAGCGGACGATGCAGTCGTACCTGCGAGGCTGGCTCGACACCAAGAGCGACTACCCGAAGTTGCGGGAAGCAGTCTCGGCCCTTGACGTCGAATCGCACGCGGAGGACTGGCACTCCGTCGACGTCGACCCGGCCTGGGTCGGGGTGAACACGGCCGGGACCGCCACAGTCGACCCGGTGCTGTACCGCCTGATCCCGGAAGCCGTCGCCGCCCGCATCCTGGCACTCGGGAAGTTCGACGACCAGCTGTCGTTCGTCCAGGTCGCCACGGACCAGGGCGCCGAGCTCATGTCATGGCCGCCGCTGGAGCACCCCGTGAAGGGACGCGGTCGCGAGACCACGGTCAGCCGCTTCTCGGCTGTCATCACGATCGCCCTGATGACCACGCCGTTCGACCCGGGACCGCGCCTGCACCTGGGGGTCAAGATCCGTCGGTGGGTGTCCTCCGGCAAGCTCTACATCCCCTCCGGGTCCTCCGCCTCGGTCTATCTCCGACCGCCCACCGACCCTGCGGCAGGTCCCGGGCAGACCCGGTTCGCTGTGCCCTACCTCGGGTACGACAAGAAGACCCGGGCCAACGCCTGGAAGAACAACGGGCCGACGGGGGTTCTGGCGCACCTCACGGAGACTGGCCGGTTCCCTGACGCGGCACGGATCTCCACCGATCCGGGCGCCTACCTGCCGCCTACCCTGGGCCTTGAGGCCGCAGTGACCCACCACACCCGCATGACCCCGCACGCCGTTCAGACCGGGATCATGCCGGAAGAACGCCGCCGGATCCTCACCTGGGCAGCCCAGGCTCTTCCGGACGCCTTCGAGCCCGCCCTCAACCTGCAGGCCGTCGTCGGGCGGCCGAGGATCGAGCGCCAGTACGTCAAGCGCACCTCGATCCCCGAGGAGCCGACACCACCGAAGAAGCCCGACCCCGAGAACGCCGAGGCCATAGCGAAATACGCGGATGAACTCGCCGAGTTCGAACGAAAGCACGTCGTCTGGACGGTCAAGCATCCCGTCGCGGTCGCGCGCCGTGCCGACGACGACGCCACGAACGCCGGCCGCAACCGCGAACTGCTCCTACGCGGGACGCAGGGCACCGAGCTTCGGGTCGACGTCGTCACCGACACCGACGCCGTCAGGACCGCCCTGCTCTCAGCGGCCGGCAACTGGCTCGGTCTCGAACCCGTCGAGACCGGCGCACCGGAGCACCACGTGGTCTTCCGCGAGGGCGACCTCGCGGTGCGCCTCATCTGCCACACCGCGAGCCGTCTGACGAGCGCGCTCGGCAACGGCACCCATCCCGCCCGGGGCGAGGCCCACCAGCAGGCGATCCACGACCGCGCCACGTTCGTCCAGCAGTACCTGGAGGAGCAGGAGTTCACGAGTGAGCTCGTCCTCGCCGAGATCCTCGCCCCCAAGGAGTTCACCAAGCAGGGGATCCCCCGATGCGACCCGTACGACGCCGTCCGCCAGGGTGCCGCACGCGCCGGCCGGGTCACCCAGTTCATCACCACCAGCGGCGATGGCGACCTCGCCTTCCGGGCCCAGGCCGCCTGGGCCGACGGTCTGCGGTCCCTCGGGATCAGCCTCGTGCCGCCTCACTCCGCGAACCCCAGCCTGCCGGACACGATCGATCAGGTGGCCTTCTGGCAGGTCCGGCGGAATGTGACAGGAACTGTGCCGAAAGCGGTGTGGATGCCGATCGCCGTCCTGGTGCGGCCTGACCAGGCCCGGGTCCTGGCCCAGACTCCCGAGAGCAAGGGATGGATCCCCTACAACCAGCTCCTCTGCGAGCTGGCGACCGCCGAGCCCCATACCAGGGAGTTCTCCGATGCCCAGCGGCAGTCCGAGGCGATGGCTCGCTTCCTTCGGGTCACGCTCCCCTCGCTCAAGGGCCGCCCGCTCCTGCTCCTCGCCGAGGCCGCGAATCTCCGGGAGCGGTGGTCCTGGCTGAAGGACTCCAGCCTGGAGGCGGACCGCATCTCCCTCGGGGAGACCGACACGATGCGTCTGGCGACCCACAACAAGCAGCTCCGTATCGTCCGCGTTCGTACGGACGCCAACCGACTGGAGACCCCGATGTGGTGGGCCACGCCCCGTGACGATGAGCCGGCAGGCTTCACCAAGACGGTCCTCCAGGCGGAGGGCGCCGGACCGGAGAACCGCGTCTTCTACAGCCTGGCCGAGAAGAGCAGCAAGCTGAACACCCACAACAAGGCGATGCGGAAACTCACCCGCGACGACACCAAGGCCCCGTCCCCGGACAAGGCAGCCCCCGTCCCGCGGATGATCGAGCTCACGGTCGCCGGTCTCGCCCCGTCCGACGACGACGGCGCGGCCACGGCCTGGGCGACCTTCGTCCATCAGCAGCGCTTCACGGCCGACTACCCCGAGGGCAGGGAACTGCCCTACGCCCTGGACCTCTGCAAGCGTGCCGGGGCCTACGCCTTCCCCGAGAGCGCTCAGGAGGAGGAAGGCGAGTCTGCTCCCGAGGTCATCGAGTTCGAGCAGGGCGTCTTCGACCTCGACCTCGACGCCTGACGGACGGCTGCCGGACCCGGAAGACGATCCGGTCCGGCAGCCGTACCACTCTCAGTCCCCGACCACCTCGGGCCGCTCCCACGGGATCCGGGCGTCGACCACGAACTGGCCGCCGACCGGTCCCGCGGAGAACGTTCCCCCCAGGCTCTCCGCCCGGGCACGCATCCCGGTGATCCCCGAGTGCGGCCTGCTCCTGGACGGTTCCCCGGTCGTCCCTGCCGGTAACGGGTTACGGACGACGATCACGACCCCGGTGCTCGGCGCGCCGCGGAGCAGGATGTCGACAGGCTGGCTCTCCGCATGCGACACCGCGTTCGAGATCGACTCCTGCACGATGCGATAGCAGGTCCGCGTCAGGATCCGGCTGGCGGTCCCGCCCTCGGCCACCTCGAAGCTGCTCGTGATCCGAGCTCCCTGGTTCGGCAGTTGCGCCAGCAGCTGGCCGAGGTCGTCGAACGAGACCTCTGTCATCCCGTCAGCCCCGGTCCGCATCGCGTCCAGCACCGTCTGGACATCGGCGTGGCCGCGACGAGCGACCGCCCGAAGCCTGGCGAGTCGCTCGCGGACCGTGGGGTTGTCGTCGACGATCTGTTCGAGTTCCTGGATCATCATGAGGATCTCAGTGAAGGTGTAGTTGACGCCGTCGTGCATTTCCCGCGCGAGCTCCTCGTGCTGGTTCTCCCGCGCGGAAGGTCCGATGTGCCCGACGACGGTGCGGACCGGCCGCGGCTCCGGCAGCAGCTCGCTGGGAGTACCGTGCCACACGACCACGACGCGCTCCCGCGCCCGGGTCGTCGCCACGTACAACAGCGACCGCTCTCGCTGCAGCGCCTCTTCCGGGTCCCCGACAATGACCCTGCCCGCCATCCGCGTGGAGTCGGCCGTGGCCCCGAAGACGACGACATGCCGGAACTCCATCCCCTTGGACCGGTGCCGGGTCATGACCACGACCCGGTCCTTCCCTGGTGTGTCCTGGCTCCGGACGTGCTGGGCAGGGATCCCCCGATCCCCCAGCTCCCGGGTGACCTTGACGGCCTCGTTCCCGCTCCAGACCAGCACGGCGATCGTCTCGTGCGCGACACCGTCGGAAAGCCAGTCCTCGATCTCCCGGACCGTCGTGTCGTAGGCCGCCACCAGCGAGTCGCAGCCGTGGACTGTCGGTGCCGGCCCGGACCGGGCCGAACGCAGTCCGGAGTCGTCGACGACGGCGTCTGTCAGGTCCACCATCGGGTGGCCCGCCAGGACGGCCGTGGCGTACCCGAGGTTCTGCGAGGTCGTGCGGTAGTTGAGCTGCAGGCGCCGGGACCGACCGGTGACGTGGATCCCGTACCGGGACAGCACTGTCCGCGGCGCGTAGATCCGCTGCTGGGCGTCCTCGGCGAGCAGCAGGTCGTCGTTCCCGCGTGCCGCCAGGGCCCGGACCAGGCGGAGATGGGCCGGGCCGAGGTCCTGCGCCTCGTCGACCAGCACATGGTCGGCCACCCGCGACCCACCGTTCGCCGCGGCCGTGTCCAGAGCTGTGGCGACGATCATCGCCTTCTCGTCGAAATCGGTGGTCCCAACGGCCGCCGTCGTCTCCCGGTAGGCCTCGATCACCTCCCAGACGGCGTTCCGCTGCGCCCGTCCGAGGGCCACCCCACGCCCGGGACGCCGCACCTTCAGATACTCCTCCCGCGTCGTGATCTCCTGCGGGACGACGACGGCCGAGTACTCCGCGCCGAGGAAGTCCGCCGTCCGCAGCTCGGCAGGCAGTCCGTCCCCACGACCTCGCAGGGCCGCGTCCCACATCCTGTCGTCGGTGGACGGCACAAGATCCCCGCGCACCCGGCCGAGAAGTCCCGTGGCGGCGCGGCGGACATCGAGCCCGTGGTCAGCAGCGCGGACGATCAGACGGCGGGCCGCGGCATCGAGCGTGCCCACGTAGACGCCGGGATCGCCCGGCTCCTTCGCGAGGACGATGCCTGGGGCCAGCTGCAGGAGCTGCTGCCGCAGGGCGTTGGCGAGCGTCGTGGTGAAGGTCGTCAGGAAGATCCGCGCCGCAGGGTTCCGCTCGTGGAGAAAGCGCGCCCGGTGCAACAGCACGACCGTCTTGCCCGTCCCGGCGCCTCCGGAAAGCCGGACCGGGCCGGTCATGGCCGCCTCGACGTACGCCCGCTGCTCCGGGTGGAGGAAGACCCGCCAGCGCGCGAAGTCCTCCTGCTCGATCGCCTCCCGGAGTACGGCGTCGTCCGTGAGATAGGCGAACTGCATGCGCGAGAGCGGATGCTCGAGGGCTTCGATGAGCTCGTCGTCGGTGTCCCCGCCGGTGTCACCGTCCTCCACAGGCTTCACCTCGTAGGTCGCCCGCACCGTGTCCACGGTCGCCCCGTCGGCAAGGAGCAGGAGGGCGTCCCCTTCGTACGGCGTCGCTGCCCGGTCAGCGATCGTCAGAAGACCATCGTCATCGACGACGCCCATCGCTTCGTGCGCGATCCGGGGGTCGATCCCCAGGTCGAGGAGGTCGTCGAACGTCACGCCCCTGGCTTCCAGCAGCGGGACCAGACCCGCGGTCCCGTCGATCGCCTCCCGCACCCCGTGGAGCGGCGTGGACTCGCCGAGGTCGACCCGGATCACCTCGGCGGCGCCGGTCTGCGGGTTGCGCCGGAACACGAGGCTCGCCGCCTTCTCGTTGGCGACGTCGTGCTTGAAGATGCCCAGGAAGATGTACCGCGGTTCCTCGTCGGAACCTGTGAGCTTGACCAGGACCGCGCGGTAGTCGTCGTTGACCCTGCCTGTCCGGATCCGGCGGTCCGCCGCACCCTTGAGCGGCTTAATCCTCAGGCCCGGGGTGGTGTCGTCCTCCCGGAGCTTCTCAATGAACTTCCACGCCTTGCCGGCGACGTCCCCGTCGAGCGTCGGGACGTTGGACGGCATGATGAGTTCGGGCACGATCCCAGGTTATCCCGCACTTCAGGGCTCTGGGGGGACACTGATCCCGGCTTCCCTGGCGAGCGCTGCGAGCTGGCTCCGCCGCTGGTACCCGAGCTTGGTCATCGCTCCCTTGAGGTGGGACTTGACCGTGTGCTCTGAGATAAACAGGCAGGCCCCGATCTGGACGTTGGTCCGGCCCTCGACATACGCGACGACGTCCCGCTCCGCACCGGTGAGCTTCTCGATCCGGGCGCGAGCCTCGACGGCGGCATCAGGCCCTGCAGCGGCAAAGTCGTCGGCGATACGCCTCGAAGCGGTCTTGCTCATGGCGCCCCCGCCGTCGAGCACATCACGGAGCAGGTTTCCCCAGGCTTCCGGAGGGTCGCTCTTCACGATGTAGCCCAGCGCCCCTGCCGCGAGCGCCTCCTTGATTTTGACAGCATCCTCAAGGGTCGTCACCGCCACGCACCGCGGAGGCTCCGAGAGCGCCCGGACCCGCTTGATCGCCTCCACCCCGTCCACGGGCTTCATGTCGAGGTCCATGAGGATCAGTTCAGGCCGATGCCTGACGACCGCCGCCAGAACCTTGCCGCCGTCGTTCACCTCGGCGACCACCTCGAAGCCCTGATCGGTCAGGATCCCCCGAAGGTACTGCCGGACCAGGGCGTCGTCATCCACGATGAGCACTGTCGTCACGAGCCACAGCGTAGGCCGACGACCGCCGCGGCTCCCGCGACATCACCCGATCGAGCGACCCTTCCGCAGATCGGTGTACCCGAACAGGCAATGCGCCACACGGCTGCGCCGGGCGAGAGTAGAGCCAGTCCCCTCCCGATCGCCCGGAGCACATCTTGACCACGCCTAATCCACCCCAAGTGCCCGAAGATTCACCCGGGAAGTCACCCGATGGTGATCCGTCCGCCCCTGACGCGCGCCATATATTGGGGCAGGTGACGACACTCCCTGCCCGCCGTAAGCTGATCGAGGTCTCTCTCCCTCTGGAGGAGATCAACGCCGAGTCGGCAAGGGAGAAGTCGATCCGGCACGGCCACCCCTCGACGCTGCACCTGTGGTGGGCCCGGCGCCCGCTCGC
>NZ_BAAANL010000008.1:0-248559 GCF_039529775.1 Myceligenerans crystallogenes
GCGAGCGGGCGCCGGGCCCACCACAGGTGCAGCGTCGAGGGGTGGCCGTGCCGGATCGACTTCTCCCTTGCCGACTCCGCGTTGATCTCCTCCAGGGGGAGGCTGACCTCGATGAGCTTTCTGCGGAGCGGCGCCTGAGATGTCACATGCTCAATATATTGGGCCTTGCCTGGCGCGCGACGCGAGTTGGCTGGCCGCGACGGGTGAACTCCGTGAAGCTATGGCGAGTCCCTGCGCGATGCGCCGCCGCCGTCCCGTACCACAAATGCCCAATATGTTGTGCAGCGTTGCGGATCGGTAACGGCGAACGTCAGGTCGTGGCGGAATCGCACCTGGACCTGGACTGGTCGGCGTACGCGGAGGAGATCGGCCGCCGGGTCGCGGCGGTGCGGGAGCTGCGGAACGTGTCACAGACCGAGCTCGCCAACGTGGCAGGGCTCTCGCGCTCGATGCTGCAGAACATCGAACGGTCACGGTCGTCGCCGAAGGAGTCCGACGGCAACCCCTCGATCCGCAAGCTCTACGAGATCGCCCAGGCGCTCGGTGTCCCGGTCGGCGTGCTGCTGCCGGGAGGGGTTCCGCGGGCCGAGTACCGCTCTACCGCCGAGGCGTCGTGGAGCGAGCTCAAGGTGGAGCTCGCGGACGTCGTCGGGCGACATCCGCTCCCGGACGCCGTGCGGCCGAGTGACCGCGTGAGCTGAACCGTGCTGCAGCGGGCCTATGTCGGCGTGACGGACAACGCCTGGGCGGCGTTCCTGAGGGCGCGCACCGACCTCGACGTCGTGAACTTCTGGAAGCCCACACCCGCGGCGTCGTTCAACGCGATCCAGCCCGGCGAGCCGTTCTTGTTCAAGACCCACGCCCCGGACAACCGGCTCGTCGGGGGCGGCTTCCTGCTGTCGTACCGCGTGCTGACGGTCTCGGAGGCGTGGGAGTTCTTCGGTGAGGGCAACGGGGTCGCCTCCGAGGCGGCGTTGCGAGACGCGATCGTGCGTCACCGGCGGGACAAGGCGGAGCCGGTACGGACGGGCGAGGATCCCCTGATCGGGTGCCGCATCCTGGGCGGGGTGTTCTTCGCGCCTGACGGACGAACCCTTCCCGCGCCGTCGGACTTCGCCATGAACATCGTCTCGGGGAAGTCCTACGCGCTGACTCAGGGGGCCGAGATCACACGCGCCTTCGAGATGCTGCTCGGGACGTCGACGGGCGTGCGGCTGAGGGACGACGACGGAGCGCCGACCGTCGTCCCCGGCCCCGTTTTCCGGAGCACCCCGGACCTGGTGTGGAGCAGGGCGGGCCAGGGTGCGTTCCGAGCCGCCGTGACGGCGGCCTACCGGCGGACCTGCGCGCTGACCGGGAACCGCATCACGCCGGCGCTGGAGGCCGCGCACATCGTTCCGGTGTCGGCCGACGGGCAGAACCGTGTGGACAACGGGCTGTTGATGCGGTCGGACGTGCACCGGCTGTTCGACCTGGGATACATCGGGGTGGACCGGGCCTACCGGCTCCACGTGAGCCCGACCTTGCGTGAGGACACCGGCAACGGCGAGTGGTTCTACGCGCGGGCGGGGGAGCAGGTGCTGAGGTTGCCGGAGCGCAAGGCGGACAGGCCGAGCGGTGACGCGCTGGAGTGGCACATGGACACGCGGTTCCGGCGCCGGGCCGGCTGAAGCGGTGGCCGGTGGTTCGTCGGGTGGCGCGGCCAGGGCACTCAGGAACGTTCGGTTGACCAGGGTGAAGATTGTTTGCCAGGATCGCCCGCGTGATTGACGGCGATGACATCCCAGGTACGGCCGGCCGGAGCTGGTCGTGGCTCGCCGTCGCCATGGGTGTCGCGGCGGTCACGTGGCTCGCGATCACCGCGCTGCCGACGCATCTGGCCGGGCCGGGCGGTCTCGGCGCGGGGACGATCGTCACCGGGGCCGTGGCCGGTGGCGCGGCCGCCGGGTGCCTGGCGGGTCTGTTCCGGCGGCGGTGCGGGGGTGCGGGGAGAGCGGTCGCGGCCGTGGCGCTCGGGGTGCTTGTCACGGCTGCCGTGACCTTCGTGCTGCCCGGCGTCGGTCCGGTGGTGCCGTGGGGCGGCGGGACCACGATGCAGGTCGGGACGGGCGCGGTGATCCTGGTCGCGACGGTCGCCGGGTTCCTGCTCGCGCTGCTCGCGGTGTTCGGGCCCGTGTGGTGGCGGGCGTGCGCGCTGGCGGTGCCGGTCGTCTTCCTGCAGGACGCGCTCGACGCCGTCGTGCCTCCCGTGCCGGTGCTCGACATCGACTCGCAGTGGTTTGGCGCGGTGCTCCTCGGGGTGGCGCTCGGGGCGAGCGTGGGGCTCGAGAGGGTGTGGACCTGGGCGATGTGGGTGCCGGCGCTCACGCTGGTGTGGCTCGCGCAGTCGCTCGCGTACGCGATGGACGCGACCCTGCAGCAGCTTCGGGCGGCAGCCGGCTACCTGCGGGAGTACCCGACGGATCCGTTCATCGTCCTGGGGGATCACCTCGGCCATACTCTCGTCGACCCGGGGGAGCACGGGCCCCTCGCGATGTGGCTGATCGCGGTGCAGATGGGTGTCGCGGTCGCGGCCTGGCGGCTCCGGTCCCGGACCGATGCGGCCGAGGCGGCGCACGAGACCCTCGACACGGCGTCGTGACCGCCGCCGTCAGCACCCTTGCCGCCGAGAGCGCGGACGGCGGGTCCGGTGTGAAGGGTCAACCGATCGGTCGAGTCGAAGTTCGTCCGAACGGTTCTGTCGCCGACCGGGGCGTGCGCGGAAGCATGAGGGCATGCGAACAAAGAGAGCGCCGGTAGCCGTGGCGGCACCGGCGCGAGGTGAGGCGGCGGTCGCCGTGCGCGGGCTGCGCAAGACGTATCGAGCACGGCACGGCGGTACGGCGACGACGGCGGTCGACGGGCTCGATCTCGAGGTCGGGCGTGGCGAGATCTTCGCCGTGCTCGGGCCGAACGGTGCCGGGAAGACGACGACGGTCGAGATCCTGGAGGGCTTCCGGGACCGTGACGCCGGCGAGGTCTCGGTGCTGGGCGAGGATCCCGCGCGCGCCGGGCGGGCGTGGCGCGCCCGGATCGGTGTCGTGCAGCAGGACTCCCGGGACCTGGGCGAGCTGACGGTCGCCGAGCACGTGGGCGCGACGGCACGGTACTACCCGGCGCCGCGCGATCCGGCCGAGGTGATCGACGCCGTCGGCCTCGCGGAGCACGCCAGGAAGCGCGTGCGGGTGTTGTCCGGCGGCCAGCGGCGCCGGCTCGACGTGGCACTCGGGATCATCGGGCAGCCGGAGCTGCTGTTCCTCGACGAGCCCACCACGGGATTCGACCCGCAGGCCCGCCGCTCGTTCTGGGAGCTGGTGTCCGGGCTCCGTGACGGCGGCACCACGATCCTGCTCACCACGCACTACCTGGACGAGGCCGCGCACCTGGCGGACCGGGTCGCGGTGATCAACCGGGGAAGCGTTGTCGCGCTCGGAGCACCGGAAGAGCTGGGCGGCACCGAGGCGCGCACGCCACGGGTCAGCTGGCTGCACGACGGCGAGCGCCGCACCCTCCGCACGGACCAGCCCACGGCGGCGGTGACCCGCCTGCGGGACGAGCTCGACGTCCAGGGCGGCGAGATCCCGGGCCTCACCGTGACCCGCCCGACCCTTGAGGACGTCTACCTCGACCTCATCGGCAACGACACCACCAGCGAGGACCCACGATGACCGCCACCGAGACCACCGGTTCCGCACGGCCGGCCCCCGCGGCGGGCCCGGCCCGGCTGCCGAGCCCGTTCGCGCTCGGCCTGGTCCGGGCGCGCGTCGAACTGCTCGGCTTCCTGCGCGAACGCGACGCCGTCGTCTTCATCTTCGCCTACCCGCTGATCATGATGGCGATCTTCGCCGCGGTGTTCGGCGGCGAGGAGCAGGCGTTCGACATGGGGCCGGCCGCGGTCGGCATCGACTTCGCGCAGTACTTCCTGCCCGGCATGATCGCCACGGGCACCATGCTGTCGAGCTTCCAGACGGTGGCGATCTCCATCGCCGTCGAACGGGACGACGGCACGCTCAAACGCCTGCGCGCCACACCGCTGCCCGCCGTCTCCTACTTCCTCGGCAAGGTGTGGCAGGTTCTGCTCGTCTCGGTGGCACAGACCGCCGGCCTCGTCGCGCTCGCGGCGCTCGCGTTCGACGTGCCGTTGCCCGACGACGGGCGCTGGCTGACGTTCGCCTGGGTGTTCGTCCTCGGCACGGCCACCGGGACGGTCTGCGGCGTGGCGTTCTCGACCGTGCCGCGCTCGGGGCGGTCCGCGTCGGCCGTCGTGACCTCGGTGGTCCTGGTGCTGCAGTTCATCTCCGGGGTGTTCTTCGCGTTCCCCTCCCTGCCGGGCTGGATGCAGCAGATCGCCGCGCTCTTCCCCCTCAAGTGGATCGCCCAGGGCATGCGTTCGGTGTTCCTGCCCGATGCGTTCGCCGCGGTCGAACCCGCCGGGGAGTGGCAGCATCCCGCGATCGCCGCCACACTCGGGATCTGGCTGATCCTGGGACTCGTGATCGGCGTCCGGACGTTCCGCTGGCGGAGGCGCGATGACGGTTGACCAGCAGCACGACGACGCACCGCCGGCGCCGGGCGGCCCGTACGCGGGCTGGGCCCGGGTCGTGATCTGGTGGCACCTCGCCTTCTGGACGGTGCTCGGTCTCACCGCGGCCCAGATCGTCCTGGTCGGTGTGCGCGGTCTGGATCTCGCGGTGGCGTACGGGGCGCTCGCTGCGATGGGCCTCGCCTACCTCGTGTGGGGCCACCGTGCGGCGAGCGGACGGGATCAGACGAAGGCCTACCTGTACCTGGCGGTCTGCGTGATCGCGATCGGGATCGCCCTCACGCGGACCGGTGACGCCTCCTTCCTGCTGTTCGTGCTGTTCGCGCAGTGCTGGATGCTCCTGGACCGGCAGAGCGCGTCGATCGTGACCAGCGTGATCCTGGCCGGGTCGGTGGCCGCCGGGACGTTCACGAGGGTCGGCGTGAGCCGGGAGACCCTGCTCGTCATCCCCGCGCAGCTCGCGGTCGTGCTCGTGTTCGCCGTCGGACTCGGGATCTTCATGGGCTGGACCATGCGGCGCGGCGAGGAGCACGCGCGCCTGGTCGCCGAGTTGCGGACGGCGCAGGACGCCCTGGCGACGTTCCATCACACCGCCGGGGTCGAGGCCGAACGCGCCCGGATCGCCCGCGAGATCCACGACACGCTCGCGCAGGGCTTCATGAGCGTCGTCACCCAGACGCAGGCGGCCTCGGTGGCGCTCGGCAGGGACGACCTGGAGGTGGTCGGCGAACGGCTCTGGCTCATCGAGGACACCGCGCGTGACAACCTGGCCGAAGCCCGGGCACTGGTGGCGGCCTTCGCACCGGCGCCCCTCCAGGGCAGCTCGCTCGGCGAGGCCCTCACCCGCGCGGTCCGCCGGTTCGGCGCCGAGACCGACATCGAAGGCGTCCTGACCGTGGACGGCGCGCTCATGCTCCCGCCCTCGGCCGAGGTCGTGCTGCTGCGCGTCGCGCAGGAGGCGCTCGCGAACGTACGCCGGCACGCCGACGCGAGCCAGGTCGACGTCCGCCTGGTCGCCACCGCGCACACGGTCCGACTCGAGGTGTCCGACGACGGGCGCGGGCTGCCGGCCGATTTCGGGCCGGGATCGGAGGGGTTCGGCCTGGCCGGGATGAGGGAGCGCGTCACGAGCGCGGGCGGCCACCTGTCGATCGCGTCCCGGGACGGCGGCGGCACCACGCTGGCGGCCTCGCTGCCGCTCGCCGACGGGCACGGCACACCGGCCGGCGCGCCCGGACCCGGCACTCCCGCCGGACCCCGCGCTCTCGCCGACACAGGCATGCACGGCACATCCGCCGGTGCCGGCGGGTATGCCCTTGGCCCGCCCGCAGACCCGGGCGCAGACGGTGACCCGCCGGGTCCATCCACCCGCGCAGACACGAAGGAGACAGGATGATCCGGGTACTGGTGGTCGACGATCACCCCGTCGTGCGCTCCGGTCTGATCGGCATGCTCACCGCCGAGCCCGACCTCGACGTCGTCGGCGAGGCGGGCGACGGCGCGGAGGCCGTGGAGCTGGCCCGGGAGCTCACGCCGGACGTCGTCCTCATGGACCTGCGGATGCCCGTGCTCGACGGCGTCGCCGCGACCGAGCGGATCCTGCGTGCCGACTCGTCCCGCGTCGTCGTCCTCACCACCTACGACACGGACGCCGACATCCTGCTGGCCGTCGAGGCCGGGGCAACCGGCTATCTCCTCAAGGACTCGCCGCGCGAGGACCTCGTCGCCGGCGTCCGGGCGGCGGCCCGCGGCGAGGCGGCGCTCACGCCGAGCGTCGCGACCCGGCTGGTCTCCTCCGTGCGCACGGAGCGGCTCACCCGCCGTGAGCTGGAGGTGCTGCGGCTGGTCGCGAGCGGCCGGTCCAACGCGGGGATCGGCACGGCACTCTCCATCTCCGAGGCCACCGTCAAGACCCACCTGATCCGCATCTTCACCAAGCTCGGCGTCCAGGACCGCACGGCGGCGGTCACGACGGCGCGCTCCAGGGGCTGGATCGGGTGAGCAACGGTGGCCGGAAGCCGACGAACAATGGCCGGGATGCGCCGGCCAGGAGGGATACGGTGAAATCATGACTGCTGAAGTGAGCTCACGACGCGGTACCGCGATCACGTCCGCCGAGGACCTGGAGGGCATCGTCGGGGTCCCGCTGGCCACGACCCGGGACAAGACCCGGGCGGAACTCCACCCGCTGGACCGGGAGTTCCTCGCGGCGTCGTCCCTGTGCTTCCTGGCCACCGCCGAACCCGGCGGCCACCTCGACGTCTCCCCGAAGGGCGACCCGGCGGGATCGCTCGTCGTCGTGCTCGACGACCACACGATCGCCATTCCCGAGCGGCCCGGCAACCGCCGCGCGGACGGCTTCCACAACCTGCTCGCCGACCCGCGCGTCGGCCTGGAGTTCCTCGTCTCCGGCCGCGGCGACACCCTGCGGATCAACGGCACCGCGCGCATCGTCAGGGACGCGCCCTGGTTCGCCGACCTGCAGGTGCGCCGGCACGTCCCCGTCATCGGGATCGAGGTCGAGGTGGCGGAGGTCTTCTACCACTGCTCCAAGGCCCTCCTGCGCTCGAAGGCCTGGGAGCCGGACGCCTGGAACCCGGACGCCGCCCCGCGCCGCGCCGTCATCTCCAAGACCCTGGAGAAGAAGGACAAGACGATCGAGGAACTCGACGAGTACTACGGCCCGAAGTACGCGGAGTCGATCTACGGCTGACGCCGCAGGCGCGGGGTCTTCCGGCCGGCGCCGGCGAGGCGAGCCCTCTTGGCCGTCAGGCCAGGCGTCGGCCGTGCGAGCCCGGGCCGTGATCCTCAGGTGCCCGAAAGACGCACCGCTCGGAGCGGCATCATCCGTCCAGCGGTTCGTAGGCCCGGGTCGTGGGGACGTCGAGGACGTCCAGGGCGATCGCCAGGAACGACTGGGTCCCGACGACGAGGCACGCGCCGTCGGCCAGGCCGCGCGAGAGGGCCTCGCGAGCGGGGAGGACGTCGCCGTGCAGGGCCTCCGACCTCGCGAACGACAGGTAGTCGTCGGCGCGGGACGGGATCACCCGGGAGAAGTCGCGCAGTTCCGCGAAGCAGGCTTCCGCGTCCTTCGTGTCCGGGAAGCTCGCCACGACCGTCCCGAGGTCAGCGGTGTCGTACCCCAGTTCGGCGCGCCATGCCCGCCATGCGGCGACCGTCGCCCGCACCCCCTCCGGCGAGATCGCGCCGTCGAGCATGACCGGCCCGCCCGGCGTCGGAAGCCTGCTCATCCGCCCCGGCACGCGCACCGTGCGCAGCGCGGCGGCCACGTCCGCGTCGCCGAGCGACCAGCCCAGGCCGGCGGCGAGCGACCGCGCCGCCGCCTCGCCCGCCGTCGCGTTGAGCCGCGTCAGCGGTGGCAGCCCGGCCGGGGCGCACGACACCGACCCGGCGCCCACGGTCACCAGCTCCATGTCGAACTTCGCCGCGGTTTCCTCCACGAGCGCCGTCACGTCCGGGTCCTGCTCGACCGTCACGATGGTCCGCGTGCCGTGCCCCACGACGCCGAGCAGATCGCGGGCGACGTCGTCCAGCGTCGGCCCCAGCACGTCGCCGTGCTCGTAGAACACCTTCGTCACGGCCACCACCCGCGCGTCGAACAGGCTCACCTCGTCGGACCGCCCGCCCAGCCCTTCCTCCAGGACCAGCGCATCCGCGCCCCGCCGCGCGGCCCACGCCGCGCCGGTGATCGTGTACGCCCCGGTCGGCGACAGGTAACCGGAACCGTCGGGGACGACGACGCCCCGCGCCGCGTCCAGCCGCGCGGCCTCGGCGTCGTACTCCCCGGGCGAGATCGCCGCCCCGTCGAACCGCATGCGCTCGCGGTTGACCCGCAGGCCGGGCGAGGTGACCAGGCCGACCCGGGCGCGGCGCGGTGCTCCGGCGGCCCCTCGCGGCAGCAACGCCGCCGACAGGGCGGCGGCCGCGTGGATCGCCGTCGTCCCCTTGCCCTTCGAGCCGACGACGGCGAGGACCGGCGGCGTCCCGTCCCACGTCCCCAGCTCGGCGCCGACGGCGCGGGCCCGGCCGAGCGACCGGCGCTGCCCGGGAGCCTTCGCGGCCCACTCGGCGAAGAAGGCGTCGTCTGCGGGCAGGTGCTGAGCGGTCACACCCCTACGATGCCATCTTGTCGATCCACCTCTTGTCGACGCGGGGGTGCCGCGGTGGCCGCGGCATCCGCAGCCGGGCCAGCGCGAACAGGGTCATCACCGCGGCCGCGCCGCCGATCACCGGCCAGCGCGGGTCGTTGATCTGGTGGATCGCCAGCCCGAACCCCGCCACCGGCACCGCGAACTTGTAGAGGTTCGCCGTGAGGTAGGTCCGCATCCGCCGCCGCACCGTCACCACGGTGGACACCGGCGCGCCGAGCTGCGCCCGCAGGCGGACGGACAGCCGCACCACGTCCTGGGCCGACAGCTCGGCCGGGACATCGGGCCAGACCAGGTTGACCCGCTGCTGCCGCTTGGCGGCCTGGTCCGGGTTCAAGGGCTCCTCGTGCTCCTCGACCGCCCGCGCCACGGCCTCCCTGCCGCCCCAGCGCACGATGACCTCCATGCCCGGCGTGATCCCGATGCGGTCGAAGGCGCCCCGGCTGAGCGTGACGACCGACGTGCTGTCGTCGCCCGTGTGGGCCTGCAGGACGCGGGCCGAGAACTCGGGGGCGCCGAAGACGCGCCGCCACAGGCGTTCCGCCTGCTGGTCGGCGGCGGTGGCCGCGCGGCGCGGCGCCGGGGCGGCGTACGGCCGGTCGACGAGCGCACGCGGCGCGGAGACCAGGGCGAGATACCCGGGGGCGTCGGGCGCGGGCGCGGTCCCTGGCTCGGTCCGCACGGAGGTCAGCGTCCGGTGCGCGTGGTCGATCCGCACCGTACCGGGCCGGACGTGCTCCCGGGGCACCGCGGTGACCCACTCCGTGACGCCGTCCCGGACCAGGAGGTAGGCACCGGGCCGTGGGAAGTCCTGCCCGCTCACCTGCACCTCGTGCGGGCCGGGCAGGTCGTCGCCCAGGGCCGACACCATCCGCAGGCGGCGCATCGGCGGTATCACGACCTCGGCGCGATCGACGGCGGTGCCGAGCCCGGACCCGGCCGTGAGCGCCGCGACGGTCATCCGGGTGAGCCCGGCGCGCGCAGGCGGGAGCTCGCGCAGGCGGGACGGCACGCCCGCGGCGTCCGCTGCCCATGCCCAGGCGATCGTGCTGCGCCCGCCGGCGCGCACGGTGACCGGGACGGCGCCGTGTGCGCCGGGCAGCAGGCCCGGATGCAGCACCACCATCGGGACCCCGGCGAACATCGGGGCGAGCACGGTGTCCAGCCGATGCGTGACGGAACGAGGCGCGTCCTTTGCTGCGGCCGCGCCGGGCGCCGACAGCCCGGGGGACGAGACGGCCGCCTCCGCCTCGATCCCGGCGGCCAGCGCCGCCACCAGCCGCGCATCGGCGGACTCCGGCAGCCGCAGGTGCGCCCCGATCTCCGCCTGCACCGCCCGGATCCCGCGGGCCTGGGCGAACGCGGCGACCGTCGTCGGGCGCATCGCGTCGAACAGCGCGTTGCGCGTGACACGCAGGGGAGCGGCGTCCAGGGCGGCGAGCAGCCGCTCCGGGAGCGCGCCCTCGCCGCACCCGAGGTCGACGTCGAACCCGTCGCGGGTGCGCATGCCGTGCAGGTCGAGCACGACGCCGGGGGCGAGCTCCGCGAGCCGGTCCTTGAGCGGATGGGCGGCGTCGAAGTTGGCGTCGCCCGGCTCCGCGGCGAGCGAGCCGACCGCGACCAGCGCCCCGCACCCGGTGAGCTCCGCCAGCAGCAACGCCAGCCCGCCCGTCCCGCGATCCGCCCACTTGGCCGTTCCGTGCCGCGCATGATTCGTCGCGTGCACCGCGGTGACGACGAGCCCGGGCCGCGACGTCCCCGCGATCTCGACGATCCCGGGCGAGGGCTCCGTCAGCGACCGCCCGGGAAGCGCCTCGGGCCGGTCCCCGTCGTACCGCCGCGCGGCGAACGCCCGCTCCAGCGCCCGCCATCGTGCAGCGACGTCAATCGCTGGGGGGGGGGTATCGCTCATCGGCAGTTGTCCCCAGGCTCCTCGATCCGACCAGGTCGGACCAACCGTAACGCCTCACCCGCCCGGATCCCGGAAGAGCGGCCGCGATCCGCCCGCACCGTCGCGGACACATATCCTCGGTCCTGTGAACGACGCCTTCAAGACCGTCTCCCGCGAGATCTTCTCGCGGATGCCCGAGCACAAGATCGACCCCACGATGGCGCGCGTCGAGCGCGTCATGGAACTGCTCGGCGACCCCCAGCGGGCGTTCCGGACGGTGCACGTCACCGGGACGAACGGCAAGTCCTCGACCGCGCGCATGACCGAGGCCCTGGTCCGGGAGCACGGCCTGCGCACGGGGCTGTTCCTCAGCCCGCACCTCAGCTCCGTGACGGAGCGCATCCAGATCGACGGCGCGCCCCTCGACGAGGACCGCTTCGTCGAGGTCTTCGAGGACGTCGCGCCGTATATCGGCGTCGTCGACCGCGAGTCGGAGGCCGACGGCGGCCCGCCCCTGAGCTTCTTCGAGGTGCTCACGGTCATGGCGATCGCCGCGTTCGCGGACGCGCCCGTGGACGTCGCCGTCGTCGAGGTCGGCCTCGGCGGGCGGTGGGACTCCACGAACGTGGTCGACGGCGAGGTCGCCGTCATCGCGCCCGTCGCGATGGACCACGAGAAGTGGCTCGGACACACCATCCGCGACATCGCGATCGAGAAGGCGGGCATCATCAAGGACGGCGCCACG
Source organism: Myceligenerans crystallogenes (assembly GCF_039529775.1). Classification (NCBI taxonomy): domain Bacteria; kingdom Bacillati; phylum Actinomycetota; class Actinomycetes; order Micrococcales; family Promicromonosporaceae; genus Myceligenerans; species Myceligenerans crystallogenes. Next base: position 11,388 of record NZ_BAAANL010000008.1, read on the forward strand.
GCGGTCGTCGCCGCCCAGCGCGAGGAGGCCGACGCCGAGATCCGTGCGCGCGCCGAGCAGACCGGCTCCCGCCTCCTGAGGGAGGGCGTCGAGCTGGAGGTGGCCGGGCGGCAGCTCGCCGTCGGCGGCCAGCTGGTCGCCTTCCGCACCCAGGCGGCCCTGTACACCGACGTCTACCTGCCCCTGCACGGCGAGCACCAGGCGCACAACGCGCTGCTGGCGCTCGCGGCGACCGAGGTCCTGCTCGGCGGCGGCCGGGCGCTCGACGGCGGCGTCGTCGAGGCCGGCTTCGCGGGCGTCACCAGCCCCGGGCGCCTGGAGGTGGTGCGGTCCAGCCCCGCCATGATTGTCGACGTGGCGCACAACCCGGCGGGCGCCGAGGCCATGGTCAGCGCCCTGGAGGAGGCGTTCGACCTCGACCACGTGGTGGGCGTGCTGGCGGTCATGGCCGACAAGGACGTGGAGGGCCTCCTGTCGGTCCTCGAGCCGGTCCTTGCCCAGCTGGTGGTCACGCGCAACAGCAACGACCGCTCGATGCCCGCCGAGGACCTCGCCGAGCTGGCCCGGGAGGTCTTCGGCGAGGACCGCGTGCGCCTCGCCCCGGACCTGCCCGAGGCGCTGCAGGTGGCGACGAATCTCGCCGAGCAGGCCGACCCGACGGGCGGGGGCACCGGGACCGCGGTCCTGATCACGGGTTCGGTGGTCACGGTCGCCGACGCCCGCTCCCTCCTGGTGTCCCGGCGCTGACCAGGGCCAGGCACTGACCAGGGCCCGGCGCTGACCAGGGCCAGGCGCCCGATCCGGCCGCTGCCGCTATGGTTCACGCACGGATGGGGGAGGATGGGTATGTCGCCAAGGAGGGTGGTTCCGTGAAGAAGCTGCTCAATGACCCAGCGAACGCCGTCGCCGATTCACTCGCCGGCTTCGCCCTCGCGCACGCCGACATCATCCAGGTGCACCACGACCCCGCCTACGTCACGCGGGTCGGTGGCGCCACGACCGGCAAGGTCGGCCTGGTCAGCGGGGGTGGCGCCGGCCACGAACCGCTGCACACGGGGTTCGTCGGGGACGGGATGCTCGACGTCGCCGTCCCCGGCGCCGTGTTCACCTCGCCCACGCCCGATCAGATCCTGCCCGCGCTCCAGGCCGCCGACGGCGGCGCGGGCGTGCTCGCGATCGTCAAGAACTACACCGGCGACGTGCTCAACTTCGACCTCGCCGTCGAGCTCGCCGAGACCGAGGGCCTCGACGTCGCCACGGTGCTCGTGAACGACGACGTCGCCGTGGAGGACTCGACCTACACGGCCGGCCGCCGGGGCGTGGCCGGGACGCTCTGCGTGGAGAAGATCGCGGGCGCGGCCGCCCAGCAGGGCGGTGACCTGGCCGACGTCACCGGCGTCGCGCACCGCGTCGTGGACAACGTGCGGTCGATGGGCGTCGCGGTCACCGCCTGCACCGTGCCGCACGTCGGCGCGCCGAGCTTCGACCTGCCCGGGGACCAGCTGGAGATCGGCATCGGCATCCACGGCGAACCCGGGCGCCGCCGCGTCAAGGCGGTCCCGGCCGACGAGGTCACGCAGATGCTGCTCGACCCCGTGGCCGACGACCTCGAGCTGTCCGCGGGCGAGCGCGTGTTGCTGTTCGTCAACGGTATGGGCGGAACCCCGGCCTCGGAGCTCTACGTGGTCTATGGTCGAGCGCGGCGCCTGCTCGAACAGCGGGGGGTCACGGTCGCTCGCTCGCTGGTGGGCAGCTACGTCACCTCCCTGGAGATGCAGGGCGCGTCGGTCACGGTGCTGCGGCTGGACGACGAGCTCGCGGCGCTGTGGGACGCGCCCGTGCACACGGCGGCGCTGCGCTGGTGAGGCGCCGGCGCGCAGCCGGAACGGGTGAAGGTACTTGACGAGCGAGCCGGCCTGCGGGCCGGCGGGAGGCACGCGAGGTGATGCTGCGGTGACGCTGGATGCTGACTGGGCGGAACGGTGGATCCGGCGCACCGCCGACACCGTGGCCGGCCGCCGCGACGAGCTGACCGAGCTGGACCGGCAGATCGGCGACGGCGACCACGGCGAGAACCTCGTGCGCGGGTTCCGTGCCGTGGTGGCCAAGCTGGACGCCCGTGACGGTCAGGACGGCGCGACGGAGGCCGCGGGCCCGCGGCTCGTCGGCGACGTCCTCAAGCTCACCGCGACGACCCTCATGTCCACGGTGGGCGGGGCGTCCGGGCCGCTGTACGGGACGGCTTTCCTGCGTGCCGCCAAGGTCACCGGGCGCGAGTCCATCGACACCCGCGCGGTCGTGGCGATGCTCGAGTCCGCGCTCGAGGGCATCACCGTGCGCGGCAAGGCGACGCCGGGCGAGAAGACGATGGTCGACGCCTGGACGCCCGCCGTCGACGCCGCCGCGCAGGCCGCGAGCGAGGGCGGCGACGAGGCCGCCGTCCTGCGGGCCGCGGCAGCGGCCGCCGCCGCCGGGGCGACCGCGACCATCCCCCTGGTGGCGACCAAGGGAAGGGCCTCCTACCTGGGAGAACGTAGCGCCGGCCACGAGGACCCGGGCGCCCGTTCGACCGCTCTCCTGCTTGGGGCAGCGGTGGAAGCGCTCGCGGAGCGGTCAGCATGAGCGTCGCGATCGTCCTCGTGTCCCACTCGGCGGCGGTGGCACAGGGCCTCGCCGAGCTCGCCGGGCAGATGGCGCCGGACGTCATGCTCGTCCCGGCCGGTGGCCTGCCCGGGGGCGGCCTCGGCAGCTCGTTCGACGACGTCGCCGCCGCGCTGCGCAAGGCCGCGGAGGCGTCCGACGCCGTCGTCGTCCTGGCCGACCTGGGATCCTCCGTGCTCACCGTCGAGTCCGCCCTGGAGGTGGACGAGGAACTCGCGGCGTCGGTGGTGCACGCGCCGGGGCCGTTCGTCGAGGGCGCGGTGGCGGCCGCGGTCGCCGCGCACGGCGGGGCGGACGCCGACGGGGTCGCCGCCGCGGTCCGCGACGCGGGGCTGACCTTCGCCGCGGCGGCGGGTGCGCCGTCGTCGTCGGACACGACGTCGCGGCCGGACGACGGCGCCGCGGCGGACGGCGAGGACGTGGTGACGACCACCGCCACCCTGCGCAACCCGCTCGGCCTGCACGCGCGGCCTGCCGCGCTCGTGTCCCGCAAGGTCGCGGAACTCGGCGCGTCGGTGCAGGTCGACGGCGTGGACGCGTCCAGCGTGCTGCAGCTCATGGCGCTCGGCGCGACCCAGGGCCGCGAGCTGACGATCACCGTGCGCGGACCCGGCGCCGCCTCGGCCGCGAGAACGCTGGCCGAGATGATCGGCTCCGGCTTCGGCGAGGCATGACGGCCCGCGAGCCCGGTCAGCGCGAGCGGAACAAGCGCGCCCGCCGGGGTGCCATCATCGACGCCGCGCAGCGCCTCGTGCGCGAGCACGGGTACGACGCCGTCACCACGGGCCGGATCGCGGCCGAGGCGGGGGTCTCGGCGCGCACCTTCTTCAACTACTTCGAGTCGAAGGACCAGGCGGTCGTCGGGATCTCGCCCGGCGCCGTCGTCCTCGACCCCGGGACCTCGCGGGAGTTCGCCGCCGGGGGGCCCACCGGGCACCTGCTCACCGATCTGGGCGAGCTGCTGGGCGGGATGCTCGACCACCTCGGCGACGACCCGGCCCGGGTGATGACCGCCGTCGAGCTCGTCCGGCGGGAGCCGACGCTGCTGGAGCACCACCAGGACGCCGTCGAGCGGCATCGCACCGAGCTGATCGGTCTGTTCGAGGCGCGGTGCGAGGCGGCTCCCGGGACACCTCATCCGGACACGCTGCTGGCGCTCACGGGCGCGCTCGCGCAGGCGACGACGCTGGCCTGGGCCCGCTCCGGCGGGACGGAACCGATCCGGGCCCACCTCGGCCGGGCGGCGGCCGAGCTGCGGGGCGCCCTGTCCCCGGCGCCCCGGTCGCCGGGGACGTCGTCGGGAGAGCAGGGCGACCGGGCGTCGTCAAGCGGCGAAGGTCACGCTCACGGCGGTTTCGCGCGGGGATAGGGTGGGGGCGTGACGAAGGATCAGCCTGACGAACGGCCCGTGCCGAAGGATCTGCCGCGGGCCGGGGACCGGATCAAGGCCCGGCCGTCGGCGCTGGTGCAGTTCACCTCCACCGTGCTCGCCTGCGAGGCGGTGCTCGTGCTGTTCGTGACGCTCGCCGCGTTCGGGCTGCGCGGGCTGGGCTACGAGCGCGGGCCGCTGCAGTCCGACTCGCCCGCGGTCGTGTGGGGCGTGGGCGGCGGGATCGCGCTGGTCCTGCTGGTGCTCTCGCGGCTGACGAAGCGGCCCGTGGGCATCGTGGGCGGGACGCTCGGGCAGGTGCTGGTCCTCGCGACCGGCCTCGTGGTGCCGCTCGCGACGCTGGTCAACGTGGTGTTCGTGGCGCTGTGGGTGATGGCGCTGCGGCTCGGCTCCCGCGTGGACCGCGAGCGGGCCGCGTACGACGCCGCGCATCCGGAGACGGCGCCCAACATCTGACGAGCGGGACTCGGACCGGCCGTCGCCTGTGACGTGGGTGGCACCGGGCCGTCGTCGGGCCCGGGTGTCGGATCCGGCCGTTACGCTGGCGTCATGACCGAGAACGTCACCGAAGAACCGACCGAGCGCACCCTCGTCCTGGTCAAGCCCGACGGCGTGCGCCGGGGCCTGTCCGGCGAGATCCTGCGCCGCATCGAGGCCAAGGGCTACGTGCTGCGGGCCGTGCAGCTGCTGGACGCGACCACGGACGTGCTGCACCGGCACTACGCCGAGCACGAGGGCAAGCCGTTCTTCGAGCCGCTGGTGGAGTTCATGATGTCGGGCCCGGTGCTGGCCGCCGTGGTCGAGGGCGAGGACGTCATCAAGGGCTTCCGCTCGCTGGCGGGCGCGACGAACCCGACCGAGGCCGCGCCCGGCACGATCCGCGGCGACCTCGGCCGCGACTGGGGCCTGAAGGTGCAGCAGAACCTCGTGCACGGCAGCGACTCGCCCGAGTCGGCGGCCCGCGAGATCGGCCTCTGGTTCCCCGGCCTGGCCTGACGGCCCGACGTCTGGCCTGACGGCCCGGCGCCGGGACAGGTGGCCGGCGTCGCGGCAGGTGGGGCGGCGACACCCTGGGTGACCTCGGCGTGCCGTAGGTGAAGCGCGGCAGCCGTTAAGGTTTCCGGGTGCACCTCAAGACGCTCACGCTCAAGGGATTCAAGTCCTTCGCGTCGGCGACAACGCTCAACCTCGAGCCGGGCATCACCTGCGTGGTGGGCCCCAACGGCTCGGGCAAGTCGAACGTCGTCGACGCGCTCTCCTGGGTGATGGGCGAGCAGGGGGCGAAGTCCCTGCGTGGCGGCAAGATGGACGACGTCATCTTCGCCGGGACCTCCGGCCGCGCCCCGCTCGGGCGCGCCGAGGTCAGCCTGACAATCGACAACACCGACGGCGCGCTGCCGATCGACTACACCGAGGTCACCATCAGCCGGACGTTGTTCCGCACCGGCGGCTCGGAGTACGCGATCAACGGCAGCTCCTGCCGGCTGCTGGACATCCAGGAGCTGCTGAGCGACTCCGGCATCGGCCGCGAGATGCACGTCGTGGTGGGGCAGGGCCAGCTCGACGCCGTGTTGCGCGCGACGCCGGAGGAGCGGCGCGGCTTCATCGAGGAGGCGGCGGGCGTCCTCAAGCACCGCAAGCGCAAGGAGAAGGCGCTCCGCAAGCTCGACCAGATGCAGGGCAACCTGGCGCGGCTCGCGGACCTCACCGCCGAGCTGCGCCGCCAGCTCGGGCCGCTGGGCCGCCAGGCCGAGGCGGCGCGCAAGGCGCAGACCGTCCAGCGCGACCTGCGCGACGCCCGCGCCCGCCTGCTCGCGGACGACATAGCCCAGATCCAGGCCCAGATCGAGGCGGACCTCGAGAGCGAGACATCGCTGCGCCGCCGCCAGGCGGAGGCCGAGGCCGGGCTCGCGGAGGCCCGCGCGGCCCTGGCCCAGCTCGAGCAGGTCGCGTCGTCGTCGTCCACCGAGGTGAGCCGCGCGGGCGACGCGCTGTTCGCGCTCTCCCAGACGCGCGAGCGGCTGCGCTCGCTGCAGTCGCTGGCCGACGAGCGCGCCCGGCTGCTCGGCGCCGCGCAGGAGGCGCACCACCAGGGGCAGGATCCGGACGACCTCGACGCGCAGGCCGCGCGGGCCCGGGCGAGCGAGGAGGAACTGACCTCCGAGGTCGAGATCGCCGCCGAGGCGGTGGCCGAGGCCGTGGAGCTGCGCGCCGAGGCGGAGTCCGCCGCCCATGACGCCGAGCAGGCGCTCGCCGCCCTCCTGCGTACCGCGGCCGACCGCCGCGAGGGCATGGCCCGGCTGGCGGGCCAGGTCGCGGCGCGGCGCAGCCGGGTGGAGGCGGCCGAGGCCGAGCTGACCCGCCTGCGCGACGCGGTCTTCGAGGCCGAGCACCGTGCCGAGGAGTCGGGCCTGCAGTTCACGGCCCTGGAATCCGAGGTGTCCGGCGTCGGCGAGGGCGAGCCCGGCCTCGACGTGGCGCACGAGGCCGCGGTGGCGAACCTGGAGCTGGCCCGCGGTACGGTCGAGCGGCTCGCCACCGAGAAGACGGGCGCGGAGAAGGAGCGCGGCGCCGCCGGCGCGAAGGTCGAGGCGCTGGAGCTGAGCCTGGACCGCAAGGACGGCGCGGGCACGCTGCTGGCCGCGAACCAGCCGGGCGTGCTCGGCTCGGTCGCGGCGCTGCTGGGCGTCGAGCCCGGTTTCGAGGACGCGGTCGCCGCCGCGCTCGGCCCGCTGGCCGACGCCGTCGCGGTCTCCGGGCTCGACGCGGCCGTGGACGCGCTGCGGCTCCTGCGCGACGAGGACGCGGGGCGCGCGAGCCTGCTGGTCGGATCGTCGGGCGGTTCGCCGGCCGTTCCCGGCCACGACGACGCCCGCCGGGCCGGGGTCACGCTGCCCGACGGCGTCCGGTGGGCGGCGGACGTCGTCCATGTGGCCGGACCTGCCGCGGCCGGGCTGCGGACCGTGCTGCGCGACGTCGTCGTCGTCGACGACCTGGCGCGGGCGCGCGCGTTCGTGCGGGAGCGGCCCGAGCTCGTGGCCGCCACCCGGGCCGGTGACCTGCTCGGCGGGACGCGGGCGTGGGGCGGCTCGGCCGCCGCGCCGAGCGTGCTGCACCTGCAGGCCGCGCTCGACGAGGCCAAGGCCGCGCGCGACGACGCCGCCGGGCGCCAGGAGGACCTCGAGGCCCGGCTCGTGGTGGCACGTGCCGAGCTGGCGACCGCCGCCCAGCGGCACGACGAGACGCTCGCGCGGCTCAACGAGTCCGACGCCGCGATGACCGCGGCCGCGGAGCAGCTCGGGTCGCTGCGGGCGTCCGCCCGGTCCGCCCGCGAGGAGGCCGAGCGGCACCGCTCCGCGCTGGAACAGGCGATGGCCCGCCGCGAGGAGGACGAGATCGAGCTCGCCGCCCTGGTCGAGCGGCTCGATGCGGCCGAGGAGGAGCCCGAGCGGGCCGCCGGGTCCCAGGACGAGGCCCAGGCCGCCAGGGACCGGGCCGCGGCCGCTGCGACCGAGGCGCGCGCCCGGGAGACCGAGGTGCGGCTCGCGCTGCGCACCGCCGAGGAGCGTGCGCGCGCGGTCTCCGGCCGGGCGCAGGCCCTGGCGGCCGCCGCGCAGCAGGAACGCGAGGCCCGGGCCGCCGCCGCGGAACGAGCCGCCGCCCGGCAGCGGGACGCGGCGCGTGCCGTCGTCGTGCGGCAGGCCGCCGCTGTCGCCCTGGAACGGATCGGCCGGTCGCTGCAGCGCGCCGAGCAGGACAAGGCCGCGGCCGAGGAGGCGCGGGCCGCCGGGAACGCGGAGCTGGTCGCGGTGCGGGGCACCGTCGAGTCGCTCACGGCCGAGCTGCGGGAGCTGACCGACGTCGCGCACAAGGACGAGGTCGCGCGGACGCAGCAGCGGCTGCGCCTCGAACAGCTCGAGGGGCGGGCGATCGGCGAGCTCGGCACCGACCCCGCCAAGCTCGTGGAGGAGTTCGGCCCGCACCAGCCCATCCCCGTGTACGAGGGTGACGTGCCCCTGCGGCGCCGGAAGCGCCGCCCCGTCGTCGAACGCGACGACGAGGGGAACCCGATCCGGTACGAGGGGGACCCGAAGCTGCCGCGCGGTGCCGCCGCGCGGGCGGAGGCGATCCAGCTGCGCGCGGCCGCGCTGCGGGAGTTCGGGCTGGACCCGGCCGATCCGGAGGCGGCGAAGATCGTGCAGGAGGTCGCGGGGACGGAGCCCGCCGATCCGGAGGAGCAGGCGGCGGAGGCGGGCGAGGGCTCGGGCGACGACGCCGAGGGCGGCGCCGCAGGGCGTGCCGCCGGGCCGCGCCTGCCCGAGCCGGACCGGATGGTCCCCTACGTGCGCGAGGAGCAGGAGGCGCGCCTGGCCCGGGCCGAGAAGGCGCTGTCCCGGCTCGGCGCCGTGAACCCGCTGGCGCTGGAGGAGTTCGCGGCGCTGGAGGAGCGGCACCAGTTCCTGGAGACCCAGCTGGCGGACCTGAAGAAGTCGCGCGAGGACCTGCTGCAGATCGTGGCGGACATCGACGAGCGCGTGCAGCAGGTGTTCGCCGAGGCGTTCCAGGACACGGCCGACAAGTTCCTGGAGATCTTCCCGCGGCTGTTCCCGGGCGGCGAGGGCCGGATCACGCTCACGGACCCCTCGGACCTGCTCGCCACCGGTATCGAGGTGGAGGCGCGGCCCGCGGGCAAGAAGGTCAAGCGGCTGAGCCTGCTGTCCGGCGGCGAGCGGTCGCTGGCCGCCGTGGCGTTCCTCGTGTCGATCTTCAAGGCGCGGCCCAGCCCGTTCTACATCATGGACGAGGTCGAGGCGGCGCTCGACGACGTGAACCTGGGCCGCCTGATCGAGATCTTCAAGGAGCTGCAGCGCGACTCCCAGCTCATCGTGATCACCCACCAGAAGCGCACGATGGAGGTGGCGGACGCGCTCTACGGCGTGACCATGCGCGGCGACGGCGTCACGACCGTGATCTCGCAGCGGATGGGGGAGCGGGAGACCGCCGATGTGTGAGGTCCGCATATCACTTCGCTGTGAAGAGATTGAGCGGGTTGTGGTGTAGTGGGCGCCCACGGCGCGTCATCGGGCGCGACCCGCGGGATTTCAGGGGAGACTAGGGCCATGTGGTGGTCGATTCTTCTTCTCGCCGTCTGCCTGCTGCTGGCCGCAGGAGTCTTCCTGGTGGCCAACGTCATGGACGCGGCCGAGGGGAATCGTCGTACCGACTCGTTCGGGAGCCGGTTCACGGCCGGCTTGCACCGGGTGGCCGGCGGCGGCTGGCCGAAGCAGAGCGGCAGGGTCCGGGGCGCGTCCGCCGTCGCCGTGCACGCCGTCGGGGCGCCCTCGGTGTGGGTCGGCAAGCCCGGCGTGATCCGTGGCGCCAAGGGCGACGACCGCCCGGTGGACATGGAGATGTCCGAGTTCTTCGAGGCGACCGTCGAGGACAAGCCCGGTTACCTGGACGCGGAGGAGATGGCCGACCTGCTCGGCAAGGCGCGTGAGCAGGCCACCAAGGCCGTCAACGTGCCGATCCAGACGGTCCGCCCGGTCCTGAGCGACCCGCGGGCGCTGCAGAACCTTGTCCCCCGGCCGCTGCGCGGCGGAGCCGGCGGGCCCAAGGAGGACGAGCCCGCGTGACGACCTCGGGTCTGGGAGAATCCAAGGCGTGATGGAGCTTCCCTGGATCGAGATCATTGCCGGGCTGGTCGTCGTCGCGGGCGGCGGTGGCGTCGTCGGGTGGATCGCCAGCCGCCGCAGGCAGCGCGACGCCGATGACACGGGCGGTGCCGCGGGCGGCGTCGGGACGCTCGAGCGGCCCGAGAGCGACGGCGCCTCGCAGGAGGCGGCCGGGCGCACGTCGGGGACCGCCGTCATCCGGGAACCCGGGGATGCCGGAGCCGCGGTCGAGGACCGGCCCGTCGCCGAGACGCCCGGCGCGCCCGCGGCGGAGCCCGCGCCCGGTGAGCCCACCGTCGAGGAGGCACGGACCGCCCCGCCCCTGGAGAAGCCCGCCCCCGTGGCCGGGCGCCTGGTGCGGCTGCGGGACCGCCTCGCCCGCTCCGGTTCGCCGCTCGGCTCGCGCCTGCTCGCCGTGCTGTCCCGGGACTCCCTCACCGAGAACGACTGGGACGACCTCGAGGAGGAACTGCTCCTGGCCGACATCGGCATGGACCCCGCCACCGAGCTGCTCGGGGCGCTCCGCACCCGGGTGCGGGTGCTCGGGGTGCGCGAGCCGTCGGCGGTGCGGGAGCTGCTGCGCGAGGAACTCGTCGCGCTCGTCGACAACGACGCCGCCGGCAGGCCGATGGACCGCTCGCTGCGGCTGGAGCCCGCGGACCAGGAGGGCACGCGACTGCCCGCCGTCGTCCTGGTCGTCGGCGTCAACGGCACGGGCAAGACGACGACGGTCGGCAAGCTCGCCCGCGTGCTGGTGGCCGAGGACAAGTCCGTGGTGCTGGGCGCGGCCGACACGTTCCGCGCCGCCGCCGCCGATCAGCTCACCACGTGGGGCTCACGGGTCGGCGTCGAGACGGTGCGCTCGGACAAGGAGGGCGCGGACCCGGCGTCGGTCGCGTTCGACGCGGTGGCACGCGGCCGTGACGAGAAGGCGGACGTCGTGCTCGTCGACACGGCGGGGCGCCTGCAGAACAAGGCCGGGCTCATGGACGAGCTGGGCAAGATCGTGCGCGTCACCTCCAAGGTCGCCGCGCCCAGCGAGGTGCTGCTGGTGCTCGACGCCACCACGGGCCAGAACGGCCTGACGCAGGCGCGCGTCTTCGCCGAGGTCGCGGGCGTCACGGGCATCGTGCTGACGAAGCTGGACGGCACCGCCAAGGGCGGCATCGTCGTCCAGGTGCAGCGGGAGCTCGGCGTGCCGGTCAAGCTCATCGGGCTGGGCGAGGGGCCGGACGACCTGGCGCCGTTCGAGGCGGGCGAGTTCGTGGACGGGATCCTGGGCTGAGCCGCGTGATCCTGGCCGGGTCACACGCACATTTCCGCGCTATCACGATTCCGTCACGATGTGCCGGGAAATTTCGGTCACGTCGGCGATGAAATCAAGTGTTTACACGCATTCGCACTGTGTCACATGTCCGTAACACCAGGGCCCGCCCGGTGTAACGACTCTTCGCGACGGTGGGGCCCTGACCAGCCACCCCCGGCTGGCGTGGAGAGAGGCAAACACATGGAGTTCGAGCTGAACCCGGGCAACACTGCCTGGTTGCTCACCGCCTCCTCGCTCGTGCTGCTGATGACGCCTGGTCTGGCGTTCTTCTACGGCGGCATGGTGCGCGGGAAGAGCGTCCTGAACATGATGATGATGAGCTTCAGCGCCATCGGCGTGGTGGGCATCATCTGGGCGGTCTACGGTTACGGCCTGGCTTTCGGCGCGGACACGGCGGGTGGTTTCATCGGCAACCCGGCCGACGCGCTGTTCCTCAAGCTGGACGACGGGGAATGGTGGGGCGCTGCGGACACGGGCGTACCGGCCCTCGTTTTCGCCGGCTTCCAGGCGACCTTCGCCATCATCACGGTGGCCCTCATCTCCGGCGCCATCGCCGACCGCGTCAAGTTCGTCACCTGGCTGACGTTCGCGGTGCTCTGGGTGACGCTGGTGTACACCCCGGTCGCGCACTGGGTCTGGGGCGGCGGCATCCTGGCTGCCGGGCCCATCGTGGACGCCCTCTCCCTCCCGATCGACTTCGCCGGCGGCACCGTGGTGCACATCAACGCCGGTGCCGCGGGCCTGGCGCTCGCCCTGGTGATCGGCAAGCGCAAGGGCTTCGGCACCGAGCCGATGCGCCCGCACAACCTGCCGTTCGTCATGCTCGGCGCGGGCCTGCTGTGGTTCGGCTGGTTCGGCTTCAACGCCGGCTCCGAGCTGGCCGCCGACGGCACGGCCGGCCGCGCCTGGGTCAACACGCTCCTGGCGACCTGCGTCGCGATGCTCGCCTGGATGGCCACGGAGAAGCTGCGTGACGGCTCGCCCACCTCGCTGGGTGCCGCCTCCGGCGTCGTCGCCGGCCTCGTCGCCATCACGCCGGCCGCCGGCACCGTGCAGACCGAGGGCGCGCTCGTCATCGGCCTCGTCGCCGGTGTGCTCTGCGCCCTGGCCGTCGGCCTGAAGTTCAAGTTCGGGTTCGACGACTCGCTCGACGTCGTCGGCGTCCACCTGGTTGGCGGTCTCGTCGGCACGGTGCTCATCGGCTTCTTCGCGACCAACGGCGAGTACGGCTCGTTCTACTTCGAGGGCTCGCTCAACGGCCTCTTCTACGGCGGCGGCGCCATCCAGCTCGTCACGCAGGTCGTCGCGGCGCTCATCGCGGTCGTGTACTCGTTCGTCCTGACGTACGGGATCGGCCTGCTGCTCAAGGTCACCCTCGGCTGGCGCGTCACCGAGCAGGAGGAGGTCGACGGGATCGACCTCGCCGAGCACGGCGAGACCGCGTACGAGGCCAACTCCACCATCGCCGAGGTGCGCTGACCCTGGCCGGTGGGTTCCACGGAACCTACTGTTAGCAGCAGCATGAGACTCAAGGAGGAACGCGCATGAAGCTCGTCACGGGAATCATCCAGCCGCACCGGCTCGACGACGTGAAGTCGGCACTCGAGGCCGCCGGTGTCCGCGGGATGACCGTCTCCGAGGCCAGCGGCTACGGCCGTCAGAAGGGCCACACCGAGGTCTACCGCGGTGCGGAGTACACGGTCGACCTGGTGCCGAAGGTCCGCATCGAGGTGCTCGTGTCCGACGAGGACGTCACCGCGGTGACGGACGCCATCGTCGGCGCGGCGCAGACCGGCAAGATCGGCGACGGGAAGGTGTGGGTGGTCTCGGTCGACGACGTCGCCCGCGTCCGCACCGGCGAGCACGGCGACGCCGCGCTCTGACGCCGGCGTCTTGACCGATCACCCCACGGAGGCCTCGCATCCCATCGGCGGGATGCGGGGCCTCCGCGACGAACTGCTCAAGATCGCCGACGACGCCACGGGCCCCGGCCACTCCGGCGCCGCTCGCCGGGCCGCGCTCGTCGGGCACGTCACCGAGCGCCTCACGGCGCTCTTCGAGCACGCGACGGCCGAGGTCGCGCCGGACGGCATCGCCCTGGCCGCCGTCGGCAGCCTCGGCCGCGGCGACCTGGGCCCGCTGAGCGACCTCGACCTGGTCCTCGTGCACGACGGGCGCACCCACTCCGACGCCGACCTCGCCCGGGTGGCCGAGCGGCTGTGGTACCCGCTGTGGGACTCGGGCGTGGACCTCGACCACTCGGTGCGCTCGCTGGCGCAGTGCCGCAAGGTCGCCTCCGGCGATCTCAAGGCCGCCGTGTCCTGGCTGGACGTGCACGCGCTGGCCGGGGACACCGCCGTCGTCCATCGCGCCGCGACCGGGGTCCTGACGGACTGGCGGGACGCCGCCCGGCGTCGTCTGCCCGAACTGCTCGGGAGCGTGCGCGAGCGCGCCGAGCGGTCCGGCGAGCTCGCCTACCTCATCGAGCCGGACCTCAAGGAGGCCCGCGGCGGCATCCGCGACGCCGTCGTCCTCACCGCGCTCGCCGCCACCTGGCTCACCGACCGCCCGCACGGCGCCGTCGACGACGCCTACGCCCACCTGCTCGACGTGCGCGACGTGCTGCAGGTCACCGCGCGCCGCCGCACCACCCGCCTGCTGCTCGCGGATCTCGAGGAGGTCGCCGGGCGCTGCGGGTACGACGACGGCGACGAGCTCCTGGCGAGCCTGGCCGCCGTGGGCCGCGAGGTGAGCTACGCGCTGGACTCGACCGTGCGGCGCGCCCGCAAGGCCCTGGAGCGGCGGCCGATCGGCAAGCCGTTCATCGTGCGCGGCAAGCGCAAGCCGCCGCAGCTGCGGCAGGTCGCGGACGGCCTCGTGGAGCACGACGGCGAGCTGGTGCTCGCGGTGGGCGCGCGTCCGTCGTCGGACCCCTTGATGTCGCTGCGTGCGGCCGCGACGGCGGCGCGGACCGGGCTGCTCCTGTCGCCCGTCACCATCGACTCGCTGCGCCGGTGCCCGCCGCTGCCCGAGCCGTGGCCGCCGGCCGCGCGCGCCCACCTGCTCACCCTCCTGGCGGCGGGCAGCGCGCAGGTGCCGGTGTGGGAGGAACTGGACCTGGCCGGGGTCGTGACCTCGTGGATCCCCGAGTGGGCCGACGTGCGCAACCGGCCCCAGCGTGCGGCCGTCCACCGGCACACGGTGGACCGGCACCTGGTGGAGGTCGCCCGCCTCGCCGCCCGGCTGCGCCGCGGGGCGACCTTCGGCGACGCCGGGACCGGCGCCGGGCAGAACGGCGGCGACGTGCTGCTGCTCTCGGCGATCCTGCACGACATCGGCAAGGTCCGCGGCGCCGCGGATCACTCGGCCGAGGGCGCGGCCCGCACCCCCGCGATCCTGCGGCGCATGGGTTTCGACCACGCCCTGACCGAGGACGTGACACGCATGGTCCGGCACCACCTCGTCCTCTCGGAGCTGGCGGTGGGCGGCGACCCCGACGACCCCGCGACGGTGACGGCGCTGCTCGACGCCGTCGGACACCGCGCGGACCTCCTGGACGTCCTGCGTCTGCTCACGGAGGCGGACACCACGTCGCTGGGGCCGAAGCACTGGACCCCGTGGCGCGCCAGCCTGGTCGACGCGCTGACCCGCAAGGCCCGCGCGGCCCTCCGCGAGAGGTAGTTCGCGCAGGTACCCTTGACGTCGTGTTCAATTCCCTGTCCGACCGGCTGACCCAGACGTTCAAGAACCTGCGTACGCGCGGGCGCCTCTCCGAGGCGGACATCGACGGCACCGTGCGCGAGATCCGGCGTGCGCTGCTCGACGCCGACGTCGCGGTGCCCGTGGTGCGCGAGTTCACCGCCGCGGTGCGGGAGCGTGCGCTGTCGGCGGAGGTCTCCGGCGCGCTGAATCCCGCGCAGCAGGTCGTCAAGATCGTCAACGACGAGCTGGTCGAGATCCTCGGCGGGCAGACCCGGCCGCTCAGCCTGGCCAAGACGCCGCCGACGGTCATCATGCTCGCCGGTCTGCAGGGTGCGGGCAAGACGACGCTGGCGGGCAAGCTGGCGCTGGCGCTGAAGGGGCAGGGGCACACCCCGCTGCTGGTCGCTGCGGACCTGCAGCGGCCGAACGCCGTGAACCAGCTCAGCGTCGTCGGCGAGCGGGCGGGCGTTCCCGTCTACGCGCCGCACCCCGGCAACACGTCGTCCGCCGACGACCCGGCGCTGGACGCGCCGCTGATCGGCGACCCGGTCGCCGTCGCGCGCGACGGCGTCGCGCACGCGCGCGCCAAGCTGCACGACGTCGTCATCGTCGACACCGCCGGCCGCCTCGGCATCGACGAGGTGCTGATGAAGCAGGCCGCGGACATCCGCGCCGCCGTCACGCCGGACGAGGTCCTGTTCGTCATCGACGCGATGATCGGTCAGGACGCGGTGAACACGGCGAAGGCGTTCGCCGACGGCGTCGACTTCACCGGCGTCGTGCTGTCCAAGCTGGACGGCGACGCGCGCGGTGGTGCCGCGCTCTCGGTCGCCAAGGTGACCGGCCGGCCGATCATGTTCGCCTCGACCGGTGAGAAGCTCACCGACTTCGAGGTCTTCCACCCGGACCGGATGGCCTCGCGCATCCTCGACATGGGTGACGTGCTCACCCTGATCGAGGAGGCCGAGAAGGCGTTCGACGCCGACCAGGCCGAGAAGATGGCCCAGAAGGTGGCCACGGGGCAGGACTTCACGCTCGCGGACTTCCTGGTGCAGATGCAGCAGCTGAAGAACATGGGCTCGATGAAGAAGATGCTCGGCATGCTGCCGGGCATGGGCCAGATGCGCGAGCAGCTCGACCAGTTCGACGAGCGCGAGGTGAACCGGATCGAGGCGATCATCCAGTCGATGACGCCGGTCGAGCGGGACAACCCGAAGATCATCAACGGTTCGCGGCGCGCGCGGATCGCGCGCGGTTCCGGGACCTCGGCGAGCGCCGTCAACCAGCTCCTCGAGCGGTTCACGCAGGCGCAGAAGATGATGAAGCAGATGTCGCGCGGCGGCGGAGTGCCGGGCATGGGGCCGGGCGGGATGCCCGCCATGCCGGGTGGTCCGGGGATGGGCATGGGCAAGAAGGCCCGCGGCAAGCAGCAGCCCGCCAAGCGCAAGAAGGGCAAGTCCGGGAACCCGGCCAAGCGCGCGCAGCAGGAGCGCGAGGACATGCAGCGGGCGCTCGGCGGCGGCAAGCCGGCCGCCGCGGGCTCGGCGTTCGGCGCGGCGGCGCCGCAGCCGCAGGCTCCGCCCGACATGGAGGCGCTCGAGCAGCAGCTCGGGAAGTTCCTGGGCAAGTGATCGTGCCGCCCTCGGACACGGTCCCCACCATCCACGTGCGCGGGCACATCCTGCTCGACGACGAGCGCGAGGTGGGCGACCTCTGGGTCCGGGGCGGGCGCGTCAGCCTGACCCGTCCGTCCGCGCAGGGCGCAGGCCTGCGGGTCCTGGAGGGCTGGGCGGTGCCGGGGCTCGTGGACGCGCACTGCCACATCGGGCTCGGGGCCGAGGGGCCGGTGTCGCGGGAGATCGCCGAGCGGCAGGCCGTCGCCGACCGGGACTCCGGGGTGCTGGCGATCCGGGACGCGGGCTCGCCGTCGGACACGCGATGGATGAGCTCCCGTGCCGACCTGCCGCGGCTCGTCCGCGCGGGGCGGCACCTCGCGCTGCGCGCGCGGTACCTGCGGAACTTCGGGCTCGAGCTGGACGACGCCGCCGGGTTGCCCGCGGCCGTGCGCGAGCAGGCCCGGCGGGGCGACGGCTGGGTGAAGCTGGTGGGCGACTGGATCGACAGGTCCGCCGGGGACCTGACGCCGCTGTGGCCCGCGGACGTGCTGCAGGACGCGGTGGCGCAGGCGCACGCCGAGGCGGCACGGGTCACCGTGCACACGTTCGCGACGGAGACCGTCGACGCCCTGCTGGACGCCGGGGTGGACGGCATCGAGCACGGCACCGGGATGACCGCGGACCAGATCGGGCGGGCGGCCGCGGCGGGGGTGCCGGTCACGCCGACGCTGCTGCAGGTGGAGCGGTTCGCGGCGATCGCGGACCAGGCCGCGGAGAAGTTCCCGGCCTACGCCGCGCGGATGCGGCGCATGCACGCACGCCGGTACGAGCAGGTGCGCGACCTGTACGACGCCGGGGTGCGGCTCCTGGTCGGGACGGACGCGGGCGGGACGATCGGGCACGGGCTGATCGCGGGGGAGTGCGCGGAGCTCGTGGCCGCCGGGATCCCCGCCGCCGAGGTGGTGGCGTTCGCGTCCTGGCGGGCGCGGTCGTACCTCGGGCTGGGGGCGGTCGTGGAGGGATCGAGCGCGGATCTGGTGGTGTACCCGGACGACCCGCGCGAGAACATCGAGGTGCTGCGGTACCCGCGGGCCGTGGTGCTGCGCGGCGAGGTCCACTGAGTTCTCCCGGGCCGCCGGGGGCCGGGGACCTGGAAGGGAGAACCGTGGTCGCGGTTGGTGGCTCTGTGCGCCGTCTGGCACAATGACCGGGTACTCGGTACGCCTGGGCCCCTCTCTCCCGTGCGTACCCGGTCCAGACCACGGCATCGTGATCCACCCCCACGGATCGGCGGGCCAGGTCACCCATTCTTAAGAACCAGGAGAGACCACTTCGTGGCCACCAAGATTCGTCTGAAGCGCTTCGGCAAGATCCGGGCGCCGTACTACCGCGTCGTCGTCATGGACTCGCGGGTCAAGCGCGATGGTCGTGCGATCGAGGAGATCGGCAAGTACCACCCGACCGAGGAGCCCTCGCTCATCGAGATCGACACCGAGCGCGCGCAGCACTGGCTGAAGGTCGGCGCCCAGCCGTCCGAGCCCGTCCTGGCCCTGCTCAAGGTCACCGGCGACTGGCAGAAGTTCAAGGGCCTGCCGGGCGCCGAGGGCACCCTCAAGGTCAAGGCGTCCAAGGCGGACTCCGCCGCCGCGATCGAGGCCATCCACGCCGAGGCCGAGAAGGTCAAGGCCGACGCCGCCGCCAAGGCGGAGGCCGCGAAGGCGGAGACCGCCGCCGAGGCGACTGCTCCGGCCGAGGACGCCGAGACCCCGGCCGAGACCGAGGCCTGATGCTCGCGGAGGCCCTCGAGCATCTCGTGCGCGGGATCGTCGACAACCCGGACGCCGTCCGCGTGTCCGCGAAGTCGCTGCGCCGGGGAGACCTGCTCGAGGTCCGTGTGCACCCGGACGATCTCGGCCGTGTCATCGGCCGCGGCGGCCGGACCGCCCGCGCGCTGCGGACGGTGGTCGGCGCCCTGGCTGCGGACGGTTCGGTCCGCGTCGACGTGGTCGACGTCGACCGCCGCTGAGCGGGCTGCCGCTCACGCGACACCGCCGAGACGAGGCCCGGTCCGCATGGACCGGGCCTCGCTCGTCGTCCGGGTCGGTCCGCGCAGGATCGCGCTCGGATTCACACCATCTCAAGGATTCATCGGGGAGTAGCGGATGGAGCTGGTCGTAGCCCGCATCGGGCGGGCGCACGGGCTGAAGGGTGAGGTCTCGGTCGAGCTGCGTACCGACGACCCGGAGAGCCGCCTGGGGGTAGGTTCCGTGCTCCGCACCGAGCCCGCCGGCGTCGGCCCGCTGACGGTGACCGCCGCGCGCGTGCACCAGGACCGCTGGCTGGTCCGGTTCGCCGAGGCGCCCGACCGTTCCGCCGCCGAGGCGCTGCGCGGGGTGGAGCTGGTCGTCGACGCGGACGCCTCGGACGAGGAGGACGCCTGGTACCCGCACGAGCTGCGCGGCCTGCGCGCGGAGCTCACGGACGGGACCGTGGTCGGCGAGGTGGCGGGGCTCGAGTACCTTCCCGCGCACGACGTGCTCGTGGTGAACGAGCCGCTGCCGTCCGGCACCGTCCGCACGCTCGTCCCGTTCGTGCGCGCGATCGTTCCGGTGGTCGACGTCGCCGGCGGCCGGGTCGTCCTCGACCCGCCCGGCGGCCTGCTCGCCCGCGACGCGGACGCCCTGATCAGCGAGCGCGACGACGACGGCGCGCCCGGTGAGCCGGACGACGATGCCGGCGACGAGGACGAGCGGGATCGCCCCGCCCGCGGATCCGGCGTCGCCGGACACGACGGGAGCGCTTGACGTGCGGATCGACGTCGTCACGATCTTCCCGGACTACCTGGCCGCGCTCGACCTGTCGCTCGTGGGCAAGGCGCGGCAGCGCGGCCTGCTGGACCTGCGCGTGCACGACCTGCGGGACTGGACCACGGACCGGCACCGCACCGTCGACGACACCCCGTTCGGCGGCGGCGCGGGCATGGTGATGCGCCCGGACGTCTGGGGCACGGCCCTCGACGACGTCCTGGGCGGCGAGCCCGCCGCGGCGTCGCCGGGCAGGATCCTGATCCTGCCGACGCCGTCGGGGGAGGTGTTCACGCAGCGGCACGCCGAGGAGCTGGCCGGGGCCGGGCAGCTCGTGTTCGCGTGCGGCCGGTACGAGGGGATCGACGCACGGGTCGCGGGGCACTACCGCGACGCGGGGCTGGACGTGCGCGAGCTGTCGATCGGCGACTACGTGCTCAACGGCGGCGAGGTCGCGGCGCTCGTGATGATCGAGGCGGTCGCGCGGCTGGTGCCGGGAATGGTGGGGAACCCGGAGTCGCTGGTGGAGGAGTCGCACGGGGCCGCCGGGCTGCTGGAGTACCCGGTCTACACGAAGCCGCCGGAGTGGCACGGGCGGGGGATCCCCGAGGTGCTGCTGTCCGGGCATCACGCGCGCATCGAGCGCTGGCGGCGCGACGAGGCGCTGCGCCGCACGGCCGCGCGGCGGCCGGACATGATCGCGGGCCTGGACGGGACAGTGCTGGACAAGCACGACCGGGCCCTGCTGACGGAGCTCGGGTGGATCGTGGCCGACGGCGGGCGCCTGGCGCGGCAGGACGACGGCGCGCAGGCCCCGGTGCCGCCGGAGCCTGCGGCGGGCTGACGTCACACCTGCTCGCGCGGGCGGTACGGCGGCGCTGTGGCAGAATGGGCCCTCGGTGCGCCGACGGTCAGGTCTCTGCCACAGGGGATGCCGTCGGGCCGGAACTCCGGCCCGGCACGATCGTCGACACGGCGCGTCACCACCTTATTCGCTCGCGGCCGTCCCGTACGGCCGCTGATTTCGCGCCTGACCTGTGGCAGGCCCGGAGAGAACGATGCAGAAGCTCGACAGCGTCGACGCCGCCTCGCTGCGCGACGACATCCCGGAGTTCCGCGCCGGTGACACCCTGAAGGTCAACGTCAAGGTCATCGAGGGCAACCGCTCCCGTGTCCAGGCGTTCCAGGGCATCGTGATCCGCCGCCACGGCGGCGGCGTGGGCGAGACGTTCACCGTCCGCAAGATCAGCTTCGGCGTCGGCGTGGAGCGCACCTTCCCGGTGCACGCGCCCACGATCGAGTCGATCGAGGTCGTGACCCGCGGTGACGTCCGCCGCGCGAAGCTCTACTACCTGCGCGAACTGCGCGGCAAGAAGGCGAAGATCAAGGAGAAGCGCGCGACCGTCGCGTCCTGATCGCCCGGAGAGAACAACGCCGGGTCGGCACGCTGAACCCAGGTCGGTACCGCATACTTGTGGGGCCGACGCCGGATCAGGGTGGCGGCCCGGCGTCGTCGTACGTGATGTCGTCGTACGAGAAGGCGTGACACCGAGACAAAGTGAGTTCCGTGACGACGTACCGTGTGGCGCGGCATGCGCGGCCCAAGGACCTGGGTGAGCCCGGGGAACAGGTCGGTGGGCTCGCGGTGCTCAAGGAGATCGCGATCATCGTGATCAGCGCCCTGGTGCTGTCGTTCCTGATCAAGACGTTCCTGGTGCAATCGTTCTACATCCCGAGCGCGTCCATGGAGGACACCCTCACGGTGGGCGACCGGGTCATGGTGTCGCGGCTCGCGCCCGGCCCGGTGGACCTGCGGCGCGGCGACATCGTCGTCTTCATCGATCCCGGTGGCTGGCTGCCCGTGTACACGGCGCCCGATCGGGGGCCCGTCGGGAACGCGGCCACGGCCGCGATGACCGCGATCGGCCTGCTCCCGGAGGACACCGGCGAGCACCTGATCAAGCGGCTGATCGGCCTGCCCGGGGATCACATCATGTGCGACGACGCCTGCGCCGACGACGGCGGGCCGGTGACGGTCAACGGCACCGCGATCGACGAGACCTACCTCAAGCCGGGCAACACGCCGAGCGGCGCCAAGAAGTTCGACGTCGTCGTGCCCGACAGGATGCTCTTCGTGATGGGCGACCACCGGCAGAACTCCGCGGACTCCCGTTTCAACACCAGCAGGCCGGGCGGCGGGTTCGTCCCCGTCCACAACATCGTCGGGACCGCGTTCGCCACGGTGTGGCCGTTCGAGCGGATGACCTGGCACTCGAACCCGTCCGGCGTGTTCGCCGGGGTCCCGGAGCCGACCGCCCCGGCGCCGCAGCCCACCACCTGAAAGTGAGTCCCGTGACGACCTACCAGACCGACAACCGTGCCGAAGACGACATGGCAGACGACCAGGGGCCTTCCGAGGAGAAGAGCCAGTCCCGCGGGCTGGCGATCCTGAAGGAGACGCTCGTCATCGTGGTGAGCGCCCTGCTGCTGTCGTTCCTGATCAAGACGTTCCTCATGCAGCCGTTCTCGATCCCGAGCGCGTCGATGCAGGACACGCTCACGATGGGCGACCGGGTCATGGTGTCGCGGCTCGCCCCGGGCCCGGTCGACCTGCAGCGCGGGGACGTCGTCGTGTTCGTGGACCCGGGCGGCTGGCTCGACCCGTACCCCTTCGAGGCGGACCGCGGCGCGGTCGGCAACGCGATCACGGCGGCGCTGACCACGGTGGGCCTGCTGCCGGAGGACATGGGCGAGCACCTGATCAAGCGCGTGATCGGGCTGCCGGGCGACCACGTCGTGTGCGACGACGCCTGCGCGAACGACGGCGGGCCGCTGCACGTGAACGGCGTGGCGGTCACCGAGACGTACATCAAGCCGGGTACCACGCCGAGCAGCGGCAAGCCGTTCGACGTGACCGTGCCCGAGGACTCGCTGTGGGTGATGGGCGACAACCGGCAGAGCTCCGCGGACTCGCGGTACAACACCGAGGAGCCCGGCGGCGGGTTCGTCCCGGTGGACAATGTGGTGGGGGCGGCGTTCGCCACCGTCTGGCCGCTCGACCGGCTGACGTGGCACTCGAACCCGTCCGCCGTGTTCCAGGACGTGCCGGCGGCCGGCGCCGCGGCGAGCTAGACCCGGGAGGTCTGCGCAGGTGGCGGAAGGCAACGGGGTGTCGCGGGTGAAGCCGAACCTGCGCACCGAACGCTCGCTGATGGCGGCCGGGCCACGGCTCGTGGCCGGGATGGACGAGGTGGGCCGCGGGGCGCTGGCCGGGCCGGTGAGCGTGGGCGTCGTCGTGATCGACGCGCGCACGCGGACCGCCCCGCAGGGGATCGCGGACTCGAAGCTGCTGACCCCCGCCGCGCGCGTGGACCTGGCCCCGAAGGTGCGGCGGTGGGCGCTCGCCTCGGCCGTCGGGCACGCCTCGGCCGCCGAGATCGACGAGCAGGGCATCATCGCCGCGCTGCGGCTCGCCGGCCGGCGGGCGCTGCACCAGGTGCAGTCCGAGGTGGGGAACGTCGACGTGGTGCTGCTGGACGGGAAGCACGACTGGCTGAGCGATCCGGGGCCGGACCTGTTCGCGGCGGGCGGGCTGACCGGGGACGACGACGGCGCGGGCGTGCTGGTGTCCGAGGGCGGCGCCGGCGCCGGGCCCGATGTGGTCACGATGATCAAGGCCGACATGCGGTGCTCCACCGTGGCCGGGGCGAGCGTGCTGGCGAAGGTGGAGCGGGACGCGATCCTCACGGAACTCGCCGCCGACCATCCGCAGTACGGCTGGGAGGCGAACAAGGGGTACAGCGCCCCGGCGCACCTCGATGCGCTCGCGAATCACGGTCCGTGCGTGTTGCACCGTCGGTCATGGAACCTGCCGGGTGCGATGATGGCCGGGTGAGTGCCGAAGACCTCGAGAACTACGAGACGGACATGGAGCTCGCGCTCTACCGCGAGTACCGGGACGTCGTGGGGCTGTTCTCGTACGTGGTGGAGACCGAGCGACGCTTCTACCTCGCCAACCAGGTGGACCTGCAGGTCAGGTCCGCGGCCGGTGAGGTGTACTTCGAGCTGACGATGAGCGACGCGTGGGTGTGGGACGTGTATCGCTCGGCGCGGTTCGTGAAGTCGGTGCGGGTGGTGACGTTCAAGGACGTGAACGTCGAGGAGCTGGCGAAGGCGGAGCTGACGCTCTGACGATCCGGGCCGGGTGATCTTTCGTCCCGGCCCGGAAATTCCTTGCCGGCTTTCGTGGACCCCTCGGACGGTGTTCTGCGGATCCGACGCCGACGCGACCCTGTGGATATCCCGATCCATCGACAGGAGTCGCTTTTTCCCGGTTTCATCTCCGGCGTGATGGCGCGTGGACGCGCAGGCTCGTCGTGGAGGTGGGGCGGATGCTCAGCAAGGACGAGGTCGGGCGGCGCGGCGAGGAGATCGCGCTGGAGCATGTCGTGGCGCGCGGGTGGACCGTGCTGGCGACGAACTGGCGCAGCGGGCGCGAGGGGGAGATCGACATCGTCGCGCTCGACGGTGACGTGCTGGTGGTGGTCGAGGTGAAGACCCGGTCGGGTACGGGGTTCGGGCATCCCAGCCAGGGGGTGACCGCGAAGAAGCTCGCGCGGCTGCGGCGGCTGGCCGGGCAGTGGCTCATGGTGCACCGGCGGGCCACCGAGGAGGCCGCCGAACGCGAGGGCGTGGACGTGCCGCCCCACTGGTCCGCCGTGCGGATCGACGTCGTCTCGGTGCTGCTTCCCCGCGACGCCGGGCCCGTGGTCGAGCACCTCGAGGCGGTGGTCTGATGGAGGTGGCGACGACGGCGGCGGTGTCCCTGGTCGGGCTGGAGGGGCACATGGTCCAGGTGCAGGCGCACCTGTCGGCGACCGTCCCGGGTTTCACGGTGGTGGGGCTGCCCGACGCGGCCCTCAGCGAGTCCCGGGACCGGGTGCGGGCGGCGGTCTCGTCGACCGGCCTGGCCTGGCCGGTCCGGAAGATCACCGTGAACCTGTCGCCGGCGGCGCTGCGGAAACAGGGCAGCGGCTACGACCTGGCGATCGCGGTGGCGATCCTCGCCGGGGCCGGGGAGATCCCGGCCGGCGGGCTCGACTCGGTGGTGCATCTCGGCGAGCTGGGGCTCGACGGGCGGATCCAGCCGGTACGGGGCGTGCTGCCCGCCGTGGCCGCCGCGGTCGACGCCGGGTACGAACGGATCGTGGTGGCCGCGAGCGACGCCCCCGAGGCGCGGCTCGTCCCCGGGGCGCGGGTGGTGGGGGCGGCCAGCCTGGCCGAGGTCGTGGCGCTGCACGGCGGCGAGGGCGCGGTGGTCCGGGAGGTCGAACGGGTGGAACGGCCGCGGGCGGCCGGCCACACGGCCACGCCCGGGGACATGTCCGACGTCGTCGGGCAGGCCGCGGCGCGGCGCGCCCTGGAGGTCGCGGCCGCCGGCGGGCACCACGTGTTCTTCGTCGGTCCGCCCGGCTCGGGCAAGACGATGCTCGCCTCCCGGTTGCCCGGGATCCTGCCGGACCTGACCGAGCGGCATGCCGTGGAGGTGACCGCCGTGCACTCCGTCGCGGGGACGTTCGATCCCGCGGGAGGGCTCATCCGGCGCCCGCCGTACGAGGCCCCGCACCACACCGCGACACAGGCCGCGGTGGTCGGCGGCGGATCGGGCCTGCCCCGGCCGGGCGCGGCGACCCGCGCGCACCGCGGCATCCTGTTCCTGGACGAGGTGGCCGAGTTCCGGCCCAGTGTCCTGGACACGCTCCGGCAGCCGCTGGAGCAGGGCGAGCTCGTGATCCACCGGTCGGGCGGGGTGGCGCGGTACCCGGCGCGGTTCCAGATGGTGCTCGCGGCCAACCCCTGCCCCTGCGGCAAGTCGATCGGCAAGGGCCTGGAGTGCACGTGCACGCCCGTCATGCGGCGCAGGTACTTCGGGCGGCTGTCCGGGCCGCTGCTCGACCGCGTCGACCTCCAGATCGAGGTGCAGCCGGTCGACAAGGTCGACAGGGCCGGCGGCGCGGGCGAACCCACCGCCGTCGTCGCCCGGCGCGTCGCCGCCGCCCGCGAGGCGGCCGCCGCACGGCTGCGGGGCACGGGCTGGACGACGAACTCCGAGGTGCCGGGGCGATGGCTCCGGGAACGGCTGCGCACCACGAAGGGGATCGAGAACCTGATGGACCGGGCGCTGGCGGACGGGACCCTGAGCCTGCGCGGGGTGGACCGGGTGCTGCGCGTCGCCTGGACGCTCGCGGACCTGGCGGGCCGCGACGCGCCTGTCGAGGACGACGTCCTCACCGCCGTCACGATGCGACAGGGGCTGCGCCATGGCTGACCCACTCTTCGGACTGCCCGCTCCTGGCTCGCCGGCACCGATACCGGCACAGGCACCGATACCGGCACAGGCACAGGCGCCGGCGCCGACACCGGCGCCGCCGGGGCTCCCGCCCGCGCCCGGCTCGCCCGGCCGTGGTCCGGAAGCGTCCGGTGGCCCGGCGCCGAGGGTGTTCCCGCGACTTCCGTTCGACGTCGGGGATCCGCTACCGGCCCGGGCCGCGTGGTCCCGGCTGGCCGAGCCGGGCGACGTGGTCGCCGGAGCTCTCGTGGCTGCCCTCGGGCCCGGCGAGGCGCTGGACTGGGTGGTGCGGGCCGTCGAGCGACCCGGGGGCGCCGCGGCAGAACTCGCACGGGTGGAGTCCGGCCGCCGGGTGGCGCGGGCGCTCGGCGGCGAGGACGCGGGTTCGCCCGCCGTCGCGCTGATGGCAGGAGTGCGGCGCTGGGCGTCCCGGCTGGGGGACCTCGTGCCCGCCAGGGACCTCGAGACCGTGGACCGGCTGGGCGGAACGCTCCTCGTACCGGGCGACCCGCGGTGGCCGGAAGCGATGGACGACCTGGGGCCCGCGGCACCCTTCGCGCTCTGGGTGCGGGGCCAGGCCGACCTGGCCCGGGCGTCCCGGCGCGCGGTGGCGCTCGTGGGATCGCGCGCGTCGACGAGCTACGGGGAGCGCGTCGCGCGGGACCTCGCGTCCGGGCTCGTCACCCGCGGGTTCACCGTCGTGTCCGGAGGTGCCCACGGGATCGACGCGGAGGCGCACCGTGCGACCCTCGCGGGCGGCGGTCGCACGCTGGTGCTCCTGGCATCAGGCGTCGACAGGCTCTACCCGGAGGCGAACCGCCGGGTGATGGAGGCCGCGACCGCGGACGGCGCCCTGGTCGCCGAGGTGCCGCCCGGGTCCACGCCGTTCCGGCAGCGGTTCCTGGCGCGCAACCGCCTCATCGCGGCGCTCGGCTCGGCGACGGTGGTGGTCGAGGCCGCGCTGCGGTCGGGGGCGTTGTCGACGGCGAACCACGCGGACAGGCTGCTGCGCCCGCTCGGGGCGGTGCCGGGGCCGGTCACCTCGATGGCGTCGGCGGGCTGCCACGAGCTGATGCGGTCCGGGGCCGCGGTGTGCGTGACGGACGCGGCCGAGGCGGCGGAACTCGCCGGCGACCTGACCGCGGATGCCGCCCCGGATCGCGCCGGTGACCGTGGGCCGCGGGACGGGCTGGACCCGGTGGCGAGGAAGGTGCTCGACGCACTTCCCGTGCGGCGGGCCGCCTCTCTCGAATCGGTGGCCCGGGTGGCAGGGCTCGGCGTGGAGGAGACGACGGCGAAGCTCGGGCGGCTGCTCCTGGCCGGGCTCGCCGAGCGAGAGGGAGCGAACTGGCGCTGCACCCGGCGGTGACACGCCGTCGTGCATAGTCGTGCGGGACGTGCCGTCGGGAACGACCCCGGCGGTGACACGCCGTGGTGCCTGCGTGCCGAACGGCGGGTGCGGGAGCAGACTGGAATACGTGGACCTAACGGACCTGTCCGGCTTGCCGCGGCTCCCCGACGATCTGGCGGAGGCGGTGCGGCGCTTCGCCACGCACCTCGACGCGCAGCGCGGTCACTCCGTGCACACGCGGCGGGCCTACGTGGCGGACGTGACCGACCTGCTGCGGTACGCCAGGCGGCACGGCCGCGAGTCGCTCCGCGCGCTCGACCTCGCGACCCTGCGCGGCTGGCTGGCCGCGCAGTCCGAACGCGGGCTGGCTCGTTCCACGCTGGCCCGGCGGGGCGCGTCGGCCCGGGCGTTCCTGCGCTGGGCGGTGAGCGCCGGACTCGTCGACGAGGACGTCTCGGCCCGCCTGGCGAGCCCCAAGGTCCCGCGGACGCTGCCCACCGTCCTCGGCGTCGGCGACGCCGCCCGCCTGCTCGACGTCGCGCGCGAGGCGGCGCACACCACCGAGGGCCACGCACGTCCCGGCGCCCTGCGCGCGTGGGTCGCCGCCGAACTGCTCTACGGCGCGGGCGTGCGCGTCGGGGAACTGGTGTCCGTCGACGTCGGCCAGGTCGACCGGGCCGAGCGCCTCGTCCGGGTGCTCGGCAAGGGCGGCAAGGAACGGGTGGTGCCGTTCGGCATCCCTGCCGCCCGCGCCGTCGACGAGTGGCTCGGCGAGGGGCGACCGGAGCTCGCCACCGCGGCCAGCCGCGACGCGTTCCTGGTGGGGGAGCGCGGCGGGCGCTGGGGACAACGCCAGGTCCGCGAGGCGGTGCACCGGCTCGCGGCGCTCGCCGGCGTCCAGGACATCGCACCGCACGCGCTGCGGCACTCGGCGGCCACCCACCTCCTGCAGGGCGGCTCCGACCTCCGCTCGGTCCAGGAGGTTCTCGGCCACGCCAGCCTCGCCACGACCCAGCGCTACACCCACGTGGACGCCGACCGCCTCCGCGCCGTCTACGCCCAGGCCTTCCCCCGAGCCTGACGGGCAGCCTCATTCGTCCGGCAGCAGGACGATCACCGGGCGGTACAGCAGGTGGAGCGGGTCGAGGTAGCGGTCGCCGCGCCGGACGCCCCAGTGGACGCAGGCGTCAGGGCCGCAGTGGTCCGACATCGAGTCCTCGACGCTGCCCACGACGTCGCCCGCCGCGACCCCGGTGCCCACCGTCACGGTGGCCCGCACCGGCTCGAGGCTAGACCTCAGCCCGTCCGGGTGCGTCACCACGACGACGCCCCGCCCGGCGACGTCGCCCGCGAACGTCACGGTCCCGGCGCCGGGCGCGACGACGGGTGCGCCCGCCGTGGTCGCCAGGTCGACGCCACGGTGCCCGGCGCCCCAGCGACTCCGCGGCGGGTCGAAGCGCCTGATGACCCCGGCGGGCGGGTAGGCCGCCGGGGCGGGCGACGTGTACCCGGTCACGGACGGGACGGCGGCGGGCGCCGCCGCGTCGGCGAGGGCCGGGCCGCCGGCCGTCGTTCCCGGCGATCGCGACCCGCCGGCGAGCGAAGGTGCGCCGGCGGCCGGCGGCCGCGACCCGCCCGCGAGCGGAGACGCGGCGACGACCGGCGGCCGCGACCCGCCCGCGAGCGAAGGTGCGGCGGCGACCGGCGGCCCCGACTGGCCCGCGGCCACGCCGCGCAGGGGGGCGGCCGGCACGACGACCAGCACCAGGGTCAGGAAGATTGCTGCGGCGATGTTCATGGTCCGAGCGTGCGCCGGCCCACGCCGGGCCGTCCGGGCCCGGGGCACCCCCCTGTGCACGAACGGCGGTTTCCACAGCCCGCCGTCGGCGTCGGGTGCGCCTGTTCCCGTCGGGAGGGGACCTCCGTGGCAACATGTCCGCGTGAACTCCCTTCCCGCCACCGGGCCGCGGATCCCCTCCCAGCTGGTGCTGCTGCTGGTGCTCACCTTCACCACCGGGATCATCGACGCGGTCGGCTACCTCGGCCTCGACCGCGTCTTCATCGCCAACATGACGGGCAACGTCGTGATCCTCGGCATGGCGCTCGCCGGCGGCGACGACCTCCCCGTCGCGGGGCCGGTGCTCGCGCTCGGCGCCTTCTTCACCGGCGCCCTCATCGGGGGCCGCCTCACCAACGCCGCGCCGCGGGACTGGGCGCGCGCCTCGACCGTCGCGTTCGGCGTCACGGGGTCGCTCGCGACGTCGCTCGGCATCGTCGCGATGATCTTCCCGCCCCGGACGGACACCGCGTGGGGTTTCACCGTGACCGGTCTCATGGCCGTCGCGATGGGCCTCCAGGCCGCCGCAGCCCGGCGGATCGCGGTGAAGGACGTCACGACGGTCGTGGTCACCTCGACGCTGACGGGCCTGGCGGCCGACTCGCGCCTCGCCCGGGGCAACGACGAGAACTGGGCTCGGCGGCTGCTCGCGGTGGTGCTCATCCTGGCCGGGGCCGGGGTCGGGGCCGTCCTGCTGCGGCTCACCGGCGACGCCGGGGTGGGCCTCGGGATGCTGGTGGCGGGGCTCGGCAGCCTGGCGGTGACCGTCGTCGGCCACGTCCGGCACGTCTGAGCGCACCGTGCCGCTGCACGGGCGGGGCAACCCCGGGAAAACCCTGTAGACTTCGAGCCGCGATCGGTGGGTTCGCGGGCAGCGATGAACGCCCGTGCCACCTCACCGATCGACATCGCGCGTCACGCAAGCCCTTCACGGCAGCGGTCCGCCTGCGGCTCCTGGCCGACGGCGGTGCCTGGCGGGGTGGCGCCAGGGGTGTCCGCGGACGCGGGCACCGGAACCGGAAACCGCGGCGGGAGCCAAGCGCCCGCCGCCTGATCGTGTGCACCCAGACCCGGGCGGAGCCCGGCGGTGCACCGGAAGGACGTGTCATGGCCGTCGTGTCCATGCGTCAGCTCCTCGAGAGCGGTGTCCACTTCGGACACCAGACCCGCCGTTGGAACCCGAAGATGAAGCGATTCATCTTCACGGAGCGCAACGGCATCTACATCGTCGACCTCCAGCAGTCGCTGTCGTACATCGACGGTGCCTACGAGTTCGTCAAGGAGACCGTCGCCCACGGCGGCAGCATCCTGTTCGTCGGCACGAAGAAGCAGGCGCAGGAGGCGGTCGCCGAGCAGGCCGCCCGCGTCGGCATGCCGTACGTGAACCACCGCTGGCTGGGCGGTATGCTCACCAACTTCTCCACCGTGCACAAGCGCCTCCAGCGCCTCAAGGAGCTCGAGGAGATCGACTTCGACGACGTGGCCGGCTCCGGCCTGACGAAGAAGGAGCTCCTCGTCCTGCGCCGTGAGAAGGACAAGCTCACGCGCACGCTCGGCGGCATCCGCGACATGGCCAAGGTTCCCTCGGCCGTGTGGATCGTCGACACGAACAAGGAGCACCTCGCCGTCGACGAGGCCCGCAAGCTGAACATCCCGATCGTGGCGATCCTCGACACGAACTGCGACCCCGACATGGTCGACTACGCGATCCCGGGCAACGACGACGCCATCCGCTCCGTCGCCCTGCTGACGCGCGTGATCGCCGACGCCGCCGCGGAGGGCCTCATGAAGCGCCACTCCGGCAAGTCGGGCGCCGAGGAGGAGACCCCGGCCGCGGCCGAGCCGCTGGCCGAGTGGGAGCGCGAGCTCCTGTCGGGCGAGGAGTCCGCCGCGCCGGAGGCCGCCGCCGAGGAGACCGTCACCGAGGAGACCGCCGCGCCGGAGGCCGCTGCCGAGACCGCCGCCCCCGAGGCTGCCGTCGAGGCCGCTCCGGAGGCCGTCGCCGAGGAGACCGCGCCGGTCGCCGAGGAGGCGCCGGCCGCCGAGGCCGCCGCCGAGTCCACCGAGAAGTGACAGCCGACCTACCTGCACGGAGGACAAACGACAATGGCGAACTACACCGCCGCTGACATCAAGGCCCTGCGCGAGAAGACCGGCGCGGGCATGCTCGACGTCAAGAAGGCGCTCGACGAGGCCGACGGCGACGCCGAGAAGGCAGTCGAGATCATCCGCAAGAAGGGCCTCGCCCGCGCCGCCAAGCGCGAGGGCAACGCCACCTCGGAGGGCCTCGTCGCGGTCAAGGTCTCCGACTCGGCCGCCGGCCAGGTCGCGACCATGATCGAGCTGAACGCCGAGACCGACTTCGTCGTCAAGAACGAGAAGTTCGTGAACCTCGCCGACGCCGTGCTGGAGGCCGTCGCGGCCGCCGGCGCGTCGGACGAGGCGTCCGGTGCGGCCGCCCCCGCCGGTGAGGGCACCGTCGCGGACCTCATCGCCAGCGAGGGCGCGACCCTCGGCGAGAAGGTCGTCCTGCGCCGCGTGGCCCGCGTCGAGGGCCCGAAGGTCACGACCTACCTCCACCGCACCGCGAAGGACCTGCCGCCGAGCGTCGGCGTCCTGGTCGTCACGGACGAGGCGGGCGCCGAGGTCGCCAAGGACGTCGCGCAGCACATCGCGGCCCTGGCGCCGCGCTTCCTGACCCGCGAGGAGATCCCGGCCGAGGTCGTCGAGAAGGAGCGCGAGATCGCGCGCGAGGTCTCGATCGCCGAGGGCAAGCCGGAGGCCGCGCTGGAGAAGATCGTCGAGGGTCGCCTCAACGGCTTCTTCAAGGAGGCCGTGCTCGTGGACCAGCCGCTCGCCAAGGACTCGAAGACGACGGTCGGCAAGCACGTCGCCGCCGCCAACGGGACCCTGCAGGCGTTCGTCCGCTTCCGCGTCGGTTCCTGACGCACCACTCTGGCCCGGCCCGCGCGCGTGCGCGGGCCGGGCCGTTGTGTAATCTCCCCGGGGCATTTCCACGAGCGAAGGACGAGGGCGACGTGACCGACCACGACGACAGGAGCCGTACGGAGCAGCTGCTCCCCGCGGCGGCAGCGATGACACCGCACGCGGCCCCGGGCCAGGCGGTCGACGCCAGCGGCGCACCCGCCCGCCGGGTGCTGCTGAAACTCTCGGGTGAGGCGTTCGGCGGCGGCAGCGTCGGCCTCGACGCCACGGTGGTGCGGCGGATCGCGGCCGAGGTCGGCGAGGCGGTGCGCGGCGGGGTCCAGGTCGCGATCGTCGTCGGCGGCGGGAACTTCTTCCGCGGCGCCGAGCTGAGCCAGGCGGGCATGGACCGCGCGCGTGCCGACTACATGGGCATGCTCGGCACCGTGATGAACTGCCTGGCCCTGCAGGACTTCCTGGAGCAGGCCGGCGTCACCACGCGCGTCCAGACCGCCATCGCGATGGGCCAGGTCGCCGAGCCCTACATCCCGCTGCGCGCGATCCGGCACCTGGAGAAGGGCCGCGTCGTGATCTTCGGGGCGGGCGCCGGGCTGCCGTACTTCTCGACCGACACGGTCTCGGTGCAGCGGGCCCTGGAGACGCACTGCGAGCAGGTGCTCATGGGCAAGAACGGCGTCGACGGCGTGTACGACGCCGACCCGCGCAAGGTCCCGGACGCCCGCAAGCTCGAGCACGTCACCTACACCGAGGCCCTGGTGAAGAACCTCGGCGTGATGGACGCCACCGCGCTGAGCATGTGCCGCGACAACGACGTGCGCATGCGGGTCTTCGGCATGGAGGAGAAGGGCAACGTGACGCGCGTGCTGCGGGGCGAGCCGCTCGGGACCCTCGTGACGGCCCGGTAGGCCGCCTGCCCGGCGGGCCTTGTCCCAGTAGAGTGACCTAGCAGTGCACGACGCCACCAGCAGCAGCAAGAGACAGGAGCAACGGTGATCGACGAGACCCTCCTCGAGGCCGAGGAGAAGATGGAGAAGGCGATCGAGGTCGCCAAGGAGGACTTCGCGGGCATCCGCACGGGGCGCGCGAACTCTGGGATGTTCAGCAAGATCACCGTCGAGTACTACGGCGCCCCGACACCGCTGCAGCAGCTTGCCTCGTTCAACATCCCCGACGCCCGCACGGTGCTCATCTCGCCGTTCGACAAGGGCTCGATGACCACGATCGAGAAGGCCCTGCGCGAGTCCGATCTGGGCGTCAACCCGTCGAACGACGGCAACGCGATCCGCGTGATCATGCCCGCCCTCACGGAGGAGCGCCGCAGGGACTACGTGAAGCTCGCCAAGCACAAGGCGGAGGACGCGCGCGTCGTCGTCCGCAACGTGCGGCGCAAGGCCAAGGACGCGCTGGACCGCATCGTCAAGGACGGCGAGGCCGGCGAGGACGAGGTCGCGCGCGCCGAGAAGGACCTGGAGGCCCTCACCAAGCGCCACGTCGACGCGGTCGACGAGCTGCTGGCGGGCAAGGAGAGCGAGCTGCTCGAGGTCTGATGTCCCGACAACCCCAGCCCCGCACCGCCGGCCCCGCGCCGTTCGGGAAGGAGGTCTCGATGCCCCGGCCCTCGAAGGCGTCCGGGCGGAAGCCGAAGCCCTCCCGCAAGCAGCGCCCGCTCGGACCCCCGCGCCCGGCGCAGCCGCCCGTGCCCGCGGAAGCGGCCGCCGAGCGCGCGTCACGCGCCGGCCGCAACCTGCCGGCCGCGATCGCCGTCGGGCTCCTCCTCCTCGCGGCCGTGGCCGCGTCGTTGTACTGGCGCCCCGAGCCGTTCCTCGGCCTCGAGGTGATCCTCATGTGGGCGGGGCTGTGGGAACTGCGGCAGGCATTCGCGCGCCGCGAGCTGAAGCTGCCCCTGACCCCGCTGTTCGCGGGCACGGTCGGCATCATCGCGTCCGCCTACTACAGCGGCCCGGAGGGCCTGCTCGTCGCGTTCGTGCTGACCGTCGGCGCGTGCGTCGTGTGGCGCGCGCTGGACGGCTCGGGGACGACGGCGGTGCGTGACGCCGCCGCCGCGGTGTTCGGCACGGCCTACATCCCGTTCCTCGGCGGTTTCGTCGCGCTCATGCTCGCGCAGCCCGACGGCGAGCTGCGGGTGGCGCTCTTCGTGCTCCTGGCCGTGGCCAGCGACACCGGCGGCTACATCGCCGGGGTGCTGCTCGGCCGGCACCCGCTGGCACCGACCGTGAGCCCGAAGAAGTCCTGGGAAGGGCTGATGGGCTCCCTGGTGCTCGCGTCCGGCGTCGGGGTGCTGGGCGCGGTCTACCTGCTGCACGTCGACCCGCTCGTCGGCGTCGTCCTGGGCGTGCTGACCGCGGTCACCGCCACGATCGGGGACCTGGCGGAATCGCTCCTCAAGCGCGACCTCGAGCTGAAGGACATCGGCTCGCTGCTCCCCGGACACGGCGGGGTCATGGACCGCCTGGACTCCCTGCTCATGACCGCACCCTTCGTCTATCTCGTTCTCTCGGTGGTCGCCTGATATGCCCGTAAACCAACCGTCGTCGTCGGCTCCTCAGGCAACGAGGACGCCGCCGCTCCCGAAGTCCGCCCCGCTGGCGGAGGTCCGTCCCGGCGACGAGACCAAGCCGATCCCCCTGCAGATGGCGCCGCGCCGGCGCGGCAAGCCGCCGCGCCACTTCGCGGACCTGACCGCCGACGAGCGCGTCGCGTCGGTCGTGGAGGCGGGGGAGAAGCCGTTCCGCGCCAAGCAGCTCGCGACCCACTACTTCACGCACTTCACGTCCGACCCGGACGACATGACGGACCTGCCGGCGGCGAGCCGCGCGGCCCTCGCCGAGACGATGTTCCCGCGGCTCATCCGCCCCACCAAGGTCATGGAGGCCGACGGCGGCACCACCGTCAAGACCCTCTGGCACCTGTTCGACGACGCCAAGGTCGAGTCGGTGCTCATGCGGTACACGAACCGCACCACCCTGTGCGTCTCGAGCCAGGCGGGTTGCGGCATGGCGTGCCCCTTCTGCGCGACCGGCCAGCTCGGCCTCACCCGCAACCTCTCCACGGCCGAGATCCTGGAGCAGGTGCGCGCCGCGTTCCGCTCGCTGGACCGCGGCGAGATCCCCGGCGGCCGGGCACGGCTGAACAACCTCGTGTTCATGGGCATGGGGGAACCACTGGCCAACTACAAGGCCATCATGGAGACCGTGCGCACGCTGGTCGCGCCGCAGCCGGACGGCCTGGGCATGAGCGCGCGGAACATCACCGTCTCGACGGTCGGCCTGGTCCCGGCGATGCGCAAGCTCGCCGACGAGGGCATCCCCGTCACCCTCGCCCTGAGCCTGCACGCGCCCGACGACGACCTGCGCAGCGAGCTCGTCCCCATCAACACGCGGTGGAGCGTGGACGAGGCGATCGACGCCGCGCGGCACTACTACGAGGTCACGGGCCGCCGCGTCTCGATCGAGTACGCGCTCATCAAGGACATGAACGACCACGCCTGGCGTGCCGACCTGCTGGGCAAGAAGCTCAACGCGCGGGGCCGGGGCTGGGTGCACGTCAACCCGATCCCCCTGAACCCCACGCCCGGCTCGATCTGGACGGCCTCGGATCGCGAGGTCGAGGACGAGTTTGTGGCACGATTGCGCGGTCACGGTATTCCCACGACGATCCGGGACACCCGCGGAAGCGACATCGACGGCGCCTGCGGACAGCTGGCCGCTGAGGAGGACGACGAGTGAGTGGTGGCATGTTCAACAACGTTCCCGCGTACCGCACCGGTTACGACCGTGACGAGGTCGACGAGTTCTTCGAGCACGCGCGCCAGGCGTACGAGGGCCGCACCGCCGAGCGCGTGACGAGCGCCGACATCCAGGCCTCGACCTTCGACCTGGTGCGCGGCGGCTACAACACCCACGAGGTCGACGCCGCGCTGGACCGCCTCGAGGCCGCGTTCATCGCGCGCCAGCGTTCCGAGTACGTGGCGGCGAACGGGCAGCAGGCGTGGATGAACGCGCTGGCCGAGCGTGCCCGCACCCTGTACGGCCGCCTGGGGCGGCCCGACGGCGAGAAGTTCGCCCCCGCGGAGCGCGGCCAGCAGGGCTACAACATGGACGACGTCGACGACCTGTGCGACCGGCTCGTCGGCTACTTCGACCGGCAGGAGCCGCTGACCGCCGCCGACGTCCGCTCGGCCACGTTCGGCCGCGCCCGCGGCCCGGAGGCGTACGAGGAGGCCTCCGTGGACGCGTTCTTCTCGCGCGCGGTGGAAGTGCTGCTGGGCGTCGAGTAGGCCCGCTTCCTTCTAGGCTGGGTCCGACGCGGAGACCCCGCGTGACGACTAGGAGGCAGCATGAAGCTGGACGGAGCATCGGCGATCGTGACGGGCGGGGCCTCGGGCCTCGGGTTCGCGACGGCCAAGGCGCTGGCGGGCGACGGGGCGACGGTGCTCCTGCTCGACCTGCCGTCCTCGCGGGGCGAGGAGGCCGCGCGTGAGATCGGCGAGGGCGCGCGGTTCGTCGCCGCCGACGTGACGAGCGAGGAGCAGGTCCGGGCCGCCGTGACCGCCGCGCAGGGGATCGCGCCGCTGCGCGCCGTCGTGAACTGCGCGGGCATCGTCTCGGCGTCGCGCACGGTGGGCCGCGAGGGCCCGGCCCCGCTCGACGTGTTCGAGCGCACGATCGCGGTGAACCTGATCGGCACGTTCAACGTGATCCGCCTGGCGGCGGCCGCGATGTCCGCCAACGATCCCGCCGTCGGCCAGGTGCCGGGCGGGCCGGAGACGCCGGAGCGCGGCGTCGTCGTCTCCACCGCGTCCGTGGCGGCCTACGACGGCCAGGTGGGGCAGGCGGCCTACGCCGCCTCCAAGGGCGGCATCGCGGCGATGACCCTCCCGATCGCGCGCGACCTCGCCAGGCAGCTGATCCGCGTGGTGACGGTCGCCCCCGGCATCATGCACACGCCGATGATGGCCGGCATGCCCGACGACGTCCGGGCCTCCCTCGAGGCCCAGGTCCCGCACCCGTCGCGCCTGGGCACCGCGGCGGAGTACGCCGCCCTGGTCCGGCACGTCATCGCCAACCCCTACCTCAACGGCGAGACGATCCGCCTCGACGGCGGCATCCGCATGCAGCCGAGGTGAGCCGGTGCCGGGCCGCCCGCGAGCGGCCCGGCCCCCGGTCAGTGGGACCTGACCGCGCCCAGGAAGGCCTTGGTGCGCTCGTGGCGGGGGTCGCCGAGGACCTGGTCCGGCGGGCCCTGCTCGATGACCTGGCCGTCGTCGAACATCAGGACGCGGTCGGCGATCTCGCTCGCGAAGCCCATCTCGTGGGTGACCAGCAGCATCGTCGTCGTGCCGAGAGCCGCGATGTCGCGCAGCACGCTCAGCACCTCGCCCACGAGCTCCGGGTCGAGGGCCGAGGTGACCTCGTCGAACAGCATGACCTTCGGCTCGCACGCGCAGGATCGCGCGATGGCCACGCGCTGCTTCTGGCCGCCGGAGAGCTGCCCCGGCGTCTGGTTGGCCGCGTGCGCGAGCCCGACCGTGTCCAGCAGGTACATCCCGCGGTCCCGGGCCTCCTCCCGCGACTTGCCGTGCACCTTCATCGGCGCCAGCATCACGTTCTCCAGCGCCGTCAGGTGCGGGAAGAGGTTGAAGTGCTGGAACACCATGCCGACGTCGGACCGCACCTCCCGGATGTGCTTCTCACGCGCGGGCCGCAGCCTGCCGTCGGACTCCTCGTGGTAGAGGTGCCTGCCGCCGATCTCGATGGTCCCGGAGTCGGGCCGTTCGAGGGTCATCGTGGTGCGCAGGATCGTCGTCTTGCCGGAGCCCGACGGGCCGATGACGACCACGCGCTCGGCGGGCGCCACGTCCAGGTCGAGGTCGCGCAGCACGACGTTGGCGCCGAACGCCTTCGTCACGCCCCGGAACCGGACGCCCGCCGCGCCCTCGGGGGAGATCTGGTCCAGGCCCCGGCCGGCGGCTGCGGCCCCGGACGGGGCCCCGGAGGCGGTGTCAGATGCGCTCATAGGAAATCCTCTTCTCGAGCAGGCGGACGGCCCAGGCCGCGGGGATGCTCACCAGCAGGAACCCGAGCCCGGCCAGCAGGTACGGTTCGACCGGGCGGAAGGCCGTGTCGCGGATGGAGTTCGCGAAGAACAGCAGGCCGTGCACGTTGACGATGAAGCCCATCGGCGCGTCCTTGAACGCGGCGACCAGGTAGTTGCCCAGGGCCGGCAGCACGTTGGGCACCGCCTGCGGGATGATCACGCGGGTCCACGTCGTCACGGGCCCGAGGCTCAGGGAGGTCGCCGCCTCCCACTGGCCCGCGGGAACGCTGTTGATCCCGGCCCGGTACGCCTCCGAGCAGTACGTCGCGTAGTGGATGCCCAGGCCGAGGGTCAGGATCTCCAGCGGCTGCAGGGCGATCCAGTCGACGGCCCGCACGGACGCCTGCCAGAAGAACAGCTGCACCAGCAGCGGCGTCGAGCGCACGAACTCGATCCCTGCCGTGACCGGCCAGCGCACCCAGGCCCGCCGCGAGCGCCGTCCCAGCGCGAGCAGGAACCCGAGCACGAGCGCGGCCGCGAATCCCCACAGCGTGGCCTTCGCGGTCACCAGGAGCCCGGTGAGCATCATCGGGACGAGGTAGACGAAGAAGTTCCAGTCGAACCTCAGGTCCCCGTCCGGGTAGACCTCGGGCGCGTAGCTGCCCGGTTCCTGGACGGCGCCCGCGAGCAGGGCGTACCCGATCACGACGAGGGCGACGGGGACGACGACGCCGGGGCGCCGGTACCACCGCCGGTGCGGCCGGAACACTGCCGCGGGATCCGGCGCCTCGGGCGCCTGCCGCGTCCTGGTGGCGCCCATCAGCGGTTCCCCCCTCGGTTCGCGGCCGCGGTCAGCGGCGCGAGCTCGCTCCCGGTGAGCGCGGGCCCGCCCCGGTACCGCGCCTCGTTGCGGCGCTCGGCCAGCTTGAACAGCAGGTTGATCACCTGGGCGAGCACGAAGTACAGGATCAGCACGTTGAGGTACAGCCCGGGCAGCGTGCCGACGGCCTCGGCGAGCTGCTGCTGCCGGATGTTGCGCGCCATCTGCATGATGTCGGTGGTGCCGACCAGGCTGACCAGCGCGGTCCCCTTGAGGATCTCGATGGTCAGGTTGCCCAGCGGCGGCAGGATCACCGTCATGGCCTGCGGCAGCACGACGTGCCGCAGGCGCTGGAACGGGGTCAGGTTCAGCGAGATCGCGGCCTCCGTCTGCCCCTTGGGCACGGACTGGATCGCGCCGCGGATGATCTCCGCGCCGTAGCCGCCCATGTTGATCCCGAGGGCGATGGTGGCCAGCAGGATCAGGTTCGCCTGGTCGAGCCCGAACAGGATCGGCAGCGCGATCGCCACGACGAACAGCAGCACGATCGAGGAGATCCCGCGGGCGAGCTCCACGAAGACCAGCGAGATCCCGCGGACCCACGCGTGCCGCGAGAGGCGGCCCACGCCGACGACGAGCGACAGGACGATCCCGAGCGCGAACGAGTACACCAGGATCTGGATGGTGACGAGCGAGCTGCCGAGCAGCAGGCCGTACTGGTTCCCGGTGAGGAGCCACGAGTCCATCGGCGATCAGCCCCCTTACCCGCGGAAGTCGTCCACAGTCAGCTCGTTGGCCGTCTCGACGTCCTGCTCGGTGAAGTACGGGTTCCCGTCCTGGTCCTCGTAGGAGGTGATGATCTCGGTGGTGGTGCCGTCCTCGCGGAGCGTGTTCAGCTCCTCGTTGAACTCGTCGCGGAACGCGCCGTCGTCCTGGGCGAAGGCGATGCCGCCGCAGGGCAGCGTCTCGTTGCCCTCGGCGTCCTCGGGGAAGAACGGCTCGACGGCCTCGATGCCCTCGGTCGCGGCGACGTGGGTGTTGACCGTCGCGGCCGTCCCGGTCACGGCGTCCACCTCGCCGGCGGCGAGCGCCTCGTACATCTGGTCGATGCCGGGGAAGCTCTCGATCTGCTCCGCGGGGATCCCGGCGTCCTTGGCGTAGCCCTCCTCGACGGTGCCGGTGGCGACGGCGATCGTCAGGTCCGGGTTCTCGGTGAACGACTGGTAGTCGGCGATGTCCTCGGGGTTGCCCTCGGCGACCGCGAGCCCTTCGTACGTGCAGTAGTCCGGATCGGTGAACAGCACCTGCTCGAGACGCTCGGGGTTGATGTACATGCCCGCCGCGACGAGGTCGAACTGGCCGGCCTGGAGCCCGCCGATGAGCTGCCCGAACTCGACCACCCTGAACTCGAGGTTCTCCTCGGAGTAGCCCAGGTTCACCAGGACCTGCCGGGTGATCTCCGGGTCGAAGCCGGTCGCCTCGCCGTCGTCGCCCATGTAGCCGTACGGCTGCTCGTTCGCGATGCCGATGGTCAGGCTCGTGCTCCCCGGGTCGCCGGTGCCGGCGTCCGCGCCGCCGGTCTCCGTCCCGCCCGTGGTGCCGCCCCCGCAGCCCGCGAGGGCGAGGGCGCCGATCACGGCTGTCGCTGCGGTCACCGAGCTCGTGGTCGGAGCGTGCTTCCGTCGGAGGGCCAGTCGGAGGGCCATCGTGGCTACGACCTTTCGGTTGCGTGCGGCGCGCGGTCCTGGCACGCCTTTGGTTTGCCTGGAGCGCTTTTGACCTTATGCGGATGCCGTCCGGATCCTCAACGAGGCCGGTCACCGCGGTGACTCGCACTTTCGCGCGCGTGCGCGCGTGTCGCGCGCGAGGGTGAAAATACGTTATGACCTGCACTTTCATCGGCTTCCCCGGGAGTCCTGCGGGCGCCCGGAATGTCCAGGGGCATCGTTACGGATCCGTGACCCTTTGGCATAGGCAAGCCATGGGTTCCTGATGACGGTGGTAACGCGTACCGGCCGGTTGATGCCATGGCGCGCCCTGGGTCGCCGGTGCTCAGCACGGCGGCGCCACCGGCCGCCCGGTCCCGGTCCGCGTGTAGGCGTCGGACACGAAGTGCCCGGGCCCGATCTTGTTCCACAGCGGGGTGCTGCCCAGGTGGCCGTCGACCCACTCGCCCCACACGGTGCACCGGATGTTCACGCGCGCGCCCGCGGCCGCCATCCCTTTCACCGGATGGCTGGTGCCGGGCCCGGACCGCACGTTGAGCGGCCGCCCCGTGCCGGTGCGGATGGTGCCCCGCGGCCCGTCGCCCAGCCAGAGGTAGGTGACGTCGACCCAGGCGTTCCCCTGGAGCCTCAGCCCGTCCCAGAAGGTGCCGTCGGCGAGGTCGATGCCGGCGGGGTTGGTGACCTTGCGGCCGAACCCGTCCTTGCCGCCGTTGTAACCCTGCAGGTAGGCGGCCTGGGCCTCGGGGACCCCTCGCGGCAGGTCCTTGAAGCGCTCCCGGTAGGGCGCGGAGTTCCAGTAGTTGTCCCGGATGTTCCAGGGCCCCACGTCCCAGACCGGCGCGTACTCGCAGCGTCCGGTGGACGGCGCGCAGACCCGCACCGAGTAGCTCCCCTGCCCGTCGTCGGACAGCGCGAGCGGGGACGGCAGCGCCACGAAGTGGTCGTGCGTGACGATCCGGTGCCCGTTCGCGGTGGTGCCGCCGACGAGCCCTTCGCGGGTCGCGTAGACGCGGTAGACCGGCGCGCCCGAGGGGTCGGTCGCCGCCGCGGCCGGCGCGGACGCCGCGACGGGGGCGACGACGGCGGCCAGGGTGACGGCGGCGGCGGTGAGGGTGGCGAGAGGGGTGGGCCGCCTGCGGAGCGCGACGACCCGTGGCCTTCGTGGCTTCTGGTCGGATTGAGCTTCCATGCTTGAGACGCTAAATGGCCTCATCTTCTACCGCAACGTGAATCTTCAGATTTTTAACTATCGTTTGGCCCCATTAGTCTTCTGAATCGGATTGAAGACTCATATAAGCGCCATAAGGTCGATCACGGGCAACCCCGGTGAGAGCGCATCACATCCAGCACTGGATCCGGCCCGGCGCCGCCGGTTCACTGTGCGGCATGAATCTGGACATCGACGGCACGCCAGGACTGCCGGGCCTGCCGAGCGCACGGAAGGTCTGGCGGAACGTGGTCCGCACCGTCGGCCCCCGTGCATCCGAGGCCGCCGGGCCGCGCGACGGCCTCGCGGAACTCCTCGACCCCGCGTCCCGCGTCGTGCCGTTCACCGGCCGCGACGCGGAGCTCGCCGAACTGCTCGAATGGTGCCGGGCCCCCCACCCCGCCCAGGTCCGCCTGACCACCGGCGCCGGCGGCGTCGGCAAGACGCGCCTCGCCGTCGAGGCGGCACGCCGCCTGGCCCGCTCGGGCTGGCGCTGCGTGTGGGTACGGCCCGGGACCCCGGCCGCCGGCCTGCCGCGCGACGCGGCGTCGGGCCGCCGCCTCCTCGTGATCGTCGACGACGCCGCCCGCCGGGCGGACCTGTCCGCGATCCTCGGCGGGCTGCCCGTGGTGCCCGGGACCCGCCTGCGCGTGCTCCTGCTGGCCCGCACCGGCCGCGAGTGGTGGCACCGCCTGCGCTGGGCGTGCGACCTGTGGCGCGACGACGTCGTCGGCACCTCCCACACCCATCTGACCCCGGCCGGCGACCACGACGAGCAGACCCTCGTGAACCTCGCCGCGCGCGCGTTCGCGCACCGCCTCGGCACGACGGCGCCGCGGCTCGCCGTCCCCCGGTCGGTGGACCGCTCCTGCACCCTCGACCTGCACGCCGCCGCCCTCGAGGCCGTCACCGGCGCCGTCACCGGCGCGGCCGCGGGAGCCACGCCCGGTACCGGGCGCCTCATGCCGGCAGGAGCGGCGATCGGGGCGGGCGCGCCGTCGTCCGCCGACGGCACGGCGATCCTCGTCGACCCCGCGCGCGCCGTCGGCGCGCTGCTCGACGGCGAGCGGAGCCGGTGGATGACCACCGCCGCCCGGGCTGGCCTGCCCACCGACGACGTCGACCGCGCCGTCGCCGCCGGCATGCTGCTGGGCGCCGCCACCGACGACGCCGCCCGCGAGGCGCTGCACCGCACCGCCCCCGTGCTCGCCACCGGCGCCGGCGTCGCCTGGCTCCGCGCGATCCCCGCCCTGCCGCACCGCCTGGCCGAGCGGCACGTCGCACGCTGCCTGACCGCCACGCCCTGGTTCGCCCAGGAATGGATCCGCAGGCTCCCGGCCGACGCGGCCCACCGGGTCGCCGTCGTCGTCGCCGGCATCCAGGCCGACGCCGCGCCGCAGACGGAACGCGCCCCCGTCGACGCGGTGCTGCGCCGCCTCGTGGAGGAGATGCCCGCCGACGCCGAGGCGCTCGCCGCCGTGCTGCGCCTGCTCCCGCAGCGACCCGTGCTGCCCGGGGAGCTGGCCGAGGCGCTCACCAGGCGCCTCCTGGCCCTCGACACCACCCCGGTGAACTGGGCGGACACCCTCACCCACCGCGCCCGCGCGCTGTGGACCCTCGGCCGGCACGCCGACGCCCTCCAGGTCGCCTCCGAGGCCGTGGCCGCCTGGCGGACCCTCGCCGCCGGGGAGCCCCGGCGCTACGGCACCTGCCTGGCCCGCGCCCTGACCGGGCTCGGCGCCGTCCGGCACAGCCTCGGCCGGCACGCCGACGCCCTGGAGGTGCTGACCGAGGCGCTCGCGATCCTGCGCAACGCGTCGCCCGACGACGCGG
Organism: Myceligenerans crystallogenes; assembly: GCF_039529775.1. NCBI lineage: Bacteria > Bacillati > Actinomycetota > Actinomycetes > Micrococcales > Promicromonosporaceae > Myceligenerans > Myceligenerans crystallogenes. Next base: position 54,690 of record NZ_BAAANL010000008.1, read on the forward strand.
AGTGGACCGAACCCGAGCTGGCAGCCACGCTGCGTGCCCTCGCCGAGACCTACGAGGACCTGGGGCGGGACGCCGACCTCGAGCGGACCGGCCTGGAGGAGATCGCGGTGCTGCGCCGGCTGGTGGCCCGCGACCCCGCGCAGTTCGAGGCGCAGCTCGGCCGGGCACTGCTCGGCCGCCTCGTCCTGGTGGACCACGGGCGTCCCCTCGAGGCGTTCGAGGTCTCCACCGAGGCCCTCGCGCTCTGGCGGCGGCTCGCGCGCCAGCACGCCGCGGGGGTGGAGGCGCAGCTCGCCCGGACCCTCTCCGCGCGCGGCCGCGTGCTCGCGGAGCTCGGGCGGCTCGAGGAGGCCATCGTGGCCGAGACCGAGGCCCTGGAACTGCGCCGGCACCTCGCCGCGGCCGGGCCCGACCGGTTCGAGAAGGACCTGGCGACCTCGCTCGCGCGCCTCGGCGCCCACCTCTCGGTGCTCGGGCGCGCCCAGCACGCCTACGCGCTGGAGAGCGAGGCGCTCGCGATCCGCCGCCGGCTCGCCCGCGAGAACGCGCGGAGCCATGCCTCCGCGCTCGCGTCCTCCCTGTCCAACCTCGGCGTGACCTGCTCCCGGCTCGGCCGGTACGGCGAGGCACTGCCCCTGGAACGGGAGGCGCTGGCCATCCGGCGCGACCTCGCCCACGAGGTGCCCGCGCGGTACGAGCAGTACCTCGCGCGCTCGCTGTCGAACCTCGGCGTGCGGCACTCCGACCTGGGCGAGCCCGCCCTCGCCGTGGAGCCCACCCAGGAGGCCGTCGCGATCCTGCGCCGCCTCACCCGCACCGATCCGGACCGCCACCAGCCCGACCTCGCCTCCGCCTGCGTCAACCTGGGCGCCACGTACACGGACCTCGGCCGCACGGCCGAGGCCGCGGATCTCCTGACCGAGTCCGTGGAGCTGCTGCGCGGCCTCGCCGGCGTGTACCCCGCGAGGTTCCGGCCGGACCTGGCCCAGGCCTGCTCCATGCTCGCCGGGCTCGAGGGGCGGCTCGGCCGCGGCGAGGCCGCGGTCGAGCACGCGAGCGAGGCGGTCGCGATCCGCCGGGAGCTCGTCGCCCTGCACGGCGACCGGTTCCGCGAGGACCTGGAGACGTCGCTCGCGGTGCTCGCGGGGGCGTGCGACCCGCGTATCGTGCCGACCACGGCGAGGTCCCGCGCCCAGGTCACGTGACTCAGCCGGTCCCCGGCCGCCGGAGCGTAGCGGCGGCCGCCCGGAGGCGAGGAACGAGCCGAGGACGGCCGACGCCCGGCGGCTCGGGAAAACAGAGTCTGGAAGGATGGTCCGGTGCGCAGCGTCAGCATCCTCGGTTCCACCGGTTCCATCGGCACGCAGGCGATCGACGTCGTCCGGCGCCATCCCGGCCGCTTCCGCGTCGAGTCGCTGAGCGCCGGGCGCGACGTCGCCGCCCTCGCGAGACAGGCCGCCGAGCTCGGCGTACCCACCGTCGCCGTGGCCGACGACGCGCGTGCCGGCGACCTGCGCGAGGCGCTCGCCGCCGCGGGCGCGGGCCCCGTGGAGATCCTGGCCGGCCCCGGGGCCGCCACGGAGCTCGCGGGCCGCGGCAGCGACGTCGTCCTCAACGGGATCACCGGGTCGGTCGGCCTGCGGCCGACCCTCGCGGCCCTGGCCGCGGGCTCCACGCTGGCGCTCGCGAACAAGGAGTCGCTCGTGATCGGCGGCGCGCTCGTCAAGGACGCCGTGCGGCGCCCGGACCAGATCGTGCCGGTCGACTCCGAGCACTCCGCGATCGCGCAGTCCCTGCGCTCGGGGACGACGGCGGAGGTGCGCAAGCTGGTCGTCACGGCCTCGGGCGGGCCGTTCCGGGGCCGCACCCGGGCCGAGCTGCGCGACGTGACGCCCGCGCAGGCGCTGCGGCACCCGAACTTCTCGATGGGCCGCGTCATCACGACGAACTCCGCGACGCTGGTCAACAAGGGCCTGGAGGTCATCGAGGCCCACCTGCTGTTCGACGTGCCGTTCGCCGCGATCGACGTCGTCGTGCACCCGCAGCAGATGATCCACTCCATGGTCGAGTTCACGGACGGCTCCACGATCGCGCAGGCGGGCCCGCCGCGGATGCTCGTGCCGATCGCGCTCGGCCTGTCCTGGCCGGACCGGCTGGACGACGTCGACGTCGCGATCGACTGGACCCAGGCGGCGACCTGGGAGTTCGCGCCCCTGGACGACGACGCCTTCCCGGCCGTGCGCCTCGCGCGCCAGGTGGGCGAGGCGGCGGGCACCTTCCCCGCGGTCTACAACGCGGCGAACGAGGTCTGCGTGGACGCGTTCCACGACGGCGCGATCGGGTTCACCGACATCGTGGACACGGTCGCCGCCGTCGTGGACGCCCACGCCGCGGCCCGGGGCGACGCCGGCTCGATCGAGGGCGTCCTGGCCGCCGACGCCTGGGCGCGGGCCCACGCGCGCGGCCTCACCCGGGCCCTGGCGAGATAGCGCCTCCCGCGGGGCGCCCGCGTGCTGCTGCACCGCGGGGCGTCGCGCGGCGTCGCGCCGCACGGCGCGGCGCGCGGCTGCGCCGCACGCCCCCTAGCGGGGCGTCGTGGAGCCCCCCGACGCGACGTAGAGCCGCAGGGCGGGCGGCTCGTGCCCGCCGCGCGTGCGCCGCACCCAGAAGCGGAACACCAGCACGGCCATGACGAAGGCGACGACGCTGGAGGCGACGGCGAAGACGGCCGGCGGCCAGCCGTCCCACAGCCCCGCCTCCACGCCGATCGCGAGGATCGTGTGGATCACCGTGAGCACGGCGAACGTGGACACGGCCACGGTCAGGCCCTCCAGGATCCGGCGCTGCTCGGCGGACTCGTGCTCCTCGTGCTGCCGCTGGATCGTCGTGAGCCGCGCCTCGACCCGCTCGGCGAGCAGCTCGCGCATGCGGCGGTTGAGCTCGGAGGCCTGCCGGGTGACGTCGAACGCCTGCATGAGCTCCGCCAGCTGCTGGAACTCCGTGGCCGACGCCAGCATCGTCGGCGAGCTGACCACCGACAGCGCCCGCCGGGCCCGCGCGCCGAACTCGTGCAGTTGCAGCTGCTGCTCGCGCAGGTGCTCGACGCGGTGGGCGAGGTCGTCGGCGGGATCCTCCTGCTGCCGGAGCATCGCCTCGATGTCGCTCACGTACTCCGCCAGGCGGGTGTTCCACGCGGCGAGCATGCCGCTCAGGCCGGCCACGAACTCCAGCAGGGAGCCGTACTGCACGATCTTGAAGTGCGCCGACCCGAACAGCGCCACGGTCGTGGCGTTCGGCGTGACCGCCACCAGGTCGCCGATGTTCCGCACGCCCTGGAGCACGTGCGGCGAGCGCTGCGGCAGCGTCCAGTCGACCAGGGAGCTCGTGTGGAAGGGGACGGGCTGCAGCAGGGGCTGGTGGCCGTAGGTCGCCAGCAGCTCGTCGGCGCTCGCCACGGGCCGGCGCCGGTCGCGGGGCGCCGCGGCGGGGCCGGCGCTGGCCTCGTAGACGAACGTGAGGACGTGCGAGCGGCCGCGCGCCAGGTAGTGCTTGAGCTTCTGCTCGGAGCGGATGGCCGGGGCGTTCTCGTCGTGCCAGTCGGCGACCGAGCGGGTGAAGTGCGCGGCGATCGCCTCCTGGAGCCGGTAGGCGAGGTGGAAGAGGTGCACGGGGTGATACCCCGTGCCGGTCACGATGGGGACGTGCTCGATGCTGCCGTCCGGGCGCGGGATCACCCAGTTCAGCACCAGGTCGTCGTGCAGGCTGGACATCAGGTAGCGGGTGTCGCGCACCTGCTGCGGGCCGAGCTCCCGGCCCGTCTGGCGGAACCGGACGTAGTGGTTCCCGAGGTCGCCGAACCGCACCTCGCAGGACAGGTGCGCGACGAGCGTGCCGTCCTGATGGCTGATCTCGACGTCCGGCAGGTTGAGTGTCGCCCCGTCGAACGAACCGAACGGGTCCTCCGTGTCCCACACGTCGTCCAGCTTGAGCGCGGTGCGCACCGAGGCGGCGCGGGCGCCCAGCAGGTAGGGCAGCGGGTGGTGGATGAGCTCGCGGATCGTGGCGGTCGCCGCCTTCCCGTCCACCTGCGGCAGCCCGAACGGGAACACGTACACGGTGCGACAGCGGTCCAGGACCAGCCAGTCGGCGCCGGCGCCCGCGCACAGGGCCTCCAGGTGCGTGCGGTGCGCGCGCAGCTCGCTCGCCAGGATGTAGTTGAGCCCGCCGGTCCGCTCGACGTCGTGCAACGTCTCGATGGCCGCGGCCAGGCCGCTCGCGTCGCCGGCGAGCGTGGCCGCGGTCGCGGTGGCGGCGTCGTGCAGGGCCGTGAAGTAGCGGATGCGCCAGCGGGCCTGGTTCGTGAAGGCCTTGCGCAGCGGGCCGTCGTCGGCGATGCGGCCGGCGGCGTCCAGCAGGCGTTCCGCGGCGTCGATCGCGCCGGAGACCTTGCCGGTGAACCGGGCGATGCTGCCCGAGTTCCGCGCGCCGGCGACCTCGAGGCGAGCCATCAGGCAGTGCGACAGCGCGACGGCGGCGTCCCCCTCGACGCGGCAGTGGCCGCAGGGGACCTTGTCGCGGTGGCGCTCCCACGCGCGCGTGAAGCCGCTGACCGGGGCCAGGACGCGGCCGTGCCGGCCGGACTGCTGGGACGCGTCGTTGGTGATGGACCACAGGTACAGGCCCAGCAGCACGGGACCGGCCGGGTGGCCGACGACGGTCAGCAGGTGGTCCTCCGCCTTGCGGAGGCGGGGGTCGGCGTCGTCGATGTGCCGGCGACGGGACGCCTTGCGCACCCCCATGTTCCAGCGGGGCGCCGACCAGAGGCGAGGGATGTCGATCCCCATCGCGCCCAGGCGGTTGGCCAGGGGAGTGGCGTGGTCGGCGCTGACCCAGGCCTCGATCGCGAAGAGCGACTCGACGATCTGCCCCAGGTTGCCGGGCAGGTGGGCGCGGTGCTCGTCGAGACCGGTCGTCCCTTGCGCCACGTCGGGCATGTCAGACATGCCCAGAGCGTATTCACTGCTGCCGGCCGGCTGTCGTAGGCTCGCCACCGTGAGCTTTCTTCCCTGGGTAGCGGGGTTCGTCGTCCTGCTCGTCGGCGTGCTGGTGTCGGTCGCGCTCCACGAACTCGGGCACATGGTGCCCGCCAAGAGGTTCGGCGTGCGCGTGAGCCAGTACATGGTGGGCTTCGGGCCCACGCTGTGGTCGCGCGTGCGGGGCGAGACGGAGTACGGCGTCAAGGCGATCCCGCTGGGCGGGTACGTCCGGCTGGTCGGCATGATGCCGCCCGCGCCCGAGGGGCGGGGGCGCGGCTCGGGCTTCTTCTCCCAGATGATCGCCGACGCGCGGGACCAGTCCGTCGAGGAGATCCACCCGGGTGAGGAGCACCGCGCGTTCTACAACCTGCCCGCGCGGCAGAAGATCATCGTCATGCTGGGCGGGCCGGTCATGAACCTGGTCATCGCGCTGGTGGTGTTCGGGATCCTGATCGTTGGGTTCGGGCTGCCGACGGGCCAGCCCACCACGCAGGTCGGCGCGGTCTCCGAGTGCGTCCCGGCCGCGGTGGTGTCCGCGGCCCAGGGCGAGCAGGAGTGCACGGACACCCCGGTGCCGGCCGCCGAGGCGGGCCTGGAGCCGGGCGACGTCATCACCAGCTACGACGGCGTGGCCGTGACGGGCTGGGAACAGCTCGTCGGGCTGATCGAGCAGAGCCCCGGGCGCACGGTCCCGGTCGTCGTCGACCGCGACGGCGCCGCCGTCGAGCTGGAGATCACCCCGATCGCCACCGAGAAGCAGGTCAGCGACGACGACGCGGGTGAGCTGGTCACCAGGGAGTCCGGCTTCATCGGGATGAGCCCCATGGCCGAGATCCGGACGGAGTGGTACGAGGCCTTCCCCGCGGTCGGGCAGCAGACCTGGGACACCATGGTGATGGTCGCCACGCTCCCGCCCCGGATCGCGGACACGGCCCGCCAGGCCTTCACCGCCGAGGAGCGGTCGCCCGACTCGGTGACCAGCGTCGTGGGCGTCGGCTGGGTGCTGGGCGACATCATCGCGCTGGACGCCCCGTGGGAGGACAAGTTCGCGGCGATCCTGAGCATCCTCGGGGGCCTGAACATCGCGCTGTTCGTCTTCAACCTGATCCCGCTGCTGCCGCTGGACGGCGGGCACGTGGTCAACGCGCTGTACGAGGCCGGCAAACGCGCGGTGCACAAGCTGCGCGGCCTGCCGCGTCCCGGCCCGGCCGACGTCGCCCGCCTGACGCCCGCCACCTATGTGGTGTTCCTCGCGCTGATCGCCGTGGGCGGCCTGCTGTTCGTCGCCGACCTGGTGGATCCCGTGCGGATCACGTGAGACCCGCCACGCGGTTGCGGGCGGGCCGCCTGATGCGTGGATACTGGACACCGTGACCGCGATCAGTCTTGGCATGCCGGCAGCACCTGCGCCCGTCCTGGCCCCCCGTAAGAAAACCCGCAAGATCCGGGTCGGCAAGGTCGAGGTCGGCGGTGACGCGCCGATCAGCGTGCAGTCCATGACGACGACGCCCACCACGGACATCAACGCCACGCTGCAGCAGATCGCCGAGCTGACGGCGTCGGGCTGCGACATCGTCCGCGTGGCCGTCCCCAGCCAGGACGACGCCGAGGCGCTGCCCGCCATCGCGAGGAAGTCGCAGATCCCCGTGATCGCCGACATCCACTTCCAGCCGAAGTACGTCTTCGCCGCGATCGACGCCGGCTGCGCGGCCGTCCGCGTCAACCCGGGCAACATCCGCAAGTTCGACGACCAGGTCAAGGAGATCGCGCGCGCCGCGTCCGACGCCGGGGTCTCGCTGCGCATCGGCGTGAACGCCGGATCCCTCGACAAGCGCCTGCTGGAGAAGTACGGCAAGCCCACCGCCGAGGCGCTCGTGGAGTCGGCCGTCTGGGAGGCGAGCCTCTTCGAGGAGCACGACTTCCACGACTTCAAGATCTCGGTGAAGCACAACGACCCGGTCGTCATGGTGCGCGCCTACGAGCTGCTGTCCGAGCGCGGCGACTGGCCGCTGCACCTCGGCGTCACCGAGGCCGGCCCGGCCTTCCAGGGCACCATCAAGTCCGCCACGGCCTTCGGCGCCCTGCTCAGCAAGGGCATCGGCGACACCATCCGCGTCTCGCTCAGCGCCCCGCCGGTCGAGGAGGTCAAGGTCGGCAACCAGATCCTCCAGGCGCTCAACCTGCGGCCCCGCAAGCTGGAGATCGTCTCGTGCCCGAGCTGCGGCCGCGCGCAGGTCGACGTCTACACCCTGGCGGAGAAGGTCACCGCCGGGCTGGAGGGCATGGAGGTGCCGCTGCGCGTCGCCGTCATGGGCTGCGTCGTCAACGGCCCCGGTGAGGCCCGCGAGGCCGACCTCGGCGTCGCCTCCGGCAACGGCAAGGGCCAGATCTTCGTCAAGGGCGAGGTCGTCAAGACCGTGCCGGAAGCGATGATCGTGGAGACACTGATCGAGGAGGCGATGCGCATCGCCGACTCCATGCCCGCACCCGAGAACGAGATGCAGGCCGGCGCGCCGGTGGTGACCGTCGGCTGACAACAGGCGCGAACAGCGTGACGAACACGTACTGAGGGAGGCCGACCTCATGGCCGCACCGCACACCCCGCTCCGCCCTGGCGGCGGCGTGGGGGGCGCGCCCGCGGACGGGCGGCCCGGCGGTCCCGCGGAGGACGCGAGGATCCTCGGGGCGGAGGATCTCGGGGCGGCCCTGGAGGTCTGCTATGCCGAGCCGGTCGCGTCCGTTCTGGCGGCGTCGCGCCTGGAGATCGCCGCGCGTGCCGGTTTCACCGCGGCGGGCGGGCAGGCGTGGGGGTTCCCGGCGTCCGGCCCGCCGGAGGCCGTGTGCTGGGCCGGGGCGAACCTGGTCCCCGTGGTGCCCCGCGCCCTGGGGCGAGCCGGCCAGGCTGCCGCGACGGCGGCGTTCGCGAGCCTGGCGCGCTCCCAGGGCCGCCGGTCCAGCTCGATCGTGGGGGAGCGGGACGCGGCCCTCGGCCTCTGGGACGCGCTGGAGGCGCACTGGCCCGCCCCGCGCGAGGTCCGCTGCGACCAGCCGTCGATGGCGATCAGCCGCGGCTCCGACGTCGCCCCGGATCCCGCGCTGCGCCGTTCCACCCTCGCCGAGCTCGACATCGTGCTGCCGGCCTGCGTGCGCATGTTCACGGAGGAGGTCGGCTACTCCCCGGTCGCGGGCGGCGGCGGCCCGTACGTGCAGCGCGTCCGCTCCCTGATCGCGGACGGCCGCTCCTTCATCCGCACCGAGCGCACGCCACGGGGCCGGGACACGGTCGCCTTCAAGGCGGAGGTGGGCGCGGTGGCCGGTACGGTCGCCCAGATCCAGGGCGTCTGGGTCGACCCGATGTACCGCGGCCGCGGCTGGGCGGTCCCCGGGATGTCCGCCGTCGTCGGGGCCGTCCGCGAGTCCATCGCCCCGGTCGTCTCCCTCTACGTCAACTCCTACAACGAACGCGCCATCGCCACCTACCGCCACGTCGGCTTCGAACAGGTCGGCACCTTCGCGACGGTCCTCTTCTGAGCTGGACCGTCCGCCGATCGGGCTACCGCAGGAGCTTGGACAGGCGGCGGTCGGCCAGGGGCCGCCCGCCGGTCTGGCAGGTGGGGCAGTACTGGAGGGAACGGTCGGCGAAGCTGACCTCGTGGACCGTGTCGCCGCAGGGGGTGCCGTCCCAGCCGGGGCAGGGTTCGCCGGTGCGGCCGTGCACGCGCATCCCCGCGCGTTTCGCGTCCTTCAGATCCTTCGCCGGTTTGCCCGACGACGTCGCGATGGCCTCGGAGAGCACCTCGCCGACGGCCGTGTGCAGCCGGGTGGTCTCCTCTCGCGTGAACGTGCGCGTCTGCTTGTACGGGCTGAAGCGGGCGGCGTGCAGGATCTCGTCCGAGTAGGCGTTGCCGATGCCCGCGATCGCCGACTGATCGCGGAGCAGGCCCTTGATCTGCTGGTTCCTCGCCGCCAGCAGCTCGCCGAGGCGTTCGGCCGTGAACTCCGGGGTCAGCGGGTCGATGCCGAGGGAGGCGATCATCGCGACGTCTTCCGGCGAGCGCACCACGTGGACCGCGAGCCGCTTCCTCGTCCCGGCCTCGGTCAGATCGAACCCGGCGCCGTCGTCCAGCCGGACGCGCACGGCGATCGCCGCGCCCTTCGCGGAGCCGCCGAGCCGCGGGCGCACGGGCGTCGCCGGGAGCTTGTCGGACCAGCGCACCCAGCCGCCGCGGGACAGGTGGAAGACCAGATGCAGCGGGGCGTCGCCTGCTGACGTCGAGCCGTCGCCGGACACCGTCATGTCGAGCCACTTGCCGTGGCGGGACCAGGCGGTGACCCTCCGGCTCGTCAGGGCCGTGACGGGCGGCTCGAAGGTCTTGAGGGCGGCGATGTTGCCGACCTCGATCGATGTGACCACGCGTGAGCCGGTGCGCTCCCCGAGGAACCGCACCAGCGCCTCGACCTCGGGAAGCTCCGGCATGCGGGCCATTATCGTCCGGGTTGCCGCCGCCGGCCACGCCTGGGTCCACGGTTGTCAGGACGGCGATGTCACAGGTCGCCAGTAGCATTGCCCCCATGTCATCCGCACTCCGCTCGGGCGACCTGCTTCGCATGTCGTCCCTCTTCGTCCGCACGCTGCGTGAGGACCCGGCCGAGGCCGAGGTCGCCAGCCACAAGCTCCTGGTGCGCGCCGGGTACATCCGCCGCGCCGCCCCGGGGATCTACAGCTGGCTCCCGCTGGGCCTGCGCGTGCTCGCGAAGATCGAGGCGATCGTGCGCGAGGAGATGAACGCCATCGGCGGGCAGGAGGTGCACTTCCCCGCGCTGCTGCCGCGCGAGCCCTACGAGGCCACCGGCCGCTGGGAGGAGTACGGGCCCAACCTGTTCCGCCTCCAGGACCGCAAGCAGGGCGACTACCTGCTCGCTCCCACCCACGAGGAGATGTTCACGCTCCTGGTCAAGGACCTGTACTCCTCGTACAAGGACCTGCCCGCGATCCTCTACCAGATCCAGACCAAGTACCGCGACGAGGCGCGCCCCCGCGCGGGCCTGATCCGCGGCCGCGAGTTCGTCATGAAGGACTCGTACTCCTTCGACGTGCACGACTCCGGCCTGGAGGAGGCCTACCAGAAGCACCGCGACGCCTACGAGCGGATCTTCCGCCGGCTCGGCCTCGAGTACGTCATCGTCTCTGCCATGTCCGGCGCGATGGGCGGCTCCCGCTCCGAGGAGTTCCTCAGCCCGTCGCCCATCGGCGAGGACACCTTCGTGCGGTCGGCCGGCGGCTACGCCGCCAACGTCGAGGCCGTCGTCACGCCCGTCCCCGAGGCGATTGGGTACGACGACGCCCCCGCCGCGCACGTCGAGGACACCCCCGACACGCCCACCATCGAGACGCTCGTCGCGTTCGCCAACGCGAAGCACGCCCGGCCGGACCGCGAGTGGACCGCCGCGGACACGCTGAAGAACGTCGTGCTGGCCCTCACGCAGCCCGACGGGACCCGCGAGCTGCTGGTTGTCGGCCTGCCCGGCGACCGCGAGGTGGACCTCAAGCGCCTGGAGGCCGCCGTGGCCCCGGCCGAGGCCGAGGCCGCGAGCGAGGAGGACTTCAAGAAGTTCCCCGAACTGGTCAAGGGCTACATCGGCCCGCAGGCGCTCGGCCCGCAGGGCGCCCGGGTCGAGGGGGAGGACGGCGAGAAGCGCTCGGCCGTGCGCTACCTGCTCGACCCGCGCGTCGTGCCCGGCACCCGCTGGATCACCGGCGCGAACGAGCCCGGCCGCCACGTCTTCGACCTGGTCGCCGGCCGCGACTTCACCGCCGACGGCACCATCGAGGCCGCCGAGGTGCGCGCCGGTGACGAGGCCCCCGACGGCTCCGGCCCGCTGGAGCTCGCCCGCGGCATCGAGATGGGCCACATCTTCCAGCTCGGCCGCAAGTACGCGGACGCGCTCGGCCTCAAGGTGCTCGACGAGAACGGCAAGCAGGCCGTCGTCACCATGGGTTCCTACGGGGTCGGCGTCACGCGCGCGCTGGCGGCGCTCGCGGAGGCCAACCACGACGAGAACGGCCTGGCGTGGCCCGCGCAGATCGCCCCGGTGCACGTGCACCTGGTCGCCACCGGCAAGGGCACGGAGGTCTTCGAGGCCGCCGAGCAGATCGCGGCCGGCCTGGTCGACGCGGGCGTCGAGGTCCTCTACGACGACCGCCCGAAGGTCGCTCCGGGCGTGAAGTTCAAGGACGCCGAGCTCCTGGGCGCCCCGCTGCTCGTCGTCGTGGGCAAGGGCCTGGCCGACGGCGTCGTCGAGATCCGCCCCCGCGCGGGCGAGGCGGAGCAGATCCCGGTCGCCGACGTCGTCCAGCAGACGATCACCCGGGTCGAGTCCCTGCTGACCCCGTGACCCCGGCCTGACCGGAGGTCAGGCCCTGGCCTGCTCCGGGAGGCCCGGGAACGGGGGCAGCGGGGCGCCCCAGGCGCGCTGGGTGAGGGCCGAGTCCGCCAGCAGGGCCACCACGGCCGCGCGGGTGGCCGGTTCCGCCTGGGCGACCAGGCTCGCGTAGCCGGCGGCCAGGCGGCTCTCGGCCTGCACCACGACGTCCTTGGCCGTCGCGCCGCGATCCGGCAGCTGGTAGGCGGCGCGCCGCGGGTCCTTCTCGGTGCCCGCGACGCCGGCGACCCGCGCCCAGCCCTGGCCGCGCTCCCGGTGCCGGCGCGCGAGGTTGAGCAGCCGGAGCTGCGTGGGCTCCTCGTCGGACCAGGCGGCCGCGACCTCGTAGGCGTACGCGGTGGAGTCCTCGGCGAGGATCACCGCGTCGAGGTCCTCGGGCTCCAGGCCCGCGGGCGCTGTCGTCAGGCGGGAGGCGGCCGAGACCGCCGTCGTCGTCGCGTCGTCGTCGTCCGAGCCGCCCTCGTCCCCGCCGTCGTCCGACGGCGCGGGGGAGGCCGCGGCCTGCGGCGAGCCCGGGACCACCGGCGGCGTGTACGGCGGCAGTTTCTTCCCGGCGGTCTCGGCGAGCTTCCGGGCCGACAGCGTCTGCGCCGCCGACACCGACGCGAGCAGGCGGGCCAGCGGCCCGTCCTCGCAGACGTCCGCGGCGGTCGCGTTGCGGGCGGCGGCGTCCCGCAGGGTCGCGAGCACCTTGTCCGGCCCGGGCGCGGACCCCTCCGAGGCCGACGGCGACGGGGCGGGCGCGTCCGACGCGAGCCCCGACTCGTAGACGCCGCCGAGCTGGTCGGCGTGGTCGAGCGAGATCTCGGAGATCTGCGTGAGCGCCTCGGCGACCACCGGCTTGGTGTCCTTGCGGCCCGCCACCGCCTCCGCCTGGCCCGCCACGAGGAGCGCGTCGTCGACCGCCGTGCGGCGCACGATCTCGACCGGGTCCGGGACGGGCTCGGTCGGGGGCGGCGAGTCGAGCCGCACCCCGCACCCGCCGAGCAGCAGCGCGACGGCGAGCGCGACCGCCGCCGGCGGGACGTGGCGGGGACGGCGTGACGACGCTGTGGACGGAGGCGGGTTCATCGTGCCCGATGATGCCACGCCCGGGCCCCTTCCCGGCGCAGGTGACCGGTTGCGTCGGATGTCACGCCCCATGACCTGCGAGCGGGCGCGGAGGCGTCGTAGGCTGGGCGCGGTAGACGACAACAGCACACCGGTCGGGTCCTGACTCGAGCGGTACCCCCATTTCTTGTGGGAGCCGACGGGAGGAACACGATGGCGCAGCCCGCGAACCGGTCACAGGACGACGTGACCCGGATCGCCGAGCCGGTGGCCGGTGATCACGGCCTGTACCTCGAGGAGGTGCGGGTCACGCGTGCCGGGAACAGGTCGGTCGTGCGGATCACGCTCGACCTGCCCGAGGACCGGGTCGGCAGCCTGGACTCGGACACGCTCGGGGAGGCGTCCCGCGCGATCTCGGCGGCCCTGGACGACGCCGACGCCGTCGCCGGCGCGTACACCCTGGAGATCAGCACCCCCGGGGTGTCCCGGCCGCTCACCACGGCACGCCACTTCCGGCGGGCCCGCACGCGCCTGGTGACGCTCGCGCTCGCCGACGGCGGCACCGCGTCGGGCAGGCTCACCGACGTGCGGGGCACCGGCGCGACCGGCGACGACGACGCCGTGGTCCTCGTGCTGGACGACGCGCGCGAGATCCCGCTCGGGTCGGTCGCCCGGGGGAGCGTCGAGGTCGAGCTCAAGCGGGCCGACGACGCCGCGTTCGACGACGACGACGCCGCGGACGCCGCGGAGGAGCCCGTCGCAGGACGCCGGGCTGGGGATGCCGACCGCGCCGGGGTGCGCGAGAGTTCTGGTGCGGACGACGACAGCGTGACCCGCCTGCCCCGCGAGGGCGCGGCGGGCCGCGACGAGGAGGGCTGAGATGGACATCGACATGAGCGCGCTGCGCATGCTGGAGCGCGAGAAGGACTTCAGCCTGGACGTCCTGGTCTCGGCGATCGAGCAGGCCTTGCTCTCCGCGTACCACCGGACGCCGTACTCCTTCAAGCACGCCCGCGCCGAGGTGGATCGCACCACCGGCCACGTGACGGTGTGGGCCCGCGAGGAGCTCGAGACCTACGCGGACCCGGACGACCCGGCGGCGCCCGCGCCCGTCGAGCTCGGCCCGGAGTTCGACGACACGCCGCAGGACTTCGGCCGCATCGCGACCGCGACCGCGCGCCAGGTGATCGTGCAGCGCCTGCGGGACGCCGAGGACGACCAGGTGCTGGGCACGTTCCGCGACAAGGAGGGCGAGGTCGTCGCGGGCGTCATCCAGCAGGGCCGCGACCCCCGCATGGTGCTCGTGGACGTGGGCGACACCGAGGCGGTGCTGCCGCCGCACGAGCAGGTCGCCACCGAGGTGTACGAGCACGGCGAGCGGCTGCGTGCGTACGTGGTCGAGGTGTCGCGGGGCATGAAGGGCGCGCAGGTGACCCTGAGCCGCACGCACCCCGGGCTGGTGCGCAAGCTCTTCGAGCTCGAGGTCCCGGAGATCGCCGACGGCTCCGTGGAGATCATGTCCGTGGCGCGCGAGGCGGGCCACCGCACCAAGGTCGCCGTCGTCTCCCGGGTCGCGGGCCTGAACGCGAAGGGCGCCTGCATCGGCCCGATGGGCGCGCGCGTGCGGGCGGTCATGGCCGAGCTGCGCGGCGAGAAGATCGACATCGTCGACTGGAGCGACGACCCGGCGCGGTTCGTCGCGAACGCGCTGTCGCCGGCCAAGACGATCTCGGTCACCGTGGTGGACGAGGCGGCGCGCGCGGTACGCGCCGTCGTCCCGGACTACCAGCTGTCGCTGGCCATCGGCAAGGAGGGGCAGAACGCCCGCCTGGCGGCCAAGCTCACCGGGTGGCGGATCGACATCCGGTCCGACGAGGCGGCCGACGACGCCGCGGGCGGGGAGCAGGACGACGCCGCCGGTGACGAGCAGGGCGGGACCCCGGCCGGGGAGGGTGGCGCTGCTCACGTGTCGCCGAACCGGTAACGGCAGGTGAACAGGCAAGGTAGACTGATCGAGTCTGGGCCGCGAGCCCGTCCTTCGTCCTACGTTCCGTCGCCTCCGGTGCGGACGTGTGTCGGATGCCGGGGACGCGACCAGCGGTCTGCTCTCGTGCGTGTGGTCCTGGATCCCGCCGCGGCGCCGGCCCGGATCGTCGTCGACGTGCGGGCCTGCCTACCGGGGCGAGGTGCCTGGATCCACTCCAGGCCGGAGTGCCTGGAGCTCGCGGAGCGTCGTCGGGCCTTCCCCCGCGCCTTGCGGGTGGGCGGGCCCCTCGACCTGGCGCGGCTCCGGGAACATCTCGGGCGGTGAGCGCCGGCCGCGGGGACAGTCACGACCGGCCGCCGGGAAGGCGGCCGGCCGCACCAGAAATTCGTCGACAGGAAAGCGGGTCAGAAGCCGATGGGCACCCGATGAGTCCCCAGCGATGAGTACCTCGTACTAGTGCGGTTCGCCCCTGCCTCGGGACGGACCGAGACAGG
Organism: Myceligenerans crystallogenes; assembly: GCF_039529775.1. Classification (NCBI taxonomy): domain Bacteria; kingdom Bacillati; phylum Actinomycetota; class Actinomycetes; order Micrococcales; family Promicromonosporaceae; genus Myceligenerans; species Myceligenerans crystallogenes. The sequence continues at coordinate 69,701 of NZ_BAAANL010000008.1, forward strand.
AGAGTTGTGGCAAAGGTCCGCGTCTACGAGCTCGCAAAAGAGCTCGGAGTGGAAAGCAAGGCCCTGCTCGCCGAGCTGAAGTCAGCAGGCGAGTACGTGCGCTCGGCGTCGTCGACGCTGGAGGCGCCCGTCGCGCGACGTATGCGCGACAAGTTCACCGACGCCGGCACGTCCGGCGCGAAGAAGCAGGCCCGTCCCGCCCCCAAGCCGGGCGTGAAGCCGGCCCCGAAGCCCGGGGCCGTCCGCCCCGCCGTGCCTGCTCCCGCGGAGACGGCCCCGGCCGCGCCCGCCCAGCCGGCGGCGCCCGAACCGGTCCGGCCCGCGGCACAGGCGGCCCCGGCCGAGCCGGCCGCACCCACTGCTTCGCCCGAGGCCCAGGCGCCCGAGGCGCCGGCCGCGAGCACGTCGTCCGCCGACCCGGCGGCACGGCCCGGCCCGTCCGGCCCCAAGCCGGGTCCGGCCGCGGCGCCCAAGCCCGGCGGGGCGGGCCCGCGTCCGGGTAACAACCCGTTCGCCTCCAGCCAGGGCATGCCGCGCCCGGGTGACCGCCGTGGCGGTCCTCGCCGTGACGCCGGCGGCCCCGGTGCCGGTGGCGGCCGCGACGCGGGTTCCCGCGGCGAGGGCGGAGCGGGCCCGCGTCCGGGCAACAACCCGTTCGCTCCCAGCCAGGGCATGCCGCGCCCGGGTGACCGCCGTGGCGGCGGCCCCGGTGCCGACAAGGCCGAGCGTTCGCCGGCCGGCTCCGGCGGTCCCCGTCCGGGCGGTCCCCGCCCCGGCGGGCCCGGTGGCGCCGGTCCGCGCCCCGGCGGCTCGGGCGGTCCCCGTCCGGGTGGCCCGCGCCCCAACCCGGGCATGATGCCCGGCAAGACGTCGGTGCCGCGTCCGGGCGCACGTCCCGGCCCGGGTGGCGGCGGCGGTGGTCGTGGCGGCCGCGGCGGTCCTGGCGGGCCCGGCGGCGCCGGTGGCCCGGGCGGGCCCGGCGGTCCCGGGGGCGCGGGTCGTCCCGGGGGCGGCGGCGGTTTCCGCGGTCGTGGCGGCGGCGGTCGCGGTGCGACGCAGGGTGCCTTCGGGCGCGCCGGCGGTCGTCCGGTCCGCGGGCGGAAGTCGAAGCGTCAGAAGCGCCAGGAGTTCGAGGCGATGCAGGCGCCGTCGCTCGGCGGCGTGTCGGTGCCTCGCGGCAACGGCAGCACCGTCGTGCGGCTGCGTCAGGGCTCGTCCCTGAACGACTTCGCCGACAAGATCGACGCGAACCCCGCGGCGCTCGTGACCGTCCTGTTCCACCTGGGCGAGATGGCCACGGCCACGCAGTCGCTCGACGAGGACACGTTCGGCACCCTGGGCGTCGAGCTGGGCTACGTCATCGAGATGGTCTCGGCCGAGGAGGAGGACCGCGAGCTGCTCGGGGCCTTCGACATCGACCTGGAGGCGGAGGAGGCCGACGAGTCCGACGAGGACCTCGTGGCGCGTCCGCCGGTCGTGACCGTCATGGGTCACGTCGACCACGGTAAGACGAAGCTCCTGGACGCGATCCGGAAGTCGAACGTCGTCGCGGGCGAGCACGGTGGCATCACGCAGCACATCGGTGCCTACCAGATCCACCACGAGCACGAGGGCGTCGAGCGCGCCATCACCTTCATCGACACCCCGGGTCACGAGGCGTTCACCGCCATGCGTGCGCGTGGTGCGCAGGTGACGGACATCGCGATCCTCGTGGTCGCGGCGGACGACGGCGTGATGCCGCAGACGGTCGAGGCGGTGAACCACGCCCAGGCGGCGGGGGTGCCGATCGTCGTCGCGGTGAACAAGATCGACCTCGAGGGCGCGAACCCGGCCAAGGTCCGCCAGCAGCTCACCGAGTACAACCTGGTGGCCGAGGAGTACGGCGGCGACACGATGTTCGTCGACGTCGCGGCCAAGCCCGGCATCGGTATCGACGACCTCGTCGAGGCCGTGCTGCTGACCGCGGACGCGGCGCTGGACCTCAAGGCGAACCCGAACAAGGACGCGCGCGGTGTCGCGATCGAGGCGAACCTCGACCGCGGCCGCGGTGCCGTGGCCACGGTGCTGGTCCAGTCCGGGACGCTGCGCGTCGGTGACGGCATCGTGGCGGGCACGGCCTACGGCCGCGTGCGTGCCATGGTCGACGAGCACGGCGAGCAGGTGCTGGAGGCGACTCCGGCGCGTCCGGTCCAGGTGACCGGCCTGACGTCGGTGCCGAGCGCCGGTGACACGTTCCTCGTGGCGCCGGACGACCGCACCGCCCGGCAGATCGCCGAGAAGCGCCAGGCCGCCGAGCGCGCCGCCCTGCTGGCCAAGCGCCGCAAGCGGATCAGCCTCGAGGACTTCGACGCCGAGCTCAAGAAGGGCAAGGTCGAGAGCCTCAACCTCATCCTCAAGGGTGACGTGTCCGGTGCCGTCGAGGCACTGGAGGACGCGCTGCTCAAGATCGACGTGGGCGAGGAGGTCGAGCTGCGCGTCATCCACCGCGGTGTGGGTGCCATCACGCAGAACGACGTCAACCTGGCCACGGTCGACAGCGCGGTGATCATCGGCTTCAACGTCAAGTACGGCGAGCGGGTCGAGGACCTCGCGGACCGCGAGGGCGTGGACGTCAAGTTCTACTCGGTCATCTACCAGGCGATCGAGGAGATCGAGGCGGCCCTCAAGGGCATGCTCAAGCCGGAGTACGAGGAGCACACGCTCGGTACGGCGGAGATCCGCGAGATCTTCCGCTCCTCGAAGTTCGGCAACATCGCCGGTTCGATCGTGCGGTCGGGCGAGATCCGCCGCAACGCCAAGGCGCGCGTCCTGCGCGACGGCAAGGTCATCGGGGACAACCTCCAGGTGGAGTCGCTCAAGCGGTTCAAGGACGACGCCACGGAGGTCCGCGAGGGCTTCGAGTGCGGTATCGGCCTCGGCAGCTTCAACGACCTCACCGAGGGCGACATCATCGAGACCTGGGAGATGCGCGAGATCCCGCGCACCTGATCCTGGTCCGTCCATCGCCGCCGGCAGCGGGTCCCGTACGGGGCGCGCTGCCGGCGGCGGACAGGCTTTCCGCCGAGGTAGCGGGCTCCCGTCCGGGAGCCGCTACCTCGGCGCCGTTCCGACAAGGAAAGACTTCATGAGCGAGAACCCCCGGGCACGGCGGCTGGCCGACCGGATCAAGGTGATCGTCGCGCAGATGGTGGACTCCCGGATCAAGGACGAGCGCCTTGGTTTCGTGACCATCACGGACGTCCGCGTGACCGGTGACCTGCAGAACGCCTCGGTCTTCTACACCGTCTACGGCTCCGACGAGGACCGCGCGGGCAGCGCGGCCGCCCTCGAGAGCGCCAAGGGCCGCATCCGCTCCGAGGTGGGGCGCCAGACCGGCGTGCGCCTGACCCCCTCGATCGAGTTCCACCCGGACGTCGTGCCGGAGACGGCCGCGACCCTGAACGCCGCCCTGCACGAGGCGCAGCGCCGCGACGCCGAGCTGGCCGCCCTCCGCGAGGGCGCGAGCCACGCGGGCGAGGCGGACCCGTACAAGAAGCCGCGCGAGATCGCTGACGACGACGAGCCGGACGACGGGTCGGACGACGACCTGGCCGGCGACGACCGGGACGACGACGCGCGGTGAGCGAGAGCTCGTCCGGCGCGGCCCCCGGGGACGCCGGGGCCGGCCGCACGACGGCCGGTGGCAGGGCCGGCGGCACGAGGCGCGGCCGCACCGAGCAGCGTGACCGCCCGCCGCGTCGCCCCACCGCGCCCGACGGCTTCGTCGTCGTCGACAAGCCCGCCGGCTGGACCAGCCACGACGTGGTCGCCAAGACGCGGTGGCTGGCCGGAACGCGCAAGGTCGGCCACGCGGGGACGCTCGACCCGATGGCGACCGGCGTGCTCGTGCTCGGCGTCGGCAAGGCGACCAAGCTCCTGACGTACGTCGTCGGCGCCGACAAGGACTACGACGCCACGATCCGCCTCGGCGTCGCCACGACCACGGACGACGCCGAGGGCGAGGTCACCGCGACCCCCGGCGCCCGGGACATCTCCGATGCGGCCCTCCGCGCCGCGATCGAGCCCCTCACGGGCGACATCCTGCAGGTCCCGACCACGGTCTCCGCGATCAAGGTGGACGGCAAACGCGCGTACGCCCGCGCCCGGGCCGGGGAAGAGGTCGAGCTCACCGCCCGCCCGGTCACGGTGTCCCGTTTCGACGTCCTGGCCACCCGCACCGCCGTCGTCCGCGGTACCGACCTGCCCGGCGGCGGGGCCGCCGAGGGCAGGGCGGCCGACGGCGTCGCCGGCGAGACGCCGGTCGTCGACCTGGACGTGCGCGTCACCGTCTCGTCCGGGACGTACGTGCGCGCGCTCGCGCGCGATCTCGGCGCCGCGCTCGGGACCGGCGGGCACCTGACCGCGCTGCGCCGCACGCGCGTCGGCGGCTACGCTCTCGGCGCCGCGCGCACGCTCGGGCAGCTCGAGGCGCAGGCCGACGACGACGGCACGCTCGCGACCCTCCCGCTCGCCGACGCCGCCCGCGGCGTCCTGCCCGTCCGCGAGATCGACGACGCCGCGGCGCGCGCGCTGGGCTACGGGCAGTGGATCGCGCCGAGCGGGCGACCGGGCGTGCTGGCCGCGATCGACCCGGCGGGCGAACTGGTGGCGCTCGTGGAGGACACCCGGCGCAAGGGCGAGGAACTGGCCCGGCCGGTCCTCGTGCTGGCGTCCGGCGCCTGAACAGTCGCTGTACACCAGATAACGGTCCAGGTCAAAGAGGGATGAGCGACAAAAAACCGTGCGAGGCAAATTGCTTCCAGGGTTCCGGCGGACATGTCGGATTGATACCTTGGCCCCGTGGGGGTACGCATAACAGCAGGTTGTGACGACGTCGAGGCTGTCATGGCGGCACTGCCCGCCCTGGTGGGGCGGGACGCGAGTGTTGACATCGCCGAGGGGGATCGCGAGGGGACCGACAGCAGCCTGGAGCTGCTGCACGCGCTGGTGTCCGCTTTGCCGTGGTGGCCGGAGAACACCGAACTGGGCATAGCGTTCGAGGAGACCTATCTGACGCTGGTCGCGCTGCAGGGGCGGATCGTGGTGCGCACGCGCTACCCGGCGATGCTCACGGAAGCGGTCCCCGACCCGGTGGACCCGGCCCAGGTCGGCTGGCGGCAGGTGGGGGACCGCCAGATCCAGCTCATCGGCTCGACGCTGACCGAGACGGACTACGGCGACTTCCTGCGCACCCTGGACCTCACGGTCCGCCAGTCCCTGGGCGAGCGGCGGCTCACGGGCTTCATCTACTCCACGACCGAACCGGCGCCCGTGCGCTGAGGCCGGCGCCCGCGGGCTGACGCCCGCGCCCGTGCGCTGATGCCCGCGCCGATGCCCGCGGCCGTGCGGCCGCGGGCACCAGGGATCTCGGCTACCGGGCCGTCGCCCGCGCGTGCCCGACCAGCGACAGGACGATCCCGCCGGCGACCCACGCCCCGAGGGCGATCCAGGCGTTCGCGGCGTCCGCCGCCGGGAAGTAGGACAGGTCCCGCAGCAGCGTGCCGCTCGCGCCCGGCGGGAACCACTGGCCGATCTCGCCCCAGTGCCAGGGCAGGAACTCCTTGGGCGTCGTCGCGCCGGAGATCGGGTTCCCGATCAGCATCATCAGCACCGGCCCGGCGGCGATCCCGGCGCGTCCGAAGATCGCCACGAACCCGGTGATCGGCGCGGCGATCGCCGCGATCGACAGCGACATCGCCCCCAGCGTCCACCACCAGTCGCCCTGCAGCACGCCGAACCAGCCCTGCAGGATGGCCGTGAGGATGCCGCCGCCGAGCGCCGAGTAGAGGATCACGGCGCTCACGCGCCGCATCGCCCCGCGCACGGCCGTCGAGATGCCGATCCCGCCGACCATCCCGCCGAGCAGCGTCGGGAACAACGCGGCGGTGAAGCCGCTGCCGTTCGGGTCGTCGTCGGACAGCGGGACGACGTCGGTCACCTTCACCCGCGGGATCTCGACGTCGACCGGCTCGGGTGCGGCCGGGGCCGCGCCCGCGGCCGTCGCCCCGGGCCGTTCCCCCTGGGCGGCCGCCCGGAGCGCCGCGGCGACGGCGTCCTCGACGGTCTGCCGCACGGTCTCGGCCGCCTCGGACTGGGCGGCGGTCATCCGTTCGCTCGTCGCGGCGGTCGCCTGCTCGGTCACGGCGGTCTGCAGCTGCTGCGCGAGGGCGTTCATGAGCTGGTTCGTCGCGCCGTTCGCGGCCGACGACGTGAGCACCTCGGGTGCCTCGCCCGCGCTCGCGTCGCCGAGCACGATCGCGCCGTACGTCTCGCGGGTCTCGACGGACTCCACGGCCGCGTCCCGGTCGCCGACCTCGATCAGCTCGATCGTGCCGGGCCGCGCCTCGGCGAGCCGGCCGGCCACGGCGTCCACCGCGTCGGCCGGCCCGGTGATCGCGACGGGGAGGTCCTCGGCCTCCGAGGTCATGGCGGGCCAGGTGAAGGCCAGCACGACGAGGGTCAGCACGAGGCTGAGCCCGAGGGCGGTGGCGATGAGCCGGCCGGCGGGCGTGCGGGGTGCGGGTGCGCGGGTACCGCCGCGCGGTTCCTCGGACATGGGGTGCTCTCCAGGTGCTCCTGCCGCCGGGCGGGCGGCGTCGTCGGACAAAGAAAAACGAACGTTCGTTTTCCTGTGGACCACCGTCCTCCTCACGACGTAGGCTGTCAACCCGCCCCCGCGTGAAGGAGGACACAGTGCCCAAGGTCAGCGACGAGTACCGGCAGGCCCGCCGCGAGGAGATCCTCGCCGCCGCCGAGCGGGCGTTCGCCGCCAAGGGGTACCAGCGCACGTCGATCTCGGACGTGCTGGCCGAGTCGGGTCTGTCGACCGGGGCGGTCTACGCGCACTTCACCGGCAAGCAGGACCTGTTCGTCGCCGTCGCCCGGGACACGCTGCTGCGCCGCACCGCCGCCCTGGAGCGGGAGGCGGCCGGCGGTCCGCCGCCGTCGCCCGGCCAGATGCTGCGGATCCTGCTCGAGAGCCTGCTCCGGGAGGGCGGCGATCCGCAGCTCCTGGTGCAGCTGTGGAGCGAGGCGACGATCGAGCCGTCGATCCGGGCGGCGGTCAACGAGCTGGTCCAGGTGGCCCGGACGGCGTTCGACGCCCGCCTGCGGCGCTGGTTCGCGGAGCACCCGGAACACGCGCCCGACGGCACCGACGTGGCGGTGCGGGACGTCGTGCCGGTGATGCTCGCCCTCGCCCAGGGATTCCTGATCCAGCACGCGATCCTCGACGACTTCGACCCGGACGCCTACCTCGACGCGGTGGCCGCGGTCCTGCCGGGCTGAGACCGGCCGCCGCCCCGCCGGGCTGAGGCTCGCCGCCGGCCCGCCGGCTGAGCCCGGCCGCCGTCGCCGCCGCGGACCGCGCCTCGCCGTCGTCGATTCCCCGGATGGCCTCCCCGCGTGGCAGGCTGGGACAGCGCGGCACCGGCCGCGACGCGGGCGGCGGTGCCGCCCGTCCCGCTCGCTGAAGGAGTAACCCGCGTGCAGGTGTGGACGGACCTGGACCAGGTCCCCGCAGGCTTCGGCCCGTCCGTGGTGACGATCGGCAACTTCGACGGCGTGCACCGCGGCCACCAGGCCGTGCTCGGGCGCATCGTCCGCCTGGCGCGGGCCGACGACGCGGCGGCGGTCGCCGTCACGTTCGACCCGCATCCGGCCGCCGTGCACCGTCCCGAGACCGCGCCCGAGCTCATCACGAGCCTGCCCGACCGCCTCGGGCTGCTCGCGGAGACCGGGATCGACGGCGTGCTGGTGGTCACGTACACGCTCGACTTCGCCGCGCAGACGCCGCAGGAGTTCGTGCAGAAGTACCTGGTGGACCCGCTGGGGGCGCGCACCGTCGTCGTCGGCCACGACGTGCGGTTCGGCAAGCAGAACGCCGGCACGCTGGCCACCATGGTGGAGCTGGGCGGCGAGCACGGTTTCGAGGTCGTGGCGATCGAGGACGTGGGCGGGCCGGACCATCACCGCTGGTCGTCGACGGCCGTCAGGGCCGCGCTCAGCGAGGGCGACGTCGCCGGCGCCGCGCGCGTCCTCGGGCGCGCCCACCGGGTGCGGGGCATGGTGGTGCACGGCGACGCGCGCGGCCGCGAGCTCGGCTTCCCGACGGCGAACCTGGGCGGTATCGAGGGCATGGTCCCGGCCGACGGCGTGTACGCCGGCCGGCTGCGCAGGCCCGGCCTGGCCGAACGTGAGCCGTCGCACCCGGACGGCGTGCTGCCCGCGGCGATCTCCGTGGGCACGAACCCGACGTTCGACGGCGTCGAACGCCGCGTCGAGGCCTACGTGCTGGACCGCGACGACCTCGACCTCTACGACGAGCACGTCGTGCTGGAGTTCACCGAGCACCTGCGGCCCACGGTCCGCTTCGACGGCATCGAACCGCTCGTCGCCCAGATGCACGACGACGTCGCCCGCGCCCGGGAGATCCTGCGCGGCTGACCCCGGGTTCGTCACCGCGGCGGCCGCGAGTCTCCACACGCACGCCGCACTTTTTCGCCCGTGGCCGAAATTTCCGGCTGGTCTGTATCCAAACGCACCCCGCGTGCGTCCTTACCGGTGAGTGCACCTCCCAGGGAGGGCCGGACCGACGCGGCGGGGCATCCACCCCCCACCTGCGGATCCCGCCGCGTCAACCAGACCGGCCCGGCCGTCCGGGAGGTGCACGGCCGGACGCGTCCCGCCGTCGTATCCTTGGTATAACGCGTATAAGAGCCCTTAGCGTTGTTATACCAAGGATCGAGGATGCCATGGCGCGTCGAGTTCATACCTATTCACCCGCGACCCGCCATGCGGTCGCGGTTCTGGGCGCCCAGATAGCCGCTGCCCGCCGTGCCCGGCGCTGGACGGCGGCAGAGTTGGCCGAGCGTGCTGGGATCTCGACGTTCACCTTGCGCAACGTCGAGAAGGGAGAGCCGACGGTCGCCATCGGCATCTGCTTTGAACTCGCGACGATGCTTGCCATCCCGCTCTTCGGCGTACCTGCGACTGAGCTGGCCGCAGTCCGGAGTGCTGCCGAGTCCCGCCTTGCAGTTCTCCCGGCCAGTGTCCGTGAGAAGGGTGAGCGTGTCGATGACGACTTCTGAGAAGACCGCGCCCGATCACGCCTTCGTGTGGATCTGGCTTCCGGGTGCGCATGATCCTGTGGTCGCAGGCCGTCTTGAAGAACTCGGCGAGGTCCTCGCGTTCACGTACGCGCGGTCCTATGTTGCCCGCCCGGACGCGGTTCCTCTCTACCTGCCCGAACTGCCGCTCGGACCGGGTCGACGGCGTCCGGCTTCCGGTCTCGATGTTGCGGGCTGCATTGCCGACGCCGCGCCCGATGCCTGGGGTCGCCGAGTCATCCTCGCCCGGCACCTCGGCCACGTCGACCGCATGAGCGACACCGACGATCTCTCGTTGCTCACCTACCTCCTTGAGTCCGGCTCGGACAGGATCGGCGCACTCGACTTCCAGGCGTCCCCCACGGAGTACATCCCGCGGTCTCCGAGCCGGCAGGCCGGGCTCGAGGAGCTCATGGCAGCGGCGGACCACCTTCAGGCGGGAACGCCGCTGTCCCCCGACATCGCCGAAGCGCTTGTCCGCGGGACCTCGATCGGGGGAGCGCGCCCCAAGGCCCTGCTCTACGACGGCGGGAGGAGCCTCATCGCGAAGTTCTCGTCGTCGTCCGACACCTATCCGGTGGTCAAGGCCGAGGCCGCTGCGATGTGGCTCGCGCAGGAAGCCGGGATCAGGGTTCCCGCGTCGCGGAACATCGAGGTCGTGGGAAAGGACGTGCTCGTCGTCGAGCGCTTCGACCGCGACGGCGTGGGCGGACGACGTCAGATCGTCTCGGCGCTCACCATGCTCGGACTCTCGGAGATGACGGGTCGCTACGCGACCTACCCCGACCTGGCGGACCTGATCCGTGCGCGCTTCACCGAGCCGACTGCAACCCTGCGGGAGTTGTTCACGCGCATCGTCTTCAACGTCGCCGTCGGAAACAACGACGACCATGCGCGCAACCACGCCGCGTTCTGGGACGGGACGGCACTGACGTTGACCCCGGCCTATGACCTGTGCCCGCAGCCGCGTAGCGGCAACGAGACCGCCCAGGCCATGGCGATCGGGCGGGACGGCAGCCGTGACTCGAGGTTCTCCGTCTGCGTGGCGGCGGCCGGCGAGTACCTGCTCGACAAGTCCGATGCACAAGAGGTCGTCGACCACGTGGTTGGAACGATCGACGAACGGTGGCCGGAGGCGGCCGACACCGCACGGCTCACGCAGGTCGAACGTGATCGGCTGTGGCACCGCCAGATCCTGAACGAGTCGGTCTTCTACTGAGTTCGCAGGCTCGGGACGAAGCCGGCCGATGAACCGTCCGAGACCGCGGGGGCTGGAATGGGAGGGCCGGGCGGGCGTGACGTAGGTTGCCGCTATGGCATCGCGTTCCGAGGTTCCCGGGTACCCCGACGTCGCCGAGGGCGGTTCGCCCCTCGAGCGGGTCCGGGAGCTGGTCCGGTCGTTCGGCGTCGCCGGGCGGGGGCACCGGGAGGCCGTCGCGATGCTCGCCGACGGCTGCACGCTCGCCGGCGTCGTCCGGGCCACCGCCGTGCCGCGGCGCCTTGTCGAGCAGGTCCTGGGCGCGCTCGGGGACGATCTGGTCTCCGACGGCGAGCGGCTGCGGATCCGCCCGGACAAGGCAGGGGAGTACCGCGAGGCGTTCGGCGCCGCCCGGCTGGGCCCGACCGCCGTCGAGCTGCCCGGCGAGGGGCGGCTCCGGGACGCGGACGCGCTGATCGGCGAGATGGAGCGGATCATCGCCGCCGCGCCGCGGCCGAAGAAGGCGCTCGATCACGTGCCCGCCACGCCGGAGACCGCGGTGCGCCGGGCGCTGTGGCTGGACGGGACCTACGAGCTGGCGGGCGCGACCCTGCTGTGCATCGGGGACCACGACCTGACCTCGATCGTCACGTGCCTCGTGAACCCCGCCGTGCGGGCCGTCGTCGTCGACCTGGACGAGGACCTGCTCGCGTACGTCGGGCAGGTCGCCGCCGAGCGCGGGCTGCGGATCGAGACCGGCTGGGCCGACTTCCGGTTCGGCCTGCCCGCGTCCGCGCGGGAGTGCGCCGATCTCGTGTTCACCGACCCGCCGTACACGCCCGACGGCGTGCGGCTGTTCCTCGCCCGCGGCCTGGAAGGACTGCGGGACCGCGAGCACGGGCGGCTGCTCATGGCGTACGGGTTCGGGAGCCACCACCCGGGCCTGGGGTACAACGTGCAGCAGGCCGCCGGGGACCTGTCGCTCGTCTACGAGGCGATCCTGCCGCACTTCAACCGGTACGACGGCGCCCAGGCGGTGGGCAGCGCGAGCGACCTGTACGTCTGCCGCCCGACGGCGCGGACCTGGCGGTCGCTGTCCCGCGTCGCCACGGACGCCGTCACCATCTACACGCACGGGACCCAGTCGTCCGAGGCGCGCTCCGGCCGCGGCGAGGAAGCGGTCACCGAAGCCGTCCGGGCCGCGGCCCGCGGGCAGGACGAACTGGAGGTCGCCGCTGACGTGCCGCTCGGGGCCGTCCTCGACGGCACGGCTCAGGCGTCGGTCCGGAACGCGCGGACGACGGCGTACGCGGCCGACCTCTCGGACGACCCCGGGGCCTGGCTCTTCCGGGCCCTGCTCGGCGTGACCGCGCGGCGGGTCGCGGTCGCCGTGCCGAACGGCCACCCGGACATCGGCAGCGAGGCGGCGCAGTCCGCCCTGCGGGACGATCTGGCCGGGAAATGGACGCTCACCTTCCGCCGCAGCACACCGGACCCGAGGCACGCCGTGGTGGTCGCGGACGAGGCCGGCGCGACGACGGATCCGGTCGCGGCGGCCCGGCGGGTCGTCCTCTCCGGCGCCTCCCGGAACCTGGGGAACGCCTGGCGGGACGCCCTCGTCAAGGCGGCGCGGGCCGGCGGTGGTTCCCTCGGCAAGGCCGAGGCGCGCGAGATCGTCGCGTCCGCCGCCGCGTCGGCCGGCCTCCCGGACGAGACGCTCGCCCGCCCGCTCGCGACCCTGCCGCGCTCCCGGGTCCGCGCGGTGCTCTCCGCCGTCGTCGGCTCGCTGCCACAGGTCAACGTCACAGCACGCACTGACCGCGGCATCGTGCACGAACAGGTAAGGTAGGAAGGCCGTAGATCGGCCGCGGATCAAGAGAGCCCCGAGAATCCGTCCGGGCGCACCGCGCAACGACACGAAATGGAGAGCCATGCCGCTCGACACCGCCACGAAGCAGCAGATCATCGCCGACTACGGGAAGACGCCGACCGACACCGGCTCTCCCGAGGTGCAGATCGCGCTCCTCACGCAGCGCATCAAGGACCTCACCGAGCACCTGAAGATGCACAAGCAGGACCACCACAGCCGCCGCGGCCTGCTGCTCCTCGTGGGCCAGCGCCGCCGCCTGCTCGGCTACCTGCAGCGCATCGACGTGGGCCGTTACCGCTCGCTGATCGAGCGTCTCGGCCTGCGCCGCTGACTCACGCCTGAAAGACCAGCCCGGTCCCTCTCGCAGGGGCCGGGCTGGTCTGATGAGATGTAAGTACCACAACAACACCGCGCCGCCAGGGCCCCGCGTCCGGTCCTCGGTAGTGGCTTCCCGAACCCAGGTTCGGTGGGCCTCGATCGAAGACCGTCGGGGGCACGCGGCGCACTCTCCGAGAAAGGGAGGGCACCCGTGGAGGGTCCCGAGATCCAGTTCGCCGAGGCCGTCATCGACAACGGCCGCTTCGGCACCCGCACCATCCGCTTCGAGACGGGCCGCCTGGCCAAGCAGGCCGCCGGTGCCGTCTCCGCGTACCTCGACGGCGAGACCGTGCTGCTGTCGACCACCGCGGTCAGCAAGCACCCGAAGGACCAGTTCGACTTCTTCCCGCTCACGGTGGACGTCGAGGAGCGCATGTACGCCGCGGGCCGCATCCCCGGCTCGTTCTTCCGCCGCGAGGGCCGCCCGTCGACCGAGGCGATCCTGGTCTGCCGCCTCACCGACCGCCCGCTGCGCCCGCTGTTCGTCAAGGGCCTGCGCAACGAGGTGCAGATCGTCATCACCGTGATGGCGCTGCACCCCGACGACGCCTACGACGTGCTCGCCATGAACGCGGCGTCCGCCTCGACGCAGCTGTCCGGCCTGCCGTTCTCCGGCCCGGCCGGTTCGGTCCGCGTGTCGCTGATCGACGGCCAGTGGGTCGCGTTCCCGAAGCACTCCGACAAGGAGCGCGCGGTCTTCGACATGGTCGTGGCAGGTCGGACGATCATTGGCGCCGACGGCAATGCTGATGTAGCTATCGCGATGATCGAGGCCGAGGCCACCGACGACGCCATGAAGCTCATGCGCGAGGGTGCCACCGTCCCGACCGAGGAGGTCGTGGCCGAGGGCATCGAGGCCGCCAAGCCCTTCATCAAGGCGCTGTGCGAGGCGCAGTCGGCGCTCGCCGCGGCCGCCGCGAAGGAGACGCAGGAGTTCCCGCTCTTCCTGGACTACCAGGACGACGCGTACGCCGCCGTCGAGGGCGCCGTCGCCGCGCCGCTGGGCGAGGCGCTGTCCATCCCGGAGAAGCTGGTCCGCCAGGACCGCATCGACGAGATCAAGGCCGGCCTCGTGGCCGACCTCGCGGGCGAGGGCAAGGCGTTCGCCGGCCGCGAGAAGGAGCTGTCGGCCGCGTACTACGCGCTGCAGAAGAAGCTCGTGCGCCAGCGCGTGCTCACCGACGGCGTCCGCATCGACGGCCGCGGCCTCGCGGACATCCGCACCCTGTCGGCCGAGGTCGAGGTGCTGCCGCGCGTGCACGGCTCGGCGATCTTCGAGCGCGGCGAGACCCAGATCCTGGGCGTCACCACGCTGAACATGCTGCGCATGGAGCAGCAGATCGACTCGCTCGGCCCGGAGACGCGCAAGCGTTACATGCACAACTACAACTTCCCGCCGTACTCGACCGGTGAGACGGGCCGCGTGGGCAGCCCGAAGCGCCGCGAGATCGGCCACGGCGCGCTCGCCGAGCGGGCGCTCGTGCCGGTGCTGCCGAGCCGCGAGGAGTTCCCGTACGCGATCCGCCAGGTGTCCGAGGCACTCGGCTCCAACGGGTCGACGTCGATGGGCTCGGTGTGCGCCAGCACGCTGTCGCTGCTGAACGCCGGCGTGCCGCTCAAGGCGCCGGTCGCGGGCATCGCGATGGGCCTCGTCTCGGACACGGTGGAGGGGGAGACCCGTTACGCGGCGATGACCGACATCCTGGGCGCCGAGGACGCGTTCGGCGACATGGACTTCAAGGTCGCCGGCACGCGCGAGTTCGTCACGGCCATCCAGCTCGACACCAAGCTGGACGGCATCCCCGCCTCCGTGCTCGCGGCGGCGCTCGGCCAGGCGCGCGACGCCCGGTTCACGATCCTCGACGTGCTCGCCGAGGCGATCGACACGCCGGACGAGATGTCGCCGAACGCGCCGCGCGTCATCGCGGTCACCGTTCCGGTCGACAAGATCGGTGAGGTCATCGGCCCGAAGGGCAAGATGATCAACCAGATCCAGGAGGAGACGGGCGCCGACATCTCGATCGAGGACGACGGCACCGTCTACATCGGCGCGGTCGACGGCCCCTCGGCCGAGGCCGCCCGTGCGGCGATCAACGCGATCGCCAACCCGCACGTCCCCGAGGTGGGCGAGCGGTTCGTCGGCACGGTCGTCAAGACGACGTCGTTCGGCGCCTTCATCTCGCTGTCGCCGGGCAAGGACGGGCTGCTGCACATCAGCCAGATCCGCAAGCTCGTGGGCGGCAAGCGCATCGAGAACGTCGAGGACGTGCTGTCCATCGGCCAGAAGGTCCAGGTCGAGATCGGTGAGATCGACCCGCGCGGCAAGCTGTCGCTGGTCGCGGTGACCGAGGACGAGGCGCCCTCGTCGTCCGAGGCCGCGGAGGCTGACTCGGCCGAGGCCGAGACGGCCCCGGCCGGCGCGGACGCCTGAGATGCCCTGGCACCTGCCGCTCGCAGCCGCGGGCGAGCCCGGTGCCGACCTGACCGCCGGGCAGGACGGTGCGACGATCCGTCGCACCGTCCTGCCCGGCGGCGTTCGCGTCCTCACCGAGCAGATGCCGGGCCTGCGCTCGGCGACGGTGGGGGCGTGGGTCGGCGTCGGCTCCCGGGACGAGACCGACGGGCACTTCGGCTCCACGCACTTCCTCGAGCACCTGCTGTTCAAGGGCACCCACCGCCGCACCGCGCTCGACATCGCCGAGGCGTTCGACGCCGTCGGCGGGGAGGCCAACGCCTCCACGGGCAAGGAGCACACGTGCTACTACGCGCGCGTGCTCGACGCGGACCTGCCGATGGCGGTCGACGTGATCGGCGACATGGTCACCAGCGCGCGGCTCGACGCCGACGAGCTGGAGACCGAGCGCGGCGTCATCCTCGAGGAACTCGCCATGACCGACGACGACCCGTCGGACGTGGCGCACGAGCAGTTCTCCCTGGCCGTGCTCGGGACGCACCCGCTGGGCCGGCCGATCGGCGGCACCGCCGACACGATCGGCGCGGTGCCGCGGGCCGCGGTGTGGGACCACTACCGCACGCACTACGAGCCGGGCACGCTCGTGGTGGCCGCGGCGGGCGGCGTCGACCACGACCAGCTGTGCGACCTCGTGGTGCACGCCCTGAGCGAGGGCGGCTGGGCGCTGGAGGAGGCGCACGCGCCGCGGGAGCGGCGCGACGGGGCCGCCACCACCGACGGCATCCCCGCGCAGGGCGAGGTGCGCACGATCGACCGCCCGGTCGAGCAGGCGAACATCGTCGTCGGCGGCACCGGCCTGGCCGCGACCGACGACCGGCGGTGGGCGCTGTCGGTGCTCAACGCGGCGCTCGGCGGCGGCATGTCGTCGCGGCTGTTCCAGGAGATCCGGGAGAAGCGCGGGCTCGCGTACACGACCTACTCGTTCGCGGCCGGGTACGGCGGGCTCGGGACCTTCGGGCTGTACGCGGGGTGCGCCCCGGCCAAGGCCGAGCAGGTCGAGAAGCTGCTGGTCGACGAGCTGGAGCGGCTCGCCGCCGGCGGGATCACCGCGGCCGAGCTGGAGCGCTCGGTGGGGCAGCTGCGCGGCGGGCTCGTGCTGGGCCTGGAGGACTCCGGCTCGCGGATGAGCCGCCTGGGCCGGGCCGAGCTGGTGTACGGCGAGCTGTACTCGGTGGCCGAGTCGCTCGAGCGGATCAGCGCGGTGACCCGGCAGGACGTGCTGGCGCTCGCCCAGGAGCTGGCGGGGCGGCCGCGTTCCGTGGTGCGCGTGGGACCCTTCGGCAAGGACTGATCGGAAGGCAGGACGTGACAGAGATCAAGGTGGCCGTGCTGGGCGCGGCCGGGCGCATGGGGACGCAGACCTGCGCGGCGGTCGAGGCGGCCGGCGGGCTGTCGCTCGTGGCGCGCCTCGACAAGGACGACGTCATCGACGCCGGGTCGCTGGCGGGGGCCGACGTCGTCGTCGACTTCACGATTCCCGCCACGACCGAGGCGAACGTGCACGCCGCGCTCGACGCGGGCGCGCACGTCGTCGTCGGGACGACGGGGTGGGACGACGCGTCCCGCGGGCGGGTCGCCGAGCACCTGGAGCGGCTGAACGCGGCGCGGGCCGGCGGCTCGGACCAGACCCCGGGGCTGGGTGTGCTGATCGCGCCGAACTTCGGGCTGTCCGCCGTGCTGGCCATGACCTTCGCCGCGAAGGCGGCGCGGTACTTCGAGTCGGCCGAGGTCATCGAGCTGCACCACCCGGACAAGGTGGACGCGCCCTCGGGCACCGCGCGGCACACGGCCGCGGCGATCTCGGCGGCCCGGGCCGAGGCGGGCCTGGCTCCCTCGCCGGACGCGACGGAGACCGGCTGGGAGGCGCGCGGCGCCGACGTCGACGGGGTGCGCGTGCACGCGGTGCGGCTGCGCGGCCTCGTGGCGCACGAGGAGATCCTGCTGGGGAACCCCGGCGAGCAGCTGGTGATCCGGCAGGACTCGTTCGACCGCTCCTCGTTCATGCCCGGCGTGCTCGTGGCGGTGCGGGCCGTGGTGAGCCGGCCGGGCCTGACCGTGGGCCTCGAGCACGTGCTGGACCTGGCGTGAGCGAGCCGCGACGCCGGATCCCGCGCGGGCTGCTGTTCGCGCTGGCCGTCACGGCGCTGTTCGTGCTGTACGTCTGGGCCGTGGCGGGGCGCGGCGTCGCGATGATCTCCACGGGCGAGCCCGTGCTGATCGGGATCGGGACCGGGATCCTGGTGATCCCGCTGCTGGTGCTGGCGCTGATCACGCGGGAGTTCTGGCTCGCGGCGCGCGTGCAGTCGATGGCGGACGAGCTCGCCGCCGCCGGCGCGCTGCCCGTGGACGATCTGCCGCGCTCGCCGGGCGGGCGGATCGACCGCGAGGCCGCCGACGCCGCGTTCGCCGCCCGGCGCGCGGCGGTCGAGACGACGCCCGCGGACTGGCGGGCCTGGTATCACCTGGGGTTCGCGTACGACGCGGCGGGCGACCGCCGCCGGGCGCGGGCGGCGTTGCGGAAGGCCTCGGGGCTGTACCCGGCGCGGTGAACGCGGGCCGGGGACCGTACGGCCGGGTCGCTCAGCGGGACCCCGACAGCGAGGTCCAGCAGTACAGGGCGCGCCCGCCCGCGACGGCCCGGCCGGCGAGCTCGGCGAGCTGCAGCACGGCCGAGGCGAGCCTGCGGGGCGGTGCGGGCGGCTCCGACTCGCGCAGCCAGTCCCGCGTCGCGCGCGCGATCCGGTCCGGCGTCGCCGCGGCCAGTTCCTTGGTGAGCTCGTCCGTGACCGCGACGATCCACGGGCCCTCGTCCCCGCTGCTGCCCACCAGCGTGCCGTGCCGCGGGTTCGCGGTGATCTCCCCGTACGGCCGCCCGGTCAGCGCCTGGGCGAAGCCGGCGAGCTGCACGAACGGGTCGACCGCCGGCACCACGACGGTGTCGAAGCGCGCCGGGTCGCCGTCGCCGGACGTGGAGGGGCCGCCGGGGAAGCGCAGCGCCGACGCCGCGACGTCGTCGGTCGCCGCGGCGAAGTACTCGGTCATGATCCCCATGTGCTGATCGTGACAAGCGCATGTCACGGGCGTGTCACGCGCCGGTGAACCCTGGGGATCGGCGTTCGCACACGCGTCAGATCGCGGCGCTCCAGCGGCGTTCGACGACGGTGCGCGGGCCGGCCGCGAGCGTGCGCTCGGTGCCGTCGGGGCCGAGCCCGCAGTCGGCGAGGAACGCCTCCCGGGCGGTGTCGTTCTCGAGCACCCAGGTGGTGATCTCGCCCGCGCCGTCGGCCCGCAACCGGTCGACGGCGGCCGCGAGCAGGCGCGAGCCGTGACCGGCGCGGCGATGGCCCGGGTCCACCTCGAGGGACAGCAGCTGACCGGGGGCGACGGCCGCGAAGCCGACGAGCCGCGGGCCGTCCATCGCGACCAGGACGCCGAACCCGGGACCGGGCACGGACCCGATCGCGGCCTTCCAGCGCTCGCGCATGACCTCGGTGTCGAGTTGCGCGAGGACGGCCCGGCCGAGCGTCGCGTCGTGCGTGGCGCCCCAGGCCTGGACCTGGATCGCGGTGACCGCGACCTCGTCCCCGGGGACGGCGGGCCGGACCGAGACGTCGGCGAGGTCGAGGAAGAGGGCCATGCCAGGAACCCTATGCCACGAGGCCCATCGGGGAGCAGCCCGGCCGCCTCGGGCGGTACCGTATCCTCATGGTTCTTCCCAGCACCCCGGAGCGCCCGTTCGGCGCCCTGCTCACCGCGATGGCCACCCCGATGACGCGTGACGGCGCGCTGGACCTCGAGGCCGCGGTGAAGCTGGCGAAGAAGCTCGTCGACGACGGTAACGACGGCCTCGTCCTGAACGGCACCACCGGCGAGTCGCCGGTGACCCACGCCCCCGAGAAGGCCGAGCTCGTGGCGGCGGTCGTGGAGGCGGTGGGGGACCGGGCCGCGATCGTCGCGGGCGCCGGGTCCAACGACACCGCCCACACCATCCGGATGGCCGAGCAGGCCGCCGCGGCGGGCGCGGACGGGCTGCTCGTCGTCTCGCCGTACTACTCGCGGCCCACGCAGGAAGGGCTGTACCAGCACTTCACGGCGGTGGCGGCCGCGACCGACCTGCCGGTGATGCTCTACGACATCCCCGGCCGCGCCGGCGTGCGCATCGCGCCCGAGACGTTCGTGCGCCTGGCCGAGAACCCGCGGTTCGTGGCGAACAAGGACGCGACGGGCGACGTGTGGTCCGCGGCACAGGTGATCGAGGCCACCGGCCTGGCCTGGTACTCCGGCGACGACGGCCTGCTGCTGCCTTTCCTGAGCGTCGGCGGAGCGGGTATCGTGTCCGTGGCCGCGCATGTGGTCGCGCCCTGGTACGCCGAGGTGATCCGGCTGTGGGACGCCGGGGACCACACCAAGGCGCTGGCCGCCTTCCGCCGCGCGATCCCCGTGATCAGCGCGCTGAACGGTACCGGTGCGCAGGCCGTGATGACCAAGGCGGCGCTGCAGGCGCAGGGCGTGCTGGACAGCCGCACGCTCCGCCTGCCGAACGTGGCCGCGAGCGACCACGAGGTCGCGACGTTGCGCGCCGTGCTGACCGCCGTCGGTCTGCTGGAGCAGGACGCGACCCCGATGTCGCCGCCGGAACTGCCCGAGGAGGCGACGACGATCGTGGGTCACCCCGCGATCGCGCAGCCCCGCTGAATCTTGAGACTTTGTCAGAACTAGGCCTGGAGGCCCATTGAGTCACCCGCATCCTGAGTTGCCGCTGCCCCCCGAGCTGCCGAAGGGCGGACTTCGTGTCGTCGCCCTGGGCGGTCTCGGCGAGGTGGGCCGCAACATGGCCGTTCTCGAGTACGACGGGCGCCTGCTCGTCATCGACTGCGGCGTCCTGTTCCCCGAGGACAACCAGCCCGGCGTGGACCTGATCCTGCCGGACTTCGACTACATCAAGGACCGTCTCGACGACATCGAGGCGATCGTGCTCACGCACGGGCACGAGGACCACATCGGCGCCGTGCCCTACCTGCTCCGGCTGCGCCGCGACATCCCGCTGGTGGGATCGCGCCTCACGCTCGCCTTCATCGAGGCCAAGCTGAAGGAGCACCGCATCCGGCCCGTGACCCGCGTGGTCACCGAGGGCGAGACGGTGCCGTTCGGCGTCTTCGAGTGCGAGTTCGTCGCGGTGAACCACTCGATCCCGGACGCCCTCGCGGTGGCCGTGACCACCGGCGCCGGCACCGTGCTGCACACCGGCGACTTCAAGATGGACCAGCTGCCGCTGGACGGCCGCGTCACCGACCTGCGCGCGTTCGCGCGGCTCGGCGAGAAGGGCGTCGACCTGTTCATGGTCGACTCCACGAACGCCGAGGTGCCCGGCTTCGTCACGCCCGAGGTCGAGATCGGCCCGGTGCTGGACAGCGTGTTCGCCCAGGCGGACAAGCGGATCATCGTCGCGTCGTTCTCGTCGCACGTGCACCGCGTCCAGCAGGTGCTGAACGCCGCCCGCGCGCACGGCCGCAAGGTCGCGTTCGTGGGCCGGTCGATGGTGCGCAACATGGGCATCGCGGCGGAACTCGGCTACCTCGACGTGCCGGACGGCGTCCTGATCGACGTCAAGAAGGCGGAGACCCTCGCCGACGACCGCATCGTCTACATGTCGACCGGGTCGCAGGGCGAGCCGATGGCCGCCCTGAGCCGCATGGCCAACGGCGACCACCGCGTCCAGGTCGGCAACGGCGACACCGTGATCCTCGCCTCGTCGCTGATCCCGGGCAACGAGAACGCGGTGTTCCGCGTGATCAACGGGCTGACGCGGCTGGGCGCGCGCGTGGTGCACTCGGCGAACGCCAAGGTGCACGTCTCCGGGCACGCGAGTGCCGGCGAGCTCATGTACTGCTACAACATCCTGCGCCCGCGCAACGTCATGCCGGTGCACGGCGAGGTCCGGCACCTCGTGGCGAACGGCTCCATCGCGGTCAAGACCGGCGTGCCGGCGGATCGCGTGGTGCTCGCGGAGGACGGCGTCGTCGTCGACCTCGTGGACGGGCGCGCGTCCGTGGTCGGGGCGGTGCCGTGCGGGTACGTGTTCGTGGACGGCTCGTCCGTCGGCGAGATCGGCGAGGCCGAGCTCAAGGACCGTCAGGTCCTGGCCGAGGAGGGTTTCGTCTCGGTGTACGCCGCCGTGGACACCGCGACCGGCAAGGTGCTGGCCGGCCCGCAGATCCTGGCGCGCGGCATGGCCGAGGACCTGGGCGTGTTCGACAAGGTCCTGCCCGAGATCACGAACGCGCTGGAGACGGCGATCGCCGGCGGCGCGACCGACACCCACCAGCTGCAGCAGATCATGCGGCGCACGGTGGGCCGGTTCGTCGCGACGAAGCTGCGGCGCAAGCCGATGATCGTGCCGGTGGTCATCGAGGCCTGAGCGGCGTGACCCGAGGACCCGGCCGGGACGACCGGCCGGGTACGCGGGAAGGGGCACGGCCACGGGCCGTGCCCCTTCCCGCGTCCGGGCTCAGGACGTCAGCAGGCCGATCGCCAGCGTGACGACGCCCGCGCCGAGGAAGGCCGCCCCGGCGGGGAACAGGACCTTGAGGCCGTTGGGTGTGGTGCGGCCCTCGCCCATCGCGCTGAGGAAGAACCCGCCCGGCAGGAGGATCGCGGCGATCAGTACCCCGGTGGCTGCGAGCCAGTGCCAGAACCCCCTCAGGCCGGTCGCCTCGGCGAGCAGGGTGCACAGCAGGCCGAGGATGACCAGCACGCCCGCATGGGCATGGCCTGCCCGGTAGAAGGCCTTCTGGAAGTCCGTGGCCGGCACCTTGCCGGCGTGGATCCTGAGCAGGAAGAACCCGCCGGACTCGATGCCGACGAGGGTCAGCAGGACGATCGCGGCGGTGATGCGGGCGCCGTCGGACAGTTCGAGCATGGTCGTCACTCCTCATGTGCGGGGGTCGTGAGCACCCGTGCCGGTCACCCCCGCGCCCACGTTTCGTAACACTGTTATGAAACACCGTTCCCGAATCCCGGTCAAGGTGCCTAGACTCGCCGGCATGGCACGACCTCGCACCTACGACGACGCCCTGCGCACCCGGCTGCTCGAAGTCGCGTCCCGGACGATCTCCGAGCGGGGGGAGGGCGGTGTCACCGTGCGCTCGGTCGCCGCGGCGTCGGGCACGAGCCCGTCGGCGGTCTACGCGCTGTTCGGCTCGCGGGAGAAGCTGGTGGAGGCGGTGACGGCCGAGGGGTTCCGGCGGTTCGCGGCGCACCTGGCGGCCGCCGGGCGCAGCGACGATCCCGGGCGCGACCTGCTCGCGCTGGGGCTCGCGTACCGCGCGTCGGCGCTCGACGACCCGCATTTCTACCGCGTCATGTTCGAGCGGCGCGGCGCCGTCGCGGAGGGGGCCGGATACGACGGAGGGGCCGACGACGCCGGGCCCGTGGCGGGATCCCGTGCGGCGGATCCGGGGGACCCCGCGATCCCGCCGGCGGAGACGTTCGAGGTGCTGCGCGACGCCGTCGCCCGGGTACTGCCCGCCGAGGCCCCCGCCGGCCACGCCGAGACGGTCGCGATCGGCCTCTGGGGCCTGGCGCACGGCCTGGTGTCCCTGGAGCTCGCCGGACTCCTGGACGGCGACGCCGGGACCCGCGAACGCCGCTACACCGAGATCATGAGCTCGCTGGGCCCGCAGCTCGCCGCGTTCTGAGGGGCCGGTGGAGCTCACCGCCGACGTCGGCCGATCGTGACCATGTCTCGCCCGGTGCGTGCCGGGCGGCGCGTGTCGGGCCCGGCGCGTGCGTGTCCCGCCCGGTGCGTGTCGGGCCCGGCGTGTGCCGGGCGGTGCGTGTGCCGGGCGGCCGCGCGGGGACGCGGCCGCCCGTGGAGTGCGGTGTGCTCAGGCGCCGTCGGCCAGGCCGCGGATCCAGGCGCAGTAGTGGCGGGGCCAGTCGTGCTCGCCCGCGTCCGGATAGGCCTGCTCCACGTCCGTGACGAGCGAGCGGGCGCGGTCGGGTGCGCCGGTGGCCAGGGCGAGGTCGGCCGCCAGCAGCGCGACGCCTGCCCAGCGGCGCAGGAGGTCGTCCTGCGGGTCCGCACCGTCCGTGCCGTCCGTGCCGTCCGTGCCGTGCGCGCCGGAGGCGTCGGCAGGTGCGCCGAGAGCGTGCCGGAACAGCGTCTCGGCGCGGGCCGCGAGATCGGCGGCGCGGGGGAGCGCGCCGTCGAACAGCCCCTCGTACCGGCCGTCGTCCGTGTCCTCGTCGTCGGCGATCACCCGGGCGTGCTGGACGAGGGTTTCCGCCGTTTCCAGGGGGTCCAGCGCGTCGCCCGCCTCCTCGCAGCAGCGCGTGGCCTCCTCCATGACCGCGGACGCCGCCGCGGCGTCGTCGTGCCGGAGGCGCCACGCCAGGGACCGGAGCGCCTTGACGCGTTGCCCCGGCTCGCCCGCGATCGCCCAGAGGTCCGCGGCGCGCCGGTACGCGGCGGCCGATCGGCCGGAGTCGCCCGGCGTGCGGCCGAGCGCCTCCGCGGCGAGGGTCGCGAGCATGGCGTGGTCGTGCTGGTCCTCCCAGTGTTCCGCGATGCGGGCGGCCTCCAGCCAGTGCCTGGCGGCCTCGGCGTACTCGTCGAGGGCCCGGTAGCAGTCGCCGAGCCACCAGCGCACCTGGACGATCACGCCGTCCCCGTGCCGCTCGGCCGACAGGTCAGGCAGGGCCTGCTCCAGCACCGGCCCGGCCTCGGCGTGCTGGTCCTGGCGCAGCAGGATCCCGCCGAGCCGCACCCGCATGAACGCGGCCAGCCCGCGGTCCGCGAGATCCGCCCAGGACACCGCCTCGAGCGCGTGGTGGACGGCGCCGGTCAGGTCGTCGGCCTCGGAGAGGACGTCGCTGAGATTCAGGTGCGTGACGGCGCGCCAGTCCGGACGGGCTCGGTCGCCCGCCAGGTCCAGGGCCTCCGTGAGGGCGGTCCGGGCGGCGGCGAGATCGCCGGCCTCCCTCGCCTTCTCGAACCGGTCGACGGCCTCGATGACGGCAGCTTGTGCCCCGTCGTCGCCCTGCGGGCCGACGGTGTCCTCGTCGGCCTTCTCCGCGTCCGGCGACGGCGTGGCCGCGGGATCCGGGGACGAGGACGGCGCGACCGCCGGGCCGGACGGCGGGGCGGAGGCGGGTTCCACCTGCGGCAGGGCCGCTCGCAGGCCGAGCGGAAGCCGCGCCAGGAGTGGTTCGGCGTCGAGGCGCGCCCGGACCCGGTCGCTCACCGCCTGCGTGCCGTTGCGCTCGTCGAACCGTGCGGCGAGGGCGAGCGCCTCCGCTCGCGCGTGCGCGGCGAGCTCGGCGGCGGTCGGCTCGGTGCCGTCCGGCCCGGGTACGCGGAGCTCGCCGCGCCCCAGGGCGACGAGGCGGTCCATCAGCAGCGCGGCCGCCGCCAGGAACCACATGCGCGTGTCCGGTACGTCCCCGGGGCCGAGGTGCCCGCGGTGCGCGGCCAGGATCTCGAGCCCGCGGCCCTCGTTCCCGGTCAGCGCGCAGAACTCGACGTGGTCGGCGACCGAGCGGACGAGGTTCTCCTGGCCCTTGGCCAGCTCGTAGCCGCGCAGGTGGTTCCTGCGTGCCTCGTCGAGCCGGCCGGTGCGGACCAGGGGCAGCAGGGAATCCGCCAGCGTGACGTGCGGTTCCTCGCCGCAGGTCTCGCCTCCGGTCAGGATCGGCTGCCATCGCTCCAGCGCCGCGTCGTCGCCCTCGGACTCCAGGAGCCACCGGCCCTGCTCCCGGGTCTCGCACGTGTCGCAGTCGGCCATCTCACCACGGTCCGCGGTGATCCACCGGGCGTACGCCAGCGCCGCCCGTCCGGTGTCACCCACGTGCTGGGCGAGCTGGTACTCGCACATGGCCACCGCGCGTTCCGTGTGCCCGGCGGCCGCGTACCGCTCCCGCATCCGCGCGAGCCACGCCTCGATCGAGGCGAGCGGGACCTGCGGGAGATCGTGCATGCCGTTGGTGACCCACTTGAACGTCCAGAACAGCGAGTGGGTGTCCCAGTGGTCGAAGGAGCCCGGGTCCTGGTCGTAGAGGCGCAGCGCGGTCGCGAACGGCGTCATGATCCGCTCGGAGTAGTCCGTGTAGTAGAGCGCCTCGATCTGATGGATCAGCGCCTTGGCGTGCTCCTTCGGCCCGAGGGCCGCGGCGCGTTCGGTCAGCTCCTCGGCCGCCGTGACGCGGGCCGTCCCGCGCGGCAGGCGCTGCGAGTCCCAGATCGCCTGCTGGAGGCTCGCCAGGTCGTTGATCTCGGTCATCGGTCGTCCTCGTCGTCGTGCCGGTCGGGTTCGTCCTGCTGGTCGAGGCCTGCCTGCGGCGTCGGCGTCGCCCACTCCAGCAGGCCCGCGAACGCGCGGTTCACCAGCGCCTGGTCGACCGGCCGCAGGGGCCGGCGCGCCTGGAGCAGCGCCTGCCCGTACAGCGCCTCGACGGCGAGGCCGGCGAGCTCCTGGTCGTCGATCGCCCCCACCCGGCGCACGAGCGGGCTCGCGTGGTTGAGCACCAGCCGGGAGCGCGGCGTGCTCTCCTTGAGCGCCCCGAGGATGCCCGACCAGAGGTCGTCGGCGCTCGCCTCGGCCTCGGCCCGCGCCCGCTCGGCCCGGGCGGCCCGGTCGTCGAGGTGCAGGGCGGCCAGGGAGGCGGGATGGAAGGACCGCAGGACGACGTCGCAGCCGAGCGGGTCCAGCCGGGCCCGCGCGGTCGCCAGGACCGGGCCGAGCGCCAGCTCGTCGAGCGGGTCCACCGGGTCGAGATGCGCCGTGACCGCGGAGGCGTCCAGTTCCGCCACCGCGACCTGCGGGCGGATCTCGGGCAGCCGGGCCACCAGGTCGGCGTCGTAGGTGTAGCCGCCGTTCACGACGGCGAGGCCCTGGGCCGCGGCGATCGCGGAGACCTGCCGGAACTCGTCGACCGTCCGCGTGTACCGCACGGTGTCGTGCCGCCGGGCCAGCTCGTCGAGCGTGAGCTCGCCGTCGGTCGTCTCGAACGGGAGCCAGGGCAGCATGAGCCGCAGCACCTCGTCGTCGTGCAGCGCGAGCGCCTTGACGCCGAGGTGGTGCACCGACAGGAAGCGCCGCAGGCGGTCCGGCGCGGAGACCGACAACTCGGCGAGCCACTCCCGGACCCGGGCCCCCAGCGCGTCGCGGACCACCGCCAGCGTCTCGTCCTCGTAGAGCGCCTCGCGGCTCGCGGTCGGGCGGAGCGCGTCGGTGTCCAGGACGCAGCGCACGAAGAAGGCCCAGTCCGGCAGGAGCGCGTCCGCCCGGTCGGTGAGCAGCATGCCCTTGAGATGAACCCGGTGGCCCCCGCGCTGCGCGGGGCTGACCTGGCCGGGCAGCACGTAGGCCACGCCCCGCACCCCGACGAGCGGCAGGTCGAGCTCGATCGAGTCGAGCGGGGCGAAGCCGAACGTGTCCTGGCAGTACGCGGACAGTGCGGCCTGCCGGGCCGCCGGGCCGGGGTGCGCCGTCGCCCACGGGGCCGGTTCGCCGGTGATCCGGCGCTCGCCGACGACGACGTCGTACGGCAGCAACGAGCCGAAGTCCGCGGCCAGCTCGGCGACCGTCGCGCCGTCGAACCAGTGCTCGCAGCCGCGCCGCGCCTCCAGGAACACGGTGGTGCCCGGCTCGGTCCCCCCGGTGGCCTCGGCCAGGTCGGAGTCGCTGAGCGTGCGGACCGTGTAGGAGCCGTCGCCGCGGGCGATCCACTCCACGGGCGTCGCGTCCGGCGTACGGGCCGAGCGGCTCACCACGCGGATCGTCTCGGCGACGACGAAGCACGCGAGCAGGCCGATGCCGAACTGGCCGAGGAACTCCTTGCGGGCCTCGTCGAGCCCGTCGCGCTTGGAGCTGCGCCCGATCGTGGCGAGCAGGCGGTGGACCTCGTCCTCGGTGAGCCCGATGCCGGT
This sequence comes from Myceligenerans crystallogenes, assembly GCF_039529775.1. Classification (NCBI taxonomy): domain Bacteria; kingdom Bacillati; phylum Actinomycetota; class Actinomycetes; order Micrococcales; family Promicromonosporaceae; genus Myceligenerans; species Myceligenerans crystallogenes. The sequence continues at coordinate 96,695 of NZ_BAAANL010000008.1, forward strand.
GTCCGTGACGCGCAGCACGGCGCCGTCGGCCGTGAACCGGATCGAGTCCGGGCAGCCGGGATCGAGCGAGCGCCGGGCGGTGACGGCGTCGACGCCGTTCTGGAGCAGCTCGCGGACGAAGACGCGGGGGCTCGCGTAGAGATGCTGGGACAGCAGGTCGACGAGGCCTCGCAGGTCGACCTGGAAGGTGTGCGCGGGAGGCGCGGGTGTGTTCTGGGTCATGATGCGCGCGATGTTATCGGGGGAGTACGACACTTCCGCGAGTCCTTTCCGGGCCTGGATCCCTCGGGACGTGACCTGACCGGAACCGGACACACCGGGGAGGATCGCGGGGAGTGTCGGTGGGGCTGGCTACCGTGGGCTGCATCATGGCGACCCGATCCACGGGTGGGAGCCGGGGCGGCAGGTCCGGCAGGTCCACCTCGCGCAGGCACGCACCCCAGCCACGGAAGGGCGCGGGTGCGGGCTCCCGTGCCCGCGGGGCCCCGGCCCAGGGCAAGACGGGCAAGGCGCCCGCGGCCGCGAGGAGCGACGACCCCGGCAGCCGGGGGATCGCGCGATCCTGGCCCGTGCGGGCCGCGCGCGGGACGTGGATGGGGATGGCGCACGCGGTGGGCGGCGCGACCCGCGCCGTCGGCCCGCGGTACCCGGGCACCGGCCCGGCCGAGGGGGAGGACGACGTGAGCAAGGCGGGCAGGAACGTGAAGGACGCCAAGGAGACGGGCCCCGGGTCCGGCACGGCGAAGGCGGGCACGGCCCCGGCCGGCGCGACGCCGGCCGGGGCCGCGCCCGATCACCGGGCCGACGGCGTCGGCTTCTTCCTGCTCGCGCTCGCCGTCGTCGTGGCCGCGCGGGAGTGGTGGGGGATCGACGGACCCTTCGGGGACGGCGTCCATGCCGTGGTGGCCGGCACGCTCGGCGTGGCCGGCGTCGCGCTGCCGGTGCTGCTGGTGTGGATCGCGCTGCGGATGATGCGCCATCCCGAGCGGGCGCAGGCCAACGGGCGGGTGACGATCGGGCTGACGTTCGTCGTCGTGTCCGTGTGCGCGCTGGTGCACATCGGCGAGGGGCTGCCCTCGCCCGCCGACGACGGGTTCGCGGCCGTGCAGAACGCGGGCGGCGTGATCGGTTTCCTCTTCGCCACGCCGGTCGTGACCGGGCTGACCCAGTGGTTCGCGATCCCGCTGTACGTGCTGGCCACGTTCTTCGGGCTGCTCATCGTGACGGCCACGCCGGTCCATCGCATCCCGGCGCGCCTGATCGGCGTCTACGACCGGCTCACGGGCAACCACCGCCCGGGTGCGGGCGGCGACGAACCCGGCGACGACGCGCCGCCGGTCCCGCGGGGCGAGCGGGGCGAGCGGGGCCGCAAGCGCAAGGGCGTCAAGGGGTACGTGGGTGACGAGGCGTTCGAGAAGGCGGCGTTCCGCGCGCCCGCCGACGACGCCGGGGCCGGCCGGGGCCCCAGGCCGGCCACGCAGCGGATCCCCACGGGGGAGATCCCGGACGAGAAGGGCGTGACCGCCGTCGGGCCGGGCGCCGTCGGCGACGGTCCCGCCGGGACGGCGCCGTCCCGGAAGGCGGGTGCGCCCAAGCCGCCCGCGGCGCCGGCGCCCATGCCGCGCGGCGAGCAGCCGATGTTCGACGGCGACACCGTCTACCTCCTGCCCGAGGAGTCGCTGCTGGTCGAGGGGCCGCCGCACAAGAAGCGGTCGGCGGCCAACGACAGGGTCGTGGAGAGCCTCACGGGCGTGTTCGAGCAGTTCGGCGTGGACGCGCAGGTCACCGGCTTCACGCGCGGCCCGACGGTGACCCGGTACGAGATCGAGGTCGGGCACAAGACCAAGGTCGAGCGGATCACCTCCCTGTCCAACAACATCGCGTACGCGGTGGCGAGCGCCGACGTGCGGATCCTGGCCCCGATCCCGGGCAAGTCCGCGATCGGGATCGAGATCCCGAACTCCGACCGCGAGACGGTCGTACTGGGCGACGTGCTGCGCTCGTCGGCCGCGCGCCGCACCGAGCACCCGATGGTGATGGGCGTCGGCAAGGACGTCGAGGGCGGCTACGTGGTGGCCAACCTCGCCAAGATGCCGCACATCCTGGTCGCCGGCGCGACGGGCGCGGGCAAGTCGAGCTTCATCAACTCGATGATCACCTCGGTGCTGATGCGCGCGACGCCGGAGCAGGTCCGCATGGTGCTGGTGGACCCCAAGCGCGTCGAGCTGACGATCTACGAGGGCATCCCGCACCTCATCACGCCGATCATCACCAGCCCGAAGAAGGCCGCCGAGGCCCTCGACTGGGTGGTGCGCGAGATGGACGCCCGGTACGACGACCTCGCGGAGTTCGGCTACAAGCACGTCGACGACTTCAACGCCGCGGTGCGGGTGGGCAAGGTCAAGCCGCTGCCCGGCTCGGAGCGCAAGATCGCGCCGTACCCCTACCTCCTGGTCGTCGTCGACGAGCTCGCGGACCTCATGATGGTGGCGCCGCGCGACGTCGAGGCGTCGATCCAGCGGATCACGCAGCTCGCCCGGGCCGCCGGGATCCACCTGGTGCTGGCCACCCAGCGCCCGTCGGTCGACGTCGTCACGGGCCTGATCAAGGCGAACGTGCCCTCGCGGCTGGCGTTCGCGACGTCGTCGCTCGCGGACTCCCGCGTCGTGCTCGACCAGCCCGGCGCGGAGAAGCTGATCGGCCAGGGCGACGCGCTGTTCCTGCCGATGGGTGCGGCCAAGCCGATGCGCGTGCAGGGCGCCTGGGTCACCGAGTCCGAGGTCGAGCTGGTCGTGGAGCACGTCAAGGCGCAGCTCAAGCCCGTGTACCGGGAGGACGTCGCGGTCGCCGCGGCGGCGCGGAAGCAGATCGACGAGGACATCGGCGACGACCTCGACCTGCTGCTGCAGGCGGCGGAGCTGATCGTCACCACGCAGTTCGGCTCGACGTCCATGCTGCAGCGCAAGCTGCGCGTCGGGTTCGCCAAGGCGGGCCGGCTGATGGACCTGCTGGAGTCGCGCGAGATCGTCGGGCCGTCGGAGGGATCCAAGGCGCGCGACGTGCTCGTGGCGGCGGACGACCTGCCGTCGGCGCTCGCGCTCATCCGCGGGGACACGACGCGGCTCTACGACCAGGACGAGGACGATCCACGGGAGGGAGGCGCCGGGAGCGGCGACGGCACGGGGCCCCAGGCGGAGCCCGGCCCCGGCGGGGTGGCCGAGGACGAGGACGAGGACGACTTCGGCGGGGCGGTCACTGTCGAGCGCGACATTCGCTAGCGGCGGGCGCCGCGCCCGCCCGGGGCCGCGGTCGAGCCGGCCGGGCGGGCGCGGGGCGGACGTGGCCTGCGGGCTCGCATCGCCGCCCGCGATTCGGGGAGCGGCCCGTCGCGCCATTAGGGTGGGTGAATGGTCAACGACGCGCCGTCGCCCTGGAACGTGGCGAACTATGTCACGATGCTCCGCATCGCGATGGTCCCCGTGTTCGCCTGGGCGCTCCTGGTGGACGGCGGGGAGTCGGACACCTGGCGGCTGGTGGCCACGGCGATCTTCGTGGTCGCGGCCCTGTCCGACAAGGTGGACGGCTACCTGGCCCGGTCGCGCAACCTGATCACGGATCTGGGCAAGCTGCTCGACCCGATCGCCGACAAGCTCCTGGTGGGCGCGGCCCTGGTGCTCCTGTGGTGGCCCGTGGGCGAGCTGCCCTGGTGGGTTCCCGCCGTGATCCTGGCGCGGGAGCTCGGCATCACATGGATGCGGATGGCGGTCCTCAAGTACGTCGTGATGCCCGCCTCGCGGGGCGGCAAGCTCAAGACCGTCCTGCAGGCGGTGGCGATCACCGCGTTCCTGCTGCCGCGCGACGACCTGCCGTGGCTCACGCTGATCGCCTGGATCGTCATGCTGGCCGCGATCGTCGTCACGGTGGTCACCGGGCTGGACTACGCCTACCAGGGCTGGAGGATCCGGCGTTCGGCGCGGCGCGGGTCGCGGGCCGGGGCGTGATCCCGCTGGGTGCGCGGGCCGCGGGCGAGGACGGGGCGGAGCCGCGGGTGACCGCCGGCGAACTGCTGGCCGTGCTCGGCCTGCGCCGCTGGACGCTCGGCGTCGCCGAGTCGCTGACCGGCGGCGGCGTGACCTCGGCGCTCGTGGCCGTCCCCGGGACGTCCGCGGTGCTCAGGGGCGGCATCGTCGCGTACGCGACGGACCTCAAGGCCGGCCTGCTCGGCGTCGACGCCGGACTGCTGGCCGAACGGGGCGCGGTTGACCCGGACGTGGCCTCGCAGATGGCTGCCGGAGTGCGGATCGCGACCGGCGCGGACGTCGGGATCTCGACGACCGGGGTGGCCGGCCCCGACCCGCAGGACGGGAACTCGCCGGGAGTCGTGTACATCGCCGTCAGCGGCCCCGGGATCGACCAGGTCCGGCGCCTCGACCTGTCCGGATCCCGGCCCGACGTGATCGCCGGAGCGGTCGCCGGAGCCCTCGAGCTCGCCCTGGGCACGATCTCGGATTTGTCGGGTGCAGTTGCCAAAGGGTGAAACTTCTTGGTCAATTCTTGCAAAACCCTTGACGAGCATGGCCCTCGGGAACAAGAGTCGGACCAGTGACGTTGGATCGGTCGTGATCGCGAAGAAGTCGACGGGTCCGGCCCGGCGTCATGGCTCGACGGCAACGGGGTACCGTAGGACGAACCCCGGAGGCGCAGAGCACAGAGGTAAGGCACGTGCGGTCGTCTCCCGCGCCACGGGGACGGACGCAACCGGGAACGAGACAGGCACGGGAAGGGGGCGCGAGATGGTCGTAATGCGGCAAGAGATCGGTGACGTGCTGAGAGATGTGCGTCAACTCCAGGGGCGCACCCTGCGTGAGGTGTCCTCTGCGGCACGAGTGTCCCTCGGCTACCTGAGCGAGGTCGAACGCGGTCAGAAGGAGGCGTCCTCCGAGCTGCTGGGCTCGATCTGCGACGCCCTCGACGTACCGCTGTCGCGCATCCTGCGCGAGGTCAGCGACCGTGTCGCGGTCGCCGAAGGCATCCTTCCCGAGATCCCCGACACGATCCCCGCGGACTTCATGCAGGGGCTGCTGGCCCGCGGCGACCGTTCCGCATCGAAGCGGAGCGCCGCACGCAAGGACCTGGCGACGGTCGGCTAGCACGAAGCAGGTCGGCGGAAGCGCTGACCGCAGCCGTCCGGCTCGTACGACGGGCGCCGCACCCTCGGGTGGGGCGCCCGTTCTCGTGTCCGACGGGCGTGGCGTCAGGCCCTCTGACAGGTGGGGCACCAGAAGACGGGCCGCTCGAAGGGCGGCTCGTTCGCGGTGCCCACGGCGACGGGCGTGCGGCAGCGGCGGCAGGGCTGCCCCAGGCGGCCGTGCGCCGACAGCTGGACGCCGCCCAGCCCGCGCACGCGCGCCACCTGCACGCTGCGCAGCATGAGGTCCCGGGCCCGGCTCAGCAGGGCGGCGGCGCGCTCCTCGCCGAGGTCCCCTGCCGGGGTCCAGGGATTCAGCCGGCACGCGAACAGCGACTCGGCCATCCAGATCGTGCCGATGCCGGCGACCGTGCGCTGGTCGAGCAGGACGTCGCACAGCGGCCGCGCCGGGTCGGCCAGCAGGCGCCCGACGCCGTCGGGCAGGCGCGATCCCGGGACGCCGGCGTCGAAGTCCGGCGCGAGGACGTCCGGGCCGAGGCCAGCCAGGACGCGGGGTTCGTCGTGTGTGGCGAGCAGGTCCAGCATGCCGAGCCGCCATCCCGCGCAGGTCCACGGCTCGTTCGCCAGCACGGCCCGGACCACGGGGTGGCGGGCCGCGGCCGCGCGCGACCCCGTGCGCTCCACCCGCCACTGCCCGTCCATGCGCAGGTGGGTGTGCAGCGTGCGGCCGTCGTCGAACCTCGTGAACAGGTGCTTGCCGTACGGGACGGTGCACAGCACCGTGCGCCCGGCCAGCTGCGCGCCCGCGGCGCTCGGCCAGCGCAGTTCCGCGCGCACCAGGACGCGCCCGGCGAGCGCCGCGTCGAGCCGCTCGGCGGTCAGCCGCAGCACGTCACCCTCGGGCATGCGACACCCGCAGCCCGCGCGGCGTGACGGCGAACCCCGCCTGGGTCAGCGCCGCCGCGACCAGATCGCCCGACCCCGCCGACCGCAGCGCTCCCGCGCCGTCGATCCGCTCCACCACCAGCTTCCCCAGCAGTCCCTCCGATGCCGACCGGGCCAGCTCCGCCGCCGCGGCGGTCAGCCGCGCCGGGTCCCGCCCGAACGACAGCAGGCTCCGCCCGCCGCGCTCCACGAACAGCACCAGCTCGCCGTCGACCAGCACCACCACCGCCCCCGCCTTCCGCCCCGGCCGGTGCGCTCCCGGGCCGTCCGGCCCTGTTCCCGGCCAGGCCAGCGCCGCCCCGTACGGGTTCGCCGGATCGGTCGCGGCCAGCAGGACGGCCGTCCCGGCGGCCCCGCGCCCCGCCCGGCGGGAGCGATCCTGCGCGTCGTTCCGCAGGGCGTCGACGGCGCCCGGCAGCGCGAACTGCGAGCCCCCGAGATGCTCCACGAAGTACCCGCGGCGCACCCCGCCGCGCTGCTCCAGCTCCGACAGCACCCGGTACACGTCCCGGTAGCCGCCCGTGACGCCCTCCGCCGCCGCGGCGGGCCGCGTCAGGACGCCGTGCCGGTCCAGGAGCACCTGCGCCGTCGCATGGGCCCGCAGCGTCGGGTCCTGCTCCCGCAGCGGCAGCGCCGACCACCGCCCGCCGCCACCGCTGGGGGTTCGCGCCACGGCCAGGGACGACGCCGGGCGCCCCGGCGAGAACGCGGACGGATGCTGCACCGCGAAACGCGACCTGCGCGCCGGCCTGGCCCGGCCCGCACCGCGCGGCGCCCGGTGCGCGCCACCCGCACCGCCGAGGCGCTCGCGGAGGGCTCCCAGCCCGTCGTTCGTCACGTGCCCGGACCAGGTCAGGTCCCAGAGCGTCTCGAGGACGGCGGTCGGGTCGGCGGCGGACAGCTCGGCGATCCGGGGCAGGAAGTAGCCTCCGGATCCGTGCAGCAGGTCGAGCACGACCCGGTGCAGGGCGGTGTCGATCGGACCGTCCGGCTCGATGGGCTCGGGGAGCGGGAGGGTCAGCGGCGCGCCGTCGGCCAGGTGGAGCGAGACGAGGCCGTCGCCGCCGCCCGATCCGGCCAGGCGGCCGTGGCCGCACCACAGGATCTCGCCCGCGGCGGTGAGCTCGTCGAGCAGCGCGGGGCGGTAGCCGGGCACGCGGGCGGGCAGCACGAGCGTCTCGAGGGCCGACGCCGGCACGACCGCTCCGGCGAGCTGCTCCACCGCCTGCAGCAGCCCGTCGGTGCCGCGCAGGTCCCCGGTGCCGATGCCCTGCCACCGGGGCAGGAACACGCCGAGGGCTTCCTGCTCGACGGGCTCGACCTCCGCCCGCAGCGCGGCGAGGGAGCGCCTGCGCAGGACCCGCAGCACGTCCGGGTCGCACCACTCGTCGCCGGCGCCGCCGAGGATCTCGGGCAGGAGGCGGCCCCGGACCGCGTGCCCGGCGGCCGCCAGGCGGGCGAGCGCCTCGGCGGCGACCGCGAGGCCGAGGCCGAACCGGGCGGCGACGTCGTGCGCGGCGAACGGCCCGTGACCGCGCGCGTGCCGCCGCACGAGATCGCCCAGGGGATCGGTGACCGGTTCCGTGAAGGTCTCCGGGATCCCGGCCGGCAGGGCCACCCCGAGCGCGTCGCGGAGCCGGCCCGCGTCCTCGGCCACCGCCCACTGCTCCAGGTCGGACGGCGCGCCGGCGGCCGCGTCCGGCGGGCCCTGGCGGGAGCCGGCGGCCGTCGCCGGGGCCGGCATCCGGACCCTGATGATCCGGCGGCCGCGCTCGAGTTCGGCGAGCCAGCCGGGCAGCTGGTCGCGGGCGTCCGGCGTCGTGCGTGCGGCCAGCGCGGCCCGCGGATGCGGGCCCGTGCGCCGGAGCAGGTCCCAGACGTCCTCGGCGTCCCGTGCCCGGCGGTCCGGGGCGAGGCCCTGCAGCTCGTCCTCGTACCCGCGGATCGCGTCGGGATCGAGCAGGTCCGCGAGGTCCGCCGAGCGTTCGCCCAGCAGCTCGGTCAGGAGGTCGGGGTCGAGGGAGAGGGCAGCGGCGCGGCGTTCCGCGAGCGGGGCGTCGCCGTCGTACAGGAACTGGGCGGTGTAACCGACCAGCAGCGCCTGCGCGAACGGCGACGGCGACTCGGTGGTGGTCTCCAGGACGCGGACGCGCCCGGCGGCGGCGTCCCGCATCAGGTCGGTGAGGGCGGCGACGTCGAAGTCGTCCTGCAGGCACTCGCGGGCCGCCTCCAGCACGATCGGGAACTCCGGGAACTCGGCGGCGACCTGCAGCAGCTGGGCCGACCGCTGCCGCTGCTGCCACAGCGGCTGCCGCTTGCCCGGGCGGCGCCGGGGGAGCAGCAGCGCGCGGGCGGCCGCCTCGCGGAAGCGCGCGGCGAACATGACCGACGAGCCGAGCTCGTCCCTGACCGCCCCGAACACCTCGTCCGGATCGACGAGGAGGTCGTCGAGCGTGACCACGCCGTCGTGCCCGCTCTTGGCGGAGACCTCCGGCCCGGTGCCCGGCGTCGTGGGCCCGCCGTAGCGGTCGTCCCAGGATCCGCCGGTGTCGGGCAGTCGCAGCACGATGCCGTCGTCGGAATGCATCGCCGCGACGTCGACGCCGAACCGGGCGCGCAGCCGCGCGGCCACCACGAGCGACCACGGGGCGTGCACCCGTGCGCCGAACGGGGAGTGGATCACCACGCGCCAGTCGCCGAGCTCGTCGCGGAACCGCTCGACGACGATCGTGCGGTCGTCGGGGACGCGGCCGGTCGCCTCACGCTGCTGGACGAGGTACGTGGCGAGGTTGTCCGCCGCCCACGGGTCCAGGCCCGCGGCGCGCAGCAGGTCACGACCCCGTGCGGGATCCTCGGCGAGCGCGGCGCCGGCGTTCCGGACGAACGCGCCGACGGCGCGGCCCAGCTCGGCCGGGCGGCCCGGCGTGTCGCCCTTCCAGAACGGCAGGCGTCCCGGCAGCCCCGGTGCGGGCGTGACCAGCACGCGGTCCGGGGTGATGTCCTCGATGCGCCACGTGCTCGACCCCAGCGTGAACGTGTCACCCACCCGGGACTCGTACACCATCTCCTCGTCGAGCTCGCCCACGCGCTTCCCGCCCCGTGGCCGCGGGCCCGGACCGGCGCCGTCGCCGGCCGCGCCGTCGTCACCCGTGGCCAGGAAGACGCCGTACTGCCCGCGGTCCGGGATCGTCCCGCCGCTCGTCGCGGCCAGCCGGAGCGCCCCCGGGCGCCCGCGCAGCAGGCCGGTGGTGCGGTCCCAGGTGATCCGGGCCCGCAGCTCGGCGAAGTCCTCGCTGGGGTAGCGTCCGGCCAGCATGTCGAGCACGGCACGCCACGTCGCGTCGCCCAGCCCCGTGTACGGCGCCGCCCGGCGCACGACGGCGAGCAGGTCCTCCGCGTACCACTCGTCCACCGCGAGCATCGCCACGACCTGCTGCGCCAGGACGTCCAGCGGGTTCGCCGGGACCCGCAGCCGTTCGATCTCGCCCGCCCGCATCCGCTCCGCGATCACCGTCGACGGCACGAGGTCCCCGCGGAACATCGGGAAGATCACGCCCTTGGACACCGCCCCGACCTGGTGTCCCGCCCGGCCGATCCGCTGCAGCCCGCTCGCCACCGACGGCGGCGACCCGACCTGCACCACCAGGTCGACCGCGCCCATGTCGATCCCCAGCTCCAGCGAGCTCGTCGCCACCACGGCAGGCAGCAGGCCCGCCTTCAGCTCCGACTCCGTCTGCGTCCGCTCCGTGCGGCTCATCGAACCGTGGTGCGCCCGCGCGATGACGGTCGCGCCGGCGGCGCGCCCGGGCACGGCCTCGGGCATTCCGCGCGGCGGCGGGCCCGAGATCCCGGCGCTCACCCCGGACTGCCCCGGCACCACCGCCGTCCAGGTCGCCGACGGATCGTCCACCTCGAGGCCCTGGCGCTCCGACCACACCTCGTTCATCCGGGCCGTCAGCCGCTCGGCGCCCCGCCGCGAGTTCGTGAACACCAGCGTCGACGTGTGCGCCGACACCAGATCCACCACCCGCTCCTCGACGTGCGGCCACACCGACGCGCGCCGCACCGGACGTGTCGCCGCGCCGGTCAGGTCCGGTCCCGCCCCCCAGGACGGGAGCCCGCCCGCCCCGCCGTCGTCGGCCGCCGGGCCGGTACCACCGGACGGGACCGCCGCGGGCGAGTCCAGGCCCGGCGTCCCGACCGCGTCCAGGTCCGCCAGGTCCGGGACCGGCACCACCACGTCGATGTCCCACGCCTTCGACGACGGCGGCTGCACCACCGTCACCTCGCGTGCCCCGTCACCCGTCCGCGCACCCGACAGGAACCGCGCCACCGCGTCCACCGGCCGCACCGTCGCCGACAGGCCGATCCGCTGCGCCGGACGCTCCAGCAACTCGTCCAGCCGCTCCAGGCTCAGCGCCAGGTGCGCCCCTCGCTTCGTGGCCGCCACCGCGTGGATCTCGTCGACGATCACCGTCTCCACGCCCGCCAGCCCCGCCCGCGCGGCCGACGTCAGCACCAGGAACAACGACTCCGGCGTCGTGATCAGCACATCCGGGGGACGCGACGCGAACGCCCGGCGCTCCGCCGCCGGGGTGTCACCGGTCCGCGTTCCCACGACCACCTCGGCGACCGGGAGGCGCTCGCGGGCGGCGGCCCGGCGGATGCCGGTCAGGGGCGAGCGCAGGTTGCGCTCGACGTCGGCCGCCAGCGCCTTGAGCGGGGAGACGTACAGCACGCGGCAGCGCCGCGCCGGGTCCCGCGGCGGCTCGGAGGTCATGAGGCGGTCGATCGCCCAGAGGAACGCGGCCAGCGTCTTGCCGGAGCCGGTGGGCGCGACGACGAGCGCGTGCTCCCCGCGCGCCACGGCCGCCCACGCGCCGGTCTGCGCCGGGGTGGGCTGCTCGAACGCGCCGGTGAACCACGCGCGCGTGGCGGGCCCGAACCCGGGCAGCGGATCGCTCATGCCGTCATTGTGCTCCGTGACACTGACATCGACGGCGCGACGGCAGGGCACCCGCCGGGAGCCGAACCCGGGGAGACGGCGGCGACCAGGACCGACATCGACGGGGCCGCGGCGCGGAACACGTGGCCCGGGCAATGGGTTGCAGCTGGCATGCGAGCGATCACCTACTCGAGGTACGGCTCCGCCGACGTCCTCGAGCTCACCGACGAGCCGATGCCGAAGGCCGGGCCCGACAGCGTGCTGGTCCGGGTGCGGGCCGCGGGCGTGAACCCGGTGGACTGGAAGGTCCGGGAGGGTTACCTCGACGGCATCCTGGACGTGCGGTTCCCGGTCGTCCCGGGCTGGGACGTGGCCGGTGTGGTCGAGCGGACGGGCCTGGACACCCCCGAGTTCTCGGTGGGGGACGAGGTCTTCGGCTACGTCCGCAAGGACTGGACGCACGGCGGGACGCTCGCCGAGTACGTCGCGGCGCCGGTGCGGACGCTGGCGCGCAAGCCCGCCTCGATGACGTTCGAGGAGGCGGCCGCCGTGCCGCTGGCCGGGCTCACCGCGTACCAGTCGATCGAGCGCGCGGGCGTGGGCACGGGGGACACCGTCCTCGTGCACGCGGCGGCGGGCGGTGTGGGCAGTTTCGCCGTGCAGATCGCGCGGCGTCTGGGCGCCCGCGTGATCGGGACGGCGAGCGAGCGGAACCACGGGTGGCTGCGGTCGCTCGGCGTCGAGCCGGTGACGTACGGGGACGGGCTCGCGGACCGGGTCCGCGCGCTGGCTCCGGACGGGGTCGACGCCGTGCTGGACTACGTGGGCGGTGGCGCGGTGGCGGCCAGCGTCCCGCTGCTCGTGACGGGCGGCACCATCGCCTCGATCACCGACGCCGCGGCGCGGGACGAGTTCGGCGGGCACTACGTCTGGGTGCGGCCGTCGGCCCACGACCTGGAGACCCTGGGCGACCTGATCGGCTCGGGCGACGTCCGGGTCGAGGTCGCGCAGGTGTTCGAGCTGGCCGACGCCGCCGAGGCGCACCGGGCGAGCGAGTCGGGGCACGTGCGCGGGAAGATCGTGGTGCGGGTCTGACCTGCACGTCGCCCGGGGGCGGGCCGTAGGCTGGGCCCGTGCGGCACAGCGACTTCCAGAAGTTGACGGACGAGGTCTTCGGGCCCGCCTACGGGCGGGTGCTGGTGCGGGAGCAGGTGCTGCCGAAGCTGGGGAACCGCACCGCCGAGGAGGCGATGACGGCCGGGTTCGAGCCGCGCGACGTCTGGCACGCGCTGTGCGATGCGCTCGACGTGCCCGAGCCCGAGCGGTGGGGCGCGGATCAGCACCGGCAGGCCCCGCCGTCCAGCGCGCGCTGATCTCCGCGCCCGGGGCGGGCGGAGCGCGCAGGTCTTTCGCGCCATGCCGGTGCGTTCGCGTTGCCTCGAACAGATGTTCGTCTAGACTCTGACCACAGACGCGGATTTCGGAACCCTGTCGACAGCACAGGGGCCGGAGAAGGCATCCGTGTCAGTGGGTCCGCGTACTGTCGCAACTGACGTCCCGGGCAGGCCCCGGAGGACCCATCCGTAGCGGCGCGCGCAGCGCGCCCCGAGATCAGAAGGTGGACAGATGCCAGCACCGGCAGACCGCGAGAAGGCCCTCGAGGCAGCTCTCGCCCAGATCGACCGCAACTTCGGCAAGGGCTCGGTCATGCGTCTCGGGGAGGGGTCCCGCGCTCCCGTCGAGGTCATCCCCACGGGCTCGATCGCGCTCGACGTGGCGCTCGGCATCGGCGGCCTGCCGCGCGGCCGTGTCGTCGAGGTCTACGGGCCGGAGTCGTCGGGCAAGACGACGATCGCCCTGCACGCGGTCGCCAACGCGCAGCGGGCCGGCGGCATCGCCGCGTTCGTCGACGCCGAGCACGCGCTCGACCCGGAGTACGCCAAGAAGCTCGGCGTGGACACGGACGCGCTCCTGGTCTCGCAGCCGGACACCGGTGAGCAGGCCCTGGAGATCGCGGACATGCTGATCCGCTCCGGCGCCCTGGACATCATCGTCATCGACTCGGTCGCGGCGCTGACGCCGAAGGCCGAGATCGAGGGCGAGATGGGCGACAGCCACGTCGGCCTCCAGGCCCGCCTGATGTCCCAGGCCCTCCGCAAGATCACGGGCGCCCTGAACTCGTCGGGGACCACGGCGATCTTCATCAACCAGCTCCGCGAGAAGATCGGCGTCTTCTTCGGCAGCCCCGAGACGACCACCGGCGGTAAGGCGCTGAAGTTCTACGCCTCGGTGCGGCTCGACATCCGGCGGATCGAGACCCTCAAGGAGGGCACCGATGCGGTCGGTAACCGCACCCGCGTCAAGGTCGTCAAGAACAAGATGGCGCCGCCATTCAAGCAGGCCGAGTTCGACATCCTGTACGGCCACGGCATCTCCCGCGAGGGCAGCCTGATCGACATGGGCGTGGACCACGGGCTCGTGCGCAAGTCCGGCTCCTGGTTCACCTACGAGGGGGACCAGCTCGGTCAGGGCAAGGAGAACGCGCGGTCGTTCCTCCGCGACAACCCCGACCTGGCGGCCGAGCTCGAGAAGCGCATCAAGGAGAAGCTCGGCATCGGCCCGCAGGTCGACACCCCGGCCGAACCCGGCGCCACGCCGGCGGACGGCACCGAGGACGCCGCCGCCACGGGTACGGTGGCTGCGGCGTCCGCCTCCGCCCGCACCACGGCGACCGCCAAGGCGGGTGCGAAGAAGACGACGCGCGCCCGCACCACCAAGGCGAAGGCCGACGGCGCCGCGGACGCGAGCGGTGCGGACTCCGCCGAGGCCGTTGCCGAGGCCGCCGCCGCGAAGGCGCCGTTCTGACGGTGCAGTACCGTGAGCAGATGCCCGGTTCCGGCGTGGGGAAGCGTCGGAGCCGGGCGGTGCGCAGGACGGTCGCCGACCGGCTGGAGAGCGGTGAGCTCAGCCCCGAGGAAGCCGCCGTCGAGGCACGTGAGACCGTCCTGCGGATCCTCACCGCCGCCCCGAGATCCCGCAGCGAGCTCGAGCAGGCCCTGGCCCGCAAGGGATACCCGGAATCCGTGGTCGTCCCGATCCTGGACCGCTTCGACGAGGTCGGCCTGGTCGACGACGCCGCCTACGCCGGCATGATCGTCCGCACCCGCCAGGGCGAGCGCGGCCTGGCCCGCCGGGCCATCTCGGCGGAGCTCCGCCGTCGCGGCATCGACGAGGACACCGCCACCGCGGCCCTCGGCGAGATCGACCCCGACGACGAGCGCGCGGCCGGCGCCCGGCTCGCGGCCAAACTCGTCGCACGGACGCAGGGCCTGGACCGCCAGGTCCGCGTCCGCCGCGCCGTCGGCTCCTTGGCTCGCAAGGGCTACGCCCCGGGCCTGGCGTTCGAGCTGGTCCGGACCGCCCTCGAGGCGGACGGCGAGGACACCGAGGATCTCCCCGGCCCCGACTGAGGCGCCCTGCTCCGACTGAACGGGCTGACGAGCCGGCCTGCTCGGACCGAGCCGCAAAGAGTTCGCCCCGGCCACGGGATCCGTGGCCGGGGCGATCTCCGTCGTACCCGTCAGCCGCCGGCGTTGCCGACGCCGGCGGCCACGCGTTCGGGCGTCACCTTCACGGGCGCGCTCGTCCGGCTCGACAGCCCCCGCGCCAGCCGGTTGGCGAGCACCGTCAGCAGCCAGTTGATCACGATGAACAGGATCGCGACGACGACGAGCGCCTGCAGCGGGTCGTTGTTCGCCGACGCGAAGATCCGCGCGGACCGCAGCAGCTCCGCGTAGCCGATGATCTGACCCAGCGCCGAGTCCTTCAGCACCACGACGAGCTGCGACAGGAGCGCCGGCAGCATCGCCACGAGCGCCTGGGGGAGCTGGACGGCCCGCAGGGTCTGCTCGGGCGTCAGGCCGACGGCGAGACCGGCCTCACCCTGCCCCTTGGGCAGGTTGTGCACCCCGGACCGCACCAGTTCCGCGATCACGGACCCGTTGTACAGCACGAGCGCGAGCACGACGGCGAGGAAGAGCCGTTCCGGTGACCCCGGCATGAGCTTGGCCAGGAACAGGTTCAGGAAGATCATCAGCAGCAGCACGGGCATCGCGCGGAAGAACTCGACGACCGCGCCGCAGAATCCCCGCAGGAGCGGGTTGGCCGCCAGCCGCCCCATGCCGAAGAGCACCCCGAACGCCACCGCGCCCACGGTCGCGAACGCGGCCGAGCGCAGGGTGTTCGTCAGGCCGGGCATGACGTAGAACTGCCAGAACTCAGGCCCGAACACGGGACCCCACAGGGTCCAGGACCACTGCCCCTTGAGGTGCAGCAGGTACGCCACCCAGGTGACGAGCGCGAGGACCGCGACGGCGGCCACCACGTTGAGGACCGTCATGAGCGCCCGGGCCCGGGGACCCGGGGCGTCGAACAGGACAGAGGTGCTCATCGCTTCACCGCCAGACGCTGGGAGAGCCACGTGGTCAGCAGGCCGACCGGGATGACGAGGATGAGCCAGCCGATCGCGAACGCGGCGAAGATCGCGTACAGGTAGTCGGGGCTGAGCTCGATCGCGACCTTCATCACCGAGGCGGTCTCCGTCGCGACGCTCGCGGCGGCGGCCACGGTCGAGTTCTTCATCAGCGCGATCAGCGTGCTGCCCAGGGGAGCGACGGCGCCGCGGAACGCCTGCGGCAGGATGATCAGCCGGGCGGAGTCCGCGAACGGCAGCCCGATCGCGCGGGCGGCCTCGGCCTGCCCGAGCGGCACGGTGTTTACACCAGAGCGGATCGCCTCGCAGAAGAACGCCGCGTGGTAGATCGCCAGGCCCACGACGGCGAACCGGAAGCCGCTCTCGTTCAGGTTCGGCGACAGCTTCAGTCCCAGCTGGAACGTGATGACCAGGACCATCGACGCCATGATGATCGTCAGCGGCGTGTTCCGGACGACGTTCACGTACGCCGCCCCGGCCAACCGCAGGCTCGCGATCGGCGAGATCCGCATGACGGCCAGGACCGTGCCGAGCGCCAGGGCCAGGAGCCCCGCCCAGAACGTCAGCTGGATGTTGACCCAGAAGGCCCCGAGCGCATCGTATTTCTGGAGCACCTCCCAGAGGCCGGACAGGTAGTCGCCCACACCTTCCCTTTCGATCGTGATGATGTCCGACGGCCCCGGGTGAACCGCACCCGGGGCCGTCGGACGAACCGGAGACTAGTCGTGCGTCACGCGCACGCGGCGGGCTCCGGCGGGTTCAGCTCCGCGTTGAACTCGTAGCCGGTGCCCTCGGTGTTCGCCGTGATGAGCTGCTCCCAGGTGCCGTCGTCGATCATCTTGGTGATGGCCTCGTTGATCGCCTCGCACTGGTCGCTGCCCTTGGGCAGGCCCACGCCGTAGTTCTCCTCGGAGAACGGGTTGCCCACGACCTTGAACGCCGACGGGTCGGCCTGGTTGGCGGCGAGCCCGGCGAGGATGATGTCGTCCGTGGTGACGGCGTCGACGGTGCCGGACTCGAGCGCGGTCATGCACTCGGCGTACCCGGGCTGCTCGACGAGCTCGACGCCCGAGGCGTACTCGTCCTTGATCTTCTGGGCCGACGTCGAGCCGGTGACGGAGCAGAGGTTCTTGCCCTCGAGGTCCTCGGGACCTTCGATCGAGTCGTCGTCGGCCTTGACGAGGAAGTCCTGGCCGGCGACGAAGTACGGGCCGGCGAAGTCCACGAGCGCCTTGCGCTCGTCGTTGATCGAGTAGGTCGCGAAGATCATGTCGACGTCGCCGTTCTGCAGCGCCGTCTCGCGGTTCGCCGACACCGTCTCGACGAACTCGATCTGGTCCTCGGCATAGCCCAGCTCCGCGGCGACATACCGCGCGACGTCGACGTCGAAGCCGGTGAAGTCCGAGCCCTCCTGGAGGCCCAGACCGGGCTGGTCGTACTTGATGCCGATCTTGATGCTCTCGGCGGCGTCGCCACCGTCCTCGCCGCCGGTCTCGCCGGGCGTGGCCGACGAACAGGCCGCCAGGGTGAGGGCGGACACTGCGGCCAGTGCGGCAGCGGTGGTGTGCTTGCGCATGGGTTCCCTTTCGATGATGCGGATGTGCTGGATCGGTTGGTCCGGTGGGTCAGTGCGTGAGGATCTTCGACAGGAAGTCCTGCGCCCGCTCGGTCCGCGGGTTGGTGAAGAACTCGTCGGGGGTGGCCTCCTCGACGATCTGGCCGTCCGCCATGAAGACCACGCGGTCCGCGGCCTTGCGCGCGAAGCCCATCTCGTGGGTCACGACGATCATCGTCATGCCCTCCTTGGCGAGCCCCACCATGACGTCGAGCACCTCGTTGACCATCTCGGGGTCGAGCGCCGAGGTCGGCTCGTCGAACAGCATGACCTTGGGGTGCATCGCCAGGGCGCGCGCGATCGCGACGCGCTGCTGCTGCCCGCCGGACAGCTGCGCGGGCAGCTTGCGCGCCTGCGAGTCGACGCCGACGCGTGTCAGGAGCGCCATGGCCTCCTTCTCGGCGGCGGGCTTCGACAGGCCGCGGACCTTGCGCGGTCCGAGCGTCACGTTGTCCAGGACGCTCTTGTGCGCGAACAGGTTGAACGACTGGAACACCATGCCGACGTCGGCCCGCAGCCGCGCCAGGGCGCGGCCCTCGGCGGGCAGCGGCAGGCCGTCGACGGTGATCTCGCCGTGGTCGATGGTCTCGAGCCGGTTGATCGCGCGGCAGAGCGTCGACTTGCCCGAGCCGGACGGCCCGATGACGACGACGACCTCGCCGCGGCGTACCTCCAGCTCGATGTCCTGCAGCACGTGGAGCGCCCCGAAGTGCTTGTTCACGCGGCGGAGCGCGACGAGCGGCTCGTCGGCCTGGTCGGCGGTCCCCATGCTTGCGTCGGCGTCGCCGGTGGTCGCGATGTCCATCCCTTGAACCTAATCGATCTGGTGTTTCATCGCTGAGACATAGGCGTCACGGGGCGGCAACGGTTCGGTAACGGATGTCCGGAATCGGGGGATGGCGCCGCCCGGTTCATCCCAGGGTCGCCAGGGCGTACTCCGCCGGAAGATGGTCGTGCTCCTGCGGGAAGGGCCGGGTCGCGGCGGTCAGGCCGGGGGCCGCCAGCGCGAGGAGCTCCGCGATCCCGGGGTGCGGCGCGCCGGGATCGGCGGGCGCGACGGCGGCCGGCCCGGGCGTTCCGCCCGCGGCGGCCACGAGCGTCCCGCCGCCGGCCAGATGCCGCCCGACGACGCCGGCCGCGGCGTGCAGGGACGCCGCCCGGGAGCCGGGTTCCGCGTCGTCGCCGGCGGCCCTCTGCGGGGACTCACGACCGACGACGGCGGCCGTGGCCGGGATCTCCAGGACCGGGACCCGCGCGGCGTCCTCGCCCAGGGCCATGCCCAGGCAGAACAGTAGGACCGACGACGCCGTCCCGGCGAGCTCCCGCTCCACGGCCCAGGGAGCCGTGACATCGGCGGGAAGCGCGGCATCGGCGATCCCGGCGGCGGCGAACGTCGGGCGCAGCACCGCCGGCCCGCGGAACCCGTGCGGACCCGGCGCGAGCACCATCGGCGGCCCGGATGCGGCAAGACCCGCCAGCGCCGCGCAGGCGGCCAGGCGCACGTCCCGCAGCGGGTCGGCGGCCCCGGCCGCACCCGGGACGAGCAGCGGGGTCGCGGGCAGGATCACGGCTCGGGTGAACACGTGGTTCACGGTAGCCGAACGAGTGGTCCAGACCCCGCCATGAGAAAACTTTCGCGATTCCATGGGTGCTGCCCCCGCGCGCCGGGTACTGTGGTTCGGTGAGGTTCTTCGGACCACGTCGTCGCGAGGCGGCGGAAGAGGGTGACCTGACCGGTCGGGGTACGCCCCGCCCCGGGCATCCGGAGCTCTCGGACGACGAGTTGCAGTCCCGGGTGGAAGGTGTTCTCCTGCGCGAACTCGCCGGTGAGACGGACGATCCAGCAGTCGTACCCGAACCCCTCGACCGCGAGCGGGTCAAGAACTGGCTGGCCGACAACGGCTTCAGCTACTTCGTCGACTCCGAGGGCGACATCGGCGGGATGTGGCACGGCTGGCTGTTCCACTTCCTTGTCGTGGGTGAGGGCTCCGAGGTGCTCCAGGTGCGCGGCCAGTGGCACCGCGACCTGACCATCGAGCGCCTGGAGGAGGTCCTCGAGGTCTGCAACGACTGGAACGCCGAGTGGATCTGGCCCAAGACGTACGTCTGCGTCCGGGACAACGGCGCGGTGCTCGTCTACGCCGAGGTCACCGTCGACCTGGAGCACGGCGTCTCGGACCTGCAGCTCGACCAGCTCCTGCAGTGCGGCCTGACCTGCGGCTCGATGTTCTTCGAGCACCTGGACGAGGTTTACCCGGACCCGCTGAGGTCCGCACCGTGAAGCCCGGCAACGAACGGGTGAACGCGCGCCGGGCGACGCCCGGCTGGCTCACCCGGCTGTTCAACCCCCGCACGGACGACGGCGCGCGCGGCGACGGCACGCGCGGTTCCTCCTCCGGGGACGACGTCGAGCTGCCGCGCCCGCTGAGCACCCAGCGGATCGCGGCGGACCTGGCGCGCCGCGGCTACAAGTTCCGCGTCGACCCCGACGGCGACGTCACCGGCACGTGGGACGGCAACCGCTTCTGGTTCCTGCTGCTGGGCGAGCACGACGAGATCCTCCAGATCCGCGGCCGCTGGGCCGGCAACCTGTCGGCGTCGTCGTCCCGCCTGAGCGTGCTGCAGGCGACGAACGACTGGAACCGCGAACGCATCTGGCCCAAGGTCTACGCCCGCTCGGAGCAGCACGGCCTGACCCTCTACTCGGAGGTCTCGGTCGACTTCGAGCACGGCGCCACGGACGACCAGCTCGCCCAGACGGTCTCCTGCGGCCTGGTCACGGCCGCCCAGTTCTTCGCCTCGGTCTCGGCCCTGACCCCGCCGCCCGAGATCACCGACGACGCCCGCTGAGCTCCGCCGCGCCTCAGCGCGGGCCGATCGTGGGCATGCCCAGGGTGACCGGCGTGCCGGCCGCCGGGGCCGGTCCGTGGGAGTGGTGGTCGTCCCCGCCGCCCAGTCGGGCCTGCTCGCGGGCGGCCCAGGCGTCGCCGGAGCGGGTGCGGCGGACCGCGAAGCCCGAGTCCGGCCGGATCGCCGAGTCGGAGACGAGGAAGTGCGGGGCGGCCTGCGTGACCGTCACCGTGACCATGTCGCCGGGGCGGGGCAGGTGCGCCGGGAGGTCCGCGGTGTCCCGCAGGCGCGGGTCGTCGAGCGACTCCGGCTCGGACGGGAGGTGAGCGACGGGACTTGAACCCGTGACCCCTTCCTCGTCGGGCACGACCGGCAGCGCGAAGTGCACGAGCCGGTTGTCCGGCGCGCGGCCCGACAGGCGGCGCGCCGCGCCGTCCTTCTTGCCGGAGCCCTCCGCGACCAGGACCTCCAGGGTGCGGCCGATCTGCTGGTCGGCCTCCTCCTCCGAGATGCGCTCCTGGAGGGCGAGCAGGCGCTCGAAGCGCTCCTGGACGACCTCCTTCGGGAGCTGGCCGTCCATCGTGGCGGCGGGCGTGCCCGGGCGCTTCGAGTACTGGAACATGAACGCCGAGCTGAAGCGGGCGGCCTCGACCACGCGCAGGGTCTCGGCGAAGTCCTCCTCGGTCTCGCCCGGGAAGCCGACGATGATGTCGGTGGTGATCGCGGCGTCCGGCATGGCGGCGCGGACGCGGTCCAGGATGCCGAGGAACTTCTCGGACCGGTAGGAGCGGCGCATCGCGCGCAGGATGCGGTCCGAGCCGGACTGCAGCGGCATGTGCAGCTGCGGCATGACGTTGGGGGTCTGGGCCATCGCCTCGATGACGTCGTCGGTGAACGCGGCCGGGTGCGGCGACGTGAACCGGACGCGCTCCAGGCCCTCGATCCTCCCGCAGGCGCGCAGCAGCTTCGCGAACGCGCCCCGGTCGCCGAACTCCACGCCGTACGAGTTCACGTTCTGGCCCAGCAGGGTCACCTCGACGGCGCCCGCCGCGACCAGCGCCTCGACCTCCGCGAGGATCTCGCCAGGGCGGCGGTCGCGCTCCTTGCCGCGCAGGTGCGGCACGATGCAGAACGTGCACGTGTTGTTGCAGCCCACCGAGATCGACACCCAGCCCGCGTAGACCGACTCGCGGCGCGTGGGCAGCGTGGACGGGAAGACCTGCAGCGACTCGGCGATCTCCACCTCGGCGGCCTCGTTGTGCCGCGCGCGCTCCAGCAGCACCGGCAGCGCGTCGAGGTTGTGCGTGCCGAAGACGACGTCGACCCACGGCGCCTTCTCGACGATCGTGCCGCGGTCCTTCTGCGCGAGGCAGCCGCCCACGGCGATCTGCATGCCGGGCCGCCGCGCCTTGAGGCTCGCGAGCTGGCCCAGGTTCCCGTACAGGCGCGTGGCGGCGTTCTCGCGGACCGCGCACGTGTTGATGACGACGACGTCCGCCCGGCTCGCCGCCTCGTCCTCGCCGCTGGCGCGCGT
This sequence comes from Myceligenerans crystallogenes, assembly GCF_039529775.1. Taxonomy (NCBI): domain Bacteria; kingdom Bacillati; phylum Actinomycetota; class Actinomycetes; order Micrococcales; family Promicromonosporaceae; genus Myceligenerans; species Myceligenerans crystallogenes. The sequence continues at coordinate 118,225 of NZ_BAAANL010000008.1, forward strand.
GTAACCGGCCTGCTCGAGCATGCCGGCCATGTGCTCGGAGTCGTGCACGTTCATCTGGCAGCCGAGCGTGCGCACCATGTAGGTGCGGCGCGCCTCGGCGGCGTCGGGCGTCCCGGCGTCGGGCGAGGCAGGGACGGGTGCGGGAATCGTTGGCGTGGACATCGCCGCCAATTCTACGTTCGCCCCCGGGCGGCCACCGAAATGCCTCCTGACCACGATCCCGGCCCGTCACGGCAGCGGCGCCGGCACGGGCCACGTGCCTCCGACGTAGGGTGGACGCCGTGATCATCGCCGTCGTCGGGCCCACCGCCACCGGGAAGTCGGATCTGGGGCTGGATCTCGCCGAGGCGCTCGCGGGGCCCGCCGAGATCGTCAACGCCGACGCCTATCAGCTCTACCGGGGCATGGACATCGGGACGGCCAAGGTGCGCGAACAGGAGCGGCGCGGCGTCCCGCACCACCAGCTCGACGTCCTCGACCCCCACGAGGACGCCTCGGTCGCCCGCTACCAGGCCGCGGCCCGCGCCGACATCGCCGGGATCGAGGCGCGGGGCGCGCGCGCCGTCGTCGTCGGCGGCAGCGGCCTGTACGTGCGCGCCCTGCTCGACGACATGAACTTCCCCGGCACGGACCCCGGGGTCCGTGCGCGGCTGGAGGAGCGGGCCGAGCGGGAGGGGCGGCGGGCGCTGCACGAGGAGCTCGCGCGGCTCGATCCCGCCGCGGCCGCGTCCATCGGCCCGGCCAACACCCGCCGCATCGTGCGCGCCCTGGAGGTCATCGAGCTGACCGGCGCGCCCTACACCGCGAACCTCCCGCGCCAGGAGTACGTGCGCCCCGCCGTGCAGCTCGGCCTGGACTGCGACCGCGCCGCGCTCGACGCACGCGTCGGGGCGCGCGTCGAACGGATGTGGGACACCGGCCTCGTCGACGAGGTCCGGCGCCTGGCCTCGCCCGAGCAGGGCGGCACGGGACCGGGCCTCGGCGTCACCGCCGCCCGCGCGGTCGGCTACGCGGAGATCCTGGCCTGGTTCCGCGGCGAGCTCACCGAGCACGAGGCCCGCGAGCACATCACCGCGAACACCCGCCGGCTGGCCCGCAAGCAGATGGGCTGGTTCGGCCGCGACCCGCGCGTCCAGTGGCTCGACGCCGCCTCGCCCACGCTGCTCGACGACGCGCTCCAGGTCGTGGCCGCGGCCGGCGCCGGGACCCTGCCCCGGCCCGGCGAGGGTCCGGTCCGCCGTAGTCTTGGCGCATGAAGATCGAGTTCACCAAGGGACACGGCACGCACAACGACTTCGTCCTCGTCGCCGACCCGAAGGACGAGCTCGAGCTCGACGCCGCCACCGTGCGGCGCCTCACCGACCGCCGCGGCGGCATCGGGGCCGACGGCGTCATCCGCCTCACCTCCACCGCGTCGGTCGCCGCGGCCGGCGAGACGATCGGCGACGAGATCCTCGCGGAGGAACCGTCGGCCATCTGGTTCATGGACTACCGCAACGCCGACGGCTCCGTCGCCGAGATGTGCGGCAACGGCGTCCGCGTCTTCGCCGCGTTCGCCGAGAAGCTCGGGCTGGTCTCGTTCGGCACCGGCGGCCGCGCCGCCACGTCGTCGTCGAACGGCGTCCTGGCCCTCGGCACCCGCGGCGGCGTCAAGCGCGTGCGCAAGGAACCCAACGGCTGGTACGCCGTCGACATGGGCCCGTGGACGCTGCCCGGCGGCGACGCCGCGCGCGAGGCCGGGTACGACGCCGGCGTCGCCGTGCGCGGCTGGGACGCCCCGCGCCCCGGGCTGTCCGTGGACCTCGGCAACCCGCACACGGTGGTCGCCCTGGCCGGGGCGAGCGAGCTGGAGGGCCTCGACCTGACCGTGGCCCCCGAGGTCGCCCCGACGCCGCCGCACGGGACCAACGTCGAGCTCGTCGTCCCGCTCGGCGACGAGACCGCCCCCACCGGCGAGCCCGCGGGCCGCATCCGCATGCGCGTCCACGAGCGCGGCGTGGGGGAGACGCAGTCCTGCGGCACGGGCGCGTGCGCCGCGGCGCTCGCGGTGCGCGCCTGGCAGGGCGAGACGGCACCCGACACGTGGTTCGTCGAGATCCCCGGCGGCGAGGTGCGCGTGCGCGCGCTGCCGAACGGCAACGTCGAGCTGGCCGGCCCGGCGGAGCTCGTGTACACGGGGCAGCTGGCGCTGTAGCGCTATCCTTTCGCGGCCGGTGACCATCGGCGCCCGCGCCGTGAGAAGGACCCGCCGATGCCGATGACGCCGTTCACGGGACCCTGGTACGTCCTCCTGTTGCTGTGCGCCGGGGCCGGGCTCGCGTTCCACCTGACGTTCGTGCGGCGGCCGCTGCCGCTGCGGACCCGGGCGCTCGCGGCGCTCGCGATCCTGAACGTGCTGTTCTCGGTGACCTTCCACGTCGCCTACCTGACCGACGAGTCCGTCCGCTTCCCGTTCTGGCAGAACCTGCCCCTCCACCTCTGCACGATCACGTCGTGGCTGCTCCCCGTCGCGGTGCTGGCGGACCGGCGGCCGCTGCGGGTCCTGATGTTCTTCCCGGGCGTGATCGCCGGCGCGCTCGCGCTGGCGTCGGCCGGGCCGCTGTACTGGGGGCACCCGGTGTGGGACCCCAAGACGTTCTTCTGGGTGGCGCACGCGCTGAACGCCGTCATCGGCTGCCTGATCGCCTCGCTCGGCCTGTACCGGCCGACCTACCGCGACGCCGTGCTCGCCCTGCCGTACACGGTGGCGCTGGCAGGCTGCGTGCTGCCGGTCACGCTGCTGCTGCGGGCGACCGTGGAGCCCGGCGCGAACTACTTCTTCGTGTTCGATCCCGAGGGCGCCGGGATCCTGGAGCTGCTGCACACGATGATCCCCGTGCCGATCCTCTACGAGGTCCCGCTGCTGCCCGTGGTGCTGCCCGTGTTCCTGCTCCAGGTGGCGGTGTTCCGGGCGCTGTCGCGGATCAGGCCGGCCGGGTCGCCCGCAGGATCCGGAAGCCCTTCGACGTCGCCTCACGGTTCGTCGGAAGCCCCAGGTCGGAGCTGATCCACCCCGCGAGCGAGTCGGCGCCCAGCTGCTTGCTCACCACCAGCCACGCGTCGGCGCCCGGCGCGAGCCGGGTGAGCCACCGGCGCAGCATCTCGTGCAGCGCCTCCTTGCCGATCCGGATCGCCGGGTTGGACCACACGGCCGCGAACCGCACGTCCTCCGGCACGTCGTCCGGCGTCACCGCGCGGACGTTGTCCAGGCCCAGCCGCTCCGCGGTGCGCCGGGTCAGGTCGAGCGCGCGCTCGTTCACGTCGACGGCCCAGACGGTCGCCTCCGGCGACCGCAGCGCCAGCGTCAGCGCGATCGGGCCCCAGCCGCAGCCCAGGTCCAGCAGGTCGCCCGACGACGGCGGCGCGGGCACCTCACCCAGCAGGATCGTCGTGCCCTTGTCCACACCGCCCGGCGAGAACACCCCGGCCGCCACGTCCGCCTCGATCTCCTGCCCGGCCAGCCGCACGCGGATGGTCCGCAGGTCCTCGGCGGAGGCGGGCTGCGCGGTGAAGTAGTGGTCGCTGGGGGCGGCGTCGTCCTGGGGCACGGCACGATCCTATGCAGGGCACGAGCAGGCCGGGCACTCCGCTCGTCGGGTGCCGTCGCCGGGTGCCGCCGTCATACATGACGCGCACAGCGAAATCCCGTGGAAAGCGTGCGGGGACCGTGGGATCCTGGGGGAACACGTAGTTCCCTGAGAAAGGCAGTACATGACCCACGTCCCGACCGAACCCGACGCCCCGGCCACCGAGCCGGACGACCCGCGCGGCGCCCAGGCGATCGCGAACGACGTCGTGGCACGGGTCCTCGCTCGGGCAGGGACCGCACGTGCCGAGGGCGACACCGTGCACGCCGCGCACGACGGCGACCAGCTCGAGCTCGCCGAGCGCAGCGCGCTGCGCCGTGTCGCCGGGCTCTCGACCGAGCTCGAGGACGTCACCGAGGTCGAGTACCGGCAGCTGCGCCTCGAGAAGGTCGTGCTGGTGGGCATGTACTCCGGCGGTGAGGCCGCCGCGCGCGAGGCCGAGATCTCCCTGCGGGAACTCGCCGCGCTCGCCGAGACCGCCGGTTCCGAGGTGCTCGACGGCATGCTGCAGCGCCGCCAGAAGCCCGACCCGGGCACCTGGCTCGGCTCCGGCAAGGCCGCGGAGCTCGCCGAGATCGTCCTCGCCGTCGGCGCGGACACCGTCGTCGTCGACGGCGAGCTCGCGCCCTCCCAGCGCCGTGCGCTGGAGGACGTCATCAAGATCAAGGTCGTCGACCGCACCGCGCTCATCCTCGACATCTTCGCCCAGCACGCCAAGTCCCGGGAGGGCAAGGCGCAGGTGGAGCTCGCGCAGCTCGAGTACCTCCTGCCGCGCCTGCGCGGCTGGGGTGAGTCGATGTCCCGGCAGGCCGGTGGCCAGGTCGGCGGCGCCGGAGCGGGCATGGGCTCGCGCGGCCCCGGTGAGACCAAGATCGAGCTCGACCGGCGTCGCATCCGCGACCGCATGTCCAAGCTGCGGCGCGAGATCGCCGCCATGAAGCCCGCGCGCGAGACCAAGCGCCTCAACCGCAAGCGCAACGCCATCCCCGCCGTGACCATCGCCGGCTACACCAACGCCGGCAAGTCCTCCCTGCTCAACGCGCTGACAGGCACCGGCGTGCTCGTCGAGAACGCGCTCTTCGCCACGCTGGACCCGACGGTGCGGCGCTCGCGCACCGACGACGGCCGCGTGTACACGCTGGCCGACACCGTCGGCTTCGTCCGGCACCTGCCGCACCAGCTCGTCGAGGCGTTCCGCTCCACGCTTGAGGAGGTGGGCGACGCCGACCTGCTGCTGCACGTCGTGGACGCCTCCCACCCGGACCCGGAGGGGCAGATCACGGCGGTCCGCGAGGTGCTGGCGGAGATCCCGGGCATCGAGAAGGTGCACGAGATCGTCGTGCTCAACAAGGCCGACGTCGCCGACCCCGAGGTCGTGGGCCGCATCCAGCGGCGCGAGCGGCACACCGCGGTGGTCAGCGCGCACTCGGGCGAGGGGATCGCCGAGCTGAAGGCGCGGATCGCGCACGACCTGCCCCGGCCCGGCGTCGAGATCGACCTCGTGGTCCCGTATTCCCGGGGTGACCTGGTGCATCGCGTGCACGAGCACGGCGACATCGACCACACGGAGCACGTGGCCGCCGGGACGCTCGTCCGGGGCCGCGTGGACGAGCAGCTGGCGGCGGAGCTCCAGCAGGCCGTGGCCGCCGCGTCCTGAGGCCCTGGGGGCCGCTCCGGCGTCGTCCGGCGACGGCTCCCCGTCCGGCGGCGTCGTGGGGCGGCCGCGGTGCGCGCGCCGTGCCGGGCGGGTTCCTGTGGTACTGATGCAGCGATGACTTCCGCATCTCGTTCCCCCGGCGCCCGGCGGCCGACCATCCGCGAGGTCGCCGGCCTCGCGGGCCTGTCGCACCAGACGGTGTCGCGGCACCTGCGCGGTGACGACACCGTCAACGAGGCCGCCCGGGCGCGGATCGACGAGGCGATCGCGCGGCTCGGCTACCGCCCGAGCCTGCTCGCGCGCGCCATGCGCGACCGGCGCACCGGCCGCCTCGCCGTGGCCCTGCCGAGCGGGCTCGCGGTCAGCTCCCTGGCGATCCTCGACGGCGTGCGCCAGACCGCCGAGGCGGCGGGGTACACGGTCGAGGTCATCACCCTCAGCGGCGCGCCGGACGCGCGCCGCGCACGGGTCCTGGAGCTGTCCGACGCCGGGTTCTTCGAGGGCATCGTCTCGCTGATGCCGCTGCCCGGCCTGGCGGCGGAGGAGCCCCGGACGCCCCTGCTCGTCGTGCCGCGCTACGACGAGAACATGCGGAGCATCGGCGACCTGGCCGACGCGTCGATCCTGCACGAGATCATGGATCGCCTCGCCGCCGGCGGGCACCGCCGCTTCCTGCACCTGGCGGGGGACCACGCCCACACGAGCGCCCGCGAGCGGCGGCGGGTCTTCGAGGAGGCCGCGGTGCGGCTCGGGGCGGAGTCGTACGACGTCGTCGACTGCGACTGGGATCCCGGGCGCGCGCTGGAGGCGATCCGGGGCCTGCCCGCCGACGGCGCGACGGCGGTCGTCGCGGCCACGGACGTCCTGGCCGCCGCGGCGATCCGGGCCGCGACCGAGCGCGGCTGGCAGGTGCCGCGGGACCTCAGCGTCACGGGCTGGGACGACAACCCCGTCGCCGCGGTGATGCTGCCCAGCCTGACGTCGGTCAGCCACGACCACCACATGCTGGGGCGGCACGCCGCGGCGTCGCTCCTGGCCGTGCTGCGCGGCGAGGCGGCGCCGGGGGAGCCGGGGCCGATCGCGACCGTGCTGTGGCGGGAGTCCACGGGCGCCGCGCCGGTGCACGAGCGCCGGTAGCGTCCGGCGGGGTCGGCCGGCCCGGCGGCATCGGCACGGGACCGCCGCCGCGGCGCCGTCCGGCACGACAAAGGCCGCCGACCAGGTCAGGTGCCTGGGAGGCGGCCTCGGCCGAGGAGTCTCAGCCGCTCTTGCGGCGGAACATCTTCTGCGTCGGGCCCGTCGTCTCCGAGCCGTGCACCGAGCCCGTGTTCCGGTCCGATTCCGCCGAGCGGTGGCTCGCCTTGTTCTTGCGGTCCAGAGCCTCGCGGAACTTGGCCTTGGCGTCCTCACTGGGCTTCGTGCTGTCGTTCGTGTTCTTCGACGTCACGCCGACCACCTCCTCGTCTCTCGCTGCCCTGCCAGGGCAGTCAGACCAGACTCTCCCACGTCAGGCCATCTCGCCAGCTGTTTTCGGGCTGTGAGATTCCTGGGCGTCCGCGTCCTCGGCCTCCTTGCGCAGGTCCGTGATGGCCGCCTCGAAGTCCTCCAGCGAGGAGAAGTCCTGGTAGACGCTCGCGAACCGCAGGTAGGCGACGACGTCGAGCTCCCGCAGGGGGCCGAGGATCGCCTTGCCGATCTCCTGCGCCTCGATCTCGGCGCTGCCCGTGCTGCGCAGCGTCTCCTCGACGCGCTGGGCCAGCAGGGCCAGGTCGTCGTCGCTCACCGGCCGCGGGGCGCACGCCTTGCGGACGCCGATCGCGATCTTGTCGCGGACGAAGGGCTCCGTCGCCCCCGAGCGCTTGACCACGGTCAGGCTCGCCGTCTCGATGGTCGTGAATCGCTTGTGACACGACGGGCACTCCCGCCGGCGGCGGATCGACGAACCGTCGTCCGCGGTGCGCGAGTCCACCACGCGCGAGTCGGCGTGACGACAGAACGGGCAGTGCATGCGGTCTCCTGCGGGCTCGGCCGGCGACCGGGTACTCCCGGCCGGGACTTGACCGTATGCGGGCAAACCACACCCATGCAACACGACCGCAGCAATATGGTGGACCGGCCTTGCGACTTCACCCGCTACCGACGACCTTCCGACGTCGTCAGGCCTCATCCCTCGGGGAGGTAGACGGTCTGCCCGACCTGCAGCGAGGCGGTCGCCAGCCCGTTCAGATCCTGCAGCTCGCGGACGACGTCGCGGACGTCCTGACCCGGTTCCGCGACCGACGCCGCCAGGGCCCAGAGCGACTCGCCCGGGGCGACCGCGTGGGCCCGCAGCTCCTGCGGCGGCAACGGCGGGTTCGCGGCCGCCGTCGCGCCCCAGACGAGCGGCGCGGCGAGCGCGAAGGCCGCGAGGGCGACGACGACGCGGCCGCGGGTGGTCAGGCGCAGCCCGTCGAGGTCGAACCGGGCCGCGACGGAGGACCTGGCGGCAGCGGGCCGCCGGGGGGCGACCGGCCGCCGGGCCGTGGCCGGCCGCCCCGGCCGTGGGGGCGCCTGTTCCGGCGGCGGCACCACGTACAGGTGCCGCACCCGCCGGACCTCTGCCGTGGCCGTGGTGCCCATGACTGCCTCCCGGGGACGTTGACGTGTCGAACACTCGTGCGCTGACGTCGCGTGGGCGAACACCCGTACGACGAACACTCGTACCATTGTGTAGCACGCGACACCGCTCGTGTCGAGACACGCTCGAACATCCGTTTGAGATTCCCCGACACCCGATCTAGAGTGGGGATCATCAACCGATGGGGAGGGGTACAGCATGACGGGACGCATGTCGGGACGTGCCGGCACGACGGGCATGATGCCGGGCAGTCTGGGCAGTGTGGGCACCATCGCCCGGCACTCCGAGGAACCGATCGACCTGGGGGAGGTCGCCGATCGCCTGACCCCGCGCCAGCGCAAGGTGCTGGCCTGCATCCGTGAGTCCTTCGAGGCCCGCGGTTACCCTCCTTCGATGCGTGAGATCGGCGATGCCGTCGGCCTGGCGAGCCCTTCCAGCGTGAAGCACCAGTTGCAGGTCCTGGAGCGCAAGGGGTTCCTGCGCCGCGACCCGAACCGGCCGCGCGCGATGGAACTGGTGGACCCGGACACGGGCGAGCGCCAGAACCCGCCGTCGGGCGAGGCGCACTGGGGCTCGGCCACCGAGGAGAGCACGGCCGCGCCCGCCGCGTCCTACGTCCCCCTCGTGGGCCGGATCGCCGCCGGCGGGCCGATCCTGGCGGAGCAGGCGGTCGAGGACATCTTCGCCCTGCCGCGTCAGGTCGTCGGCGACGGTGACCTCTTCCTGCTGAAGGTCGCCGGTGACTCGATGGTCGACGCCGCGATCTGCGACGGCGACTGGGTCGTGGTGCGGCGCCAGAACGTGGCCGAGCAGGGCGAGATCGTCGCGGCGATGATCGACGGCGAGGCGACGGTCAAGACGTTCAAGCAGACGGACGGCCACGTCTGGCTGCTGCCGCAGAACGCCGCCTACGAGCCCATCCCGGGCGACGAGGCCCAGATCCTGGGCCGCATCGTGGCGGTCCTGCGCAGCCTCTGATCCCTGCCGGGCCCGCCCCGGTCGCCCGCCGGGGCCTGCACCGGGCTCGCCAGCCATGGCGGGCCCGGTTCCGTGCCCAGCTCCTCCCGTCACGGCGGGCCCTCATCTGTGTCCGTCCGCCCGGCCACGCCGGGCCTGGCTCCGTACGGAGCCAGGCGGGCCCGGTTCCGTGGAGAACATGGCCGGTCAGGCGGGCCATGGTCCGAGTCCGGCGAATCCCCGCCCGCGCGCGGACGGCTGGCGCCGCCGGGCTTGGTGGTGAACTTCCAGCCCTCCCCGTCCGCCCGCGCGCGGACGGAGGGTCAGGCCTGGTTCAGGCGCTGGAGCGCCGCGCGGACCAGCGTGGTGTCCGACGTCGGCCAGAAGCCGGGCATGGAGCGCATCAGGAACGAGCCGTAGCGGGCCGTGGCCAGGCGGGGATCGAGGACGGCGACGACGCCGCGGTCCTTCGTGCTCCGGATCAGGCGGCCCGCGCCCTGGGCGAGCAGCAGCGCGGCGTGCGTGGCGGAGACCGCCATGAAGCCGTTGCCACCCCTCTCCTCGATCGCCCGGGCGCGGGCGGCCTTGACCGGGTCGTCCGGCCGCGGGAACGGGACCCGGTCGATGATGACGAGCTGGCACGACGGGCCCGGCACGTCGACGCCCTGCCAGAGCGACAGGGTGCCGAACAGGGAGGTCGCCGGGTCCGCGGCGAACTCCCGGACCAGGGTCGGCAGCTGGTCGTCGCCCTGGACCAGGATCGGCAGGTCGAGACGTTCCCGCATCGCCTCGGCGGCCGCCTGCGCCGCCCGGCGGGACGAGAACAGACCCAGCGTCCGCCCGCCCGCGGCGGTGACCAGCTCGGCGATCTCGTCGAGCTGGGCGTCGGTGGTGGGCTCCCGGCCCGGCTTCGGCAGATGCCGGGCGATGTAGCAGATGCCCTGCTTCGCGTAGTCGAACGGGCTGCCGACGTCGAGGCCCTGCCAGACGGGCGTGTCGTCGGTCGCCGCGCCGCCCGCGGTTCGCGCGCCCGCGCCGTCGGCTCCCGCGCCGCGGGCCCCCGCGCCGTCCGGCGCACCACCGGCCGCACCTCCGGATCCCGCGCCCCCGGGCGCTCCACCCGAGCCGGCCGCCTTCCGGCCCAGCCCGAACGTGCTCGCGATCGGCTCGAACGTCCCGCCCAGGGCCAGCGTCGCCGACGTCAGCACGCCCGTCGCCTCCCCGAGCAGGTGCGTCCGGATCAGCCCGGCGACGTGCAGCGGCGCCGCATGCAGCCGGGAGACCGACTCGCCGAACCCGCCCCAGGCGGCGTCCGGCCGGTTCAGCCACAGCACGTCGGCCGTGGTGTCCTCGGCGGCCATCCGCTCCGCCACCTCGAAGAGCTGCAGCACGGCCCCCTGGGCGAGCTTGAGCCCCGGGTCGCCGTCGGACGCGGCCTGGGACCCGCCACCCTTCGATCCGCCCGCCTGCTTCTCGGGCTTGAGCTCGCTCAGCACGTCCCGCGCCGCGTCCCGCACGCCGGCGACGGCGTCGCGCAGCTCCCCCTGGAGCCCCTGCGGGAACCGGTCGCCCTGCGCGGTGACCAGCACGGTGCCGAGCACCGTCCCGGCATCCTCCAGCGCGGTCGTGTCGGCCCCGCCGTGCCGGCGCGCCAGGCGTGCGGCGTGGTCCACCGACGCCGCCGACAACTCCACGGTGGCGGACGCCGTCACCCGGTCCACGAGCTCGTGCGCCTCGTCGACGATCAGCACCTGGTGCTCCGGCAGCACCCCGGGGTTGCCGCCCGCGGCGATCCCGAGCATCGCGTGGTTCGTCACGACGACGTCGGCCTCGCGGGCGGCCGCACGCGCCTGGTCGGGAAAGCACTCGGCGAGCATCGGGCACTTGTTGCCGAGGCATTCCAGCCGCGTGACCGACACCTGCCGCCAGGCCTTGTCCGGCACGCCGGGCACCAGGTCGTCCCGGTCGCCCGTCGTCGTCTCCGAGGCCCAGTCGTTCAGGCGGCGGACGTGATCGGCCAGCGAGGCGGCGTCGTCCCTGCCGCGACCCGGGGACCTGCCCGCGCGCTTGGCCGGCGCCTCCGGCGCGGCGTGCTCCTGGCCGCCCGGCAGGTCGAAGAGCGTGGTGTCGTCGCCGGGGTAGCCGCCCGCGACCTTGTGCTTGCACAGGTAGTTGTGCCAGCCCTTGAGCAGCGCGAGCCGCGGGGTGCGGGCGAGCTTCGGCGCCACGGCGTCGGCGACGAGCGGCAGATCCCGCGTGATGACCTGCCGCTGCAGCGCCAGTGTGGCCGTCGACACGACGACCTTCTCCCCGGCCGACACGGCATGCCGCACCGCGGGCACCAGGTAGCCGAGCGACTTGCCCGTACCGGTTCCCGCCTGCACCAGCAGGTGCTCACCGCTCTCGATCGCGGCGGTCACCGCCCGCGCCATCTGGTGCTGCCCCTCGCGCCGCGCGCCACCGAGCTCCCCGACGGCGAGATCGAGCAGATCGTCGATGTCAGGCACATCGGTACTGGTAGCGGGCGCGTCGGTAGCGTTGGTCACGCCCTCGATCGTACGGCGACCCACTGACATGCGGCGCCCCGCCCTGTGGACACGGACGTCCTGCCGCCCGGGCGGCCGCCCTGGGGCCGCGGGCGCCGGGCCACGGCACGGACGAGCCCTGCCACCGCACGGACGAGCCCCGCCACGGCATCCGTGGCGGGGCTCGGGTCCGGGACGGTCGGGGCTACTTCGCCGCCGGTCCCGGCGGGAACTCGGGCCGCTCGAACTGGTCGTTGATGCGCAGGCGCACCGTCGTCTCCATCTCCATGAGGAACTTCGAGGAGCCGCGCTCGGTGACATCCGAGATGTCCGTGACCACGTACCCGAGGTCACCCTTCGTGGCGAGCATCTGGCCCTCGATGTTGGCGCCGTGGTCCGCGAAGATCTGGTTCACCCGCGCCAGCACGCCGGGCACGTTCCGGTGCAGCAGGGCGATGCGCCCGGCCACGCCGGTCTGCTCGAGCTGCAGGTTCGGCAGGTTCACCGACAGCATCGTCGAGCCGGTGGTGATGTAGTCGCGCAGTTTCTTCGACACGAACTGGCCGATGTTCTCCTGCGCCTCCTCCGTGGACCCGCCCACGTGCGGCGTGAGGATGACGTTCGGCAGGCCGCGCAGCGGCGAGTCGAACTGCTCGCCCGCCTTCTTCGGCTCGGTCGGGAAGACGTCGATCGCCGCGCCCGCGAGGTGCCCGGAGACGATGTTGTCGCGCAGCGCCTCGACGTCGACCACGAACCCGCGCGACAGGTTCAGGAAGATCGCGCCGGGCCTCATCGCGGCGAAGTGCTCCGCGCCGAACAGGCCGGCGTTGCCGGAGCGCCCGTCCACGTGCAGGGTCACGATGTCCGACGCCGCCAGGAGCTCCTCGAGCGTCTCGGCGCGGCGCGCGTTGCCGAGCGCGAGCCGCTCCTGCAGGTCGTAGAACACGACCGACATGCCGAGGTTCTCCGCCAGCACCGACAGCTGCGAGCCGATGTTGCCGTAGCCGATGATGCCGAGCGTGCGGCCGCGCACCTCGTGGGAGCCGGTGGCGGACTTCTCCCAGACGCCGGCGTGCAGCGACTTGTCGCGCTCCGTCATGCGGCGCGTCAGGGAGATGATCTCCGCGATGGCCAGCTCCACCACGCTGCGCGTGTTGGAGAACGGCGCGTTGAAGGCGACGACGCCGCGCTCGGCGGCCGCGGCCAGGTCGATCTGGTTCGTCCCGATGCTGAACGCGCCGACGGCGAGCAGGGAGTCGGAGGACGCCAGCACACGCCGCGTCACCTCGGTCTTGGACCGGATGCCGAGCACGTGGACGCCGTCGAGGGCGGCGATCAGCTCGTCCTCGTCGAGGGCTCCCTTGCGGGTCTCGACCTCGAAGCCGGCCGCCTCGAGGTTCTTGACGGCGCCGGGATGAATGTTCTCCAGCAGGAGGGCTCGATGCTGCACGGGCCCATCTTCCGCCGCTCCCGCACCCTGAGACAAATGAGTTCCGCGATGCGATATTCCGCGCCGCGGGCCGCCGCCCCGGACCCCCGCCCGGGACTACTCCTCGAACCCCGCCGGCAGCTCCCGTCCGTGGACGACGACGAGCCGCTGCGTGGGCCGCGTCATCGCCACGTAGAGGTCACTGAGCCCACCGGGGCCGAGCGCGATCTCGGCGGGTTCCACCAGCACGACCGCGTCGAACTCCAGTCCCTTGGTCTCGCGGGGGTCCAGCACCGTGACCTGACGGTCCTCCGGCTGCTGGGCGGCGATCCGCTCCGCCTCGTCCTCGCCCAGCGCGCTCCGCAGCGCGGCGGTGACGGCGCCGGCGAGCTCCCGGGTGCGGGGCGCCGCGGCGAGCACGGCCACCCGCCCGGCGTCGGCCTCGACGTACTCCTTGGCCAGCGCCGCGGCCTCGTGCGCGACCTCGGCCGGGAGCGCCCCGGCGCCGTCGTCGGCCCGTACCCGCACGAACGCCATCGCGCCGGTCACGTCCCGGGCGGCGGTCAGCTCGCTGACCGGCAGCCCGCCCGCCCGCGCGACCCGCTGCGCGGTGTCGGCCACCGTCGCGGGCGTGCGGTAGCTGACCGTCAGCTCCGCGAGCCGCCAGCTCTCGCGCAGCAGCGGCGTCAGCATCTCGCCCCAGTCCCGCGCGCCCGCCGCCGACGACGTCTGCGCGACGTCGCCCACGATCGTCATCGACCGCGTCGGCACCCGGCGCACCAGGGCGCGCCAGGCCATCGGGGAGAGCTCCTGCGCCTCGTCCACCACGACATGGCCGAACGTCCAGGCGCGGTCGGCCGCGGCCCGCTCCGCCGTCGTCAGCGACGGGCCCGACGTCGCGAACCGGTCGGCGAGCGTCTCCGCGTCCACCTGGATCATCGTGCTCGCCGTCGACCCCGAGGAGAGCACGCTGCGCGCGTGCTCCAGCGCCTCGGAGCGCTCCCGCGCCGCCATCGCGGCCTCCGCGCGGGCGAGCGAGTCGTCCTCCCCGAGCAGCTCGTACGCCTCGTCCAGCAGGGGCACGTCCGCCTCGGTCCACGCGCCGCCCGGCGCGCGCCGCAGCAGGTCGCGCTCCGCCAGGCTCAGTTCGGGCGCGGCCTCGGCGAGCCGGTGCGGCTTGGCGTACAGGTCCTCCAGGAGCTTCTGGGGCGTGATCGGGAACCACGCGAGGTTCAGCGCGACCCGCACGTCCCGGTCGGACCGCAGGTCCTCGATCAGCGCCGCCCGCTCCTCGGCCGCCAGCCGGGTGCCGTCGAAGCTCGTCGCCTGGTCCGCGATGCGGCCCAGCATGTCCTTGACGAACGTCGTGCGCGCCTCGTTGTGCGGCTTGTGCGACCGCCGCGCGCGCCCGATCGCGCCCTCGACGTCCCGGCGCCGGATCACGAAGTCCTGGCCGTCGATCCTCACCTGCGTGTCCGCGGCGGGCACGCGCTCGCGGGCGCGCACCGCCCGCCGGATGACGCGGCGCCACAGCGGCCGCCCCTTGACCCGTGCGACGTCGGGCGCGTCCAGGCCCGTCGCCTCGACGCCCGGGATCAGCTCGGCGATCGTGGTCGCGACCACGCCTGTCTCGCCGAGGGACGGCAGCACCTGGTCGATGTACCGCAGGAAGGACCGGTTCGGCCCCACGAGCAGCACGCCGGACCGCTCGAGCATCCGCCGGTGCGCGTACAGCAGGTAGGCGGCGCGGTGCAGCGCGACGGCGGTCTTGCCGGTACCCGGCCCGCCCTGCACCACCAGCGCGCCCGTCAGCTCCGACCGGATGATCCGGTCCTGCTCGGCCTGGATCGTGGCCACGATGTCGGTCATCCGGCCGGTACGGCCGGTCGCCATCGAGGCGAGCAGGGCTCCCTCGCCGGAAAGCGAGCTGGCCTCGATCCCCGAGTCGAGGTCCAGCACCTCGTCCTCCAGGCCGGTCACCGCGCGCGCCTTGGTCACCAGGTGGCGGCGTCGTCGGACATCCGCCGGATGCAGCGCCGTTGCGCGGTAGAACGCCTCGGCGGCGGGGGCGCGCCAGTCCGTGAGGATGCCGCGGTGCTCGGCGTCGTTCAGGCCGATGCGGCCGACGTAGCGCACCTCGCCGCCGGTCAGGTCCAGGCGGCCGAACACGAGGCGCTCCTCGACGGCGTCGAGCTGGGCCGCGCGGTCCTCGTAGAGCGTGGCGAACGCGTCGCGCTCGCTGCGGTTCTGGTGGGTGCCGACGGCGCCCTGCAGGCGCACGTCGCGCAGGCGGGCGCGCGTCGCCGCGCGCAGCTCGTCCAGGCGGGCATACAGGACGTCGACGACGGCCTGCTCGTGGTTCAGCTCGCTCCCGATACCTGTCACGCGTGACCTCCTGATCTGGGACGGTGATGACGGCGATCGTGCCGGTGCCTCGTGGCGCCCTTGGCCGGGTCCATGCGCGACCCGGGCCCGGCGGTGAAATACCGGCCGACCATTATCTCCCCGCGGTCAAGCACCGTGCGCCTGCGTGCCGGTGCGGGCCCGCCCGGGCCGCCCTCCTGCCGGGCCGCCGGGCACCTCCGCGCCCCGGCACCAACCACAGGCGACGCGCTGACACGGCGGTCCGGGATGCGTAGGATCGCCGCCATGGACCAGGCCGGTGTGTCACCGAACGACGGCGCGCACCTGCCCTTCGGCCCGGAGCGCGGCGAGGCGCTGCGGGTCCTGCTCGTGGAGGACGACGACGCCGACGCGCTCCTGGTCGCCGATCTGCTCGAGCTCGCGGGCGTCCGGGCGGAGCTGCGGCGCGCCCGCAGCGTCGCCGAGGCCCTCGGCCTGCTCGCCGGCGCGCCGGTCGACTGCCTCCTGCTCGACCTCGGCCTGCCCGACGCCGTCGGCCTGGGCGCCCTGGAACGGGTGCTGGCCCGCATGGAGGAGCTGCCGGCGCCGCCCGCCGTCGTCGTCCTGACCGGGGACACCGCCGTCGACGCCGGCACCAAGGCCATGGCGTCGGGCGCCGACGACTACCTCGTCAAGGGCGAGGTCGACGGCGACCGCCTCGCGCGGGCGCTGCGCTACGCCGCCCTGCGCCGGCGGTCCGCGGCGCAGCAGCTCGCGCTCTACCGCAGCGAGGTGCGCGCGGCGGAGACGATGCGCCTGGAACGGGCCCTGCTGCCCGAGGCCGTGGTGCGGGACGACCGGATCTCGTTGCGGGTCGGTTACCTGCCCGGCGGCAGCGGGCTGCTCGGCGGCGACTTCTTCGACGCGGTCGAGCGGCCGGACGGGACCCTGCTCATCGTCGTCGGCGACGTGGCGGGGCACGGGCCGGACGAGGCGGCGCTCGGCGCCGCGATGCGCACCGCCTGGCGCACGCTCGTGCTGTCCGGCACGGCGCCCGACGACATCCTGCCGCTCCTGGAACGCGTCCTGCTGCCCGAGCGGCACGGCCCGGAGATCTTCGTCACGCTCTGCCAGGTGGTGATCGCCGCCGACCGCGCTTCGATGGAGGTGTACCTCGCGGGGCACCTGCCGCCGCTGCTGGTGACCACGCCGGCCGGGGGTCTGGTGTGCACCGAGCTGACCGCCGCGGGCCGCGGCCGCGCGCTGGGCATCCCCGCGCCCGGCCACTGGAGCCCGCACCACGTGGACCTCACCGATCCGTGGACCGTCGTGCTGTACACGGACGGCCTGGTCGAGTCGAAGGTGACGGTCGACGACGACGGCGCCACGCGGCAGGCCGACGCGCACGGGCGGCTGCCGCGCCTGGGCACCGAGGGCCTGCGCGCGGTGGTGGAACGCGAGCTCGCCACCTCGGAGCACGACGTCGTCCCGCGCGTGCTGCGCCGCGTACGGAAGCTGCACGGCGGACCGCTCGCCGACGACGCCGCGCTCCTGCTGGCGGGGTGGACCGGCGCCGGCGCCGGCCCCGGGGAACGCACCTCCACGCTCGCCGATTCCACCGAGTGGGGCCGCGCATGACCTTCCTGCCGGAACCCTGGGAACGGCCGCTCGCCCAGGTGTCGATGCGCAGGCGGCTCGCGCGGTTGCAGGGCTCGGTGGCGGCGGCGATCGTCGTCGCGCTGACGGTCGCGCTGCTGGCCTGGGTCCAGGCGGCCCGGGCGACCAGCCTGGTGGACGGGGCCTATTTCGGCGCGCTGCGCGCGGGCGCCGACGCCCGGATCGCGCTGGTGGACGCCGAACCGGCGGTCCGGACGTACCTCGAGACGTGCCGGCCCGAGGTGCTCACGCCGTTCCACCGGGCCACGCGGACCCCGGAAGCCCTCGCGCTGCCCGCGGACGAGCGGATCCTCGGGGACCGGCCCGAGATCGCCCAGGCCCGCGCCCGGGCCCTGGCGGCGATCGAGAACTGGCTCGACGAGTACGCGCGCCCGGCGATCGCCGCCGCGGACGCCGCGCGCGACGAGGCGGGCGTGGACGGCGGCGGCGTCGAGGACGAGGGCGCCTGGTCCGAGTGCATCGCCGACGCGCAGCGGGCGGCGCCCCCGCTCGCCCGGGGGAACATCGCCGAGGTGCGGGCGGCCCTCGAGGAGTACCTCGGCCTGGTGTTCGAGGCGCGGTCGGAGACGGTCGCGGAGCGCAGGGGGTGGGACATGGTGCTCGTGGGCGCGATCGTCACCCTCGCGCTCGTCGTGGTGCTGCTGGGCAGCCTGATGTGGATCGCCCTGGAGCGGTGGGTGATCCGGCCGGTGGGCGCGCTGACGACGTCGGTGCGAGCGGTCGCGCAGGGGTCGATCGAGAGCCGGATCAAGCCGGTCGGCGCCGGGGAGATCACGTCCCTGGCGCTCAACGTCGAGGCGATGCGCGTCGAGCTGCTGCACCAGATGGAGGACATGCGCCTGGCCCAGCAGGAGGTCGAGAACACCCACGTGCTGCTGCGGGACCAGGCGCGCGAGCTGGAGCGCAGCAACCGGGACCTCGAGCACTTCGCCTACGTCGCCTCGCACGACCTGCAGGAGCCGCTGCGCAAGGTCGCGGGGTTCACCCAGATGCTGCAGCAGCGGTACGGCGACCAGCTCGACGACAAGGCGCACCAGTACATCGAGTTCGCCGTCGACGGCGCGAAACGCATGCAGGAGCTGATCAAGGACCTGCTGAGCTTCTCGCGGGTCGGTCGCTCGGGGGAGGAGCACGCGCCCGTCGACCTGGAGGCGGTCCTGAGCGACGTCGAGGCGGACCTGGCCACCACCATCTTCGAGACGGGCGCGACGATCACGCACGACCCGCTGCCCACGGTCCGCGGCGAGCCGCGCCTGCTGCACCAGGTGATGGCGAACCTGCTGTCGAACGCGCTGAAGTTCCGCGAGCCGGAACGCGAGACGCGGATCCACCTCGAGGTCCGGTCGATGCGCACCGCGTGGGAGATCTCGGTGGTGGACAACGGGATCGGCATCGAGCCGCAGTACGCCGACCGCGTCTTCGTGATCTTCCAGCGGCTGCACCCGCGCGGGCAGTACTCGGGCACGGGGATCGGCCTCGCGCTCGTCAAGCGGATCGTGGAGCACCACGGCGGGCACGTCTGGATCGAGCAGACCGAGGGCGGCGGGACCACCGTCCGCTTCACGCTGGCGCGCAGCGTGACCTCGGGCGGCGCGCGTCGTACGTCGACCGAACGGGCGCAGTCGACTACGCTCGGATGAGCCCGGCCGTGACCGGCGCGAACGCTAACGAAGACATGGCTGTCGAGGGGATTCTCAGGTGGAAGACCGCAGGACGATCGAGATCCTCCTGGTCGAGGACGACGCCGGTGACGTCCTCATGACGCAGGAGGCGTTCGCCGAGCACGACACGCCCGTCAACGTCTCCGTCGTCGGCGACGGCGTCGCGGCGCTGGAGTACCTCCGCGACCCGGCCATCCGCAACCCCGACCTGGTGCTGCTCGACCTGAACCTGCCCCGGATGGACGGCATGGAGGTCCTGGCGGTCGCCAAGAACGACCCGATGCTGCGCCACATCCCGGTCGTCGTGCTCACGACGTCGGACGCGCAGGAGGATGTCGTCGGCTCCTACTCGCTGCACGCGAACGCCTACGTGACCAAGCCCGTCGACTTCGACAAGTTCCAGGCGGTCGTCAAGCAGATCGACGAGTTCTTCGTCTCGACGGTACTGCGCCCGGGCCAGTAGGGTTCCGCACTGACCACGGCCGTTCTGCTGACAGCTGATCGGTGATCCCCGGCCGTGCCCGGGAAGTTTCCGGCCCCTGTCCGGCGTTGTCATAGGCGCGCAGGGGATCGTCGGACACGAGACGAGGACACAAACGTGCTGGACCCGCAGGGAATCTACGAGGTGGACGAGGCCGCGGTGGCCCGGACCCTGGGCGCGGCGTACGCGCTCGGGGAGCCCGGAGCACGGCCCTCCGGCCTGCTCGGCGAACGGCCGGGGCGGGAGATCGTCGTCGGCCAGGAGCGCGGCCCCGAGGCGCGCCGCGACGACGGCCCGGTCATGCTGCACTCGATGCGCGGGTTCGTCGACGCGGGCTCGGCGGGCGCGATCGCCGTCAGCCACCTGGTCGGCGAGCTGCGGACCGAGCGCCTGGTCACGTTCGACGTGGACCAGCTGCTCGACTACCGCAGCAAGCGCGCCACCATGACCTTCGACAACGACCGCTGGGTCGGCTACGACACGCCCGAGCTGGTCATCGACCACGTCACCGACGCCGAGGGCGCCGGGTTCCTGCTGCTGCACGGCGCGGAACCGGACCTGCAGTGGGAGCGCGTCGTGGCGGCCGTGGAGCAGCTCGTGCGGCGGTTCGGGGTGAGCCTCGTCGTCGGCGTGCACGGCATCCCGATCGGCGTGCCGCACACCCGGCCGATGTCGCTGACCGCGCACGCCACGCGCTCGGGGCTGATCGAGGACTACACCTCGTGGTTCGGATCGGTGAAGGTGCCCGGATCGCTGGCCTCCTTGCTGGAGTACCGGCTCGGCGAGGCGGGGCACGACGCGCTCGGCTTCGCCATGCACGTGCCGAACTACCTGGCCCAGTCCCAGTACCCGCCCGCCGCCGTGGTGGCCCTGCAGCACATCGAGCGCACGACGGGCCTCGCGCTGCGGGTCGGTGCCCTCGACGAGGCCGCGGTGGACGCGCGGATCGAGGTGGAGCAGCAGGTCAAGGAGTCGGGCGAGATCGCCGCGGTGGTCAAGGCGCTCGAGGAGCAGTACGACGCCTTCGCGCGGTCGGTCGGCCGGCCGAGCCTGCTGGCCGAGGCGGCCTCCATGCCGACGGCGGACGAGCTGGGCGCGGAGTTCGAGCGTTTCCTGGCGCAGCAGGACCCGCAGGACTCCTGAGATCCCGGGCGGGCGGCGGCTTGGATCCGCCCGTGTCCGGATCCAACCGACAGGGTGGAATATTCGTGATACGTGGCGCTGGGCAGTGGTCCATGCCACACTGGCCCTCGTTGCACCGCGGACTACCGAAGCCACGTCCATGTGTCGTGGGCCGGGCAGACGCATTGCGGCACGGCGTGGGCATACGGTCCGCGCTGCAGGCTACGGAAGGTCGAACGACGCATGGCGCAGGGTTCTGTGAAGTGGTTCAACGCGGAAAAGGGCTTCGGGTTCATCGCCCAGGACGGCGGCGGAGCCGACGTCTTCGTCCACTACTCCGCGATTCAGTCTCAGGGATACCGTTCGCTCGAGGAGAACCAGCGGGTCGAGTTCGAGATCACGCAGGGCCCGAAGGGCCCTCAGGCGGAGTCGGTCGTCCCGATCTGACAGCCCGGGACTCCTGACAAGGGCCGCGACCCGCACGGGTCGCGGCCCTGTCCGTTCCGGGGCCGGCCGGAGCCGCGGCCGCGGCGGGCCGCAGGGGGTGCCTCAGGGCTGAGGCGCGAACCCGGCCGGCGGCTCCGCGGTCCCGAGCGGCGCGGCCGTCCCCGCGAACCGCGTGGCGTCGTCGCCCGCGAGCAGCGTGGCGGGCACGGCGAGCGTCCGCAGCGCCCGCCCGAGCGCGGGGTCGCGCAGGTCGAGATCCCGCGCTTCATCGAGCCGTGACCCGGCGGGATCGCGTTCGGCGACGGCGCGTGCCGCCTCGTCGTCCGGCCTCCCGCGGACCGCGGCCAGGACGAGGTTGCCGTACCGGCGGCCCTTGAGGATCGCGGGCTCGGCGATCGCCGCGAGGCGGCCCGACGCCGCCGCCCCGGGGCCGAAGACCTGCGCCAGGCTGGCGAGTTCCCGGCGGGCCAGCGTGAGCGGCGGGCGGTCGGCGCAGTTCAGCAGCAGGACGCCGCCGGGGCGCAGGGCCCGCAGGGCGGCCGCGGCGAATCCGGTCCCGGCCAGGTGCGCGGGCGTGACCTCCCCGGCGAACACGTCCCGGACGACGACGTCCCAGGACTCCGGGTGGGTCCCGGCCAGGGCGCGCCCGGCGTCGTCCGCCCGCAGGCGCAGGCGGGGCGCGCGCGGGAGCGCGAACCACTCCCGGACGAGTTCCAGCAGGCGGGCGTCGAGGTCGACGCCGAGCTGGCGGGATCCCGGGCGCTCGTGCTCGACGTGACGCGCGAGGGCGCTGCCCGCGGCGCCGAGGTGCAGCACGCGCAGCGGGCCCGGGGGCAGGAGCGCCAGGACCGCCGCCATCTGCTGCATGTACTCGAAGTCGAGGAAGCCGGGGTCGGCGAGGTCGAGGCCCGAGCTGGGGACGCCGTTGACGTGCAGGGTCACGCGCTCGGGATGGTCCGGGTCGCGGACGACCTCGGCGGTCCCGGTGCTGATCGCGACGGGGCCGTCCGGCAGCGTCGCGTTCTTCGCGCCCTCTCCTCGCGCCCGGCTCCGGGCGGGGGCCGGGGCACCTCGGCCATCGCCCGCCGCCGCGCCCGTCGTCGATGTCAGTGACCCCGTGTTCAATGGATCGCGTCGGGCGTTGCGGGACGTGCGTCGGGCCATGAGGACAAGTGTCTCGCGGCTCCCGGCGCGGATTGACAGTGTCGAACAAATGTTCGACACTGACGGAGAGGGAACCGGATCCGGAGGGCACCATGGGGATGACGCAGGGCAGCGGGTCGGATGTCGTCGCCGCGAGCATGTACGTACCGCGCGTGGTGCCCCCGGGGGTCCGGGCGCTGCTGCGCCGGGCGGACGCCGAGCTGGCGCAGGCGCACGCGGCCTCCGACCCGGACGACAGGTTCCGGCACGCGCACCTCGCCGCGATCCGCTCGGCGGCCGCGGTGCTGGCCCTGCGCGGGCGCCCTCCCGCACGCTCGGGGGCACGGACGGTCTGGGAGATGCTGTCGCGGGTCGAGCCCGCGCTCGCGCCCTGGTCCGGGTACTTCGCGGCCGGTGCGCCCCTGCGGGCCGCGGTGGACGCCGGACGGGCGGGGGAGGTGCCGCGCTCGCGCGCGGACGAGCTGATCGCCTGCGCCGAGGACTTCCGCGACGAGGTGGCGATGCTCGCCGATCCGGACGCCGCGTTCGCGCACCGGCCGCACCTGCGGCTCGTCCCGGAGGCGTCCTGATGGGCGGGGGCGGCGTGGCGGGGAGTTCCCGGTGACGGGGAGCGCCAGGCCGTGAGCCGGGCACCGAGATCCGCGGGCGCGCGGCGGGACTGGGGCTCGGACGAGTCCGGCTGCGCCGTGATGCACGTGGACATGGACGCGTTCTTCGCGTCGTGCGAGATCGCGCGGCGTCCCGCGCTGCGGGGCCTGCCGGTGATCGTCGGCGGGCAGGATCGTGGCGTCGTGACGGCCGCCACGTACGAGGCCCGCGCGTACGGGGTGAAGTCGGCGATGTCGATGCGGCAGGCCCGGCTGCTGTGCCCGCAGGCGGTCGTCATCACGCCCGACCACGCGCTGTACTCGGAAGTCTCACGTGGCGTGATGGGGGTCCTCGGGGAGGTCACGCCCCTGGTGGAGCAGGTGAGCGTGGACGAGGCCTTCCTCGACGTCGCCGGCGCGCGGCGGCGGCTGGGCGAGCCCACCCGCATCGGCGCGATGATCCGCGAGCGGATCCACCGGGAGTTCGGGGTGACGGCGTCGGTGGGGGTGGCGCGGAACAAGTTCGTGGCCAAGCTCGCCTCGACGCACGCCAAGCCCGACGGGCTGATGCTGGTCCCGGACGCCGCCACGGTCGCGTTCCTGCACTCGCTGCCGGTCGGGGCCCTGTGGGGCGTGGGGGAGAAGACGGAGAATGCGCTGGCGTCCTGGGGGATCACCACGGTCGCGGAGCTCGCGCGCACGGACCTGCCGAGCCTGCAGTCGGCGGTCGGCCGGGTGAGCGGCGCGCACCTGCACGATCTGGCCTGGGGGCGCGATCCGCGCCCGGTGACCCCCGGGCGCGAGGAGCACAGCGTCGGCGCGGAGACGACCTTCGGCGCGGACGTGCACGACGAGGTGGTGGTGGCCAAGCGGGTCCTGGAGCTGGCCGACAAGGTCGCGGCCCGGATGCGGCGGCAGGGAGTGGTGGCGCGTACCGTGTCGGTGAAGGTGCGCACGAGTGATTTCGTGACGATCACCCGCTCCCGTACCCTGGACACGCCCACGGACGTGGCCCGGACCATCTATCTTGTAGCTCGTGAACTCGTCTCCTCCGTGGACCGGCGGGGCCTTCCGGTCCGGCTGGTCGGGGTCCGGGGCGAGCGGGTTCTGCGACGTGAGGGGCTTGCCGCCCAGCCGACCCTGGAGGAAGCGGCCGATCCACGTTCGGGGGCACAGCGGGATGCCGAGGTCGCGCTCGACGCCGTGCGGCAGAAGTTCGGCCGGACGGCGATCGACCTGGGTGCATGAGTCATCCGGACATCGGCGGTTACCGCTTCGTCCGTGATGTCGACTACCGTACAGGCCCCGACCGGCTTATCCTGAGGGTGTCACCGTAACTTTGCGGATCTGGGGGTCTCGATGCCGCTTTCCGAGTACGAGCAGCGAGTGCTGGAGCAGATGGAGCGCGCCCTCACCTCCGACGACCCGCGTCTCGCCAACACCTTGCAGTCCACCGGGCGCCGCTCGGTCCTGCGATATGTCCTGGCCGGCGTCGGTGTCGTCGTCGGGCTGCTGCTGCTGGTGATCGGGGTCGCGTCGCCGAACACCCTGGTCGGGGTGATCGGGTTCGTCCTGATGTTCGCGGGCGTGGTGTTCGCGGTCGCGGCGCCGAGGCGCAAGTCCGGCCCGGCCGGCGTCGTCGACGGCGACGGGAACGTGAACGCACCGAAGGGCGGCGCGCGCAAGCGCAGGTCGTCCGGTCCCGGGGGCTGGTCGGGTTTCCTGACCCGCCTCGAGGAACGCTGGGACCGCCGCCGCGACGAGGGCCGTTGAGGGGCGAGAGCCGGTAACCGAACCGGGGAACTGCTGACGAGGGCCGCCCGGGACATCGGGCGGCCTTCGCCGTCGGCTGCGTGACCGCCGCCTGCGGGACGAGTGCGGCAGGCGGTACGGCGGGGAGACGGCGACACCTGGTGCGCCGGCCCGCCGCGCCCGCTGATCGAGCGGCGCCCGTGCGGCTCGTGGTTCAGCGCCCGGCTTCGTCGCCTGTCTTCAGCGCCCGGCTTCAGAACTCACCGCTTGAGCGACTGGATGATCCTCGCGGCCTGCGCGGCGGGGGTCTCGTCCGGTTCTCCCAGGGCGGCCGTCAGTCCCGCGGCGACGGCGTCCGTGAGCTCTTCCAGCTCGGCCGGGCCCGGGGACACGTAGTCGAGGGCGTACCGCTCGTTCTCCGCCGCCCTCGCGAGCGTGACGAGCGCGTCCGCCGCCTCGTCGGGCAGCCGGTTCCCGGACCGCCGCTCGACCTGCCCGGCGATCTCCTCCGGGGCGCGCCGCAGCGTCGTCGACGGACCGAGGCCGACACCGCGTGCGCCGCACAGGGCCACCACCCGGTCCCAGGCCCGCTCCGGGTCGAGCACGACGGCGTCGGCCTTCCGCCGGAGGAGCAGCCACGCGGCGGCCCCGGCCGCGGCCAGCACGATCGTCCCCGCCCACACCCACCACGGCAGGGGCCCGCCGCGCGCACCGCCGCCCCGTCCGCCCGCCGCGGGCTCCGGGGTGGGCTCGGCGTCCTCGGTGGGCTCCTGCTCGGGTTCCTGCTGGGGGTTCCGCGTCGGGCGCGGATCCTCGGGCGCGCGGCTCGGCGCACCGCCGGACTGCTCGGCGATGTCGGCGTAGTCCGGCAGCGCGCCGGTCTGCACCTGCGGCGTCGGCTCGAACCGCACCCAGCCGAACCCGTCGAACCACACCTCGGGCCACGAGTGCGAGTCCTCGCCGGTGACGCTCCAGACGCCGTCGTCGTTCTCGTCGTTGCCCGGCAGGTAGCCGACGCCGATCCGGGTGGGGATGCCGAGCGAGCGCGCCATCACGAAGAACGCGGTGGAGAACTGCACGCAGTACCCCTGCTTGTCCGTGAGGAAGTCCCAGGTGGCGTCGTCGGTGCGGGCGGGGGCGGTGTCGGCGGTGTAGGTGAACCCGCCCGCGTGGTGCAGCCAGTTCTGCAGCGCGACCGCCTGGTCGTACCGCGTGCCGGCGCCCTCGGTGATCTCGGCCGCCAGCGCGGCCGTGTCGGCCAGGTGCTCGGTCTCCACCAGGGCCGTGTGGTCGCCGTTCGCGGGGAGGCGGTCGGGCGCGGCCCGCAGCGCGGCGGCGGTCAGGCGCCGGTGCAGGATCTCGACCTCGTACCGCGTGCCCTCGGCGAGCCGGTCGTCGCTGCGGACCTCGTCCAGCACGGGGTCCCAGCGCCACGCGCCCCGGCTCACCTCCGGCAGGCCGATCCGCCGCGGCCCGACGGGGATCGGCAGCAGGCCGTCCCGCTCGGAGACGATCGTCACGGCCAGCCGGGTGGAGCCGCCGGCGGTCTCCTCCGGGCCCGACATGAGCGCGTCGGCCGGGCCGAACTCGACCAGCGGCCCGTCGCCCGGGTCCCAGCTCACGCGGCGCCCGTCCCAGGCCGTGAACGTGCGCTCCCGGAGCGGACCGCGCTGCTCCTCGCCGGAGATCTCGTAGCGGAGCACCTCCGCCGTGGAGCGCCGGCCGAGCCCGGCGCGCATGTCGAACTCGTCCGACAGCTCGAGCGACTGTCCCTGCGTGCGCAGCAGCTGCGAGAAGTTCCCGCTCACGCCCGGCACGGCGGCGATGCCGATGCCGGTGCCGAGCGCGAGGGCGGCGACGGCGACGGACGACACCGCCGTGATCCAGGCCCGCGACCGCCGGGCCCGGGCGATCGCCGGGCCCTCGCCGCCGTTCCGGGCGAAGACGGCACCGGACTGGTCGAGGGTGAGCAGGAGCAGGGCCGCGGTCACCGCCACCACGAACGTCCCGGCGGGCACGCGCCCCATGATCGACAGCGCCGGCGTCCACAGCACCAGCAGGGGGAGCCCCGCGAGGGCTGGCATCCGCGCGCCGGCGAGCGAGTCCGCGACGAGGAACATCAGGAGCGTGCCGCTCACCGCGACGAGCCCCATCGGCAGGCTGTCCGCGACCGGCGCCCGCTCGGTGACCATGATCTCGGTGGCCTCCGAGAACCGTGCGACCACCGCCCGCCACTCGTCGGGCCCGGTGAAGAAGACCGGGCCGCCGCCGTCCGGGCCGCCGTACCGCGCGAGCACGTACCAGGTGGCGACCGCCAGCCCGGCGAGCGTCGCCAGGAACGACACGGTGCCCGCGGCCCGGTCGGCCGCCTGGTCCCGGTTCCGTCCCGCCGTCGCGCCGTCGCCCCCGCCGCGGTTCATCGCACGGGCGAGCAGCAGGTACCGCACCAGCCCGGTGACCAGCGCGACGAACAGCACGCCGACGAAACCGGCCCGGGTCCACGCCCCCGCCTCGACGACCTCCGTGAGCGCGAACATCGACGCGAGCGTCGCGACGGCGACCAGCGCCGTGCTCGCCACGGTCCGCGTCAGCGCCCCGTGCTGTGCGGGAATCACGCGGCCTCCACTGTGCTCGTGCGGGACACCCGCACCTCGTCGGCCGTCGCGATCGGGGCTCCGCCATGGTCGATCACGAGGCCTCCACTGTGCTCGTGCGGGAAAACCCGCACCCGGTCGGCCGTCGTGATCGCGGCTTCGCCATTTTCGATCACGCGGCCTCCTCGGTCAGCAGCGCCCACGCGCGTTCGATCTCCGTGCGCGCCGCGCAGCGGGCCACGCGCCAGCCGGCGGCCGTCAGCTCGGCGACCGTGTCCTCGGCGTCGTGCCCCGGGCCCTTGCCGTGCGGGGTCACGACGAGCGCCCAGCAGGAGCCGTCGGCACCGAGCGCCGCCAGCTCGCGGCGGGTGTCCGGGCCCTGCGGCCCGATCACCGCGACCAGCAGCTCGCTGGGCCTCCGGGCCAGGCGCAGCGCCCGCGCCGTGGCGCCCGCGGCCTGCTCGGCCTCGCCCGCGCCGCGATGTCCGTGCAGGTCGACGCAGGCGTCCAGCAGCAGGTGCCGGGAGGCGCGGGTGGGCACGAACCGTTCGCCCTCCACGGCGGGCGCGGTGCTCGTGGCCAGGATGCGCGCGGGATGCCCGGCGTCGAGGAACGACGTCGCGAGCGATGCGGTCAGGTCGACGGCCCACTCGCCGTCGGCCACGGCCGCCGGCCTGCTGAACGCGGTGCCGTTGTCCTGCTGGTGCGGCAGCAGCCCGCGGTCGAGGAGCACGCTGACCGGCCGGACGCCGGCGCTCTCGTCCGCGCGGACCAGGAGCTGGCCGCGGCGCGCCGCGCTCGCCCAGTGCACGCGGCGCGGGTCGTCGCCCGGGACGTACTCGCGCAGCACGGCGTCGTCGGACGACTGCAGCCGCCCGCCCGCGGACGCGCGGTCGACGTCGCCGAGCGTCCGCGTGCGCACCACCAGCTCGGTGGTGCGCGGCCAGACCGGGACCGCCGTCGTCCCGCCGAGCGGCTGCGTCGCCCGGACCAGGCCGAACACGTCGGTCCGTGACGTCAGCAGCGGCCCGAGCGGCCAGCGGCCGCGCCGGGAGGGCGTCAGCGCGTAGACGACGTCGATGCGCTCGGGGCGGGCGTGCACGCGGGCCCGGATGCCCTCGTGACCCGCGAGCTCGTGGGCGGCCTGCTCGGACAGCCGCAGGCGTGAGAGGCGCTCGTACGCGGCGCCCGTGGGCGCGGCGGCCGACACGGAGAGGCGCACCTCGGTGCGCGCGTCGCGGACCACGGGGCTCGGCGTCGCGCGGCGCCGCACGACCAGCGCCCCCCGCCCCTCCTCGAGCCGCTGCAGGCCCGTGACCAGCCAGGCGAGCGCGACGGCGAGCAGCGCGGCGGCACCCACGCCGACCAGGTCCGGCAGCGCCAGCGCCAGCCCGACCAGCGCGAGCGCGGTCCCGACGAGGCAGGCGCCGACGCCGCGGCTGGTCGGCCGGACCCGGCCGAGACGCCGCAGTGCGGTGACGAGCCGCATGTCAGCGGCGGTCGGCGGGGTCGAGCGCCGGCACGGGCGTGCGCTGGACGATCTCGTCGACCAGCTGCTCCGGCGTCACGCCGCTCAGGCGCGACTCGGTGGTCTGGATGAGCCGGTGCGCGATGACGGGCCGGGCCAGCCGCTGCACGTCGTCGGGCAGCACGTGGTGGCGGCCGGACATCGCGGCCATCGCCTTGGCCGCCTTGAGCAGCTGCAGCGACGCCCGTGGCGACGCTCCCAGCTTCAGGCCCTGGTGCCCGCGCGTGGCGGTGACCAGCGAGAGCACGTAGCGCTTCACGGAGCTGGACGCGTACACCCCGCGGACCAGCGCGGCGTAGCGCAGCATGGACGCGCCGTCGGTGACCGGCTGCAGGTGACTCAGCGGCGTGGTGGCCTCCTGGCGCTCCAGCATGAGCAGCTCGGCGGCCAGGTCCGGGTAGCCCACGGTGATGCGGGCCATGAACCGGTCGCGCTGGGCCTCGGGCAGCGGGTAGGTGCCCTCCATCTCGACCGGGTTCTGCGTGGCGACCACCAGGAACGGGCGGGGGAGGGCGTGCGTCGTGCCGTCCACCGTCGTCTGCCCCTCCTCCATGCACTCCAGCAGCGCGGACTGCGTCTTGGGGGAGGCCCGGTTGATCTCGTCGCCGATCACGATGTTGCTGAACACCGGCCCGGCCCGGAACTCGAACTCGTGGGTGCCGCTGCGGAAGATGTTCACGCCGGTCAGGTCGCTGGGCAGGAGGTCCGGGGTGAACTGGATCCGGCCCACCTCGCAGTCGATGCTGCGGGCCAGCGCCTTGGCGAGGGTCGTCTTGCCGACGCCGGGCACGTCCTCCACCAGCAGGTGTCCCTCGGCGAGCAGCACGGCGATCGTGATGTCCGCGAGGCCGGGCCGGCCGGTCACGACGGACTCGATCGCGGCCCGCACCCGGCCCGTGGCCTCCACCAGCTCGGCGAGCTGCGGCGCGCCGTGCTGCACCGCGCCGCCGGGGTGGCCGTGCTGCGCGGGGTCACCGGGGTGGCCGTTGTGCGCGGGGTCGCCCGCCCGCGCCGGGACGTACAGGGGGACCACGCCCGCCGAGGTACGGACCGGCACCGGAGGCACCGGCCCCCCGGGACGGCCGTTCGGCTCGGGCGACTCGTACAGGCCCGGGGATCGGGGATCGTGCTGCACTGTCGTGAACCTCCGTGGGCCTGGGACATCTGGGGAGAAGCGCGTCCAGCCGGCACCGTGCGCGGGCTGTGTCCGATCAGCCTAATGCGTGTGACCGACGGCACGCCGGGCCCGTCCCGCGAAGACCCTGGGAGAGACGTGGGGAGGCACGGGAGAGCAGGCACCTCACCAGGTCGTCCTGACCGCCTCGTACCTCTCGTCGCTCGGCGGCACGTCCATCGTCTGCAGCGTGAAGCCCATGATGTCCGCGAACACCGGGGCCGCGACCTCGCCCCCGTAGATCGACGACTGCGGGGAGCGCAGGAACACCCCCACCGTGTACCGCGGGTCGTCCGCGGGCGCCACGCCCACGAAGCTCGCCATGTACGTCTGGTTCCCGTTCTCCAGCCACATCTGGGCCGTGCCGGTCTTGCCCGCCACCCGGTACCCGGGCACGTTCGCGTCGGCCGCGGTGCCCTCCTCGTCCGTCACGGCCTCGAGCATGTGCAGCAGCGTGCCGGCCGTGTCGGTCGAGATGACGCGGGTTCCCGCGGGCCGCTCGGCGGGGGTGTGCGTGCCCTCGGGCGTCGTCGTCCCGGCGAGGAGCGTGGGCGGGACCCGGATCCCGCCGTTGCCGACCGTGGAGAACACGCCCGTGGTCTGCATGGCGCTGACCGCCACGCCCTGCCCGAACAGGATGGTGTCCTTGGTCCGGTCGTCCCACTGCGACACGTCGTCCGGCGGCATCAGCCCGGCGGACTCACCGGCCAGGCCGAGCCCCGTCGGTTCGCCGAAACCGAACTTCTTCAGGTACTCCAGCCGCACGTCCAGCGGGATCCTCTCCCCGGCCATCACGGTCCCCACGTTCGACGACTCCGCGAGCACGCCCGCGAGCGTCAGCCGCTCGACCGCGTGCGGGTGCGAGTCGGAGAACGTCTGGCCGCTCGGTGCCGTCCACCGGTCCGGCACGGTGAACCGCGACGTCGGCTTCCACGCCCCGGTCTCCAGCGCCGCCGCCATGGTGATGACCTTCCCGGTCGAGCCGGGCTCGAAGACCGCCGTCACGGCGTTGGAGGGCTTGGCCACGGCCGCCGTGGTCCGGTCGTTCGGATCGGGCGCGTCGGAATCCGCCAGCGCGATGATCTCGCCGGTCAGCGTGTCCTGCACGACGGCGATGCCGTACGCGGCGCCCGTGGCGGCCTGGGCCTGGTCGATGGCGTCCTGCGCCTTCCACTGCACGTCCTGCACCAGCGTGAGGTGCACGTCCTGGCCCG
Source organism: Myceligenerans crystallogenes (assembly GCF_039529775.1). NCBI lineage: Bacteria > Bacillati > Actinomycetota > Actinomycetes > Micrococcales > Promicromonosporaceae > Myceligenerans > Myceligenerans crystallogenes. The sequence goes on from NZ_BAAANL010000008.1 coordinate 148,780, forward strand.
GCACCGCCTCGACGTTCTCCTGCTCGGCGGTCGGGATGCGCAGCCCGTCGAGCGACCGCTCGTAGGTCTGCGACCCCGGGGTGCCCGCCAGGACGTCGTCGTACGCCGCCTCGACGCCCGCCACGCCCGACTGCTCGCCGTCGACGAACCCGAGCAGGCCCGCGCCCACCTTGCCCGCCGGGTAGGTCCGCTTGCTGACCAGCTCCGTGCGGATGTACGCGCGCAGCTCCAGCTCGGAGACGGCCCGCTGCGCGCGCGGCGCGACGTCCTTGGCGAGCACCACGTAGCGCGAGTCGCCGAGCAGCCGCGCGGCGAGCTCGGCCTGGGGCAGGTCCAGCAGCGGCCCGATGAGCTGCGCGATCCCCAGCGCACCGTCCTGCACGGGCTTGCCGCCGGCGTCCACGCGCCCGTCGCCGCGGAACCCCGCGATCGCGACCGGGTCGGCGATGACCGTGTACCGGTCCACGGACGTGGCCAGCACCACGCCGTTCGCGTCGGTGATGTCGCCGCGGTGCGCCGGGGTGACCGACGTCGCCAGCCGCGCCTCCTGGGCGTCGGCCGCCAGCGCCGGCCCCTCGATGACCTGCACCTGCACGAGCCGCACGACGTACGCCAGCACGATGATCGCGGTGAGCCCGATCAGCCACCGCTGCCGCACCTCGGGCCGTCCCGGTGGCGGCCGCACGGGCGTGTACCGGCGCCCCTGCAGGGGCGCCGCCCGCCGCGCGCCCGCCGAGCCGCGCTCGGGCGCGGCCTCCGAGCGCAGCCGCGACGGGGCCGTGGTCCGGCGCGCGGGCTTCCTGCGGGGCGCGGCCGTGCGCTTGCCCGACGCCGTCCTGCCCGTGGCGGCGGCGCGGCCGGCCGTCTTCTTGCCCGTGGCGGCGGAGCGGCCGGCCGCCGTCCTGCCCGTGGCGGCGGAGCCGGCTGTCCTCCTGCCCGGCTCGGGGGCGGCAGCGACCGGCTTCTTGCCCGGCGTGGCGGCGGGACCGGCCGTCTTCCTGGGTGCTGCGGCCCGGTCGCCGGTCTTCCGCGGCGTGGTCGTGCGCCCGGTCCGCGCGCCCGAGGCGCTCGGCTGCCCGGTGCGCCGCGCGGGCGCGCCCGCCCGCGTCGTCGCCTGCTTCTTCCCGTCCGACGACGACGCGGCGCGGGAGCGCCCTTCAGCTGCCCGCGTCACTTGCCCTTCCCCTGCACCACCCTGCCGGACTCGACCGACAGCATGGCCGGGTTCTCGGCCGGCACCATGCCGTACGAGCGTGCCGTGCGCGCGAGGTTCGCCTCGGCGTGCGCGATGTCCTCCTGCAGGCCCTGCACGTCCTGCGCGGTGCGGCCCACGTCGCTCTGCAGCCGCGCCATCTCGTACGACCCGCGGGCCAGCGTCGTGTTCAGCACGAGCGCGCCGACGAGCGCGCCGACCAGGATCGCCGCGCACAGCACGACGAACGGGATCTTGGAGCGCGCGTGCAGCGGCGCCCGGACCGACTCGAACCGGCGCCGCGTGCCCGCCCCGCCCTGGATCGCCTGGAGCGGCGGCCGGCGGTCCGCGGGGCGGTCGCCGGCTCGTGACGGGGTGCGGGCCGGTGCGGCCGAGGCCCTGGCGGATGCGGTGGCGGCGCTCATCGGCGGTCCTCCTTGCGCTGGGTGGTGCGGTGTCGCAGGTGGTCTGGGGTGGGGCGCAGCCGCCGCGCGGCACGCAGGCGCACCGACGCGGAACGGGGGTTGAGCTCCAGCTCCGCCTCGTCGGCGAGCTCCGCGCCGCGGGTCAGTGCCTCCAGGTAGGGCTTGTGGGTCTCGGGTTCGACGGGCAGGTCCGGCGGGGCCGACGACGTCGTCCCGCGGGCGAACTCCTGCTTGACGATGCGGTCCTCCAGGGAGTGGTACGACTCGACGACGATGCGACCGCCGACGGCCAGCGCCTCGACGGCCGCCGGGACGGCCCGCTCCAGCACCTCGATCTCGCCGTTCACCTCGATCCGCAGCGCCTGGAAGGTGCGCTTGGCGGGGTGACCGCCGGTCTTGCGGGTGGCGGCGGGGATCGTGGCGCGCAGCAGGTCGACCAGGTCGGCGGAGCGTTCCCAGGGCCCCTGCTGCTCGCGGCGCCGGACGATCGCGCGGGCGATCTTCGGCGCGAACCGCTCCTCGCCGTACACGCGCAGGATCCGGGCGAGCTCGCGCTCGCCGTACGTGTTGAGCACGTCCGCCGCGGTGGGCCCCCGCGTGGGGTCCATCCGCATGTCGAGCGGGGCGTCCTGGGCGTACGCGAAGCCGCGGTCCGTCTCGTCGAGCTGGAGCGAGCTGACGCCGAGGTCCATGAGCACGGCCTGCGCGGCGCCCGGGGTGGGCGAGGCGGCGGCGCGACCCCTGGTGTGCTCGGTGACGACGTCGCCGATCTCGTCGTAGACCGCGTGCACCGGCGTGAACCGGTCGCCGAACCGGGCCAGGCGCCGCGAGGCGAGCTCCAGGGCCTGCGGGTCACGGTCGATGCCGATGACGTGCGCGGTGGGGACCTGCTCGAGGACGCCCTCGGTGTGGCCGCCCATGCCGAGCGTGCAGTCGACGAGGATCGAGCCGGGCTCCGCCAGGGCCGGTGCGAGCAGGTCGACGCAGCGCTGCAGGAGGACGGGCAGGTGCCGGCCCGCGGCCTCCCCGCGCTCGTCGTGCGAGCCGTGGCGGCCCTTGTCCTGAACAGCGTTCATCATGTCCGTCCTCCTTCCGTTTCCGTGCCGTTCTCGTGGTGCACGTATTTCCTTGCTTTTGCTTGCGTGACGCGCACGACGCCGGTGTGGCGGGGTCGTCCGGTCAGGTCTCCCTCCGCGTTTCTGGCGCCGGGGAAGTGCGCCAGATGCCGCGGGAGGAGGCCTCACCGGACGGTTTTCCCGCAGCCGCCGGGCTCCGCCTGTTCCTCGCGTCGTCGCTACCGTCTCCGGCGGCGCTCGGAACCGGGTGACTCCCTAAATCCCTAGGTCCGTGATCGCTTCCGCGATCTCGGCGTAGCCCGCCTCCTTCTCCTGCGTGTACGTCTCCCAGGCGGTCGCGTCCCAGACCTCCACGCGAGTCCCGACGCCGATCACGACGACGTCGCGATCCAGCCCCGCGTACTCGCGCAGGGGAGCGGGAACCGACACCCGGCCCTGCTTGTCGGGCACCTCGTCCGAGGCGCTCGACAGGAACATCCGCAGGTAGTCGCGCGCCTGCTGGCTCGTCACCGGCGCGGAACGGACCTGCTCGTAGATCCGGCCGAACTCGTCCATCGGGAGCAGGAACAGGCACCGGTCCTGACCGCGGGTCATGACCAGGCCCCCGGCCAGGCGGCCCCGGAACTTGGCGGGAAGGATGAGCCGGCCCTTCTCGTCGAGCTTCGGGGTGAATGTCCCGAGCAGGAGGCCCAGGCCGGTGAACGTCCCATCAGGTGTCGCGTCCACGGCTTGCACCTCCCCTCGCACTCCCGTGGCCTCCACGCTACTCCACTTTGCTCCACAGGGCCTGAGAATTGATGACGTCAACTTGTACTTGTAATGCCAATGTGCAGGTCAAGAACAGAAACTCATGGTGGAGAAAAACCCCATCCCCGGCGTGCCGGGGATGGGGTTCTGTGCCAGTGGCGGTCGAGGTCAGGTCAGGGCGCGCCGCAGGTGGTGTCGTTGAGGGTGAAAGCGGAGGCAGACGGGGTGCGGCCCGCGGGCATCGTGGCCGTGAAGCCGACCGTGGCCGACTGGCCCGGGGCCAGCTTCGGGCTCCAGGACGGCGCCGCGGCCGTGACCGCCGTACCGGACTGGGTGACCGTGGCGCCCCAGCCGTTGGACAGCTGGATACCCTCACCGAATCTCCAGCCGGCCCGCCACGGGTCGACCGGCGCCGTGCTCCCGTTGGTCACGGTGACCTGGCCCTGGAAGCCGGTGCCCCAGGTGTTCACGACCGTGAACCGGGCCGTGCAGCCCGCGTCCGGGTCCGGTGTACCCGGGTCGCTCGGCGTCGGGGACGCGGTGGCGGTGGGGGACGGCGACGACGTCGGCCCGGTGGGGGACGGCGACGTCGTCGGCGAAGGGCTGACGGTCGGCGTGGGCGACGGCGACGGCGGGTTCCCCGTCGCGTCGCCCATGACGATCCCGCGCCCGTTCGTGCCCACGTACACGCGGCCCCACACGTCCGGGTCGCCGGTGAGGGTCTTCCCGGTCCAGGCGAACTGGTGCTCCGCGTCGTTGATGCGCACCCACGTGCTGCCGCCGTCGTCGGACCGGAACAGGCCGCGCACGCCGCCCACCTTGGCCGAGACGTACACGGCGGGGTGGCTCGCGCCGGGCGCGGCCCTGCCGAAGCCGACGGCGTCGGCCTCGTCGACGCCGGGCGCCCTCGTGAACGTGGTGCCGCCGTCGGTCGAGCGCCACAGCCCGTACGCGCTGCCGTCCTCGCTCCCGGCGAGGAAGATCTCGCCGGCGCGGCCCGGGACCGCCCCGAAGTTCACGTCGCCGGTCGGCAGGCCGGTGGCCGGCGAGGCGGTGAACGTGGTGCCCCCGTCCGTGGACCGGTAGAACGTCCCGGCGGCCACGGCGTAGAAGCGCTGCGGGTCCGAGCGGTCCGCCTCGACGCGTGCGCCGGCCGGGACGCCGGACGACGCCGTCCAGCTCGACCCGAGCGTCGTCGACACGTGCACGCCGGCGCCCGCCGGGCTCCACAGGATGCGCGAGCCGTCCGCGTTCACCGCGACCGTGCCCGGCCCCGTGACGCCCGCGGGCTCCTGCCCGGCCCACCAGGAGCCGCCGCTCGAGGTCGAGACGCCGAGGTGACCGCCCGCGGCCTCGGAGTTCCCGACGCGGACCATCGTGGCCGGCTTCTCCTGGGCGAAGTCCACGCCGAGCACGCCCGTCTGGTACGGCTGCGTGTACTGGAAGCTGCCCGGCACCCGGGTGACGTCGTCGTGCACGAAGCCGCCGATGTCATACATGCCGGAGATGAGGTCGACGTCGCCGGGCGGGGCGGCGAGGTCCTGGACCGCGGTCTCCTCGATGCCCTGGGCGCGCACGCCGATCCTGACCGTGCCGCCGGTGTCCCAGGCGGTGAGGTTCTCGCCGCCGTAGACGGTGGCGCCGGTGCCGTAGAGGAAGTCGTCCGAGTCGAACGGGTCGATCTCGAAGGACTCCGTCATCCAGCCGAGCTTCGGGCTGGCCTCGGGCGGGGCGGCCTGCTTGCCGAAGTCGAGCCACGGCGCGCCGGAGTGGTCGAGGGAGTACCTGAGGGTGCGCGCCGGGTAGCCCGCCCACTCCCAGATGGGGGACCAGGTCGCGCCGCGGTCGGTGGACCGGTAGATCTGGATGTCCGGGTACCAGGAGATCTGGCTCACGACCATGATCGTGTCCGGGTCCTGGCGGTCGATCGTCAGGCCGGAGTAGCCGAAGTAGGCGTCGGGGCTCGTGGAGGGGACGGGGCTGATGTTCGTCCACGTGCCCGTGCCGGTGTCCATCCGCCAGACGTCGCCCTTGGCGCCGTCGTACGGGCCACCGGTGTCCGACGTCGCCAGGTAGAGCTGGCCGCCGGCGGTGTCCAGGACGGCCTTGTGCGGGACGAAGCCCGTGGGCTGCCCGGCCACGCGCTGCCAGGTGGCTCCGGCGTCGGTGGAGCGGTAGAGGTTGTTCTCCTTGTCGGCGACGCCCACGTAGATCGTGCGGGACGGCGAGCCCGCCGCGGCGCCGGCGGCGTCGTACTTGACCCACAGGACGCCCTGGTTCGAGGTGAGGTAGTCGCCTGTGTCGTCCGGGTCGGCGACGTAGTTGCCGGGGTTCGGGAAGCTCGCGACCTTCGCCCAGGTGGCCCCGGCGTTCGTGGACCGCCACAGGCCGTTGCCGGACTCGGTGCCGAGGTAGAGGGTGTCGGGGTCGTTGGGGTCGACGGTCAGGCGCTCGCCCATGCCGCGGCCCGGCATGTTGCCGCCCACCTTGAACGGCAGGTCGGTCCTCGTCCAGGTCTCGCCCTTGTCGGCGCTGCGCAGGACGGCGCCGTTGTTCGGGTCCCAGCCGTTGGTGTAGGAGCCGACGACGGCGTACACGCGGGAGGCGTCCGACGGATCGGGTGCGATCGACAGGACGCCGCTGTGGCCCCAGTCGGTCCAGCCGACGTGGTCGAGGAGCGGGACCCAGCGGGTGGATCCCGGGTCGCGGCGGTAGGCGCCGCCGACGTCGGTCCTGGCGTAGACGAGCCCCTGCTGCGCCTCGCTGTAGACGATGCCGGGCACGAAGCCGCCGCCGACGATCTCGACGTTGCCCCATTCGTACGTCTCGGCGGCGGCCTGCGCGGCCGCGGGAACTGCTGCGGGGGCGGAGCCCGGAAGGCGCTCCGCCGCGTTGCTCGCCGCGGCCGCCCCCAGCCCGGTCGCGGCGAGACCGAACCCTGCGAGGGCTGCGATCACTGGCCGGAATCTCATCCGTGGTCACCTCTTCGTGATGGTGGTCGGGGCCGCGCGTCACCGCCCGGCACCCGGCGGGGCACGACCTCGTGCCCGGCGGGCGACAGGCTATTGAAGCGCTTCGACGATGGATAGCTCCTAATCGCTTAAGCGCTTCATGAGGGCGGCCGGGCCCGGTCCGGGGCCGACGCCCGCCGAGGTGCGGGCAGGGTGACGATCCCGCGTGCGCCGCGCGGCTGCGTACGGCATCCAGCCGTCCAGACGGTAGGTTCTACCTCGTGACATCCCCGCACTCCCGGATCCGCCCGGCCGCCGTGACACCACGCCGGGTGAGCGACCTGGCGGCGGCTCTCGGGGCGCAGGTTCCCGCGGCGGACGCCGGGGTGACCGGCGTCGCCTCCGACAACCGCGCGGTCCAGCCCGGCGATCTCTTCGTGGCCCTGCCCGGCGCCCGCGTGCACGGCGCACGGTTCGCCGCCGATGCCGTCGCCCGCGGCGCGAGCGCCGTCCTCACGGACGCCGCCGGCGTCGAGGAGCTGGCCGCGCAAGGCGTCCCGTTCCACGCGGCGCCGGCGTCCGGCGTGACAGCCGCCGCCGCGACTGGTGCCGCCGCGACTGGCGCCGCTGTGTCCGGTGCCGCCGCGTCCGGTACCGCCGCGTCCGGTGGCGACGAGCCCGGCGGCGCTGGCACGGGTGCGCCCGCGGTCCCCGTCGTCGTCGTGCCCGATCCGCGGACCGCGGCCGGGCCCGCCGCCGCCCACGTGTACGGGTCGCCCGCCGAGAGCCTCGCCACGTTCGGCCTGACCGGCACCAACGGCAAGACGACCACCACCTACCAGCTCGACCACCTGCTGCGGGGGATCGGGCACAAGGGCGGGCTCGTCGGCACGGTGGAGACCCGCTCCGGCGACCGTGTGCTGCCCAGCGTGCTGACCACGCCCGAGGCCGCCGACCTGCAGGCGGTCCTCGCCGCCATGGTCGAGGACGGCGTCGACTCGCTCGCGATGGAGGTCTCCTCGCACGCCATCGCGCAGCACCGCGTCGACGGCATCGTGTACGACGTCGCCGGGTTCACCAACCTCACCCAGGATCACCTCGACTTCCACGGCGACCTGGAGTCCTACTTCGCCGTCAAGGCCGAGCTGTTCACGCCCGCGCGCTCGCGGCGCGGCGTCGTCGTCGTCGACGACGAGCACGGCGTGGCCCTGGCGAAGCGCGCCGAGGTGCCGGTGGCCACGCTGTCCACCGGGACCGGCGTCCGCCCGCTCGACGACTCCGCGGACTGGACCGTCTCGGACGTCGCGCCCGACGGCACCGGCTCCGCCTTCACGCTGACCCACGCCGACGGCCGCAGCCTGCGCACGCGCACCTCGCTGCCCGGCGGCTACAACGTCGCCAACGCGGCGCTCGCCGTGGTCATGGTGCTGGAGTCCGGCGCGCCGTTCGACGCCGTCGCCGGCGCGCTCGCCCGGATCGACGGCCTCGCCGCCACCGTGCCCGGCCGCATGGAGGTGCTGGCGAGCCGCCCGCGCGTCGTCGTCGACTTCGCGCACAACACCGAGGCGCTGGAACTGGCGCTCGCCGCGCTGCGGCCCACCACGGCCGGCAGGCTGTCGGTCGTCTTCGGCGCCACCGGCGACCGCGACCCCGGCAAGCGCCCGTTCATGGGAGCCGCCGCCGTGCGCGGCGCCGACGTCGTCGTCGTGACCGACGACGACCCCCACGGCGAGGACCGCGCGAGCGTCCGCAAGGCCGTCCTGGACGGCGCCCACGAGGCGCTGGCGGAGGACGGCACCACCGTCGAGATCACCGAGATCGCCGACCGCGCCGCGGCCATCGCCCACGCCGTCGCCGCGGCCGACGACGACGACACCGTCCTCGTCGCGGGCCGCGGCCACGAGACGATCCAGGAGATCGCAGGCGAGGACCACCTCCTGGACGACCGCGAGGAGGCCCGCGCGGCGCTCGCGGCCCGGCAGGCAGAAATCGCGGAACAGGCGGAACTCGCGCAAGATCGCGCTCTCACGCGCGATTTCCGCCTGACGACCGACCACACCGCGGTCGATCCCGAAAGGACCAACTGAGAATGATCGAGCTGACTGCGGCGGACGTCGCCGCAGCCACAGGGGGCACGCTGCACGGCGACCCGGAGCTGAGGATCGCGGGGCCGGTGATCACCGACTCGCGCAAGGCCGAGCCGGGGTCGCTGTTCGTCGCCTGGGAGGGCGAGTCCGCGGACGGGCACGCGTTCGTGCCGTCCGCCGTGGAGGCGGGCGCCGTCGCGGTGCTCGCGGCGCGCGAGCTGCCGGACGCGGGCGTGCCCGTGATCGTGACCGACGACCCGCAGCGCGCGCTCGGCGACCTCGCCCGCCACGTGCTGGCGCGGGTCCGCGCGGCGAACCCCGGCCTGCGGGTCGTGGGCATCACCGGCTCGGTCGGCAAGACCACCACGAAGGACCTGCTCGGCGCGCTGCTCGGCCCCGAGGGCCCCACGATCGTGCCCGCCGGCTCCCTGAACAACGAGGTCGGGCTGCCGCTGACCGTGCTGCGCGTCACCCCGGACACCCGTTACCTGGTGCTCGAGATGGGCGCCGACGGCCCCGGCAACATCGCGTACCTCACCTCGATCGCGCCGCCCGACGCCGGCGTCGTGCTCGCCGTGGGCGTCGCGCACGTCGGCAAGTTCGGCGGCGTCGAGCAGATCGCGCGGACCAAGGGCGAGATGGCCGAGGGCACCCGCCCGGGCGGCGTCGTCGTCCTGAACGCCGACGACATGCGCGTCGCGGCCATGGCCGGCCGCGTCGACCGCGCCGCCGGGACCGCGGTCGTCACCTTCGGGACCATCCCGTCCGCCGACGTCCGCGCCCAGGACATCACCCTCGGCAAGGACGGCCGCGCGTCGTTCACGCTCCGCGTGAACCGTTCGGTGACGAGCGGGACGTCCGACGACGCCGGGTCGGCCGCGGCTGTGGCGGACGAGCGTGTGGGGTCGGCCGCGGTTGTGGCGGACGACGGCGCAGGGTCGGCCGCTACCGTGGCCGACGACGCCGGGTCCGTCGCGACCGTGGCAGGCGACGGCGCGGGCGCCCCGGCGTCGTCGTCGGACAGCGCGAACGCGGCGACCGAGACCCCGGTGACCCTCGCCCTCGTGGGCGAGCACCACGTGTCGAACGCGCTCGCCGCGACCACCGTCGCGCTGCGGCTCGGGCTGGCGCCCGCGACCATCGCGGAGCGCCTTGCCGGCGCCGGTCCCGCCAGCCCGCACCGGATGGCCGTCACCGAGCGGCCGGACGGCATCACCGTCATCGACGACGCCTACAACGCCAACCCCGACTCGATGCGCGCCGGGCTGAAGGCGCTCGCGGTCATGGCCGGGCGCGAGCGGCGTTCCGTGGCCGTGCTCGGCGAGATGCGGGAGCTGGGGGACGACTCGCGCGTGGCGCACCACGACGTGGGCCTGCTGGCGGTGCGGCTCAACATCAAGCTTCTCGTCGTCGTCGGCGACGGGGCCTATCACATTCACGAGGGAGCAACTCAGGAAGGTTCCTGGGGGGAGGAGACGGTGTTCGTGCCGGACATCGAACAGGCGGCGCACTTCCTGGACGGCGAGCTCCGTCCGGGTGACGTGGTGCTCGTCAAGTCGTCGCTGGGGTCGGGGCTGTGGCGCCTGGGCGACCATCTCGCCGGGACCGGCGAGGCCATCGCGACGGCGGGTCAGGAGGCCGTTCAGTGATCGCGATCCTGGTCAGCGCCGCGGCGGCGCTGGTCGTGTCGCTGTTCGGCACGCCGCTGTTCATCAAGTTCCTCGTCCGCAAGAACTACGGGCAGTTCGTCCGTCAGGACGGGCCCACCGGCCACTTCACCAAGCGCGGCACGCCGCAGATGGGCGGCGTGGTCATCATCGGCGGCACCCTGGTGGGGGTCGCCGCGTCCATGGTGGTCAGCCAGCGCCTGCCGAGCGTCTCGGCGCTGCTGTGCCTCTACCTCATGGTGGGCCTGGGCCTGGTCGGGTTCCTCGACGACTTCACCAAGATCCGCAAGCAGCGCTCGCTCGGCCTGACCGCCAAGCAGAAGCTGTTCGGGCAGGGCTTCATCGGCATCTCGTTCGCCGTGCTCGCCCTGCAGTTCCCGAACGAGAACTCCCGTACGCCCGCGTCCACGAAGATCTCCTTCCTGCGCGACACGGACCTGGACCTCGCCCTCTTCGGCAGCATGACGGTCGGCCTGATCCTGTTCGTCGTCTGGGCGAACCTGCTGATCTCCGCCTGGTCCAACGCGGTCAACATCACCGACGGCCTCGACGGCCTGGCCACCGGCGCCTCCCTCATCACGTTCGGCGCGTACGTGCTGGTCGGCGTGTGGCAGCTGAACCAGTCCTGCCAGCGGCTCGCCGCGGCGGGCCCGAGTTGCTACGAGGTGCGCGACCCGCAGGACCTCGCGATCATCGCCGCGGCCGTGATGGGCGCGTGCTTCGGCTTCCTGTGGTGGAACGCCAACCCCGCCAAGATCTTCATGGGCGACACCGGCTCGCTGGCCCTCGGCGGCGCGTTCGCCGGCCTGTCGATCCTGTCCCGCACCGAGCTGCTCTCGGTGATCATCGGCGGCCTGTTCGTCATCATCGTCGCCTCGGTGCCGATCCAGATCGGTTCGCTCAAGCTGACGGGCAAGCGCGCGTTCAAGATGGCGCCGCTGCACCACCACTTCGAGCTGTCCGGCTGGGGCGAGGTGACGATCGTCATCCGCTTCTGGCTCATCGCGGGCCTGTTCGCGGCCCTCGGCATGGGCATCTTCTACGCGGAATGGGTGGTGTCGTGACCGACTTCGGCGCCGCGGCTCCCGCGCCGCGGGGTGGTGCTTCCGGTGCCGGGGTGGAGTCGCCGGTCCCGCTGGCGGAGGCGCGCGTCGTCGTGGCCGGCTACGGGGTCACGGGGCGAGCGGTCGCGGCGGCCCTGGCGGGCCGTGCCGCGTCGGTCGTGACGGTCGACGCGCGGGCCGACGACGCCGATGTGCGGCTCGCGGGTGATCTCTCCGCGGACGACGACGCCGTTGCCGGGCTCGTGCACGACGCCGACCTGGTGGTGGCCTCGCCCGGGTGGGCGCCGTCGTCCCCGCTGCTCGTCGCCGCGGAGCGCGCCGGCGTGCCGATCTGGAGCGAGATCGAGCTGGCCTGGCGGCTGCGGGCCGACCGGGCGTCGTCGCCCGGCGACGGCGCCGGGCGCGGCCCCGCGCCCTGGCTCTGCGTGACCGGGACCAACGGCAAGACGACGACCGTCGAGATGCTGGACTCGATCCTGCGGGCGGCCGGGCTGCGCTCGGCGGCGGTCGGGAACGTGGGACGCCCCGCGATCGAGGCGGCGCTCGACCCGGAGCTCGACGTGCTGGCGGTGGAGCTGTCCAGCTTCCAGCTGCACTACACGCACACGATGTCCGCGCAGGCGGCCGCGGTGCTCAACGTCGCGCCGGACCACCTCGACTGGCACGGCTCACTGGACGCCTACGCGGCGGACAAGGGCCGGATCTACGAGCGCGCGCAGGTCGCCTGCGTGTACAACCGGGCGGACAAGCGCACCGAGGGCCTGGTGCGCGAGGCCGAGGTCATCGAGGGGGCGCTCGCCGTGGGGTTCGCGGCGGGCACGCCGGGACCGGGCGACGTCGGGCTGGTCGACGACGTCCTCGTGGACCGTGCGTTCCACCTGCCCGTCGGTGACCGGCAACGTCAGAAGAGCGCCGCCGAGCTCGGTACCCTCGCCGACCTGGAGCACCTCGCCGGGGGCGGCGTCCCGCCCGCGCATGTCGTGACCAACGCACTGGCCGCGGCCGCGCTGGCCAGGGCGCACGGAGTGCCGGCGGCGGCGGTGCGCGACGGGCTGCGCGCCTTCACCCCGGGCGACCACCGGATCCAGCGGATCGCGGACCTGGACGGCGTCGCCTACGTCAACGACTCCAAGGCGACCAACGCCCACGCGGCCTCCGCCTCGCTGGCCGGCTTCCCGCACGGCACGGTCGTGTGGATCGCGGGCGGCCTGGCCAAGGGCGCGGAGTTCGGCGAACTGGTCGCGGCGCGCGCGGACCGGCTGCGCGCGGCCGTCGTGATCGGGGCCGATGCCGCGCCGATCACGGGCGCCCTGGAGCGCCACGCAGCCGGGGTCCCCGTGGCGCGCGTCGATCCGGACGATGCCGCCACGGTCATGCAGCGCGCGGTGGCCGCAGCCCGCGACCTGGCCGAGCCGGGCGACACGGTCCTGCTGGCCCCGGCCGGGGCGTCGATGGACCAGTTCACCTCCTACAGGCACCGCGGTGAGGCGTTTGCCGCCGCGGTGCGGGACCTGGCCGCCTCGTCCTGACGTTCCCGCCCCGGCGCGCGGCCTCCGCGGCCGGTGCTTCGCCGCGCGTGGACGGTGCAGGCAGAAATCGCTTGAGAACGCGCTCTCATGCGCGATTTCTGCCTGACGCGCCGATCGTGCCTCAGGCGGCCGCGGCCGTGCGCGGGAAGATCCGGGCGAGCACGTCGGCCAGGGTGATCACGCCGATGCCTTCCGGGGTGGACACGACGGCGAGGTGGTTGCGCGTCTCACGCATCGAGGCCAGGGCGGTGTGCAGCGGCGTGGCCGGATCCAGGGTGTAGGCAGGGCGTGCCAGGTCGGTGACGGGCCGGTCGTCCGGTTCGAGGAGCACGTCGCGCACGTGCACGACGTGGGTCGGGTCGCCGTCGCTGTCCTGGACCAGGATGCGCAGGTGACCGGAACGGTCGGCGGCGGCACGCACGTCTGCCGCCGTGGCCGCACCTGGGACGGCGGCGAGCGGGGCGTGGCCCGCCACGAGGTCGGCGACCGTGAGGCGGCGCAGGTCCAGGGCGCCGGAGATCTGGTCGGAGTACACGGCATCCAGCGCGCCGACGTCGGCCGAGTGCTCCACCAGGTGGCGCAGGTCGTCCGGGGAGCGCCCGGAGGCGACCTGCCCGGTCGGTTCCACGCCCACCCTGCGCAGGCACCAGTTCGCGGCCTCGTTCAGCGCGATCAGCACGGGGCGGGTCAGCCACATGAATGCGCGCATCGGCAGGGCCAGCAGGGTCGCCGAGGTCTCCGGGTGGGCGATCGCCCACGACTTCGGCGCCATCTCGCCGACCACGAGATGCAGGAACGTGACGACGATCAGCGCCAGGACGAACCCGGCGACGTCGGCCACCCAGTGCGGCGCACCCCAGGTCCCCAGGACCGGTGTGATCCAGTGGTGCACGGCGGGCTTGGTGACAGCGCCCAGGGCCAGGGTGGCGATCGTGATGCCGAGCTGTGACCCGGCCAGCAGGACGGTCAGCTCGTTCGACGACCGGAGCGCGGCGCGCGCCGACCGGCTGGATGCGGCGGCGTCCTCCAGGCGGTGCCGCTTGGCGGCCAGGACGGCGAACTCGATCGCGACGAAGAATGCGCTGGCGGCAATGATCAGGAGGGTGACAACGGTCACGACCACGGGGTCGCTCATCGGGCGGCCTCCTCGGACTCGGTGTGTGCCGGGGCGTGTTCCTGGGTGGTGTGGCGCTGTCGTGCGCCGCGCGGTCGTTCCTCGACCGTGACACGCACCTGAGCGGGCACGTGGCGCGAGATCTCCAGGACCCGCACCTGCAGCACCCGGTCTGGTGGCGGCTCCGGGTCGGCCAGGTCGGCCGGGTCGTCCGGCAGGTCGATGTCCACCGACTCGCCCACCTCCAGCAGCGAGCCGTGCGTCGCGACCGCCAGGCCGGCAATGGTCTCGTGCTCCGTCGCGGGCAGGTCATGCCCCACGGCACGCTCCACCTCATCCAGGTGCACGTCACCGGCCATGATCCAGACGCCGTCGTCATCAGACGTGAGCGGCGGCTGCTCCGGGTCGTCATGCTCGTCGGTGATCTCGCCGACCAGTTCCTCGGCCAGGTCCTCGAGTGTCAGCACGCCGGCGAAGCCACCGTACTCGTCGATCACGCAGGCCATCTCGTTGCTGCTGGAGGACAGTTCCCGCAGGGCGTCAGGCAGCGCCATCGCGGCCGGGAGCACCAGCGGCGGGCGCGCGACGGTCGTGACCGGGGCATCATCGGGCACTCGGCCCGAGAGCAGGTCGGTCATGTGCACGACGCCGACCGCCTCGTCCCGAGTCACGACAGGGAACCGCGAGTGGCTGCGCGCCATGAGCGCCTTGACCTCACCGACCGTCACGTCGGGCGCCACCGTGTCCACGCGGGAGCGCGGGATCATCGCATGCCCCACGTCCCGGCGCGGGAAATCCAGGATCCGGTCGAGCAGGTTGGACAGATCCGGGGGCAGGTCGCCGCTCTCGCGCGAGTCCGCCACGATGTGCTCCAGGTCCCGCGCCGTGGCCGAGTGCTCGACGTCGTGGACCGGCTCGATCCGCAGCAGCCGCAGCAGGGCGTTGGAGGCGGCGTCGAAGACCCGCACGAGCCAGCCGAACGCGGCAAGGTACAGAGTGGTGGAGCGCGCCAGCCACAGCGACACGCCCTCAGGGCGCGCGATGGCGAGGTTCTTCGGGAACAGCTCCCCGAACACCATCTGCACCACCGTCGACAACACGAGCGCCGCGACCGTACCGATACCGACCCCGACGGCGGTGGGCACGCCGACGTCGTCGAGACCGTCGCCGAGCGCGGCGCCGACCAGCGGTTCGGCGACGTACCCGACCAGCAGGCCGGTCACGGTGATGCCGAGCTGGGCGCCCGAGAGCATGAAGGAGGTGCGCCGGGTGACCGACAGGGCGCGGCGGGCGGCGGCATCACCGGCCTCGGCGCGGGCCGCGAGGCGGGAGCGGTCCACGGCCATGTAGGCGAATTCCTGGGCCACGAAGTAGCCGGTCAGTGCGGTGATGGCCAGGATGACCACCACGCCCAGCAGAAGAGAGAGCACCCAGGTCATCGGGCACACCTCCCGAAGAGCTGTGCGTGTGCCTGGGTGTTCGTACTTCGACTGTCGTCCATGATCCTTCCGGGAGGTCGCCGATCCTGAACTTTCTCAGGGACCGGATGGTCAGAAGCGGCACCCACGATGGGTGCCGCCGGTACCAACGTACTGGAGACCTCGCCGGTTCCGCGCCATCCATGCGGCTCGGGGCAACGCGCCGGCCGCTCGAAGATGCTCATCCGGCACACGCCGGGCCCGCGGCCCGGCAGACGCACAGTCCTCTGCGAGAATCGGCGCGTGAGCGCCCGCACCCCCGCCCCCGAACGCGAATGGCTGGGGCAGCAGTGGAACAATGCCGTGACCAGCTACTTCCTGCTGATCGGCGCCACCGGGCTGCTGACCGTGATCGGGCTCGTCATGGTGCTGTCCAGCTCCGCGGTCACCTCGATCGCCGACGGCGAGTCGCCGTACGCCCAGTTCCTCTCCCAGGCGCAGTACGCGCTCATCGGGCTGCCCGTGATGGTGGTCGCCATCCGCATCCCCGTGCGCTGGTACAAGCGGATCGCGCTGCCCGCGCTGCTCGCCGTCGTCGTGCTGCTGCTCCTGGTCATCTTCCTCGGTGAGATCCGCAACGGGCAGCAGAACTGGCTCGTGCTCGGGCCCGTCAGCTTCCAGCCGTCCGAGCTCGCCAAGCTGGCGCTCGCCCTGTGGATCGGCACGGTGCTCGGGCGCAAGCACGCGCTGCTCGGGTCGTGGTCGCACGCGGTGATGCCCGCCGTGCCCGGCGCCGTCGTCGTGCTCGGGCTCGTGCTGGCCGGGGGCGACGTCGGCACGGCGATCATCCTCGGGCTGCTGGTCGCCGGCGCCCTGCTCGTGGCGGGCGTCCCGCCGGGCCTGCTGGCCGCCGGGGCGCTCGGGGCCGGCGTCGTCGGCTGGGTGGCCGTCGTGCTGCAGGACAGCGGCGACCGGCTCGGCCGCATCCTGGCGACCTACGGCGCGGACTGCGAC
Source organism: Myceligenerans crystallogenes (assembly GCF_039529775.1). NCBI lineage: Bacteria > Bacillati > Actinomycetota > Actinomycetes > Micrococcales > Promicromonosporaceae > Myceligenerans > Myceligenerans crystallogenes. Next base: position 165,064 of record NZ_BAAANL010000008.1, read on the forward strand.
GCCGCCGGCGAGTGCTACCAGTCCCTGCACGGCATGTTCGGCCTCGGCACGGGCGGGCTGCTCGGCGTCGGGCTCGGCGCGAGCCGGGAGAAGTGGTCCTACCTGCCCGAGGCGCACAACGACTTCATCTACGCCGTCATCGGCGAGGAGCTCGGCCTGCTCGGCACCCTGCTCGTGCTCGGCCTGTTCGCCGTGCTCGGGCTCGCGATGAGCCGCATCGTGCGGCGGCACACCGACCCGTTCGTCAAGGTGACCACGGCCGCCGTGGCGTGCTGGATCGTGGGGCAGGGCCTGGTCAACATCGGCGTCGTCATCGGGCTGCTGCCCGTCATCGGCGTGCCGCTCCCGCTCGTCTCCGCGGGCGGGTCCGCGCTCATCACCACGATGGGCGCGCTCGGGATGGTGATCTCCTTCGCCCGCACCGAACCCGGCGCGGCCGAGGCGCTCGCGGCCCGCGGCAGCGTGGTGCGCCGCTCGCTCGCGGTGCTGGGGGCGGCGACCCGGCGGCGCGGGTGAGGACGAGGCGAAGCGATCACGCCTGCGGCGACGCGGCGGAGAAGGCGAGGGGCGGCGCTGCAGCGGACATCGTGACGGGCGGCCGCGACGGCGAGCCAGGGCACCCGGCTCGGGCGATCCCCGTCAGCGGGTGACCGGTAGGTCCGGGGACGAGACGTCGTAGACCGACGCGTCCGGCTCGGCCTTGCGCAGCGTGGTCGCGACCTCGATCTTGAGCTCCAGCCGGTCGCTGCTGCCCCAGATGACTTCGGCGCCGTCCGGCAGGCGGGTGCGCACGTCGTCCTGCGTGCGCGCCTGCACCGCCGTGACCTGCTTGGCGAGGCCGCGGGGCAGGGCCGCCATCACGTCGAGGGCGGCGAAGAGGGCCGCACGGGCGGTGTCGTCGTCGGACAACGGGGCGTCCACGACGGGCACGTCACCCGGCGCCGTCGTCGTGCCGACCCGCACGCCCTCGTCGTCGAGCAGCGCGTACCGGCCGCCGGCCGGCACGGCCACGACGGGCTCGCGCGACGTGAGCCGGATCGTCAGGCCGTGCGGCCAGGCGTGGGCGACCCGCGCGTCCTTGACGCCGTTGAGCGTCAGCAGCCGCGCGCGGAGCGTCACCGTGTCCACCCGGGGCAACGGGACGCCCCGTGCCGGGTCGATCTGCGCGCGCACGTCGGCGGCGTCGATCGTCGTGCCCGTGCCGGTCACGGTCACCTCGGCGGGGTCGAGCGCGAACAGCGGCGAGAAGAAGGCCCCCCAGACCAGGCCCAGCGCGACGGCCGCGCCGCCCGCGGCCCATGCCGCGCGGCGCCAGAACCGGCGCCGGTCCTCGGCGCGGCGTTCGGCGTCCCGTTCGGCGATGCGGCCGACGACGCTGACCGGTCCGCTCGTCCCGGTGCCTCGGGCGTCGGGCCCGCCGGCCGGCCTCGGCGCGCGGACAGGTGATCTGCGTGCCGTGCCGCTCGCCGTTCCGGATACCGCCCTGCCTTGTGCCGTCCCTGCTGCCGGAGCGTCGCCCGGTCCGCCGGTCGTCCTCGCGTCGTCGGCCGCAGGCGGGCCGCTCGCCGTGCTGTCGCCGTGCCGGCCGGACCTGCGCGCCGTCGTCCCGGCGGAGGATCCGCGTGCGGGGGCAGGCTTGCTGCCGGGCCTGCCCGGGCCCGTGGGCTTCCTCCCCGCCGGGGACGACGGCGGCCGCATCAGCGGGCGGTCCCTGCGGGGGTGAGCTCGCCGGCTGCCTCGCGCTCGGCGAGGCGGGCCAGGATCTCCGGGCCGAGCTTGGTCACGTCCCCGGCCCCGACCGTGAGCACGAGGTCGCCCGGCCGGGCGAGGCCCGCGGCGAGGCGCGCTGCCTCGTGCATGTCGTCGACCGCGTGCGCGGTCCGGGCCGGCATGAGGTCGGTGATCGTGCGCGGCCCCACCGACGGGTCCGGGTCCTCGCGCGCCGCGTACACGCCCGTGACGACGACGACGTCGGCCGCCCCGAGCACCCGGGCGAAGTCCGCTGCGAAGTCCCGCGTGCGGGAGAACAGGTGCGGCTGGAACAGGGCGACGACCCGGCCCTCGCCCGCCACGGTCCGCGCGGCCTCCAGGAGCGCGGCCACCTTGGTGGGGTGGTGCGCGTAGTCGTCGACGACGCGCACGCCCCCGGCCTCGCCCTTCAGCTCGAACCGGCGGCCCGTCCCCACGAACGCGCGGGCCGCGGCCACGGCGTCCGGCGCCGGGACGCCGAGCAGCACGGCGGCCACGACCGCCGCGGTCGCGTTGAGCACGTTGTGGCGGCCCGGCACCGACAGCCGCAGCGTCAGCGGCTTGCTGCCCAGGACGTCACCCGTGAGCACCGCCGTCGACCCGTCCGCGGCCGTGGCCACGTCCGAGATCCGCACGCCCGCGTCCGCGGACTCGCCGTAGGTCACCACGTTCCCGCCCGCGGCGGTCACCCGGCCGGCGACCGTCCGCGACCCGGTGTCGTCGGCGCAGGCCACGAGCGTGCCCCCGGGCCGCAGCCGGCCGGCGAACTCCACGAACGCGTCGTGGATGGCCTCGGCCGTGCCCCAGTGGTCCAGGTGGTCCGGCTCGACGTTGGTCACGATCGAGACGACGGGCTCGTAGTTGAGGAACGAGCCGTCGGACTCGTCGGCCTCCGCCACGAGGATGTCGGATCCGCCCAGGTGCCCGCCCGGCGTCTCGCCGTCCGCGGTGCGCACGGTGCTGCCGATGGCGTACGACGGATCGGCCCCGGCCTCCCGCAGCACGGCCGCGAGCAGCGCCGACGTCGTCGTCTTGCCCGCGGCTCCCGCCACCGCCACGCCCCGGCCGCCGGCCATCAGCGCGGCCAGCGCCTCGGACCGGTGCAGCACGCGGGTCCCGGCCGCCCGCGCGGCGGCGAGCTCGGGGTTGGTCTCCCGCACGGCACTGGAGACGACGACGGTGTCCGCGCTGGCCACGTACGCGGCGTCGTGCCCCACCCGGACGGGGACGCCCGCCGCGCGCAACCGCGCGACGGCGTCCGAGTCGACGCCGTCGGACCCCTGCACCGGCACGCCGCGGGCGTGCAGCAGGTGGGCGATGACGGACATGCCGGCGCCGCCGATGCCGATCATGTGGACCCGGCCGAGATCGGCGGCGAGCCCGGCGGCGTCGTGCGTCACGCGATCGCCTCCGCGACCAGGTCGACGACGCGTGCCGCGCCGTCCCGGATGCCCGCCGTGGCGGCGCCCTTGGCCATCACGCCGAGCCGCTCGGGATCGCCGAGCAGGCCCGGGACGGTGCCCGCGATCCAGTCCGGGGTCAGATCGGCGTCGTCGACCAGCAGGCCGCCGCCCGCCTGGACCACCGGCGCGGCGTTGAGCCGCTGCTCGCCGTTGCCGATGGGCAGCGGCACGTAGACGGCGGGGACGCCGAGCGCGGCGAGCTCGCTGACCGTGCCGGCGCCGGCGCGGCACACGACGAGGTCCGCGACGGCCAGCGCGAGCTGCATCTCGGACAGGTAGTCGCGTACCTGGTAGCGGGCGGCGTCGTGGGGCGGCAGGGCCGCCACGATCTCGCGGACCGGGCCGTCCTTCTCCTTGCCGGTCAGGTGCAGCACCTGCGCCCCGGTCGCGAGCAGGGACGACGCCGCCCCGCTGATCCCGCGGTTCAGGTTCAGCGCGCCGAGCGAGCCGCCGGTGACCACCAGGGTGCGGCGGGCCGGGTCGAGGCCCAGGGCCGCGGCGGCCCGCGCGCGTGTCCCCGCGGGATCCTGCTCCAGCTCGCCCACCAGCTGCGCGATCTCGGCGCGCAGCGGCAGCCCGGTCAGCACGCCGCCCTTGAGCTGCGTGCCCGGGAACGTCAGGCCCACCTTGGCCGCCCAGCGCGAGCCGAGCTTGTTGGCCAGGCCCGGGCGGGCGTTCTGCTCGTGGATCACCACGGGGATGTCCTTGCGGCGCGCCGCGAGGTACGCCGGGGTCGAGACGTAGCCGCCGAACCCGACCACGGCCTGCGCGCCGATCTCGTCGATCGCGGCCTCGGCGGCGTGCACGGCCTCGCGCAGCCGGCCGGGCAGCGCGAACAGATCCGCGGACGGCCGGCGCGGCAGCGGCACGCGCGGCACGTGCCGCAGCTCGTAGCCCCGGGACGGGACCAGCTCGGCCTCCAGGCCGGTCGCGGTCCCCAGCGCGAGCACGCGCGCGCCGGGCTCCCGGCGGCGGATCTCGTCCGCCACCGCGAGCAAGGGGTTCACATGTCCGGCTGTGCCGCCTCCGGCGAGCACCACGGACTGGACGTCTGCCATCTTCACCTCTGTAACGAATGCGCGATCAGCTGCCTGCGGCGCCCACGCTACTGCAAGGGGCGGCGGCATCCGGGGACGTCCGGGGACATCGCCGAGGGGACGTCGCCGCGCGCGCCCCGAGGGCTCCCGGGACGTCACGATCGAACTACATGCCTGTGATTTGCGTGTGCATCGCGGCGCGACACGCGCGACGATGTTCTTGGCCCCGCCGTGGCACGCACATACCGTCGGTGTCAGAGACAACGTGACATAACGCTAACCCTCTACCTTAACCTGAGACTTCTCAGGACACCAGGGGGTCAGGGGCGAGGTCGCAAGGACCCGGATCGAAAGGCGACGACGTGGCAACTCCGCAGAACTACCTGGCAGTGATCAAGGTGGTCGGCATCGGGGGCGGTGGTGTGAACGCCGTCAACCGCATGATCGAGGTCGGCCTCAAGGGCGTCGAGTTCATCGCGATCAACACCGACGCCCAGGCCCTCCTGATGTCCGACGCCGACGTCAAGCTCGACGTCGGCCGTGAGCTCACCCGCGGCCTCGGCGCCGGCGCGGACCCCGAGGTCGGCAAGAAGGCCGCCGAGGACCACGCCGAGGAGATCGAGGACGTGCTGCGCGGCGCGGACATGGTCTTCGTCACCGCGGGCGAGGGCGGCGGCACGGGCACGGGCGGCGCGCCCGTCGTGGCGCGGATCGCGCGCGGGCTCGGCGCGCTGACCGTCGGTGTCGTGACGCGCCCGTTCACGTTCGAGGGCCGGCGCCGCGCCGTCCAGGCGGACCAGGGCATCGAGAACCTCCGCGAGGAGGTCGACACGCTGATCGTCATCCCGAACGACCGGCTGCTGTCGATGTCGGACAGGAACGTCTCGGCGATCTCCGCCTTCCACTCGGCCGACCAGGTGCTGCACTCCGGTGTCCAGGGCATCACCGACCTCATCACCACCCCGGGCCTGATCAACCTCGACTTCGCCGACGTGAAGTCCGTGATGCAGGGCGCCGGGTCCGCCCTCATGGGCATCGGCTCGGCGCGCGGCGAGGACCGCGCGGTGCAGGCCGCCGAGCTGGCGATCAGCTCGCCGCTGCTGGAGGCGTCGATCGACGGCGCCCACGGCGTGCTGCTCTCCATCCAGGGCGGCAGCGACCTGGGCCTGTTCGAGGTGCACGAGGCCGCCCGCCTCGTCCAGGAGGCCGCGCACCCGGAGGCGAACATCATCTTCGGCACGGTCATCGACGACGCCCTCGGCGACGAGGTGCGGGTCACCGTCATCGCCGCCGGGTTCGACGGCGGCGTCCCGCAGCAGCGCAAGGACTCCGGCGCGCTGGGCACGGTCGCGGGCGGCCGTTCGTCGCGCCCGCCGACCACCCAGCTGCCTGCGGTCACCTCGGACGCGGCACGCAAGGCGCCGGAGCCGGTCCCGGCGCCGCCGGCGGACGGCCGCCCGGCGTCCTACCCGCCCGCGGCGGTGACCGCGCTGCCGCGCGTCGTCGCCGACGACGGCGGCGACGACGTCCCGGACAGCTTCGACGAGCCCGCGGTGGTGGTCACCCCGGCGTTCAACCGCCAGAACATCGAGGTGCCGCCGGTGTACGACGAGCAGCCGCGCCGCGTGGTCGAGGAGCTCGACGTCCCGGACTTCCTCAAGTGACCCGGCAGCGCATAAGCTCGTCGGCGTGACAGGGGGAATCACCGTACCGGCGGCCTCGACGAGCGCCGGCGCGGAAGCTGGTGTCGCCGCGATCCGGGTCGACCTCGGCGCGGGCGTCAGGGCGTTCTTCACGACCGCGGCCGGCGGGGTCTCGCCGGCGCCCTGGGCGGGGCCCGCGGGCGGTGGCCTCAACCTCGGCCTCAACGTGTCCGACGACGCCGGGCGGGTGCGGGCGAACCGGGCACGTCTCGCCGCGGAGCTGGGGCGCGCGCCGGCCGGGCCGCCGGGCGGCGACCCCGAGCGCGTGCCCGTCGCGTTCGCGACGCAGGTGCACTCGGACCGGGTCATCGTGCTCGGCGCCGCGGAGCGCGAGGCGTGGTCCGCGGGCCCCGCCGGTACCCCCGACACGGCGGGCGAGGGCGACGCGCTGGTGACCGCCCAGCCCGGCCTCGGCCTGGGCGTGCTGGTCGCCGACTGCGTGCCGGTGGTGCTGGCCGATCCCGTCGCGCGCGTCGTCGCCGTCGCGCACGCGGGCCGCAAGGGGACCACCGCCGGGGTGGTGCTGCGCGCGCTCGCGGCCATGGAGGAGCAGGGGGCCGAGCCCGGCCAGACGCGGGCCGCGGTCGGCCCGGCGGTGTGCGGCCGCTGCTACGAGGTGCCGGAGGCGATGCGCGACGACGTCGTCGGCGTCGTGCCCGAGGCGTTCGCCGAGACGTCGTGGGGCACCCCGGCGCTCGACCTGCCCGCCGCCGTGGCGGGGCAGCTGACAGCCGCCGGCGTCACGGTGACCCGGGTCCCGCACTGCACGCTCGAGGACGACGCGTTCTACTCCCATCGCCGGGCGACCGCGCGCGGCGCGACCACCGGCCGGCAGGCCGGGGTCGTCGCGCTCGTCTGACCTGCGCAAGCACAGCGGCGTAATTCAGGCTGCGGTCGCTGAACAACTTTGGCAAAGTTGGTCACCGCGCGGCGTGTCGCACTTCGGTGTCGGATCGCGCCGGGCTACGTTTGTCAAGCCGCACGCGTCGTGCGGTGTCAGTGGGTTGACAGTCAGGGCCGGAAGAAGGATTCGCTAGAGGGCGGACGAACGGAGAGTGCGATGGCCGGAGCGCTTCGAAAGACCATGCTGTATCTGGGCCTCGCCGACGAGCAGGGCGAGCGGGACACGTACTACGACGAGTACGAGGACGCGGAGGAGACCGTGCAGGATCACCGACACGCGCAGGTCACCCCGTTGCATCCCGCCGGCACGCCGGAGGTCCCGCTGTCGACGACGGAGCTGCGCCGGATCACCACCGTCCACCCGCGCTCGTACAACGACGCGCGGATGATCGGCGAGGCGTTCCGCTCCGGTACGCCCGTGATCATGAACCTCACCGACATGGACGACGCCGACGCGAAGCGCCTGGTGGACTTCTCGGCCGGCCTGATCTTCGGCCTCCACGGCTCCATCGACCGCGTGACGAACAAGGTCTTCCTGCTGTCGCCCGAGCACGTCGAGATCGCGGGCGAGGAGCAGGTCACCGAGCCGCAGCCCGGTTCCAAGGGCGGCTTCTACAACCAGAGCTGACTCTCCCGGCGACGGTCCGGCCCCGACGGGGGGCCGGACCGTCGTCCGTGTAAGTTGGTCCCGTGGCTTTGTTCTGGGGAATCATCGGCTTCGCGCTGTTCGTCTACATGCTGCTGCTCATCGGGCGCCTCATCTTCGACTGGGTGCAGTACTTCGCCCGTGACTGGCGCCCGTCGGGCATCGTGCTGGTGCTCGCCGAGGCGATCTACACCGTCACGGACCCGCCCCTGCGGCTCCTGCGGCGGATCATCCCGCCGCTGCGCCTGGGCGCCATCCAGTTGGATCTTGCTTTCATGGCTCTCTTTTTTCTGGTGGTTATTGCCAGATCCATCGCCAACACTCTTGCCGTCGCTTCGGCATGAGTGTGAGCCGCGTCATGCGGGCTCCGGTACGCTTGTGATGAATTCGTGATCGGGCCCAGTCCTGGTGTCCGCCACGGTTTCGATCCGCTAACGTGGGTTCCCGGCAGGTGCGTCGTGGCTTCCCGCAGGGTGAGCCCGGTTGCGTATCGGCGAGTAATTTCGGCTTCAAGGCATTGAGGTGAACATGCATGGCACTGCTGACCGCTGAGGACATCCTCAACAAGAAGTTCTCCGCAACGAAGTTCCGCGAGGGCTACGACGTGGAGGAAGTCGACGACTTCCTCGACGAGGTCGTGCGCACCCTCACCTCCGTCCAGGAGGAGAACGAGGGGCTGCACTCCAAGCTGGCCGCGGCCGAGCGCCGGATCGCCGAGCTCTCGCGCGGCGAGGGTGCCGCCGGGCGCCAGCCGGTCGCCGCTCCCGCCCCGGTGGCCGCGCCCGTGGCCGCCCCGATGCCGCAGGCCGCCCCGGAGCCGGAGAACGCCACGGGCATGCTCCAGCTGGCCCAGAAGCTGCACGACGACTACGTGCGCTCGGGCCAGGAGGAGGGTGACCGCCTGATCACGGAGGCGAAGGCCGAGGGGGCGCGCATCGTGCGCGACGCCGAGGAGACCAGCCACCGCACGCTGTCGCAGCTCGAGCAGGAGCGTTCGCTGCTGGAGCGCAAGATCGACGAGCTGCGCCTCTTCGAGCGGGACTACCGCACGCGCCTCAAGAGCTTCCTGCAGAACCTGCTCGGTGACCTGGACGCCCGGGGCTCCGCGCTCCCGCAGGGCCGGGGTGCGCAGCCGCAGGCTCGCCCGGCCGAGATGGCGCAGGGCATCTGAGCGAGGCCTGACGCCGAGCGCCGGCGTCGTCCACGACCTCAGTGCCACCGGCGCGCGGCGGCATCGGAAGCGGTCCGTACAACCTGGGAATCGTCGTTCGATCGGCGAGTCCCGTTGTGCGGACCGCTTCTTGTGCTTACGCTGCTCGGACTTGACCGGGGTGGTACGTGAAGGGGATTCGGATGACCAAGATTTCGATGACGACGCGCGAGGTGCTGAAGCAGTCGTTTCCAAACCTTGCCAAGGATGTGAAGCACTTCCCGGTGCGCGACGGCGAGGAGCCGTGGACCCTGCACGAGGTCGAGGAACTCGCGGCCCTCCTGCTGGACGACAAGGAGCGCCTCCAGGGCGAGCTGCGCGCGGCCGACGCCGAGCTCAGTGACCTGCTGCGGAACTCGGGTGACGGCGCCGGCGACGACCAGGCCGACTACGGCTCCAGCGCGCTCGAGCGCGAGCAGGAGCTCACGCTGGTGAACAACATGCGGGACCTGCTCGACCAGACGTCCCACGCGATCGAGCGCATCGCCGCGGGCACGTACGCGACGTGTGAGGTCACCGGGCTTCCCATCGGAAAGGCGCGGCTCCAGGCATTTCCCCGGGCGACGCTTTCCGTGGAGGCGAAGGCCCGGGAAGAACGTCGCTGAACCCTTTCCGGCCGGACCGGAAAGCCACGAGGACCGGCGAAATGCTCCGACTTTCCAGCATTTCGCCGACCATTCAATGAATAGCCGCCATCGGCCGGATTCGTACCGTGAATCCGGCCGTTGCCGTACCCGGGCGCAATGGGGTTCCGGCCCGGGACGGCGCCCGCCGTGCGGCATGGCAGAATTCCGGTGATGTCAACACGCGCGCAGAACGAGAACGTGACCGGCGAGGGTCGCCCGGGCCCGGCCCGGGCCTCCGGGGGGAACCGGGCGCTGCTGGTCCTCACGGGGACCCTGGCCGTCGCGGTCCTGGTCGTGGACCAGCTGACCAAGTGGTGGGCGGAGTCCGCGCTGAGCCCGGGCGGTGAGCCCGTCCAGCTCGTCGGGGAGCTGCTCCAGCTGCGTCTCGTGTATAACCCGGGCGCCGCGCTGTCCATCGCCACCGGCATGACGTGGGTCCTGACGATCATCGTGGTGGTCGTCGTGATCGCGATCCTGCGCCTGATGCGGCGGATCGGCTCGCGCGGCTGGGCCGTGTCGCTCGGCCTGCTGCTGGGCGGCGCCGTCGGCAACCTGGTGGACCGCCTTGCCCGGGACCCCGGCTTCGCGCGCGGGCACGTGGTCGACTTCATCGACTACGCGGGCCTCTTCGTCGGCAACGTCGCCGACATCGCGATCGTGGTCGCGGCGGTGTGGATCGCGGTCCTGTCGGTCCGGGGCATCGGCGTCGACGGCCGGCGGGAGGGCGAGCAGGCCCCGGCGTCGTCGGACGGCGGCGGGGCGGAGCCCGGCGGCCCGGGCGAGGCCCGGCACGCCGACGGGTCCGCCGCCTGATGGCGCTGCGCATGCTGCCCGTCCCGGACGGGCTCGACGGCGAGCGCGTGGACGCCGCCCTCGCGCGGATGCTCGGGTTCTCGCGGACCCGGGCCGCCGAGCTGGCGGCGTCGGGCGCGGTGCGGATGGATGGGGCGGAGGTCGGCAAGTCCGACCGCGTCGTGGCCGGGGCCGGCCTCGAGGTGGACGTGCCGGACGAGCGGCCGGCCGCCGAGGTCGTGGCCGAGCCCGTGGAGGGCATGGGGATCGTGCACGACGACGACGACCTCGTGGTCGTCGACAAGCCGGTCGGGGTGGCCGCCCACCCGTCGCCGGGCTGGACCGGCCCGACCGTGGTGGGCGCGCTCGCCGCGGCGGGGTACCGGATCTCGACGTCGGGGGCGCCGGAGCGCCAGGGCATCGTGCACCGGCTGGACGTGGGCACGTCGGGCCTGATGGTGGTCGCGAAGTCGGAGCACGCGTACACGGAGCTCAAGCGGGCGTTCAAGGAGCGGACGGTCCAGAAGGTGTATCACGCGCTCGCGCAGGGGCATCCCGACCCGACGTCGGGCACGATCGACGCGCCCATCGGGCGGCATCCCGGCTCGGACTGGAAGTTCGCGGTGACCGCGGACGGGAAGCCGTCGGTCACGCACTACGAGACGCTTGAGATGCTGCCCGCTGCCTCGCTCGTCGAGGTGCACCTGGAGACCGGGCGGACCCATCAGATCCGGGTGCACTTCGCGGCCGTGCGGCATCCGCTGGTGGGCGATCTCACGTACGGGGCGGACCCGGTGCTGGCGTCGCGGGCGGGGCTGACCCGGCAGTGGCTGCACGCCCTGCGGCTGGGTTTCACGCATCCGGGCACGGGCGAGTGGCTGGAGGTCGCCTCGGTGTACCCCCGGGACCTGGCGGCGGCCCTGGACGCCGTGGGAGGCGACTACCGCTGAGGATCGCGCGTCGCCGCTGCCGTGTCAGAGGGGCCGCATAAGATCGCTCCATGCCGACCGCCACCACCTCTGCCGGGTCCGATTTCGTCCATCTGCACGTCCACACCGAGTTCTCGATGCTGGACGGGGCGGCGCGCATCGGTGACCTCATGGCGGAGGTCGCCAGGCAGGGCCAGACGGCGATCGCCACCACGGACCACGGGTACCTGTTCGGGGCGTACGACTTCTGGTCGCAGGCGCAGAAGGCGGGCGTCAAGCCGATCATCGGCGTCGAGGCGTACATCACGCCCGGCACGAGCCGGTTCGACCAGACGCGCGTCCGGTACGGCGAGCCGGGGCAGGAGTCCGACGACGTCTCGGCGCGCGGCGCCTACACGCACATGACGCTGCTGAGCAAGAACAACACGGGCATGCGCAACCTGTTCCGGGCCTCGTCCCTCGCGTCGCTCGAGGGGCAGATGGGCAAGTGGCCGCGCATGGACCGCGAGCTGCTGGAGCGGTACTCCGAGGGGCTCATCGCGACGACGGGCTGCCCGTCGGGCGAGATCCAGACGCGGCTGCGCCTGGGGCAGTGGGACGAGGCGGTGCGGCAGGCCGGCGAGCTGCAGGAGATCTTCGGGGCCGAGAACTACTACGTGGAGCTGATGGACCACGGGCTCGAGATCGAGACCCGGGTGACGAAGGAACTGCTGCGGCTGGCCGAGCACATCGGCGCGCGGCTCGTGGCCACGAACGACCTGCACTACGTGCGCGAGGACGACGCCACCAGCCAGGAGGCGCTGCTCGCGATCAACTCCGGCTCCACGCTGGACGACCCGAACCGGTTCAAGTTCGACGGCACCGGCTACTACGTGAAGTCCGCCGCCGAGATGCGCAAGGTCTTCCGCGAGCTGCCCGAGGCGTGCGACAACACGCTGCTCATCGCCGAGCAGTGCGAGGTGTCGTTCGACACGAAGGCGAACTACATGCCGCGCTTCCCCGTGCCCGACGGGGAGGACGAGATCTCGTGGTTCGTCAAGGAGGTCGAGCGGGGCCTGCAGCGGCGTTACCCGGGAGGCGTGCCGGACGAGGTCCGCAAGCAGGCGGAGTACGAGACCGAGGTCATCATCCAGATGGGCTTCCCGGGGTACTTCCTGGTGGTCGCGGACTTCATCAACTGGTCCAAGGACCAGGGGATCCGCGTCGGGCCGGGCCGCGGCTCGGCCGCGGGCTCGATGGTGTCCTACGTCATGGGCATCACGGAGCTCGACCCGCTGGAGCACGGCCTGATCTTCGAGCGGTTCCTCAACCCCGAGCGCGTGTCCATGCCCGACGTCGACGTGGACTTCGACGAACGCCGGCGCGGTGAGGCGATCAGGTACGTCACCGAGAAGTACGGCGACGACCGCGTGGCGCAGATCGTCACCTACGGCACCATCAAGGCCAAGCAGGCCCTGAAGGACTCCGCCCGCCTGCTCGGGTTCCCCTTCGCGATGGGGGAGAAGCTCACCAAGGCGATGCCGCCCGCGGTCATGGGCAAGGACATCCCGCTGTCCGGGATCTTCGACGCGAAGCACGACCGGTACTCCGAGGCCGCCGAGTTCCGCCAGCTGCACGACACCGACCCCGAGGCGCAGCGCGTGGTCGAGCTGGCGCGCGGTATCGAGGGCCTGAAGCGGCAGTGGGGCGTGCACGCCGCGGGCGTTATCATGTCGAGCGAGCCGCTGATCGACATCATCCCGATCATGAAGCGCCTGCAGGACGGCGCGATCATCACGCAGTTCGACTACCCGACGTCCGAGGGCCTCGGCCTGATCAAGATGGACTTCCTGGGTCTGCGCAACCTCACGATCCTCGACGACGCCCTCGAGAACATCGAGATGAACGGCAAGGACGCCGTCGACATCGAGAACGTCGGCCTCGACGACCCGGCCACCTACGAGCTGCTCGCCAGCGGCAACACGCTCGGCGTGTTCCAGCTCGACGGCGGCGCGATGCGCGCCCTGCTGCGGCAGATGCGGCCCGACAACTTCGAGGACGTCTCCGCCGTCATCGCCCTGTACCGGCCCGGCCCGATGGGCATGAACTCGCACACGAACTACGCGCTGCGCAAGAACGGCCAGCAGCAGATCGAGGCGATCCACCAGGAGGTCAAGGAGCCGTTCGCGGAGATCCTCGACGAGACCTACGGCCTCATCGTCTACCAGGAGCAGGTGCAGCGCGCCGCCCAGATCATGGCCGGCTACTCGCTCGGCCAGGCCGACCTGCTGCGCCGCGCCATGGGCAAGAAGAAGCCCGAGGTGCTGGCCAAGGAGTACGTCAACTTCGAGAAGGGCGCCAAGGAGAAGGGCTACAGCGACGCCGCGATCAAGGCCGTCTGGGACACCCTGGTCCCGTTCGCGGGCTACGCGTTCAACAAGGCGCACTCCGCCGGCTACGGCCTCGTCGCGTACTGGACCGCGTTCCTCAAGGCGAACTACCCGGCCGAGTACATGGCCGCCCTGCTGCAGTCCGTGGGTGACAACAAGGACAAGATGGCGCTCTACCTCAACGAGTGCCGTCGCATGGGCATCACCGTGCTGCCGCCGGACGTCAACGAGTCCTCGGCGAAGTTCACGGCCGTCGGCGGGGACATCCGCTTCGGCCTGACGGGCGTGCGGAACGTGGGGCGCAACGTGGTCGACGCGATCGTGGCCGCCCGCGACGAGAAGGGCGCCTACACCTCGTTCACGGACTTCCTCGACAAGGTCCCGGCCGTGGTCTGCAACAAGCGCACCATCGAGTCCCTGATCAAGGCGGGCGCGTTCGACTCGCTCGGGCACACCCGCCGTTCCCTGCTCGTGGTGCACGAGCAGGCGGTGGACTCGGTGATCAGCGTCAAGCGCAAGGAGGCGGAGGGGCAGTTCGACCTGTTCTCGGACCTCGGCGGCGGCGCGGACGACGCCGCGATGGGTTTCGCGGTCGACGTGCCCGACCTGCCGGACTGGGAGAAGAAGCAGAAGCTCGCCTTCGAGCGCGAGATGCTCGGCCTGTACGTGTCGGACCACCCGCTGTCCGGCCTGGACCACGTGCTGTCCCGTTCGTCGGACACGTCGGTGGCGTCGCTCATCGGCGACGGCGACCGGCCGGAGAACTCCGTGGTCACGGTCGCGGGCCTGCTCACCTCGGTGCAGCGCAAGATGAGCAAGAACGGCAACCCGTGGGCGGCGGTCACGCTGGAGGACCTGGAGGGCGCCGTCGAGGTCATGTTCTTCGGCGAGACCTACCTCGCCTACTCCACGGTGCTCGCCGAGGACCAGGTCGTGGCGGTGCGCGGCAAGGTGCGCAAGCGCGACGACCAGGTCTCGCTGCAGGCCATGGAGGTCGCGTTGCCGGACGTCACGGTCGGCGCCGATTCGCCGCTGGCCGTCACGGTCCCGCACACCCGGGCCGTGGAACCGGTGATGGTGCGCCTGCGCGAGGTCCTCGCCGACCACCCGGGCTCCGCCGAGGTCCACGTCGCGGTGGACGAGCCGGGCAAGCGCACGGTGGTCCGCGCGGCGGACGCGCTCCGCGTCGACAAGACGCCCGCGCTGTTCGGCGACCTCAAGGCGCTCCTCGGCCAGAACTGCCTGTCATGAGCGGGACGACGACGCCGGGCGGCGGGACCTCCGCTGCCGGTGCCACCGCGGGTCCGGCTGGTCCCAGCGACGGCGACCGCCTGGCGGGCCCGGACGCGAACGGCCGCTACGACGACCGCGACCACGAGCGCTTCGCCCTGGTCCCGGCCGCGTACGTCATGCTGCGCCGGTCCGGCGCGGACGGCTCACCCGAGGTGCTGCTGCAGCTGCGGCAGAACACCGGGTACCGCGACGGTCACTGGGCCTGCGCGGCGGCCGGGCACGTCGAGGCGGGCGAGTCCGTCCTGACGGCGGCCGTGCGCGAGGCCCGGGAGGAGCTCGGCGTCACGGTGGACCCCGCCGACCTGCGCCCGCTCACGGTGCTGCACCGCGGCGAGCCGGGCGGCCCGGCGATCGAGCAGCGCGTCGACTTCTTCTTCGAGACCACGACATGGCAGGGCACCCCGGCGATCCAGGAGCCCGGGAAGGCTGCCGGGCTCGCCTGGTTCCGGCCCGACGCCCTCCCGGACCCGGTCGTGCCGCACGAGGCGACGGTCCTGGCGGCCCTGAGCGCGCGGGAGTCCGGCGGCCCGGAGGTGCCCCGCGTCCTGGCCCTGGGCTTCTGACCGCCACCGGGTGAGCCGAGGGCCACGCCGGCGTCGTCGTCGTGCACGCACCTCACGTGCCTACACTCGCCCGGTGATCCAGCTCAACCCCGAGCGGCTCGTCTTCGTGACCGAGCGGCACCTCGCCACCCTGACCACCCTCCGCGCGGACGGCACGCCGCACGTCGTCCCGGTGGCCTTCACCTGGGACGCGGGCGCCGGCGTCGCCCGCGTCACGACGAACCGGAACTCGGCCAAGGCGCGCAACGCCCGCGGCTACGCGGCCGACGGCGCGCCGCCGCGCGCCGCGCTCTGCCAGGTGGACGGCGGCCGCTGGCTCACCCTGGAGGGCACGATCGAGGCGGTCGAGGACCCGGCCGAGATCGCCGACGCCGTCGCCCGCTACGCGCGCCGCTACCGGCAACTCGGCGAGAACCCCGACCGCATCGTCCTGCGCCTCACCCCCGACAGGTCCATGTCCAGCACCTACATGGCCTGACCGGATCCGCCCCCCGCCCGCGGGCGAGGAGCGGCCGGCGGGACCGCGGGAGGTCAGATCCAGCCTTCCTCCCAGGCGCGGTGGGCCGCCGCGTGGCGGGTCGCGACGCCGAGCTTGGCCATCGCCGCCGACAGGTAGTTGCGGACCGTGCCGGGCGCGAGGTGGACGGCCGCGGCGATCTCGTTCACCGGCGCGCCGGAGCGGGCCGCCCGCAGCACCTCCAGCTCGCGGTCCGTGAGCGGGCAGTCGTTCTCGGTCAGCGCCGAGGCGGCGATCTCCGGGTCCACGTAGCGCCGCCCGGCGGCGACGTCGCGGATGATCTCCGCGAGGCGCGACGCGGGCGTCGACTTCGGCACGAAGCCCCGCACCCCGGCCGCCAGCGCGCGCCGCAGCACGGCGGGGCGGGCGTGGCGCGTGACGAGCACGCAGTGCGCGGGCAGCTCCCGGCGGATCCGCTCGGCCGCGTGCAGGCCGTCGGCGGGCGGCATCTCCAGGTCGAGGACGACGACGTCGGGCCGGTGCCGCAGTGCCAGCTCGACCGCGTCGGTGCTGGTCGCGGCCTGCGCGACCACGGTCAGGTCGTCCTCCAGCTCCAGCAGCGCGGTGAGGGCCTCGCGCAGCATCGTCTCGTCGTCGGCGACGAGCAGGCGGATCATGCGGCTACCGCCGCGGGGTCCACGAGCGCCGCCACGGCGAAGCCGGTGCCGGTCCGTTCCCAGGTGAGCGTCCCGCCGACGACGGCGAGGCGTTCGCCGAGCGACACGAGCCCGGTCCCCCCGGAGCGTTCGGGGCCGGGCGGTGCCTGGCCGGCGGGTGACCCGGCGTGTCCCCCGGTCCCGGCCGGGCCGACGGGGCCCGCGACGTCGTCGCCGGTGCGCCCGGGCGCGGCGCCGTCGTCGGTGATCTCCAGGAGGGCGCGGCCGGCGTCGTCCCGGAGGGTGATCGTGGCGTGCGCCGCATGGCTGTGGCGCAGGATGTTCGTGGTGGCCTCGCGGACGACGAGGCCGAGCAGGCCGCGGTGGGATCCGGCGAGGCGCCCGGCGACGGCGTCGTCGACCGCGACGCGGGCGTCCACGCCGGCCGCGGCCAGGACGCGCGACGCGTTGGTGATCTCCGCGTCGAGCGTGGTGCGCCGGTAGCCCTGCACCACGGCGCGCGTCTCGCGCAGCGCGTCGCCCGCGAGGCGCTGGACCTCGCGCATCTCGGCCGCGGCGCGTTGCGGGTCGGCGTCGGCCAGCCGCGCGGCGAGCTCGCTCTTCAGGGCGATGACCTGGAGATGATGGCCCTGGACGTCGTGCAGCTCGGCGGCGAAGCGGAGGCGCTCGTCGGCGACGGCGAGCGCGCCCGCCAGCCGCCGGGCCTCCTCCAGCCGCGCGGCCACCTGCCAGGCGCGCAGCATGCCGAGCATCGCGGGCCCGAACGCCGCCACCATCAGCAGGGGCATCCAGGTGGCGTGCGCGACGTCGGGCTCGCCCTGGGCCAGGGCCGCCGCCGCTCCGGCCAGCGGCAGCACCACCGCGCCCGCCCCGAGCCCGGTCCAGGCGCCCCGCGGCGGCAGGAACAGCACGAGCACCGCGAGCGCGGCGGCCGGGACCAGCGACCACATGCCGAAGTTCCCCGCGGCCAGCGGTACGATCCCGCCCGCGGCCGCGGCGACGGCGAGCCCCGCGACCAGGGCGCGGGACGGCGGCTCGTCGCGCAGCCGGGCGGACAGCAGCACCCCGGAGATCACGATCGTGGCCGCGGCCGCGAGGCCGGTGACGACCCGGGCGCCCAGGGGGACCGCCGGGTCGAGCATCCAGTCCCCGACGATCAGCCCCAGGATGCACGCGACCGTGCTTGCCAGCCCCCACCACACGTTGCGCCGGAACGCGGTGAGCCCGGCGTCGGGGACCGCCGGGCCCGCGCCGGTCCCGGACGGTCGGGTGCCCGCGACCCGGCCCGCTCCGGGAACCGGATCCGCGGCGGATCGCGACCACGTGTCCATGCCGCCATTGTGGCAGCGGCGGGGCTGCTCAGGGGCGTCGCCGGCGCGGTGGATGACATCTGTCATGCCGGCCGGTGACACCCGCTGGCCGATCGGTCGTGATCCGGCACTACGACGACGCCGCGGGGGACGGGAGCGTAGGAGGGGTCGCGGCGAGGTCCGCCGCGACGGGACGAGGGAGACGACCATGACCGACAACGCCCTGCATCATGACGTTCCGCACGACGTCGCCCCGCGCACGCACGGCGACGCGGACGAGCACCCGCCCGCCGCGCGACGCCGCGACCGGGCCGGCCGGCCGTCGCCGGCCCGCGCCACGCTCCGGTTCCTGCTCCACCTCGCCGAGATGATCGTCGCCATGGTGGCGGGGATGGTGCTGCTCGCCCCGCTCTGGGACCTGGGCGCGGCCGCGGTCGGCGCCGAGCGCGTCCTGGCGCGGCCGGACGTGGGCGCGCTCGTCATGCTGGCCGACATGCTCGTCGCGATGACCGTCTGGATGCGCGTGCGCCGCCACGCCTGGCGGGCGATCGCGGAGATGGACGCCGCGATGGCGGCCCCGTACCTGGTGCTGCTCCCGCTGCTGTGGGCCGGCGTGCTGGACGGCCCCGGCCTGATGGTCTGGAGCCACGTGGTGATGGTCCCGGCCATGGCCGCGGCGATGTGGTGGCGCCGCGCGGAGTACACCGGGCACCCGGCCGGGCACGCCGGAGCCCACGGCCTCGACCTGCGCTGGCTCGCCCGCCGCTGGCCGGTGCTCCCGGCGCTCGCGCTCATGACGCTCACCCTGCTCGGGGGCGGCGACGTGCCCGCCTGGATCCTCGCGCCCGTCGCGGCCGTCTACCCGGTGATGGGCGCGCTGCGCCGCAGTATCCGCGGCCTGCCGATGTGGCGGCTGCAGCTGGCGGGCCTGGTGGTGTTCGCCGGGATCGCGCTCGTCGCCGTGGCGCTCGGCGCGACCACGGCGGCCGCCTTCGTCCTGGCGGCGGGGCTGCTGGGTCACGCGGTCTGGGACGCGTTCCACCACCGCGCCGGAGCCGTCGTCTACCGCTGGTACGCGGAGTCCTGCGTGGTCTACGACATCCTGCTCGCCCTCGCAGTCGTGGCCGCCGCCGTCGCCTGACGGCTGTCAGTCCCGGGCGGCGGGCAGCCGGAGCTCGAACCGCGCGCCGCCCTCCGGGGCGTCGGAGACGACGACGTCGCCGCCGTGCCGCCGGGCCACGTCGCGGGCGATCGCCAGGCCGAGCCCGGCCCCGCCGTCGTCCCGGCTGCGGGCGTCGTCGAGCCGGACGAAACGCTCGAAGATCCGCGTCCGTTCCGCCGGCGGGACGCCCGGCCCGTCGTCGCCGACCGCGACGACGGCCGTGGTTCCCTCCTGCCCGACGGTGAGCGTGACGCGCCCGGCGGCGTGGCGCTCGGCGTTGTCGAGCAGGTTGCGCAGCACCTGTCCCAGCTGCGAGGCCGATCCGTTCGTCTCGGCGGGCCGGTGGACGACGACGTCGACGATCGGGCGCCGTGCCGCGTGCTCGTGCGCGAGGAGCGTGAGGTCGACCCGGCCCGAGGCCGGCCGTTCCCCGGCGTCGAGGCGGGCGAGCAGGAGCAGGTCGGCGGCGAGTTCCTGGAGGCGTTCCGCGTCGTGCAGCACCTCGGGCAGGTCCAGGAGCTGCGGGTGGGCGACGGCCACCTCCAGCTGCGTGCGCAGGGAGGCGATCGGGGAGCGCAGCTCGTGGGAGGCGTCGGCGACGAACCGGCGCTGCCGGTCCACGGAGCGCTGCAGGTGGTCGAGGGTGTTGTTGGTGGTCTGCGCGAGGCGGGCGATCTCGTCGCCCGTGCCGGGCTCCGGGACCCGGCGGTGCAGGTCGCTGCCCGCGGTGATGGCCGCCAGCTCGGCCCGGATCGCCTCCACCGGCCGCAGCGCCCGGCCCGTGACCAGCCATGTCACGAGCGCGACGACCACCAGGACGGCCGGGCCGCCCACGAGCAGGAGCCGGGTCAGGTTCGTGACGGTCTCCTCCTCCTGCGACAGGGACGCGGCCGCGTAGACGACGGCCGGCGTGCCGTCCGCGGTGACGGTCCGGGCGGCCTCGACGTGGAAGCGCTCGCCGGGCGAGCTCGCGGCGTCGCCGAAGCTGATCCCGCCGTCCGGGGTGACCGGCAGGGTCAGGGTGCGGGACGCGATGTCGAGACCCGGGAGGGGCGACGCGGCCGGGGACCTTCCGTCGTCGCTCTCGTCGTCGTCGTCATCATCATCGTCATCGTCGTCTCCCCCGTCCGCGTCGCCCGGCGGCGTCGGGACGGCCGCCCGCGGCCGGTGGAAGTCCGCGATCGCGGGCTCGGAGGCCAGCGTGGCCGACGACGCCAGCACCCGCCCGTCCCGGGTCACGACCTGCACCGGGGTCTCGCTCCCGACCACGCCCGCCAGGCCGTCCAGGTCGCGCCGCGCGGTGCCCTGCACCTCGGCCGCGACGGTGAGCGCGGTGGACTCCGCGCGGAGCTGGATCGTGTTCAGGAGGCGGTCCTCCAGGACCCGGATCGTCAGGATCCCGGTCAGCAGCAGCGCCGCCGCGACCACCAGGGTGGCGCCCAGCGTGGCGCGGGCGCGGACGCTACGCACCGGTTCCTCCGGCGTCGCCCGCGTCACCGGCGTCGACGAGCCGGTAGCCGGCGCCGCGCACCGTCTCGATGCGGTCCGGCCCGATCTTGCGGCGCAGCGCGCTGACGTACACCTCCACGATGTTCACGTCGCCGTCGTAGGCCAGGTCCCAGGCGTGCTCCAGGATCTCCCGCTTGGGGACCACGTCGCCCGCCCGGGCGGCGAGCAGTTCCAGGACCGTGAACTCCTTGGCCGTGAGCGGCACCGGCCGCCCCGCCGCCGTCACCCGCCGGGAGCCGGGGGAGACGACGAGATCCCCGACCCGCAGGTCCGCCCGCCCTGCCCGCGCGCGCCGCAGCAGCGCGCGGACGCGGGCCAGGAGCACCACGTACGAGAACGGCTTGGTGAGGTAGTCGTCGGCGCCCGAGTCGAGTCCCTCGGCCTCGTCGTACTCGCCGTCCTTGGCGGTCAGCATCAGCACGGGGACGTCGAGGCCCATCGCGCGCAGGGAGGTGACGACGTCGTACCCGTTGGTCCCGGGCAGCATGACGTCGAGGATCACGAGGTCGTACGGCTGCTCGACGGCGCGGCGCAGGCCGCGCGTGCCGTCGTGCTCCACGTCGGCGTCGAAGCCGTCCGCGGTCAGCCCGGCGGCGAGGGAGCGGGCGAGGCGGGTCTCGTCCTCGACGATCAGCAGGCGCATCCGACGAGTCTCGCAGACTCCCGCGCGGGGACCTGAAGGAGTCCTCAGCATCGTTCAGGCTGGCTTCAGGCGCCACGGGCGAGGCTGGGGTCACGACCTGAACGGCAGGTCGCCGTACCGAGAGGACCCCGCCATGACGAACCGCACCTTCCGCCGGCTCCCGATGATCGCCACGTCCCTGCTGCTGGCCGGCACGCTCGCCGCGTGCGGCACGGCGTCGGCCACCGAGTCGGACGACGCCGGCACGTCCGCGTCCCAGGCCGGGACGACGACGAGCGGCGACCGGGACGACGACCGCGACGACAGGGACGACCAGGACGAGCGCGAGGACCGTGACGAGCGGGACGACGACCGTGACGACCGGGACGACGACCGGGACGACCGGGACGACGACCGTCAAGGTCGCGACGACGACGGTGAGCGTGGCGACGACGACGGTGAGCGTGGCGACGACCGCAATGACCGGGACGACCGCGACGACGACCGGGACGACCGCGACGACGACCGGGACGACCGCGACGACGACCGCGAGGGTCGCGACGACGACAAGGACGACCACGGTGACCGTGACGACGACGGCCGGGACGACGAGCGTGAGGACCGCGACGACGACGGCGCGGGCAGCGACGACAAGGACGACGACCAGGACGACGACAGCGAGGACCGCGACGACGACCGCGACGACCAGCGCGACGACGACCGCGACGACGACTGACACCCGGTCGCGACGACGAGGTTCGCCGAGCGACAACGAGTTTGCCGGGCATCGCCCGAGAACCGATGACGGAATCCTCGTGGTCGCTCGGGGAACCCGCCGGGAGGGCGGACGCCGTCGGACGGTCCGATCAGCCGACGACGGCGCTGCGCTCTCCCGCGGGGCCGGCGACGTCGACCCGGTCGCCCGTGGTCAGCTGGCGCCCCCGGCGGGTCTCCGTCTGGCCGTTGACCCTGACGTCCCCGCCGACGACGAGCTCGCGCGCCTCGGCGCCGTCCTCGGCGAGGTTCGCCAGCTTGAGGAACTGCCCGAGCCGGATCGAACTGTCCCGGATGGGGACGCGCTCTGGTTCGGGCAGGGCACCTGGCTGGGGGTCACGGATACGCACCCGACCATCATCGCAGCCATGACTGACATCGCCCGGCAGAATTCGATCGATGCCGCCGGAGGGCAAACGTAGACTGGCCGCGTGATCCAGCGCATCGACCTGCGGGGGCGGGAGTTCGCCACCCCCGACGCACGCCGCGACCTGCTCGCCATCCTCCCGCGCGCCGAGGTGCGCGTGGACGACGCCGTCCGGGCCGTGGAGCCGATGCTGCATCAGGTGCGCGAGCAGGGCGCCGCAGCCCTGCGCGATCACGCCGAGCGGTTCGACGGCGTCCGGCCGGAGCACCTGCGCGTGCCCGCCGCGGCCCTCGCGACCGCGCTCGAGGGACTCGACCCCGCCGTCCGCGACGGGCTGACCGAGGCGATCCGCCGCGTGCGCGCCGTCCACGCCGCCCAGGTCCCGGCCGAGCACGTCACCGAACCCGCGCCCGGCGCCGTCGTGCGGCAGCGGTACGTGCCCGTGCGGCGCGTCGGGCTGTACGCGCCGGGCGGGCTCGCCGTCTACCCCTCCAGCGTCGTGATGAACGTCGTGGCCGCGCAGGAGGCCGGCGTGCCCGGCATCGCGCTCGCCTCCCCGCCGCAGAAGGACCACGGCGGGCTGCCCCACCCCACGATCCTGGCCGCCTGCGCGCTGCTCGGCGTCGAGGAGGTGTTCGCCGTCGGCGGCGCGTCCGCCGTGGCGATGTTCGCCTACGGCGCCGCGGGGTCCGAGCCGCAGGACGGCGCGACGCTGTGCGAGCCCGTCGACGTCGTGACCGGCCCCGGCAACGTGTACGTCGCCGCCGCCAAGCGGCTGGTGCGCGGCGTCGTCGGGATCGACGCCGAGGCCGGGCCCACCGAGATCGCCGTCCTCGCGGACGACACCGCCGACCCGGCGCACGTCGCCCTCGACCTGGTCAGCCAGGCGGAGCACGACCCGATGGCCGCCGCCGTGCTAGTCACCGATTCCCCGGAACTCGCCGACGACGTCGCGGGGCGGCTCGGCGAGCTCGCCGCCGCGACCAAGCACGGCCGGCGCGTCGCCACGGCCCTGGAGGGGCCGCAGTCCGCGATCGTGCTCGTGGACGACGTCGCCGCGGGCCTCGCCGTCGTGGACGCGTACGGCGCCGAGCACCTCGAGATCCAGACGCGGGACGCCGCGGCGCTCGCGGACCGCGTGCGCAACGCGGGCGCGATCTTCGTGGGGCCGTGGTCGCCGGTGTCGCTGGGGGACTACCTCGCGGGCTCCAACCACGTGCTGCCGACCGGCGGCACGGCGCGGTTCGCCAGCGCGCTCGGCGTGCACTCGTTCCTCAAGCCGGTGCAGGTGATCCAGTACACGGCGGACGCGCTGCGGGAGGTCGCCGGGAAGATCAGCGCCGTGGCCGACGACGAGGACCTGCCCGCGCACGGCGAGGCGGTCCGGGGGCGGTTTGCCTGACGAGTTCGGTCTCGTCGTGGTTCGTGCGGCGGTCTCCGCAATGCGCCGGATCGGCGGCGGCTTGGTGACCGGTTCGGCCGGGAGCTGTGAAGGGCCGACCTGAAACGCTTAACGTCCGGCGTGCCCTGTGGATGACTCCCGGGGTATGTCGGACTCCCGTGGAAGGATCGGGGCATGAGCCTGATCCCCGTGCCGCGCATCGACACCGAGTCGATCAAGCGACTCGTGGGCGGCGGCGCGTTCGAGCGGGGCAAGGCGTACCACCGCTCGGGCCACGTGGAGGACTGGACCTGGGACTTCGCGGCGCTCGCGATCACCGGCGTGGTCGCGGGCAACGCGCCGCACCCGTACGAGACCGTGATCCGGTACGCGGTCAGCAGCCTGGGCAGGTTCTCCGTCCGGGACACCGAGTGCAGCTGCCCGGTGGGCGCGTACTGCAAGCACGTGGTCGCCGTCCTGCTCGACGTCCTGGAGGACGACGGCGGCCCGGGTGAGGCGGCGGCCTCGCCGCGCCGGGCGGCCTGGCGCGGCTGGATGCAGCGCGTCACGTCGGCGCCCGCCCCCGCGCCACGGGAGGCCGCGCCGCCGGGTGAGCCGGAGCTGGCGCTCGGTATCCAGGTCAAGGACCGCGCCGACGGCATGGCCCTCCAGGCCAAGCCGGTGCGCCGCACGCAGAAGGGCACCTGGTCCAAGAGCACGGACCTCACGTGGGACATGGTGCGGTTCGGGTACGGCTACGGCTGGTCGGGCGGTGCCCGCGCCCGGGTGGACGGGCGGGTGGCCGCGTGGTTCGCCGATCTCGGCGAGCTGGGCGGGAACCGCTACGGGACGGGCGCGTGGCGCGACCTCGGCGACTTCGGCAGGATGCTGTGGCCGCTGCTGGGCGAGGCGGAGGGGCTGGGCATCCCCCTGGTCGGGGTGGGCCGCGGGGACGAGGTGCGCGTGGCGCCGGGATCGGCGATGACGCTCGAGCTCGAGCCGTCCGCCGGCGGCGCGCTGCGGCTCGCGCCGGCCGTGACGCTCGACGGCGAGCCGCCGGGGCCGGGATCGGTCACGGGCGCGGTGGGGGAGCACGGTCTGTTCGCGGTGACGCCGCGGGGCGCCGGCCGGCTGATCGTGCTGGGGCCGACGGCGGAACCGCTGAGCGAGGCCCAGCTCGACGCGATGGTGATGCCCGCGCTGGAGGTCCCGGCCGGGGACGTGCCGGAGTTCCTGACGGACTACTACCCGCGCCTGCGCAGCCGGGTGACGGTGCGCGCGGGCGACGGCCTGGAACTCCCGGAACGGGCCACGCCGGTGCTGGTGTGCGCGGCGGCGTTCGCCGGTTCGGCGTCGGCGAGCGTCACCTGGTCCTGGCAGTACGGCACGGGCGTGGCCGCGCGGCGTTACGCCGTCGGCGACCCGGACGGCACGGACCTGCGGGACGTCGCCCAGGAGTCGCGGATCGCCGCCGAGGCGTCCGCGGCCGTGCGCCGCAGCACGAGGTTCTCCGGGTTCCGGCTGGTGGGGCGGCACGAGGTGGGCGGGCTCGCGGTGCTGGAGCTGGGCACCGAGGTGCTCCCCGCGCTCGAGGCGGTGGACGGGGTGCGCGTCGAGACGCACGAGCGCCCCGAGTACACCGAGCTCGCGGGTGCGCCGGAGGTCGCCGTGTCCGCGACCGAGTCGGGGGACATGGACTGGTTCGATCTGGCCGTGACCGTGAGCGTGGCGGAGCGCCAGGTCTCGCTGCCGGTGCTGCTCGCCGCGCTGACCCGGGGCGACGACCGCGTCGTGCTGCCCGACGGCGCGTGGCTGCGCACGGACCACCCCTCCCTCGGGCGGCTGCGGGCGCTCGTCGAGGAGGCGGTCCGGCTCAGCGACCAGCCCGGGTCGCTCCGGCTGTCGCGGTACAACGCGAGCCTGTGGGGCGATCTGTCCGAGCTGGCCGACGTCGTCGAGCAGAGCGACGCGTGGAAGCGGTCGGTCGGGAACCTGCTCGCGCTGGCGGCCGGGCCCGGGGCGGCGGGGGATCTCGCCGGAGCCGATCAGGACGTGCCGCTCCCGACCGGGCTGAAGGCGGAGCTGCGGCCGTACCAGCGCCACGGGTACGCATGGCTGTGCTTCCTGGCCGAGCACGGACTGGGCGGGATCCTCGCCGACGACATGGGGCTCGGCAAGACGGTGCAGACCCTGGCCTTCCTCGCCCGCGCGCGCGAAGGGCTCGGCGGGCAGCCCGGCAGGGAACCGGGGGACCGGCCGTTCCTTGTCGTGGCACCCGCCTCCGTCGTGGGCAACTGGGTCGCGGAGGCCGCACGGTTCACCCCGGACCTGAAGGTCACCGCGCTGGCCTCCACGCCCGGACGCCTCGGCACCACGGTCGAGGAGGTGGCCGACGACGCCGACGTCGTGGTCACCAGCTACGCGATCTTCCGCCTCGCCCACGGCGAGTTCCGCGACGTCGACTGGAGCGGGCTGATCCTGGACGAGGCGCAGTTCGCCAAGAACCACGCCACCCGCGCCAACGAGACGGCCCGGCTGCTGCGCACCCCGTTCAAGCTGGCGATCACGGGCACTCCGATGGAGAACAACCTCATGGAGCTGTGGGCGATGCTCGCGATCACGGCTCCCGGGCTGTACGGGTCGGCGGGGCGCTTCCGCGAGGACTACGTGCGCGTGGTCGAGGCGGCGGCGAAGGACCCGGAGCTGGGGCAGCAGGCGGACGCGGCGGTGGCTCGGTTGCGCCGCAGGATCCGGCCGCTGATGCTACGGCGCACCAAGCAGCAGGTGGCCCCCGAGCTGCCGGAGCGGCAGGAGCAGGTGCTGCGCGTGGACCTCGACGCGAAGCACCGGGTGGTCTACGACCGGCACCTGCAGCGCGAGCGGTCCCGGATGCTGGGGCTGCTGGAGGACTTCGACACGCACCGGATCGCGATCTTCCGCTCGCTGACCATCCTGCGGCGGCTCGCCCTCGACGCGTCGCTGGTGGACCCCGAGGCCTACGACGCCGTGCCCTCGGCGAAGCTGGACGTGCTCACCGAGCAGCTGGCCGAGGTCGCCGCGGAGGGGCACCGGGCGCTGGTGTTCAGCCAGTTCACGTCGTTCCTGCGGCTGGCCCGCGACCGGCTGGCGGCCGCCGGCCTGGCCACGGAGTACCTCGACGGCTCCACCACGCGCCGCGCCGAGGTGATCCAGCGGTTCAAGGACGGCGACGCGCCCGTGTTCCTCATCTCGCTCAAGGCGGGCGGCTTCGGCCTCAACCTCACCGAGGCCGACTACGTCTACCTCCTGGACCCGTGGTGGAACCCCGCCACGGAGGCGCAGGCGGTGGACCGCACGCATCGCATCGGGCAGACCCGCAACGTCATGGTGTTCCGCATGGTCTCGGCGGGGACCATCGAGGAGAAGGTCATGGCCCTCAAGGAGCGCAAGGCCAAGCTCTTCGACGCGGTGATGAACGACGACGAGGGCGCGTTCACCGGCGGGCTGACCCCGGAGGACATCCGGGGGTTGCTGGAGGGCTGACGCCGGGGCGCCGCGCCGGCCCGGGCATCAGGTGTCCGGGCAGCTCTGCGATCGGTTGCCCCGTTGGGATTTCCGGGCATTAAACGTTTTCCACACTTCCCGCTCTGCAAACGTTTTCGTAGCGTGGCGGCGTCATCATCGATCGAAGGAGATCACCATGAACGTCGCACGCTCACCACGGCCTCCGACGCTGCCGGGCCGTACCGGATCGACCTCCCGCACCCGTGCCGCGCACGGCCGCCGGGTGCTCGCCGCGCTGGGCGCGGCGGTCTCGCTGCTCGCCGCGGGCGCGGTGACCGCGATGACCGCTCCCGCCGCGACCGCCGCCACGGGGTGCTCGGTGCAGTACTCCGTCGTCAACACCTGGCAGGGCGGCTATCAGGCGAACGTCTCGGTGACGAACCTCGGCGACGCGCTCTCCTCGTGGACGCTGGCCTGGACGTTCGCCTCGGGGCAGGGAGTCAGCCAGGCCTGGAACGCGACCGTGACCCAGAGCGGTACGCAGGTGACCGCCAGGAACGTCAGCTGGAACGGCGGCCTGGCCACGGGGCAGTCCGCGAGCTTCGGGTTCATCGGCTCCGGGGCGTCGTCGCCGGCGCCGGGCGGCTTCACCCTCAACGGCGTCGCGTGCACCGGTCAGGTCGGCGGCGGCACGCCGTCGTCGTCCCCGGCGACGCCGAGCTCCACCCCCACCACGAGCCCCACCCCGAGCCCCGACCCCACGACGCCGGGCTCGACCCCGACGACACCGGCGGGCGGCGGCGAGTTCGACGGCGCCGGCTGCGACGTCTCGGGCGACGGCCCCGGCTCGGACTCCCGGCTGCCGGACCCGTTCCTCGGCCTGAACGGCACGCGGATCGACCAGAAGTCGGACTGGCGCTGCCGCCGGGCCGAGATCAAGAAGCTCGCCGAGAACACGATCTACGGCGCCAAGCCCGGCAAGCCGGAGCGGGTGACGGGCACGGTGACGTCGTCGAACATCACCGTGAACGTGTCGCACCAGGGCAGGTCCTCGAGCTTCTCGGCGAGCGTGCAGACGCCGGGCGGCACCGGGCCGTTCCCCGCGGTGATCGTGTACGGCGGGTTCGGTGCGGACACGAGCACGATCACCGGGCAGGGCGTAGCCGTGATCAGCTACGACCCGACGAAGGTCGGCGCCGAGGGCACGTCGCGCGGCAACAAGCAGGGTGCGTTCTACGGCATCTACGGGGCGAACAGCAGCACCGGGCTCCTGGCGGCCTGGGGCTGGGGCGCGAGCCGCATCATCGACGTGGTCGAGGCGGCGGGTGGCGCGGTGCTGCGGACGGACTCGTTCGGTGTGACCGGCTGCTCGCGCTACGGCAAGGGCGCGTTCGTCGCGGGCGCGTTCGACCAGCGCATCGACCTGACCATGCCGATCGAGTCCGGGGGCGGCGGCTCGCCGATCCTGCGCGGGCTGGCGTCCGAGGCGGGCGCCCAGTCGCCGTCCTCGTCCTACGGTGAACAGCCGTGGCTGGGCGACGCGTTCGCCGGCTACCAGAACAACACGTCGGGGCTGCCCGTCGACACCCACTCGGTGATCGGCATGATCGCGCCGCGCGGGCTGTTCATCATGGAGAACCCGCACGTGGACTGGCTCGGGGCGCGGTCGGGCGCGAACGCGGCGCTGGCCGGGCGCGAGATCTACGCGGCGCTCGGCGTGCAGCCGAACATCTCCTACATCTCGAACGTCTCGGACGGCACGCACTGCGCCACGCGCTCCGAGTGGCGCACGCCGCTGCAGCAGAACCTGCAGGCGTTCCTGAAGGGGTCGGGCAGTGCGCCCGGCGTGTTCCAGGTCTCGTCGAGCAAGCCGGGCAACCTGAGCCAGTGGCGCACCTGGACGACGCCGAGCCTGAGCTGACGAGGTTCCCGGGTGCGGATTCCCGCATTCCGGGCAACGCCGAGGCAGTCGCTCTCCGTGGGGGGAGCGGCTGCCTCGGTGGCATCCGGCGGGCACCGCAGGCGGTCCGCAAGGGCACGGCCGGCCGGGCCCGCGTGTGGCAATCCCTCATGTGGGGCGGAGCGCGGCGTTGCTAGGGTCCCGAACAAATAGCCGCTGGATCGCCCGGCGGCAGCGGACCCCACCGAGGTGATTCCCATGAGATCCCGTCGTACGCCGTTTCTCGTCGCCGCCGTCGCGGCCGTGACTCTCGCCGCCGGGGCCGTCGTCGTCCCGGGGCTGGCCGGGCCCGCCGTGGCCGCGGAATGTGCGGCGACGGTGTGGGCCGAGGGTGGCTCGTACACCGCCGGGCAGAAGGTGACCTACCAGGGGCACACCTACACCGCGCTCGTCACGCACACCGCCTGGGCCGGGACGGGCTGGAATCCCCGGGACACGCCGTCGCTGTGGTCCGACGGCGGCGTCTGCGAGGGAGGGTCCGGGCCGACGCCGTCCGCTACCCCGACGCAGTCGCCCACCCCGACGACGCAGCCGACTCCCACCCCGTCGCCCACTCCCACGCCGTCGCCGACCGGGAGCACCCCGCCGGCGGGCGACTGCGGCGTGCAGGGGCGCCCGGCGGGCAAGGTGCTGCAGGGTTACTGGGAGAACTGGGACGGCGCCTCGAACGGCGTGCACCCGGGCATGGGGTGGATCCCGGTCGACGACCCGCGGATCTCCGGGCACGGGTACAACGTCGCGATGCTCGCCTTCCCCGTGATCCTGCCGGACGGGACCGTGAGGTGGGAGGACGGGATGGACACCGGCGTCGACGTGCCGACCCCCGCGGAGATGTGCGCCGCGAAGGCCGACGGCACGCGCCTGCTGCTGTCGATCGGGGGCGCCACCGCGAGCGTCGACCTGACCCGTGCGGCCGTGGCGGACCGGTTCGTCGAGACGATCGTGCCGATCCTGCGCGACAACCACTTCGACGGGATCGACATCGACATCGAGGCCGGGCTGACCGGCAGCGGCGACATCAAGACGCTGTCGACGACGCAGGCGAACCTCATCCGGATCATCGACGGGGTGCTCGCGCGGATGCCCGCGGAGTTCGGCCTGACGATGGCCCCGGAGACGGCCTACGTCACGGGCGGGAGCGTCACCTACGGCAGCATCTGGGGTGCCTACCTGCCGGTCGTCAAGAAGTACGCGGACAACGGCCGGCTCTGGTGGCTCAACATGCAGTACTACAACGGGTCCATGTACGACTGCCGGGGCAACTCGTACGCCGCCGGGACCGTGGCGGGCTTCGTCGCGCAGACGGACTGCCTGAACGCCGGGCTGGTGATCCAGGGCGTCACCATCCGCGTGCCGTACGACAAGCAGGTCCCCGGGCTCCCCGCGCAGCAGGGGGCGGGCGGCGGGTACATGGCGCCGTCGCTGGTGAGCCAGGCGTACTCGTCGTACGACGGGCAGCTGAAGGGGCTCATGACCTGGTCGATCAACTGGGACGGCTCGAAGGGCTGGACCTTCGCGGACAACGTCAGGGCGCTGCAGGGGCGCTGACCGGTTCATGGGGCCTGCGCTGTTGCGGCACCTCCCGGTTCATGCGGCCCGCGGCGTGGCGGCGGAACCTCTCGGTTCCCGCCGCCACGCCACTGAGCCCCGGGAGCGACGGCGCCGGGCATCGCGGCGGTGCCCGGTCCGACGCGGCGCCCGGTGCTCAGGCGGCCGGCCGGCGCCGGAACCTAGCGCACGGCCAGCACGAACGGGAGGACCTTGGCGGCGCCCGCCTCGCGGAGCAGGCGGGCGGCCACGGTCAGGGTCCATCCCGAGTCGGTGTAGTCGTCGACCAGCAGGACGGTGCGTCCCGGCAGGCCGCGCAGCGCCGGCTCGGCGAGCTGGAGCTGCAGGCGGCGGGCGACGCCCGCGAGGCGCATCGCCGAGTTCAGGTCGTGGCGCCCGGGCTGCTCCTGGCCGGGGACAGGGCCGATCGCCCCGATCATCGGCACGCCGAGGTAGGCCGCCAGGCCCGTGGCCAGGTGGTACGACAGCTGCGGGCGGGTCAGCGACCGGATGCCGACGACGCCCTCCACCAGCAGCCTGCCGGGTTCCGCGCCCGGCGACGGCGTCGCGTGATCGCCCGCGGCCGCGGCGAACTCCGCACGGTCGTCCGAGACCGGGCCCGCCGGCGCCGCCTCGTCGTCGTCCGGGCGCTCGCGGAGGTCCGGCCACTCGTCCAGCACCCGGGCGGCCGCACGCCGCAGCGCGACCGGGAGCTCGCCGTCGGGCGTGCCCGGCGCGAACAGGTCGCGCAGCGGGCCGGACCAGCCCAGGCCGTCCAGCCGCGCGACCGCACGACCCGGCTCGGCCTGCTGGCCGGCGGGGATCTTCCCGTGCAGGTCCAGGCCGAGCGTGGACAGGCCGCTCGGCCACATCCGGCGCTCCTCGACGGCGACGCCCGGCCGGTCCATCTCGGCCCTCGCCTCCGTGACGGCCTCCGGGTCCGGCGGCTCGGGCAGGTCGACGCCGCCGCACCGGTCGCAGCGCCCGCACGTCCAGCCGGGCCGCAGGTCGGGGTCGTCGAGCTGGGCCCGCAGGAACGCCATGCGGCATCCGGGTGAGGCGACGTAGTCGACCATCGCCTGCTGCTCGGCGGCCCGGGTGGCGGACACGCGCTCGTAGCGCTCGCGGTCGTACGCCCATTCCCGCCCGGTCCACTCCCAGCCGCCCTTGACGCGGCGGACCGCGCCGTCGACGTCGAGCACCTTGAGCATCGTCTCCAGCCGGGAGCGCTTGAGGTCCACGTGCGTCTCCAGGGCCACCGTCGACAGGGACGTGCCTGCCTGGCGCAGTGCCTCCAGCGTGGCCCGCACCTGGGACTCCGCCGGGAACGCCTGCGAGCCGAACCAGTCCCAGATCGCCTTGTCCTCGTGCCCGGGAAGCAGCACCACCACCGCCTGGTCGACACCGCGCCCGGCGCGGCCCACCTGCTGGTAGTAGGCGATCGGGGAGGCCGGCGCCCCGAGGTGCACCACGAACGCCAGGTCCGGCTTGTCGAAGCCCATCCCGAGCGCGGATGTCGCGATCAGGGCCTTGACGCGGTTCTCCTTGAGATCGGACTCGAGCTGCTCGCGCTGCGTCGGCTCGGTGCGGCCCGTGTAGGCGGCCACGGCCAGGCCCGCCGTGCGGAGCTGCTCGGCGATCTGCTCGGCCGCCGACACCGTGAGGCAGTAGACGATGCCCGACCCCTCGACGTCCTGCAGCGCCTGCGCGAGCCAGGCCACCCGGGTCGGCTGGTCGCCGAGCTCGAGCACCGCCAGGTGGAGGGACCTCCGGTCGAGGCCGCCGCGGAGCACGAGCACCTCCTGGTGCGCCTCGGCGGAGCCGCCCGTCACGCCGAGCTGCTCGGCGACGTCGTCGGTGACGCGCTGGTTCGCGGTCGCCGTCGTCGCCAGCACCGGGATGCCCGGCGGCAGATCGGCCAGCAGGGTGCGGATGCGCCGGTAGTCCGGCCGGAAGTCGTGCCCCCAGTCGGAGATGCAGTGGGCCTCGTCGATCACGACGAGCCCGGCGTCCGCCGCCAGCCGCGGCAGCACCTCGTCGCGGAACGCCGGGTTGTTCAGCCGCTCCGGCGAGCAGAGCAGCACGTCCACCGTGCCCGCCTCGATGTCCGCGTGCACCTGCTCCCACTCCGTGACGTTCGCGGAGTTGATCGTCACGGCGCGGATCCCCGCGCGCTCCGCGGCCGAGATCTGGTCGCGCATGAGGGCCAGCAGCGGCGAGACGATGACCGTCGGCCCGGCGCCGCGGGCGCGCAGGAGCTTCGTCGCCACGAAGTACACCGCGGACTTGCCCCACCCGGTGCGCTGCACCACCAGGGCGCGGCGGCGGAACGCGGCCAGGGCCTCGATGGCGCGCCACTGATCCTCGCGCAGGGCGGCGTCGTCGCGCCCCACGAGCGTCCGGAGCGCGGCCTCCGCCTCCTGGCGGAGCTCCGAGCCGGGCTCGGCGGCGACGACGACGGGATCGGGGAGCCCGGCGCCCGGCGCCTCCGGAGCCGGCTCGGTGACGGCGGACGAGGCCACGGCGCCGCCCGGCGCGGCGTCCTCGTGCCCGGCACCTGACGGATCGGCGGCCTCGCCGGGAGGGCTCTCGTGCCCGGCGCCGTCCGCCGCACCCCTGCCCTTGCCCCGCTTGCCCTTGTCCCCCGGCGTGATCCCGGCCACACCCGTCTCGTCGAGCATCCCGCGCAGCATCTTCAGCCGGGCGGCCTGCGCCTCGGGCGTGTTCCGGGCCGACGGCGGCGGCGCGGGGTCGCCGAACCCGTCGAGGAAGGCCTCGTCGGGCGGCTCCTCGGCGCTGAACGGGAGGTCTGCGAAGGGATCGTTGGTCACGGTAGCGATCGTAGGTGCGACCACCGACATTCGTCGGGGTGCGGCCCCGCCGCCTGTGGAAAACTTCTCGGCGGGGTCCGTCCCGCCAGGTCATGGCGTCGCGCGGAGCGCGGCAGGCGGACCACGCCCCTGCCCGGGCGATGAGACCCGCCAGCTGGTGTCGGCCACGATCCGTAGACTGGCGCCGTGAGCACCACCAGTACCGAGACACAGGCCACGGGCCCGGGTACGGACCCCGGCGCCGCCCGCCCGTTCGGCGACCTGCCGATCCGGCCGGAGCTGGCCGGCGAGCATCCGTACGGTGCGCCGCAGCTCGACGTCCCGGTGCTGCTCAACGTGAACGAGAACCCGTATGCGCCGTCCGCCGAGGTCATCGCGACCATCGCCGCGGAGGTGTCCCGGGCCGCGGCCACGCTGAACCGCTACCCGGACCGGGAGTTCACCGCGCTCCGCGACGATCTGAGGGCCTACCTCGCGCTGGAGTCCGGCGCCTGCCTGGACGAGCTCGCCGTCTGGGCGGCGAACGGGTCGAACGAGGTCATGCTCCACCTCCTGCAGGCCTTCGGCGGCCCCGGCCGCACCGCGCTCTCGTTCGCGCCCACCTACTCCATGTACCCGGAGTACGCGCGGGACACCCACACCCGCTGGGTCACGGCCCGCCGCGAGACCGACTTCACCGTCGACCCGGCCCGCGCGGCCGCCGGGATCGCCGAGCACCGTCCATCGGTGATCCTGCTGGCCAGCCCGAACAACCCGACCGGCACGGCACTCCCGCTCAGCACGGTCGAGGCCGTCCTCGCGGCGGCGTCGCAGGCCGATCCGGACACGCCCGCCGTCGTCGTCGTCGACGAGGCCTACGCCGAGTTCCGCCGTGCCGGCACGCCGAGCGCCGTCGGGCTCCTGGCCGGCCACCCCAACCTCGCGGTCACCCGCACGATGTCCAAGGCCTTCGCGGCCGCGGGCGCCCGCGTCGGCTACCTCGCCGCCGGTCCGCAGCTCGTGGACGCGCTGCGCGTGGTGCGCCTGCCGTACCACCTGTCCGCGATCACCCAGGCCGTCGCCCGCGCCGCGCTGCGGCACCGCGAGACGCTCCTGGCGCAGGTCGACACCCTGCGCGCCGAACGCGACGCCCTGGTCGCCTGGCTCCGCGAACAGCGTGCGCCCGACGGCCGCGCCCTGGACGTCCCGGACTCCGACGCGAACTTCGTGCTGTTCGGCACCTTCGCCGACCGCCACGCGGTCTGGCAGGGGCTGCTGGACCGCGGCGTCCTGATCCGCGAGACCGGCCCGGACGGCTGGCTGCGGGTCTCGGTCGGCACCCCGGAGGAGAACGCCGCGTTCCGCGACGCCCTCACGCACGTCATCGAGGAGACGAAGACCGCATGACCACGTCCGACGCCGCCGGGCGGCGCACCGCCCGCATCGAGCGCGCCACCTCCGAGTCCAAGGTCACCGTCGAGCTCGACCTCGACGGCACGGGCCGCACCGACATCGCCACGGGCGTGCCGTTCTACGACCACATGCTCACCGCGCTCGGCAAGCACTCCCTGATCGACCTCACCGTGCACGCCGACGGCGACACCCACATCGACGCGCACCACACGGTCGAGGACGTCGCGATCGTCATCGGCCAGGCGCTGCGCCAGGCGCTCGGCGACAAGCAGGGCATCGCCCGCTACGGCGACGCCACGGTGCCGCTCGACGAGGCGCTCGCGCTCGCCGTCGTGGACGTGTCCGGCCGCCCCTACCTGGTGCACGAGGGCGAGCCCGCCGGGCAGGAGTACCACCTCATCGGCGGCCACTTCACCGGCAGCCTGACCCGGCACGTGCTGGAGTCGGTCGCGCACCACGCGCACGTCACGCTGCACGTGCGGGTGCTGGCCGGCCGCGATCCCCACCACATCGTCGAAGCCCAGTTCAAGGCCCTGGCGCGTGCGCTGCGCGCCGCCGTCGCGCGCGACCCGCGCGTCGAGGGCATCCCGTCCACGAAGGGTGCGCTGTAACGCCCATGACCGACACACCCCGTCCCGCAGGAGACCCGGACGAGACCCCCGGCGATCTCCCGGCGATCCCCGACGACCTGAGCTCGCTCGGCGACCTCGACCTCGAGATCCCCGACGACCTGTCGGCGCTCACCCAGCCGACGGACCCGGACCTGGCCCTGCTCGTCACCCAGATCGCCGGCGCCGAGCCGCTCGCCGCGGCCGCCTCGATCGCGGGCCTCGACCTCGACGCGGTCCCCACCGAGGTGGGCGCGCTCGCGATCCTGCGCGACACCTCCGGCAGCAAGCCCGACGAGGCCGCCGCGGCCCTCTCGCAGATCGTCCGCGGCGTCCCGCTCGTGCAGGTCACGCGCAAGGGCGAGCAGCTCACGTGCGTGCGCTGGTCCGACGGCGAGCGGGGGGACGAGATCTCCCCGGCGCTGCTGCTCGGCGGCGCGCCGGAGCAGGTCGAGGACATCATCACCGGGTTCGCCAAGGTGGGGGATCTTCCCGGCGTCGTGCACTCGGGCTCCATCGGCCGGCTCAAGGCCATGCGCATGCTCACGTCCGCCGCGCGGAGGGCCCGCAAGGGCGGCCGCGGCAAGCCCGGCCGGAAGGACGAGGGCTGATGGGCGCACGCGTCGTCGTCCTCGACTACGGCTTCGGCAACGTCCGGTCCGCCACCCGCGCGCTCGAACGGGTCGGTGCGGAGGTCACCCTCACCGCCGACCGCGCCGCCGCGCAGGACGCGGACGGCCTGGTGGTCCCCGGCGTCGGCGCCTTCGCGGCCTGCATGGCGGGCCTCAGGGCGGTGCGCGGCCACGAGGTGATCGGCCGCCGCCTCGCGGGCGGGCGCCCGGTGCTCGGCATCTGCGTCGGCATGCAGATCCTGTTCGACGCCGGCGTGGAGCACGGCGAACGCGCCGAGGGCATGGGGGAGTGGGCCGGAACCGTCGAACGCCTCGACGCCCCCGTCGTGCCGCACATGGGCTGGGCCCCCGTCGAGGCCCCGGCCGGCACGAGGCTGTTCGACGGCGTCGAGGACGAGCGGTTCTACTTCGTCCACTCCTACGCCGCCCGGACGTTCGCCCAGGGCCACGACGACAAGGCGGACCCGCGGTTCAGCCCGCCGCTGGTCACCTGGGCGCGCGCGGGCACGCCCGGGCACGGCACGCGCTTCGTCGCCGCCGTCGAGGACGGACCGCTCGCCGCCACCCAGTTCCACCCCGAGAAGTCCGGCGACGCCGGCGCCCGCCTCCTGGAGAACTGGGTCCGCGGCCTCGGCTGAGACCCGGCACCACGAAGTCCATGTCCGACGACGGCGCCCGGGCCGCTCCCGTCCGTCACGCACCACCGCCCGCCGCCCCACAGCGAACCACCAGAGCGAAGAAGAGGAACCTCATGACCGACCGACTCGTGCTGCTGCCCGCCGTCGACGTCGCCGACGGCCAGGCCGTCCGCCTCGTCCAGGGCGAGGCCGGCTCCGAGACCTCCTACGGCGACCCGCTCACCGCAGCGCTCGACTGGCAGGCCGGGGGCGCCGAGTGGGTCCACCTCGTGGACCTGGACGCCGCGTTCGGCCGCGGCTCCAACGCCGAGCTGCTCGCCGACGTCGTGGCGAAGCTGGACGTGCAGGTGGAGCTGTCGGGCGGCATCCGCGACGACGCCTCCCTGGAGCGGGCGCTCGCGACCGGTGCGCGCCGCGTCAACCTCGGGACCGCCGCGCTCGAGAACCCTGAGTGGACCGCGGGCGTCATCGCCGAGTACGGCGACCGCGTCGCCGTCGGCCTGGACGTGCGCGGCACGACGCTCGCCGCCCGCGGCTGGACCAAGGAGGGCGGCGACCTGTACGAGGTGCTCGCGCGCCTGGACGAGGCGGGCTGCTCGCGCTACATCCTCACCGACGTCACGAAGGACGGCACCCTGCGCGGGCCGAACCTCGAGCTGCTGGTCGACGTCGCGCAGCGTACCCCGGCGCAGGTGGTGGCCTCCGGCGGGATCTCGTCGCTCGACGACCTGCGGGCGCTGCGGGAGCTGCGCACCCCGGAGGGGAAGGCGATCGAGGGCGCGGTCCTCGGCAAGGCGCTCTACGCGGGCCGCTTCACGCTGCCCGAGGCGCTGGACGTGGCGGGGCGGCCGTGACGGACGCGGCCGGGGGCGCCGGCCCGGACGCGGGCGACGGCGCGGGCGGCCCACGTCCGGCGCCCACGGGCCGGTCGATCCAGCCGACCAGCCAGTTCGCCGGTGACGACGGCTCGGCCGACCCGGAACTGACCCGTCTCCTCGAGGCGCACGGCACGGGCGTGGTCCCGCTGTCCGACGTCGTGGCGCGCCTCGCGATCACCCGGGTGCTCGTGCCGGTGCTCGCGGAGCTGGCCGTGGGCGAGGACGTCGTGACCTCAGGCGGTGCGACGCTGCACGTGGACAAGGAGGCGTCCTCCGGCGTCGTCGCGCTGCAGGCACCCGACGGCCGCAAGGCGCTGCCCGTGTTCACCTCCGTGGCCACGATGGCGGCCTGGCGCGCGGACGCCCGGCCGGTTCCGGTCGAGGCGCCGCGGGCGGCGCTGTCGGCGGTGAACGAGGACTGGTCCCTGCTCGTCGTCGACCCGGCCGGTCCGGTCACGGCCTCGGTGCCGCGGCCCGCGGTGTGGGCACTGGCCCAGGGGGAGACCTGGCGTCCCGCCCTGGAACCCACCGAGGACGGGCTGCGCGTGGAACGCGAGGTCGCCGAGGCCGTCGCGGTCGCGGCGGCGCCGGTGCAGCACGTGGTTCGCGCGCACGCCGAGCCAGGCCGTAAGGCGGAGGTCGCGGTGGTGCTGGCCCTCGACCCGGGCCTGGACCGCGCGGGCCTGGACAGGGTGCTGTCCCAGGTCAACGCTCGCCTGGGCGCCTCGGACGTGATCTCCCGCCGGGTGGACTCCCTGGAGATCCGGATCGGCGCGGCGCGCTGACCCACGCGCGGCGCGCGACCCTCAGCGGCAGCCCGCCACTGCCGTGAACTCGTCGGCGTCGGCGAGCATCTCGCGGACGGTGGAGATCGGGACCAGGAGGCTGTCGTCCTCGGCGGTCTTCGCGTAGACGACGCCGATCACCCGCCCGCGGGTGTCCAGCGCGGCCGATCCGGAGCTCCCCGGTTCCACCTTCGCGTCCGTGACGAGCACCTCGCCGAGGTTCGCGTGCAGGGGGTCGCGGGTCGAGCCCACGACCCGGCCCGACGTGATGGTCAGCTCGCCGCCCGAGGGGTAGCCCGCGATCATCACCTCGTCGCCCTGCTCCGGGTCCCGGCGCGCGAGCTCGGGGAACGACGGCAGTTCTTCCCGGGTGCGGACGATCGCCAGGTCGGCGAGGCCCGCCGTCGCGGCGGTGCCGACCTCGATGTCGCGTCCGTCGTAGGTGCTGACCTGCAGGTTGTCGCTGTTCGCGACGACGTGCCGGTTGGTGATGAGCGTGTGGTCGCCGACGGCGAACCCCGATCCGGTCGACAGCTCGTCGCAGCCCACGTTGCGGATCCGGACCGCCATGCGCTGCACGGCGTCGAACCCGTCCGGCGACAGCGAGTCGCCGCCGCCGGCCGGCTCGAGCGCCGCGGGGCGCGACGGCACGATGTTGCTGGGCACGGGTTCCGGCAGGGAGGGGAGCACGCCGCAGCCGGTGGTCCCGAGGGCGACGGCGATCACCACGGGGACGACGGCGCGGCGCGCCGCGGGCCGCCGCGTACCCCGCTTCATTGGTCGAGCTCCTGCTGGAGCGCCCGGTTGGCGTCGCGCGCCTGGTCGCACAGGTCGTCGACCTGGTTCCGGAAGCGCCGCAGATCGCCCGGGTCGTAGGCGTCGGCGTCCCCGAGGTAGGTGATCAGCTCGTCCTGCCCGTCCACGCACTGGCCCAGGGCGACCGCGACCTTCGCCGCGGCCTCGCTCACCCGCATCTGGTAGTCGAGGTACTGCTGGGAGGCCACGCGCTGGTCGCCGAGCTGCGCCTTCTCGTTGGCGAGCTCGCTGATCCGGCCCGTCGCGGTCGCGAGCTGATCGCGCGCGGCGGCGAGTTCCGCGTTCGCGCCGTCGAGTTGCAGGTCCAGCGTCGCCACCTGGGAGGCGTACCGGTGCGCCTCGCTCTCCCACTGCGCCGAGGTGGCCTGCCACTGCGTCGTGGTCACCCACAGGTATCCGGCCAGGACCAGCGTCGCCACGAGGGCGAGGGCGAGCCAGGGCGCGGCGCCCGGACGCGCCCGCCGCGCCGGTGCCACGAGGGCCGGTGGCCCCGGCATCGCGGGCGGCGGTGGCGGGGGAGGCAGGGGCACGGCACGTGCCGCCGGCCGCGACACGGCCGGGGGCGCGGGGCGCGCCGCCCGCTCGGGAGGCGGCGGCGGGACGGGGGGAAGACGGGTTGTCATAGGCCTGCTTCGGTCGCGGACAGGGTCAGACGACGGATCCGGTGTACTTCTCGCCGGGGCCCTCGCCGGGTTCGTCGGGGATGACGGACGCCTCGCGGAACGCGAGCTGGAGCGAGCGCAGCCCGTCACGCAGCGAACGCGCGTGCTGGTTGCCGAGGTCGGGGGCCGACGCCGTCACCAGCGCGGCGAGCGCGGTGATCAGCTTGCGTGCCTCGTCGAGGTCCAGGTGGTCCGCCGCGTCGTCGCCCTCGGCCAGACCGCACTTCACGGCTGCTGCGCTCATGAGGTGGACGGCGGCGGTGGTGATGACCTCGACGGCGGCGACCTCGGCGATGTCCCGGGTCGCGGCGCTGGCGTCGTTCTCGCTGGTGGTACTCATGGGGGACATCATTTCACCCGGTGCCGGATTCGCGTACCCGCGGTTCGCGCCCTGGTCCGCGCCGTGCTCCGCGGGGCCGGTCCCGCCCAGGATCGCGGGCGCCGCCGCTCGTGTTACCGTAGTAGCCGACCAACCCAGGGCCATGTCCTGGGTGCAACAAGTGGATCCCATCCCACCCGAGTCGCGACAGTGCGCCAGCCGCCGACAGTGTCCGGGTCCCGGTCGGGCAGTACCGCACCCCCTGTGGTGCGGTTCGCCCTTCCCATGATGGCCTCCACCTGTGCTCAGGGCGGGGGCCCTTCTCGTACCTGGTGGTCCACCTGCAACTTCCTAGGAGCATTACCATCAGCGAGGCTCGCATCAACGACCGGATCCGTGTTCCCGAGGTCCGGCTCATCGGCCCAGGCGGGGAACAGGTCGGCGTAGTTGCCACGGCGGTCGCCCTGAAGCTCGCCCAGGACGCTGACCTGGACCTCGTCGAGGTCGCCCCGGACAGCCGTCCTCCCGTCGCCAAGCTCATGGACTTCGGAAAGTTCAAGTACGAGTCCGACATGAAGGCGCGTGAGGCGCGGCGGAACCAGACGAACACGATCCTCAAGGAGATCCGTTTCCGTCTGAAGATCGACCCGCACGACTACGAGACCAAGAAGGGTCACGTCGAGCGCTTCCTGGCCGCGGGCGACAAGGTCAAGGTCATGATCATGTTCCGCGGCCGCGAGCAGTCGCGCCCGGAGATGGGCCGCCGCCTGCTGGAACGCCTCGCGGACGACGTCGCCGAGCTCGGTTTCGTCGAGTCCATGCCGAAGCAGGACGGCCGTAACATGACCATGGTCATCGGCCCGGTCAAGAAGAAGGCGGAAGCCAAGCAGGAGCGCCCGGTGAAGGCGCCGACCCGCGAGAAGCTGAGCAGGTCGCAGGCACGTCGCGCCGCGGAGGCGGCCGAGGTCGCCGCGTCCGCGCCGCCCGCTCCGGAGCCCGCCCCGAGCCCTGTCGCGCAGGTCGCGGCGGCCACCACGGTGAAGCCCCGGACGTCCGCCGCGCCGAAGGCGGAGCCCGGGCCCGCGGAGGCGCCGTCGGACACCGACAAGCCCGCCACCCCGCCGCGCCCGCGCACCACGTCCGCATCCCGGCCCCCCGCGGCGAGGTCCGCCTCGCCCGCCAGGCCGGCCACGGCCCCGAGGCCCGCCTCTGCGCCGCGCACGGCCGCACCGGCTACGCCGAGCGCGGCGGCGCCGAAGCCCGTGGTGGCCAAGCCCGCCACGCCGAAGCCGCCGGCCGCGAAGCCTGCCACCCCCAAGCCCCCCGCCGCCAAGCCGGCGGCGCCGAAGCCGGCCCCCAAGCCGCAGGCGCCGAACTAGGGCTGAGGGGACAACCCCAAGACCAATCCGACACCGGGACCGTCCCACCGGGCCCGGTACGCAGTGCCAGGACCTGCCAGGTTCCGGCCGACATGAGGAGAGACGGCAGTCATGCCGAAGAACAAGACGCACTCGGGCGCCAAGAAGCGTTTCCGGATCACCGGGAGCGGGAAGGTCATGCGCCAGCAGGCGAACCGCCGCCACCTGCTCGAGCACAAGCCGACCACGCGCACCCGCCGCCTGGCGTCGGACCAGCCGGTCGCCCAGGCCGACGTCAAGAAGATCAAGAAGCTGCTCGGCAAGTGATCCGCGCGGCACCGCCCAGATGCGGTGCCCAGGTCCCACTTCCAGCCCGAAGGACACAAGGAGCATCACGTGGCACGCGTGAAGCGGGCAGTCAACGCCCAGAAGAAGCGCCGTACGACTCTCGAGCGCGCCAGCGGTTACCGCGGCCAGCGCTCGCGTCTCTACCGTAAGGCCAAGGAGCAGGTCACCCACTCGCTGGTGTACAACTACCGCGACCGGAAGGCCCGTAAGGGCGACTTCCGCAAGCTGTGGATCCAGCGCATCAACGCGGCCTCGCGCGCGCAGGGCCTCACCTACAACCGCCTCATCCAGGGCCTGAAGGCCGCCGAGGTCGAGGTCGACCGCCGCATGCTCGCCGAGCTCGCGGTCAACGACGTGGCAGCGTTCAACGCGCTCGTCCAGGTCGCCAAGAACGCCCTCCCGGAGGACGTCAACGCCCCGGCCGCGGCCTGAGGTTTGACGGAGGAACTGCAAGGAACGCCCGGACAGCGTCATCAGTTGCCCAGCAGCATGCTAGACGTCACGCTCGCGAACCCGCGGGCGGACCGCGTCAAGCAGGTGCGGGCGTTGTCCGGGCGTTCGGCACGCTCCAGGCACGGTCTCTTCCTGGTGGAGGGACCGCAGGGCGTCCGCGAGGCCGTGCGCTGGGCGCCCGGTCGGATCCGTGACGTCTATCTCACGGCGGCCGCGGCCGGCCGCTACCCGGAGATCGTGGCGGCGGTGGACGACGCCGTGGGCCGGGGCGCCCCGGGAGAGACGGCTGCGGGCGGTGGTTCCTCCGGGGGTACCTCGAACCTGCGGTCGCACGTGGCGACCCCCGAGGTCCTGGAGGCGATGAGCCCGGACGCGCAGGGGGTGCTCGCCGTCCTCCGGGTGGAGACCCCGTCCCTGGAGCAGGCCGTACGCGGTGCGCGGCTCGTCGCCGTCCTCGCGAACGTCCGTGACCCCGGTAACGCGGGCACGGTGATCCGCGCCGCGGACGCGGCCGGCGCCGACGTCGTCGTCCTGGCCGGTGAGAGCGTCGACCTGCACAACCCGAAGACGGTCCGGTCCACGGCGGGCTCGCTGTTCCACCTGCCGGTGGTGACGGGCGTCCCGCTGTCCGACGTCGTCGCGGGCGTCCGCGGCGAGGGCTGCCAGGTCCTCGCGGCCGACGGCGCCGGCGACCTCGACCTGGACGACCTGCAGGATCTGCCGGCCCGCCCGGCCGAGGACCGCTCCGCCGACCTGTCCCGCCCGACGGCCTGGATCTTCGGCAACGAGGCCTGGGGTCTGCCC
This sequence comes from Myceligenerans crystallogenes, assembly GCF_039529775.1. NCBI lineage: Bacteria > Bacillati > Actinomycetota > Actinomycetes > Micrococcales > Promicromonosporaceae > Myceligenerans > Myceligenerans crystallogenes. The sequence continues at coordinate 208,121 of NZ_BAAANL010000008.1, forward strand.
GCCGATGATCGCGCCCTGGCCGACGCCGTCGTCCGCGTCCCGATCCGCGGCAGGGCCGAGTCCCTCAACCTCGCCACGGCCGCGACCGTCTGCCTCTACGCCAGCAGCCGCGCCCAGCGCCGGGGCGGCGCGGCCGGCCCTTCCCGGTGACACCCCGCGGGCGCCTGCGGGTGCGGTAGCGCCCTCAGCGAATTCCCTTTTCCTGGGGGCACGGGCGGCCTACGATCGGCGCGTGCGCCTGTTTGCTGCGATTTTCCCGCCCGACGAGGTTCTCGATCATCTCGATCTCGCCATCCACGGAGTGCGCAGCAACGGCGTCTCGCCGCGCTGGATGCCCCGGGAGACGCAGCACGTCACGCTGGCGTTCTACGCGGACGTGCCGGAGGGTACCGTCGACGAGCTGTCGGAGGGGCTCGCCGTCGTCGCGGGCAAGCACGGGCCCCTGGACCTGCGGCTGCGCGGCGCCGGGTCGTTCGGCAGCCGCGTGCTGTGGATCGGGGTGGACGGCGAGCTGAGCCCGCTCCGCAATCTCGCGGCGGACTGCCTCGACGCCTCCGTGCGCGAGGTGCCCGACGACGTGAAGCCGCATCGCCCGCATCTCACCATCGCGCGGGCGCGGGCCGGCCAGGTGCGGCCGCCGCGCGGGCGGGACCGCTGGGGCAAGGCGCGCGGCGGCCGATCCGGCGCCGACTTCTCCGACGCGCGGTCCCAGCTGGATCCCGTGGCGCACGCGTTGTCGGTGTACGCCGGGCCGGCGTGGACCGCGGAGTCGTTCGCGCTCGTCGAGTCGCTCCCCGGTGAAGGCCCGCAGGGCGGTTCGCTGTACAGGATCCGGGAGCACTTCGAGCTGCGCGGCTGAGCGCAGTCGCCCGCCTCGTGGTTCCAGGCCCGGGTCTGAGATAAAAGTGTGCCAAGCGCGGCGCGCCCGAATGCGTGTGACGGCGGGCAGGGCGTTGTGCCAGGATGGCGACCATGAGCCGGCGTGATCACCGATTTACCGGGCCCGTCGAGGGCCTCGTGGCGCACGCCGTCCGCGTGCGCTGAACATCGCGCGATCCGCCCCTGTGGATAACGCGCCCAGGGTCTCGGCGGGCAAATAGACTGCACGTGCCGCGTGCGGTGCCGCCTCATCCGGTGGCCCGGCGCAGGCTCCCGATCCCGCCAGGAAGGCAAGCATGTCCACGCCCGACGTTCAGGCCGCCGTCGATCCGCTCGACGAGGCGGCCCTCGACGCAGCAGTCGACCAGGCCCTCGCCGAGATCGCGCAGGCCGCAGATCTCGACGCGCTCAAGGCCGTCCGTACCGATCACACGGGGGATCGCAGCGCGCTCGCGCTCGCGAACCGCGCGATCGGCTCGCTCCCCGGTCCCGAGAAGGCGAAGGCCGGCAAGCTGGTCGGCCCGCGCCGTGGCCGCGTCAACCAGGCCGTCGCCGCGCGCCAGGCCGAGCTCGAGGCCGAGCGGGACGCGAAGGTGCTGGTGGAGGAGTCCGTCGACGTCACCCTCCCGGTCTCGCGCGTCCTGTCCGGCGCCCGGCACCCGATCGAGCTGATCCAGGAGCGCGTCGCCGACTTCTTCGTGGGTCTCGGCTGGGAGATCGCCGACGGCCCCGAGGTCGAGTCCGAGTGGTTCAACTTCGACGCGCTCAACTTCGGCCCGGACCACCCGGCGCGCCAGATGCAGGACACCTTCTACGTCGGGGGCGTCGAGGCCGCGGGCGGCGAGGTGAAGGCCACGGCCCGCGACACGCCGGCGAACCTCGTGCTGCGTACGCACACCTCACCGGTGCAGGCGCACACGCTGCTGGAACGCGGGGTCCCGCTGTACATCGCGTGCCCGGGCAAGGTGTTCCGCACCGACGCGCTCGACGCGACGCACACGCCCGTCTTCCACCAGGTCGAGGGCCTCGCGGTGGACAAGGGCCTGACCATGGCGAACCTCGTGGGGACCCTAGACGCGTTCGCGCGCGCCATGTTCGGCCCCGAGGCGAGGACGCGCCTGCGCCCGAGCTTCTTCCCGTTCACGGAGCCCAGCGCGGAGATGGACCTGTGGTTCCCGCAGAAGAAGGGCGGCGCGGGCTGGATCGAGTGGGGTGGCTGCGGCATGGTCAACCCCAACGTGCTCCGGTCGGCCGGGATCGACCCGGAGGAGTACTCCGGCTTCGCGTTCGGCATGGGCATCGAGCGCACGCTGATGCTGCGCCACGCCATCGCCGACATGCATGACATCGTGGAGGGCGACATCCGCTTCTCCACCCAGTTCGGGACGGAGATCTGACGTGCCCCGCATCGTGAAGGACTGGCTCGCCGAGCACGTCGAGCTGCCCGAGGACCTCACCGCCGCGCAGCTCGCGGAGGCCCTGGTGAAGGTGGGCCTGGAAGAGGAAGAGATCCACGCGGCCGCCGTGACCGGCCCGCTCGTCGTGGGCCGCGTGCTCGCGCAGAACCCCGAGCCGCAGAAGAACGGCAAGACGATCAACTGGTGCCTGGTCGACGTGGGGCCGGAGCACAACGTCACGCAGATCAAGGGCGTCGACGACGCCGACGTACCCGACGGCGGTGCGCGCGGCATCATCTGCGGCGCGCACAACTTCGGCGTCGGGGACCTCGTCGTCGTCTCGCTGCCCGGCGCCGTCCTGCCCGGCGGGTTCGCCATCGCCGCGCGCAAGACGTACGGCCACGTGTCCGACGGCATGATCTGCTCCAAGAAGGAGCTCGGCCTCGGCGAGGATCACGCCGGGATCATCGTGCTCCCGCGCGACCTGGGCTTCGACGCCGCCGAGCTCGCCCCGGGCCAGGACGCGATCGCGCTCCTCGGCCTCGGCGACGAGATCCTGGAGATCAACGTCACCCCGGACCGCGGGTACGCGTTCAGCTACCGCGGCGTGGCGCGCGAGTACGCCCACTCCACGGGCGCGAGGTTCACCGACCGCGGGCTGCCCGCGGTCGCGGAGCCCGCCGCGACGCCGGACGGCTTCGAGGTGCGGGTCGACGACGCCGCGCCGATCGACGGCCGCACGGGCTGCGACCGGTTCGTCACGCGGATCGTGCGCGGGATCGACCCGTCCGCGCCGTCGCCCGGGTGGATGAAGCGCCGCCTGGAGCAGGCCGGCATGCGCGCCATCTCGCTCGCCGTGGACGTCACCAACTACGTGATGCTCGACCTCGGCCAGCCGCTGCACGCCTACGACCTGGGCAAGGTCGCCGCCCCGATCGTGGTGCGCCGCGCGGCCGCGGGGGAGAAGCTCACCACGCTCGACGACGTCGAGCGGAAGCTCGACACGGAGGACCTCCTCATCACCGATTCGCCCGGCGGCGCCGCCGCGTCCCGGGTGCTCGGCCTGGCCGGCGTCATGGGCGGCGAGTCCACCGAGGTGAGCGACACGACCACCGACGTGCTGATCGAGGCCGCGCACTTCGACCCGATCACGGTCGCGCGCACGGCCCGCCGGCACAAGCTGCCGAGCGAGGCCGCCAAGCGGTTCGAGCGCGGTGTCGACCCGCGGCTGCCCGCCGTGGCCGCGCAGCGCGTCGTCGACCTGCTCGTCGAGCACGGCGGCGGCACCGCCGACCCGGCGGTGAGCGACCTCGACGAGACGACGGCGCCCGCGCCGATCACGCTCAAGGTCACCGAGCCGACGCGGCTGTCCGGCGTGGAGTACGCGCCCGGGCAGGTGCACGGCACGCTGGAGGAGATCGGCTGCACCGTCGCCGACGGCGCGCCCGCGGGCGAGACCGCGACGTTCGAGGTCACCCCGCCCACCTGGCGGCCCGACCTGACCGGCCCGGCCGACCTGGTCGAGGAGGTCGTGCGGATCCAGGGCTACGACCAGATCCCGTCGATCCTGCCGCAGGCACCCGGCGGCAACGGCCTCACCGCCGAGCAGCGGATGCGGCGTTCCGTCGCCCGGGCGCTCGCCGAGGCCGGCTTCACCGAGGTGCTGAGCTACCCGTTCGTCGGAGCCCAGGACTACGACGCGCTCGGCCTGCCCGCCGGCGACCCGCGCCGGGTCTCGGTCCGGCTCGCCAACCCGCTCGCCGACGACCGCCCCTACCTGCGGACCAACCTGCTGGTCACGCTCCTGGAGACGGCGCGCCGCAACGTGTCACGCGGTCTGCCGGACGTCGCGGTGTTCGAGGTCGGCCTCGTCACCCGCCCGGCGGCGGACGCACCGGCGGCACCCGCGCTGCCGGGCGGGGTGCGCCCGTCCGATGCCGAGCTGGCGGCCCTGGCCGCCGCGACACCGGACCAGAACCGCCGCGTCGCCGGCGTGCTCGCGGGCAATCGTGAGCCCGCCGGCTGGTGGGGCGCGGGCCGCAAGGCCGACTGGTCCGACGCGCTCGCCGCGGCGCGCCTCGTCGCCGAGCGCGCCGGGGTGGAGGTGGTCGTCACGCCGGACGCCGAGCACCTGCCCTGGCACCCGGGCCGCTGCGCCAGGCTGGAGGCCGTGGACGCCGCGGGGAACCGCCGGCTGATCGGCCATGCCGGTGAGCTGCACCCCAAGGTGGTCGAGGCGGTCGGCCTGCCCGCCCGCTCCTGCGCGTTCGAGGTCAGCCTCTCCGGGCTCGCCGCCGCAGCCCCGGGCGAGCCGGTGACCGCGATGCCGGTCTCCGCGTTCCCCGCGGCCAAGGAGGACCTCGCCTTCGTGGTGGACGCGAGCGTTCCTGCCGCGTCCGTCCGCGCGGCGATCCTCACCGGCGGCGGCGACCTGCTGGAGGACGCTCAGCTGTTCGACGTCTTCACCGGCGAGCAGCTCGGCGAGGGCAAGAAGTCGCTCGCCTACGCGGTGCGCCTGCGCGCCGCGGACCGCACCTTGTCCGCGGACGAGGTGCGGGGCGCGCGGGAGGCGATCGTCGCCGCCGCCGAGAAGACGGGGGCGGTGCTGCGTGCCTGACGAGGCGCGGCCTTCGCAGCCTGCCCAGGGCGCGGGCTCGGTGCCGGGTGCAGCGCCCGCGCCGGCCGGCCTGCCGACGCAGGGCGCGGTGCCGGGCGGGCGCGTCGTCGCGCCCGCCCGCACCGCCCTGGTCACGGGGGCGTCTCGCGGTATCGGCCGCGAGATCGCCCTCGCCCTGGGCCGGGCAGGGTGCGACGTGGCCCTTCTCGCCCGGGACGTCTCACGCCTCGCCGAGGTCGCGGAACAGCTCCGCGAGCTCGGCCGGCGCGTCGTCGTCGTGCCCTGTGACGTGACATCCGAGGCGGACGTCCGCGCCGCCGTCGAGCAGGTCGAGGCGGCGCCCGCCGACGGCGGCCTGGGCTCCGTCGACCTCCTGGTGAACAACGCCGGCCGCCTCGAGCCCGAGGCGCCGCTGTGGACGGCGGACCCGGATGAGTGGTGGGCCACCTTCGAGGTCAACGTGCGCGGCGCCTTCCTGCTCGACCGGTACGTGGTTCCCGGCATGATCGCGCGCGGCGGCGGCAGGATCGTGGATCTCGCCTCCGGCGCCAGCACGCACGAGGGCCCGGCCGGTCACTCCGCGTACAACGCGAGCAAGACCGCCCTGGTCCGGTTGGGCGCGGCGCTGCACGCCGAGGGCTTCGCACAGGGCCTGCGCGTCTTCGAGGTCGCACCGGGTGTGGTGAGGACCGAGATGTCCACCGCGCTGGCGATCCACGCGCACCGCACCGAGTGGACACCGCCCGCGCGGGTCACGGACCTGGTGGACGCGATCGCGGCGGGCACGCTCGACGCCTGCTCGGGCTGGCTGGTCCGCGCCACCCATGACACCCCGGAGTCCCTGCGGGAGCTCGCCGCGGATGCGGCCGCACGGAACGTGGTGCCCGCGACGGCACGCCGCCGGCTGCGCGTCCTGCCCGCGGAGACCGCGTCGGACCCGCTGGCGGAGACGTTCACGGGCCGCTGAGGGAGCGGCGCGGGGCGACGTCGTCGGCCGCTGGGCCTGCGATCGGGCCGCCCGGCATCTACCGTGGAACCCGATGCCGCGTCGAATCGAAGATTACGGAATTGTCGGGGATCTCCAGAGCGCAGCGCTGATCGGTCGCGACGGTGCGCTGGACTGGATGTGCCTGCCGCGCTTCGACTCGCCCGCCCAGTTCGCGGCCCTGCTGGGCGACGAACGGCACGGTACGTGGCGACTCGGCCCGGCCGCGGGCGGCGAGTGCACGCGTCGCAGGTACCTCCCGGGCACGCTCGTGCTCGAGTCGGAGTGGGACCTGCCCGGCGGCAGCCTGCGCGTGATCGACTTCATGCCGCCGCGCGGCGAGCGGCCCGACGTCGTCCGCGTCGTCGAAGGGATCAGCGGCAGGGTGCCGGTGGCCACGACGTTACGGCCCCGCTTCGACTACGGGAACGTGGCGCCCTGGGTCACCGCCGCGGGCGACCGGGTGCACGCCGTCGCCGGGCCGGATGCGCTCGCCCTCGACACCCCTGTCGCCATGGAGTTCCACGCCGACGACCAGGGCGGCGAGCTGCGCGCGGCGTTCACCGTCTCCGCCGGTGAGCGCGTCCCGTTCGTGCTGGTCCACCATCCGTCGCACGTCGCGGCCCCGGGTCCCGTCGACGCCGGCGACGCGCTGGACGGCACGGAGTCGTTCTGGCGGGAGTGGATCTCCCGCTCCACCTACGACGGCCCCTGGGCGGAGCCCGTGGAACGCTCGCTCATCACGCTCAAGGCGCTGACGTACGCCCCGACCGGCGGGATCGCGGCCGCGGCCACGACGTCGCTGCCCGAGGAGCTCGGCGGCACGCGCAACTGGGACTACCGGTACTGCTGGCTCCGCGACGCCGCCTTCACGCTGCAGGCGCTGGTGGGCACCGGATACGTCGACGAGGCGCGGGCCTGGCGCGAGTGGCTGCTGCGCGCGGTGGCGGGTGACCCGGCGGACCTTCAGATCATGTACGGCCTGGACGGCCGGCGCAGGCTGCCGGAGATCATCCTCGACTGGCTGCCCGGTTTCGAGGGGTCGGGCCCGGTGCGGATCGGCAACGGGGCCGTCTCCCAGCTCCAGCTCGACGTCTGGGGCGAGACGCTCGAGGCGCTGGACCTGGCCCGGACGGCGGGTCTGGAGGCCGACGACGACGCCTGGCGGCTCCAGCGCACGCTGCTCGACTTCCTCGAGGGCCACTGGCAGGACCTCGACAACAGCTTGTGGGAGGTGCGCGGCCCGCGGCGGGCGTTCGTCCACTCGCGGTTCATGGCGTGGGCGGGGATGAACAGCGCGGTGCGGGCCGTGGAGCAGTACGGGCTGGAGGGCCCCGTGGACCGCTGGCGCGCGGTGCGCGACACCATCCACGCCGACGTCTGCGAGCGGGGATCCGATGCCCGCCGCAACACGTTCACCCAGTTCTACGGGTCGGACGGCGTCGATGCCGCACTCCTGCTCATGGGGCACGTCGGCTTCCTGCCCTGGGACGATCCCCGCATGATCGGAACGGTCGAGGCCGTCCGGCGCGAGCTGTCGCACGACGGCTTCCTGCTGCGCTATCGCACCGAGGCCGACGGCCGGGTGGACGGCTTGCCCGGCTCCGAGGCGACCTTCCTGGTGTGCAGCTTCTGGCTGGTCGACGCGCTGCACGGGATCGGCCGCCGCGCCGAGGCGGTCGCGCTGTTCGAGCGGCTGCTCGGGGTGCGGAACGACCTCGGCCTGCTCAGCGAGGAGTACGACCCGGCCACCGGCCGGCTGCTCGGCAACACGCCCCAGGCGTTCAGTCACCTCGGCCTGGTCAACTCCGCGCTCCGGCTCGGCCTCGACCTGGGCCCGGCCGGCGCCCCGGCCCGGGAGGCAGTCACCGCCTGAGCCGGCGGTGCGTGCGCAGGGCGGGACCGATCAGACGCCTGCGCCCGGAGCCCCGGACTCGGCCCGGGCCTTGAGCCCGGCCAGCTCGGCGTCGACCAGGCGGCGGATCTTCGGGCGCAGCAGCGCGCCGACGACGCCGGACAGCCAGCCGACCTGGGTGATCGCCAGCGTGACCCGGCTCCTGCCGTCGCCCGCCGGTTCGACGACGTGCTCCGCCTGCGTGCGCACGCCCGGCACGGCGCTCGTCCAGCCGAACTTGCGCGGCGGGTCCCACTCGTCCACGGTCCACACGGCCAGCGGCAGCCCGGGCTGCTCGATGCGGACGGCCGATCCCACGGCAGGCGGGTTCGGGCCCTCGACGACCCGGACCGAACTCATCGAGGCGGTCCACCCGGGCATCGACTCGACGTCGGACACGACCCGCCAGACCGCCTCGGGCGGTGCCGCGACTTCCGCGGAGACGCTGTACGAGGCCATCAGCGGGCCACCGGCCGGCGGCGGGCGGAGCTCATCGGGCGTCCCGCCAGGCGAGCCACTTCTGGACGTGCGACAGGTCGTAGTCCGGCCCGCTCGCCCCGATCGTGAACAGGGTGGCCCCGGCCGCGACGAGCTTCTCGCCGGTCTCGGACGGGTCGACGCCGTCGACCCCGACCGAACGCTCGACGAGCGCCGCCGTGTCACGTCCGACGACGGCGCCGTGCTCGTCGAGGATCCCCGACTTGCGGGTCAGGGTGTCGACGTCGCCGAACGTGTGCCAGATGTCCGCGTGTTCCGCGACGATGCGGAGGGTCTTCTTCTCCCCGCCACCGCCGATCATGACCGGGATCTCGCGGGTGGGGGCCGGGTTGCCCGCCGCGAGACGGCTCTTGATCCGGGGCATGGCCTCGGCGAGCGCGGCGATCCGGGTGCCGGCGGTGCCGAACTCGTAGCCGAACTGGTCGTAGTCCTTCGCGAACCAGCCCGCGCCCAGGCCCAGGATCAGCCGGCCGCCGGAGATGTGGTCGACGGTACGCGCCATGTCCGCCAGGAGGTCAGGATTGCGGTACGAGTTCGCGGTGACCAGGGCGCCGATCTCGACGCGCTCGGTCTGCTCCGCCCAGGCGCCGAGCATCGTCCAGCACTCGAAGTGCTTGCCGTCGGGGTCGCCGCTGAGCGGGTAGAAGTGATCCCAGTTGAAGACGACGTCGACGCCCAGGTCCTCGGCGCGCAGGACGGCGTCGCGGAGCTGGGAGTAGTCGGCGTGCTGCGGCTGGAGCTGGACCGCGATACGAAGTGCGCGAGAGGTCATGCCGGTCAGCCTAGGCGCGCCTGGTGCGGGCTGGCCAGTGATGGGCGATCTCGGAACCGGATGCGACCCGGGCGAGCTCCTCCGGGGTTCCCGGCTGGGTCACGGATCCCGGTCAGGGGTGCTCGCGGAGCAGGCCGAGCAGGTCGCGGACCAGGTCCGCCGCGGACGGGCCGCCGGGCTTCTTGTGCAGGTGGCCCGCGACGTCCAGCGCGGCGGCGCCGTGGCCGAGCGACCAGACGAGGACGGCGATGCGGTCGGGGGACCCATGGAGTTCGCCGGCCGCCACCGCGTCGTGGGCGAGGCCGAGCAGCGCCGTCGTCGCCCGCTCGGCCGCGGCGTCGAGTTCCGGGTGCGCCTCGTCGTCCCAGCGGCCGAAGACCAGCTCGAACCGCTCGGGATGTTCCTGCGCCCACCGCACGTACGTGAGGGTCGCGGTCTCGAAGGCCTCGACACGGGAGCGGGTGCCGGCGGCCGCGGCGCGGATCGTCCCGGCGAGCCGGTCGAGCTCGGTGGCCGCGACCGCGGCCAGGAGGTCGCGCTTGCCGGTGAAGTGCTTGTAGGGCGCGGCGCGGGAGACCCCCGCGCGCGTTCCTACCTCGCGCAGTGTGACGGCGGCTGGGCCGCCGTGGTCGACCAGCTCCGCGGCCGCGCGGACGATCCGGTCCCTGGTGGAGTCCATGGATCGAATCTAACCATCAGGTTGACGGCGTCAACCTGATGGTCCTAGCCTGCGGTTGACGTTGTCAACCTAGGAGGTCGTCATGGGAACGGATCAAGTTTCGGGCGGTGCGGCGGCAACTGCCGCGGCGAACGGCTCGGCGCCGGAGGGCCGAGCAGGAAGCGGCTCGGCAGGGAACGGCGCGGCAGAGGGCCCTGCGAGGAGCAGTTCGACGGGAGACGGTTCGGCACGGGGATCAGGCACGGGCCGGGGCAGGCGGCTGGGCCTCTTCGGCCTGGTGGTGGCCGTGGCCGGAGCAGCGGCCGTGTGGGCGGGAGCGCCGCCGTCGGACCCGCCGCGGTATGACGAGCCGCGGCCGGCTCCGGCCGCGGACGGCTACGTCACGCTCGCCGAGGACGTCGTCGTCGGCCTGTCCCGGGAGGAGTACCTGGCCTGGATGAACGCGCCGGGGCGGGAACTCGGCGATCTGGTCACCACCGACGACGACTCGACCCGCGTCGTCGCCACGGTGCCGCTGTCCGGCTCCTGGGATCCGGCCGAGGACCGCACGGGACACCGGCGGAGCGTCGAGTTCGCCGACGGGCACTATCTCGCCGAGGAGGTTCTTGCCGATTCGCCGGCCGAGTTCCGGTACATGATCTGGGGATTCACCAACCCGCAGCGCCGGCTGGCCATCCGGTACGCGGTGGCGAGCTTCGTCTACGAGGAGGTCCCGGGCGGCACCCGCATCACGTGGACGTACTCGTTCCAGCCGACGGCGGGGATCCTGCGACCGGTCCTGAGCAGCGTGGTGAACGGCACGATCGCGCGGATGATGCGCGACTCGCTGGACGCCTGGAAGGCAGCCGCGGAAGCCGAGTCCGTCGGCTGACTCAGGAAGCCAGGCCCGACTCGAACGCCCAGCGTGCGACCTCGACCCTGTTGCGGGTCCTGGTCTTGGCCATGATCGCGGCCAGGTGTGTCTTGACCGTGCTGATGCCGAGGTTCAGCTCGGCGCAGATCTCGAGGTTCGTGCGCCCCGCCGCGACGAGCCGTAGCACCGCCTCCTCGCGGGCGGTGAGCGGCTCGCCCGGCGGACGCGGGGCGGCATCGGGGCTTCGTCCGGCGAAGTGGGCGAGCAGCCGGACGGTGACGGCCGGATCGATCAGCGCGTCACCGTTCGCGGCGGCGTGGACCGCCTGCGCGAGCAGGGCGGGGCCGGCGTCCTTGAGCAGGAAGCCCCGGGCGCCGGCCCGGATCGCGGCGTGCACGTTCTCGTCGAGGTCGAAGGTCGTGATGACGACGACGGCCATCGGATCGTCGACACCAGGTCCCGCGAGCACGCGGGTCGCGGACACGCCGTCGAGCACCGGCATCCGGATGTCCAGGAGACAGACGTCGGGGCGCAGCCGCCGCGCCTCGCGGACCGCCTCCTGCCCGTCGGCCACGTCGGCAACGACGTCGATGCCCGGCTGCGCGTCGAGGATCGTGCGCAGCCCGGTGCGCACGATCGGCTGATCGTCCGCGACGAGTACCCGTACGGTCATCGTGCCTCCGTCTGCCCGTGACCGGGCCTGGGGTCGAGCCAGGCGCCGCTGTCGTCCCCGCCTTCACGAGGGTCGCGGCCCGGGAGAGTGTTGTGACCCCGGCGGGTGTCGCGGCGCTGGCGGGCGTCGTGATCCTGGCGGGGGTCGTGACTCTCGCGGGGGTCGCTGCCTCGGCGGGCGTCGCGCTTCTGACCGGCGGTGCTGTCGCGATACGTGCGATGGTCCTGACCAGCCCCGCCGCCGCGTTCCGACGGCCCTGCCGGCAGGTTCGCCCGGACCATCCAGCCGTGATCGCCGTCCGGCCCTGCCTGCAGGCTGCCACCCAGGGCGCGTGCGCGTTCGCGCATGCCGGTCAGCCCGTACCCGGTGTCCGGCGGCGGGCCGTGGCCGGGTGCGCGCCGGAGCTGCGGAACGGCTGCGCCGTCGTCGTGCACGGTCAGGACGACGCCTCCCTCGCGCCGTGCCAGCTCGACGGCGATGCGGGTGGCGTCCCGCGCGTGGCGGCGGGCGTTGGCGACCGATTCCTGGGCGATGCGGAACAGCGCGGTACTGGTCGCGGCGGGCAGCGGCGCGGCGTCGTCGGCGATGTGGACCGTGACGGGTGGCGGGCCGGGATCGACCAGCGTTCTCAGCCGCTCGATCCCGGGTACCGGGTCCGGTGGCCGTTCGTTGCGGAGCATGCCGACGAGCGATCTCATCTCGGTCAGCGCGAGGCGGGCCTCGTCCTCGACCATCCGCAGGGCCTCGACGGCCGCGGCCGGGTCCCCGGATCCGGCCGCGGCGCTGATCTGGCCCGCCTGGGCCCGGACCGCGACGGCCGACAGGTGGTGGGCGACGGTGTCGTGCAGGTCGCGGGCGATGAGCTCGCGCTCCTGCGCGCGGACCCGCTCCAGCTCACGGGCGCGGGCAGCGACCCGCTGGCGTACCACCTCGCCGAAGAGGGCGACGAGGACCAGCAGCGTCAGGCCGCCGACGGCGTCGTCGAACCGGCCGCCGCCTGCCAGGACCGACACGGCGACGCCGGCGGTCACCACAGGTGCGCCGACGAGGATCGCCCGCCCGGACCCCCAGCGGAACAGGGCGTACGGCGCGAGGATGCCGACCACGCCGGAGTACAGGCCGACCGGGACCACGCCCTGGGCGATCTGGACGATCTCCAGGGTCGAACCGGCGGCGACGGCCCAGGTGAGCACCGCCAGCGGGTGCACGCGGCGCCACGGCAGCACGGCGAGCGACAGTGTGCTCGCGGCCGCGGAGGCGGCTGGCCAGGGGATGTCCGGGCGGAGCGCGGCCTCGGTGATCGCCAGCGTCACCGCTACCGCCACGAGAAGCCAGTCACCGGCGGCAGGAGGCTGCGCTCCGGGCGCGGCCGGGCGCCCGGCCGCCGCACGGAGCGGGCGCCGGGGAGCCTGCCCGCTGACAGCCCGCACGCGGGGAATCGTAGTCATCGCCGGGCCCGGTCGCGGATCCGGCCGCGGATGATCCACTCCGCCAGCACGGCGTTGACGACCCACGCGAGCGTCATCAGGATCGTGTTGACCACCGGCGTGGCCGGGTCGTCCGGCTCGGGTCTCGCGATGACCGTCCACGGGCCGAGGAGCAGGAGCTGCGTACCCGCCCCCATCGCCAGCGCGTAGGACCGCGTCATCCAGTCACCGTGCGTCGCGTAGTCGTGCCGGAGCAGGGCGCGGACCGCCAGGACCAGCGCGACGAGCATGACCACGCCGACCACGTACCGCGCGGAGTTGACCACCACGGTGTCCTTCGCCGGCAGGTCGTAGAACGCGGTCATCCACAGGCCGGACAACGCGGTGGCGAAGGCCGCGGGCACCAGCACGCGCCCGGCGGTGCGATGCCAGCCGTTGTGGCGCCGCCGGAACGCGGGGGAGAACTGGAAGGCGCCGAGGATCGAGTAGATCGTCACGGCGACGATGTGCACGATCACGGGAACCGGCGCGGTGACGAAACGCGCGTTCTCCTCCGTGGCCGCCGGCTCGCCGGCGAGCTCGCCGACGCGCGCGGCGCCGGCGAGCACCGGAATGACGGAGACCAGGACGAGCCCGGCGGGGACGAGCCAGTCAGCGGGCCGGACGCGAGGACTTCCAGGGACGGTGGTGAGGGCCATGCCCAGAGTCTTCGCCGTCGGCCAGGCCAACCGCTATCGGCCATCCGGCCGGACTTCACCGGCCGGATGGCCGGCTCCGAGGCCACGGCGCCTCGGGGAAGCGGGTCACTCCCGAGGTGAGGCGTGAACGGCCTCGCCCGCGGGCGCCGGCTCGCCGGTCCCGGCGGGTTCCGGCGCGACGTCGATCTGCGCCAGCGACCGCCGGGCCGTCGGCACCGCCAGGATCGCCGCGACCACCGCGAACAGCAGCAGCCCCGCCACGACCAGCAGCGACTCCACGGAGAACCGGTCGGCGAGCGGCCCGAACACCACCATCGACAGCGGCATGGCCACGGTCATCACGATGCCCACGAACCCGAACACGCGGCCCTGCATCTCGGGTTCCACGCGCTCCTGGATGATGGTCATCGACGGCGTGCTCTGCGCCGCGAAGGTCACGCCGATCAGCAGGCCGATCGAGAAGAACACCCACATGTTCGTGGCGATCCCGAGCCCGAACACGAGCACGCCCGTGGCGATCACCGCACCGACGAGCAGGCGGATCCGGTGCACGATCCTCGGCCCGAGCGCCGCCATGGCCACGCCACCGGCGAGCATGCCGAAGCCCCAGAACAACTCGTTGGCGGTCAGCTTCCACACCTCGTCGCCGAACGTGCGGGTGACCATGAGCGGGGTGAGGTAGCTCGGCGCGCCGACCAGGAACATCGTGAGCGCGAACAGGGTCATCAGCCAGCGCACGGGTGCGTGCGAGCGGATGTATCGGACGCCCGCGATCAGGTCCCCGAAGTAGCTCACCGGCGCACCGGCGTCGGACCGGATCAGGCGCGGTACCGGGACGAAGGCCAGCATGCCCACGCCGATCAGCGCCGTGACGGCGTCCAGGAAGAAGACGGACACGATGTCGAAGCTCGCGTAGATGGCCGCGGCGGCGGCCGGGGCGATCAGCATCATGGCGGACTGGATCGACTGGAACATGCCGTTCACGCGCATCAGCTGATCGGGTGGTGCGATCTGCGGGATCATCGCGCTCACCGCCGGCGTCTGGATCCCGGCGAACACCGAGCGCACGGCGAGCGCCGCGTAGATCACCCAGAGCGAGTCCACCCCGGAGGCCATGAGGAAAGCGAGCGCGAGGGTCGCCACCGCGATCACCGTGTCGGCCCCCATGACGAGGAACTTGCGATGATGCCGGTCCGCCCAGACCCCGCCGAAGATCGACACGAACGCCTGCGGCAGCATGCCGAACACGATGCTCAGCATGAGCACCGACCCGGATCGTGTCTCGATCGTCAGGTGCCACATGACGGCGTACATCACGATCATCGAACCCAGCAGGGAGAACGTCTGCCCCGTCAGGAACAGGGCGACGTTCCTCTTCCACCCGGGCATCTCGGTACCCGCCGGGGTACCGGCGTCGGGAGCCGCGGTCTCGTTCATGGTCTGATCTTGTCCCATGGTTCGTAGGACGACGAAGCGGGGCGGAACTCATCGCCGACGGGCGCGCGGGTCCCGCTCGTCACGGAAGCACGAGCACCTTGCCCGTGGTGGCGCGCCCCTCGAGCGCGCGATGTGCCTGAGCGGCGTCGGCGAGCGGATAGCGCCCGCCGATCCGCACCGCGAGCCCGCCCGACGCCGCCGAGCCCAGCACGTCCGCCGCGCGCCACTCCAGCTCGCCGCGCGTGCCGAGGTAGTCGCCGAGCTTCGGTCGCGTCAGGAACAGCGAACCCTTCCGGTTCAGGGCCTGCGGGTCGAGCGGCGGAACCTGTCCGGAGGCCCCGCCGAACAGCACCATCATCCCGCGCGGCCGCAGTGAGTCGAGCGAGGCCTCGAAGGTCGCCCGGCCCACGCCGTCGTACACGACGTGCACGCCCTCGCCGTCGGTCAGGTCGCGGACGGCGGCGGGGAGTTCGGCGCCGAGGTCGGGCATCGCCGCGTAGTCGATGGTGTGGGCGGCCCCCGCGGCCGCCGAGAGCGCGGCCTTCTCGGGCGTGGAGACGGTGGTGACCACGCGTCCGCCGCGCGCGACGGCGAGCTGGGTGGCCAGCAGCCCGACGCCACCCGCCCCCGCGTGGAGCAGGACGTCGTGACCGGGCCCGACCTCGAACGTCGAGGTGACCAGGTAGTGCGCCGTCATGCCCTGGAGCATGAGCGCGGCGGCGGTCTCCAGGTCGAGGCCGTCGGGGACGCGGACCACCTGGGCGGCGTCGACCACGACGAGTTCGGCGTAGGAGCCCGGGCCTCCTTCGGCCCAGGCGACGCGGTCGCCGGCGGCGAAGGCCGTGACGCCGTCCCCGAGGGCCTCGATCGTCCCGGCACCCTCGGCGCCGACCCGATGCGGGTACTCCATCGGATAGGTGCCCGACCGCCGGTAGGTGTCGATGAAGTTCACGCCCGCGGCCGCGACCCGGACCAGGATCTGCCCGGGTCCCGGCTGCGGATCCGGCAGCTCTTCGACGACGAGGACCTCGGGACCGCCCGCCTCGCGGGCCACGACTGCACGCATGCTGCGAGCTTACGCGTGGTGCGCGCGCTCGTGTCCGAGGTGACCTGCGGGTTCGAGCTGGAACGTCGAGTGCTCGATGCTGACGTCGAACTCCGTGGCGACGCAGCGCTGCAGCGCGTCCAGGACCTGCGGCGCGCAGCCCTCACGGAAGCAGGCCTCGTGGACGACGACGTGCGCGGTGAGCGTCGGCAGCCCCGTGGCCACCAGCGAGGCGTGCAGATCATGCACGTCGGCGACGTGGTCCTGTGCGAGCAGCCGCCGGCGCACGGCGTCCAGGTCCAGCCCGGGAGGCGTCGACTCCAGCAGCACCGACGCCGTCTCCAGCAGCAGCCGGACCGCCCGCGGCACGATGAGCGCGGCGATGAGCAGCCCGGCCACGGCGTCCGCGCGCTGCCAGCCGGTGGTGGCGATCACGATCGCCGCGGCGATCACGCCGACCGACCCCAGGGCGTCGTTCAGCACCTCGAGGAACGCCGCCCGCAGGTTGTACGACGACGACCGCGCGCCGGCCAGCACCAGCAGCGCGGCCACGTTCCCGGCGAGGCCGATGACCCCGAAGACCAGCAGCTCGGTGCCGGGCACCCCGGCGGGTTCGAACAGCCGCCGTACGCCCTCGGCCAGGGCGTAGATCCCGACGGCGAGCAGTACCGCCGCCTGGCCGAGCGCCGCGAGCACCTCCGCGCGCCGGAAGCCCCAGGTGCGTCGCGCCGTCGGCGGGCGCAGGGCGAGGGTCGCGGCGACGAGCGCGATGCCGACGCCCGCCACGTCGGTCAGGACGTGGGCGGTGTCGACCAGGAGGGCGAGGCTGCCGGTGAGCCAGGCGCCGGCCGCCTGGGCGAGCAGCACCGCGAGGCCGATGGCGAAGGCGATGCCGAGCCGGCGCCGGTGCCCCGGCGCCGAGGGATCGGCCGCAGGGGTGTGGGCGTGCCCGTGCGCGGGCCGGTGGCCGGGAGCGTGGTGGTCCGTCATCATCCCCATCCTCGAACAGTTCGCCCTTCCCTCGCTCCAGTGTCCTGCCGGGCACGTGGTTTCGCAGGCAGGAAGGTTGTTGCGAGGCTCTGAATAAGTATGTAGTATCGCGAATATGTCTTCCACGATCCGTGTCGCGGTCGCCGGCGCCTCCGGGTATGCGGGGGGTGAGATGCTGCGTCTGCTGGCCGCTCACCCGCTCGCCGAGGTGGGTGCGCTGACGGCGCACACGTCGGCCGGTTCGCTGCTCGGCGCGCATCAACCGCACCTGCGTTCGCTCGCGGATCGCGTGATCGAGCCGACCACGCCGGAGGTACTTGCCGGCCACGACGTCGTGGTGCTCGCCCTGCCGCACGGCGCGTCGGGGGAGGTTGCGGTGCAGCTGCCGGACGAGACGCTCGTCCTGGACCTGGGCGCGGATCACCGGCTGACCGATCCCCGGGCGTGGGAGAAGTTCTACGGGAGCGCGCACGCGGGCTCCTGGCCTTACGGCCTGCCGGAGCTGCTGCTCGCCGGCGGCGCCAGGCAGCGCGACAAGCTGGCCGGCGTGCGGCGGATCGCCGTGCCCGGCTGCAACGTGACCGCGGTGACGCTCGGCGTGCAGCCCGGCGTCGCGGCCGGGCTGGTGGACCCGGCCGGGATCGTGGCCGTGCTCGCCAACGGCTACTCGGGGGCCGGCAAGAGCCTCAAGCCGCATCTGCTGGCCGCTGAAGGGCTCGGTTCGGCGCAGCCCTATGCCGTGGGCGGCACGCACCGGCACATTCCCGAGATCATCCAGAACCTGACGTCGGCGGGTGCGCCGGAGGTGCGGGTGAGCTTCACGCCGACCCTCGTCCCGATGTCGCGCGGCATTCTCGCCACGGTGAGCGCGCCGTTGCTCGGCGGCACCTCCGCCGAGCAGGTGCGTGAGGCCTGGCTGTCCGCCTACGACGGCGAGCCGTTCGTCCAGGTGCTGCCCGAGGGCCAGTGGCCGAGCACGGCCATGACGCTGGGCGCCAACACGGCGCTGGTGCAGGTCGCCGTGGACGAGGCGGCCGGGCGGGTCGTGACCGTCACCGCCATTGACAACCTCGTCAAGGGCACCGCCGGGCAGGCGATCCAGTCCATGAACCTCGCGCTCGGCATCGACGAGACGGCAGGCCTCGGAACCGAAGGAGTCGCGCCATGAGTGTCACCGCAGCACAGGGCTTCCGGGCGGCGGGGATCGCCGCCGGGCTCAAGCCGTCCGGCAAGGACGACCTCGCCCTCGTGGTGAACGACGGGCCCCGTTTCGGGGCGGCCGCGGTGTTCACGTCCAACCGGGTCGTGGGCGCCCCTGTCCTGTGGTCGCGTCAGGCGGTCAAGGACGGCGTGGCCCGGGCCGTCGTGCTGAACTCCGGCTCGGCCAACGTCTGCACTGGACCGGGTGGCTTCCAGGACTCGCACGCCACCGCCGAGGCCGTCGCCGGGCAACTCGGCATCGGCGCGATCGACGTGCTCGTCGCCTCGACGGGCGTGATCGGCGTGCGTCTCAAGCGGGACAACCTCCTGGCGGGCATCCCCGTCGTCGCGGGTGCGCTCTCCGCCGAGGTGAGCGCCGGTGAGGCCGCCGCCCGGGCGATCATGACCACCGACACCGTCCCGAAGCTCGCCGTGCGGACCATCGAGACGCCGGCGGGGACGGTCACCATCGGTGGCATGGCCAAGGGCGCTGGCATGCTCGCCCCGGCACTCGCGACGATGCTCTGCGTCATCACCACCGACGCCGTCGCCCAGGCCGGGCCCGGCGACGGCCCGGACCTGGACGTGGCCCTGCGCGAGGCGACCCGGACCACGTTCGATCGCATCGACTCCGACGGCTGCCAGTCCACCTCCGACACCGTGGTGCTGATGGCCTCCGGCGCCTCCGGCGTCACCCCGGACGCGGACGCCTTCGCCGCCGCCGTCCAGGAGGTCTGCGCGGATCTCGCCCGCCAGCTCCTTGCCGACGCCGAGGGGGCGTCCCACGACATCGCCGTCACGGTGAGGAACGCGACCACCGAGGACGCGGCGCTCGCCGTGGCCCGGGCGGTCGCGCGCTCCAACCTGTTCAAGACCGCGATCTACGGCAACGACCCCAACTGGGGCCGCATCCTGGCGCAGGTCGGCACGGTCCCTGAGGAGGTCGCGCCCTTCGACCCGGCAGAGCTCGACGTCTCCGTCAACGGAGTAAAAGTGTGCCAAGCGGGCGGCGCCCACGAGTCGCCGGACAACGTCGACCTCGCCTCGGCCCGGGACGTCACCGTCGACATCGACCTGCACGCGGGGGACGCCGAGGTCACGCTCTGGACCAACGACCTCACCCACGCCTACGTCGAAGAGAACAGCGCGTACACCTCATGACCAGTGACGTCGTCGCGGGGCTCACCCCGGACCAGAAGGCCGAGGTCCTGATCGAGGCGCTGCCGTGGCTCCAGGAGTTCGCGGGCGCGCTCGTCGTGGTCAAGTACGGCGGAAACGCGATGGTGCGCGAGGACCTCAAGGCCGCTTTCGCGCAGGACATGGTGTTCCTGCGCCAGGTCGGGCTGAGGCCGGTCGTCGTGCACGGCGGCGGCCCGCAGATCAACGCGATGCTCGAACGGCTCGGGATCGACTCCGAGTTCCAGGGTGGCCTGCGCGTCACCACGCCGGAGACCATGGAGGTGGTGCGCATGGTGCTCACCGGTCAGGTCTCCCGTGAGCTGGTCGGCCTGATCAACGCGCACGGGCCGAACGCCGTCGGGCTGAGCGGCGAGGACGGCGGCCTCTTCGGCGCAGCCCGCCGGCACGCGACGGTGGACGGCAAGCCGGTCGACGTCGGCCTCGTGGGCGATGTCGTCCAGGTGGATCCCCGCGCCGTGCAGGATCTGCTCGACGCGGGCCGGATCCCGGTCGTCTCCACGATCGCACCCGATGTCACCGACCCCACCCAGGTCCTCAACGTCAACGCGGACACCGCCGCGAGCGCCCTCGCGGTGGCGCTCGGCGCGAAGAAGCTGATCGTGCTGACGGACGTCGAGGGCCTGTACACGAACTGGCCGGACAAGGACTCGCTCGTGGAGCAGATCTCCGCGGACCAGCTGCGTTCGCTGCTGCCGAGCCTGGCGTCGGGCATGATCCCGAAGATGGAGGCGTGCCTGCGGGCCGTCGACGGGGGTGTGCCGCGGGCGACGGTGATCGACGGGCGGCAGCCGCACAGCGTGCTGCTGGAAGTGTTCACGACCCGAGGCAACGGAACGATGGTGGTACCGGAATGAGCGATCCGACGACGACTGAGACGACCACTTCGACCGCAAAGGACGCGATCGTGAACGAGCCCGCCGGGCACGAGCCGACCGTCGACGATCTCGCCACGGACGAGCCGGTGGCGAACGGGCCCGGATCGACGGGTGCGCCCCGGACGGATGGCGTGACCACGGCGACCGGTGCCGCCGGGCTGAAGGGTGCGGTCGCTCCGGCGGGCGACTCGGTGGCCGCCTGGACGGACCGCTACCAGGGCGCCGTGATGGACACGTTCGGCCCGCCGCAGCGCGTGCTGGTGCGGGGCGAGGGCGCCTACGTGTGGGACGCGGACGGCAGGCGCTACCTGGACCTGCTGGCGGGCATCGCGGTGAACACGCTGGGTCACGCGCATCCGACGCTGACGGCGGCGATCAGCGCGCAGCTGGGCACGCTGGGGCACACGTCGAACTTCTTCGGGACGCCCGCGCAGATCTCGCTGGCGGAGCGACTGCTGGCACTCGCGGGTGCGCCGTCCGGGTCGCGGGTGTTCTTCACGAACTCCGGCACGGAGGCCCTGGAGGCGGCCTTCAAGATGACGCGGCGCGTCCCGGCGTCCAGTGGGGCCGGGCACCGTACCCGCGTTCTCGCGTTGGAGGGTGCCTTCCACGGCCGGTCGATGGGGGCGCTGGCACTCACGCACAAGCCCGCGTACCGCGAGCCGTTCGAGCCGCTGCCGGGCGGGGTCGAGCACCTGCCGTTCGGCGACGCCGCGGCGCTGGAGGCGGCGTTCTCTCCCGCTGCCGTGGCCGAGCGCGGCGAGGTCGCTGCCTTCGTCGTGGAGCCGATCCAGGGTGAGGCAGGGGTCCGCCCGCTGCCGTCCGGGTATCTGCGGCTCGCGCGGCACCTGACGAGGGAGCACGGCGCGCTGCTGATCCTGGACGAGGTGCAGACGGGCATCGGCCGTACGGGGGAGTGGTTCGCCTTCCAGTCGCCGGAGGCGCTGGGCCTCACGGCCTCGTCCGGAACCGGCGAACTGCCTGGTGACGCACGGCCCCGGGTGGACGCTGACCTGCTCCCGGACGCGGTCACGCTGGCCAAGGGCCTGGGCGGTGGTTTCCCGGTCGGTGCCGTGATCGCCTTCGGCGGGGAAGCTGCCGGCCTGCTGGGTCGTGGCCAGCACGGGTCGACGTTCGGCGGCAATCCGGTCGCGGCTGCGGCGGGTCTCGCGACGCTGGGCGTGATCGAGCGTGACGGGCTCCTGGCCCAGGTACGGGAGACCGGTGAACTCCTGCGGCGCCAGATCGAGAACTGCGGCAACCCGCTGATCACCGGGGTGCGCGGCCGGGGCCTGCTGCTCGCGGTGCAGCTCGCCGAGCCGGTGGCGGCCGAGGTCGCCGCGAGCGCGCTGGCGGCGGGTTTCATCGTGAACGCCGTCGCGCCCGACGCGATCCGGCTGGCGCCGCCGCTCATCCTGACCGCCGAGCAGGCCAGGGACGCCGCGGCGTTCTTCGCGGCGCTGCCCGCCGGCTCCGCGACGCCGCCGGCCCCCGCCACCGTGCCCGCCCCGGACCAGACCACCCCACCCCGTCCCGGATCCCCCGCGAACGCCGCGACCGAGGAGCAGCCATGACGATCCGCCACTTCCTGGCCGACGACGACCTCAGCCCCGCCGAACAGCGCGAGGTCCTCGAACTCGCGATGACGCTGCGCGCCGACCGCCTGGCGCGCCGCCCGCTGGAGGGCCGGCGGGACGCGCCCGGCGCGGTCGCGTTCATCACGGACAAGCCGACGCTGCGCACCCAGGTGTCCTTCGCCGCCGCCATCTCGGACCTCGGCGGGTATCCCCTGGTCGTGGACGGCAACCTGGCGCAGATCGGCTCGCGGGAGTCCATCGAGGACACGGCCCGCGTGCTCGGCCGTCAGGTCGCCGCGATCGCGTGGCGCACCTACGGCCAGGACCATCTCGAGACCATGGCCGCGCATGCGGGCGTCCCGGTCGTGAACGCGCTCACGGACGCCTTCCACCCCTGCCAGATCCTGGCCGACCTGACCACGATCGCGCAGCATCGCGGGGGAGTGGCCGCTCTGCCCGGTACGACGTTCGCGTTCGTGGGTGACGCCGCGAGCAACATGGGGGCGTCCTACCTCCTCGGCGGTGCCACGGCCGGCCTGCACGTGCGCGTCGCCGCCCCGGAGGGCTTCCGGCCCGATCCGGAGATCCTCGCCCGCGCCGCCACGATCGCCGAGGCCACGGGCGGATCGGTCACCTCGGTCACCGAGGCCGCGGACGCCGTCGCCGGAGCGGACGTCGTGGCCACGGACACGTGGGTCTCCATGGGTGACGACGCCGCCGGCCGCGACGCCGCCACCTTCGGCCCGTACCAGGTCAATGCCGGGCTCCTGGGCCTCGCGAAGCCGGACGCGATCGTCCTGCACTGCCTGCCCGCCTACCGCGGCAAGGAGATCACCGACGACGTCCTCGAGGGCGCGCAGAGCGTCGTCTGGGACGAGGCGGAGAACCGCCTCCACGCCCAGAAGGCGCTGCTCGCCTGGCTCCTGGAGGAAGGAACGCGCGGATGACCGGCACCACCGGGGCCGCGTCGCCGGGCGGCGTCGTCCCCGAACTGAACTGGGGCGGGGACGACGTGCCGAACGGCACGGTGACCGCGCCCGCCACCAAAGCCGCGCGGCACGCGCGCATCCTCGACATCATCACGCACACCGCGATCCGCTCCCAGGCGGATCTGGCCCGGGCGCTCGCGGCGCACGGCGTGAAGGTCACGCAGGGCACGCTGTCCCGTGACCTGATCGAGCTGCGCGCGGAGAAGGTGCGCGGCTCCGACGGCGGGCTCGTCTATGCCGTGCCCGGCGAGGGCGGGGACCGCAGCGTGCAGGCCGATCAGGACGCCGAGTACCTCGCGGCGCGCCTCGCGCGGCTGGCCACGGAACTCCTGGTCTCCGCGGAGGCGTCCGCGAACCAGGTGGTGCTCCGCACGCCGCCCGGCGCGGCCCAGTACCTGGCCTCGGCCATCGACCACTCCCTGTTCCCGGGCGTCCTGGGCACCATCGCCGGGGACGACACCATCCTCGTCATCGCCCGCGACGCCGACGGCGGCACCGAGCTGGCCCAGCGCCTGCTCAGCCTGTCCGCCGGCACGGCGTCCGTCTGATCGCTCCGCTTGTCGAAGTGCGCTTGAATCGAACCACCACACATCAGGAAGAGAAGAACCAATGACCGAACGCGTCGTGCTCGCCTACTCGGGCGGCCTGGACACCTCCGTCGCCATCGGCTGGATCGGCGAGGCCACCGGGGCCGAGGTCGTCGCCATGGCGGTCGACGTCGGACAGGGCGGCGAGGACCTCAACGTCATCCGCAAGCGCGCCCTGGACTGCGGCGCCGTCGAGGCGTACGTCGCCGACGCGCGCGAGGAGTTCGCCACGGAGTACTGCATGCCCGCGCTGCAGGCCAACGGCCTGTACCTGGACAAGTACCCGCTCGTCTCGGCGATCTCCCGCCCGCTCATCGTCAAGCACCTCGCGCGTGCCGCCCGGAAGTTCGGCGCCACCACGGTCGCCCACGGCTGCACCGGCAAGGGCAACGACCAGGTCCGCTTCGAGGTCGCCACGACGTCGCTGGCCCCCGACCTGAAGACGATCGCGCCCGTCCGCGACCTCGCCCTGACCCGCGAGAAGGCGATCGAGTACGCCGAGAAGCACGACCTGCCGATCGCCACGACCAAGAACAACCCGTTCTCGATCGACCAGAACGTCTGGGGCCGCGCCGTGGAGACCGGCTTCCTCGAGGACATCTGGAACGAGCCCACCAAGGACGTGTACTCCTACACGGACGACCCCACGTTCCCGCCCGTCGCCGACGAGGTGATCATCACCTTCGAGCAGGGCATCCCCGTGGCCATCGACGGCGTCGCCGTCACCCCGCTGCAGGCGATCCAGGAGATGAACCGCCGCGCCGGTGCGCACGGCGTCGGCCGTATCGACATCGTCGAGGACCGCCTCGTGGGCATCAAGTCCCGCGAGATCTACGAGGCCCCCGGCGCCATGGCGCTCATCGCCGCCCATCAGGAGCTCGAGAACGTCACCGTCGAGCGCGAGCAGATGCGCTTCAAGCGCCAGGTCGAGCAGCGCTGGACCGAGCTCGTGTACGACGGCATGTGGTTCAGCCCCCTGAAGAACTCCCTCGACG
Source organism: Myceligenerans crystallogenes (assembly GCF_039529775.1). Lineage (NCBI taxonomy): Bacteria > Bacillati > Actinomycetota > Actinomycetes > Micrococcales > Promicromonosporaceae > Myceligenerans > Myceligenerans crystallogenes. The sequence goes on from NZ_BAAANL010000008.1 coordinate 232,388, forward strand.
CGTTCATCCTCGACACGCAGAAGTACGTCTCCGGCGACATCCGCATGGTCCTGCACGGCGGCCGTGCCACCGTCACCGGCCGCCGGTCCGAGACCAGCCTGTACGACTTCAACCTCGCCACCTACGACGAGGGCGACACGTTCGACCAGTCGCACGCCCGGGGCTTCATCGAGATCTACGGCCTCGCCGCCAAGCAGGCAGCGGCCCGCGACGAGAAGTTCGGCAACGGGGTGGACCTCTCGTGAGCGACGACACCACCAGCGGCGGGCTCGTCCGCGGTGAGCCCGGCGCCGGCGAGCCCGGTGAGGCCGCGGGCGCTGCCGGCGGCGCGGGAGCCGTCGGCGGCCCGGCGCCGGTCGCCCTCTGGGGCGGCCGGTTCGCCGGCGGCCCGGCGCCCGAGCTCGCGGCCCTGTCCCAGTCCACGCACTTCGACTGGGTGCTCGCGCCCTACGACATCGCGGGCTCTCAGGCGCACGCGCGCGTGCTGCGCCAGGCCGGCCTGCTGACCGACGACGAGCTGGCCCGCATGACCGCCGCGCTCGACATCCTGCTCGCCGACGTCCAGGCCGGGAAGTTCCTGCCCGTCCTCGCGGACGAGGACGTGCACACCGCGCTCGAGCGCGGCCTGCTGGAGCGCGCGGGCGACGAACTCGGCGGCAAGCTGCGCGCCGGGCGGTCCCGCAACGACCAGATCGCCACCCTCGTGCGTATGTACCTGCGCGACCAGGCCCGGACCATCGGCGCCCAGGTGCTCGACCTCGTCGACGCCCTCATCACCCAGGCCGGCGCGGCCGGGGACGCGCCCATGCCGGGCCGCACCCACCTCCAGCACGCCCAGCCGGTCCTGCTCGGGCACCACCTGCTCGCGCACGCCTGGCCGCTGCTGCGCGACGTCGACCGGTTCCTCGACTGGGACGTGCGCGCCGCCCGCTCCCCGTACGGGTCCGGCGCGCTCGCAGGCTCCTCGCTCGGGCTGGATCCCGAGGCGGTGGCCTCCGACCTCGGCTTCGACGGCCCCGTCGAGAACTCGATCGACGGCACCGCGTCCCGCGACGTGGTGGCGGAGTTCGCGTTCGTCGCCGCGATGATCGGCGTCGACCTCTCCCGGCTCGCCGAGGAGATCATCCTGTGGAACACCAAGGAGTTCGGCTTCGTCCGCCTCGACGACGCCTGGTCCACCGGGTCCAGCATCATGCCGCAGAAGAAGAACCCCGACATCGCCGAGCTCGCCCGCGGCAAGGCCGGGCGCGTCATCGGTGACCTGACGGGCCTGCTCGCCACGCTCAAGGGCCTGCCGCTGGCGTACAATCGGGACCTGCAGGAGGACAAGGAGCCGGTCTTCGACCAGGTCACCACCCTCACGGTGCTGCTGCCCGCGTTCACCGGCATGGTGCGCACCCTCGCGTTCGACACGGCCCGGATGGCCGAGCTCGCCCCGCAGGGCTTCTCGCTCGCCACCGACATCGCCGAATGGCTCGTCCGCGAGGGCGTCCCGTTCCGGGTCGCCCACGAGGTCGCGGGCGCGTGCGTCCGCGAGTGCGAGTCCCGCGGCATCGAGCTGTGGGACCTGTCCGACGACGACCTGGCCGGCATCTCCGGGCACCTCACCCCGGCGGTCCGCGAGGTCCTGACGGTCGAGGGCTCCCTCGCCTCCCGCGACGGGATCGGCGGCACCGCCCCGGCCCGCGTCCGCGAGCAGATCGACCACGCCAAGGAACGCTCCACGGAGTACCGCCTCTGGGCCCAGCCCCTGGACGAGTTCCCCGCCCCGGAGGACCTCCCGGACGACGAATGACCGTCACCCCTGAGGTCCTCGGCGGCCTCCTGGACCGGATCCGGTCCGTCGGCGCAGCCCTGATCTGCGTCGACGGGCCGGCCGGCTCGGGCAAGACCACCCTCGCCGCCCAGCTCGCGGACGCCCTGGGCGCCCCGGTCGTCCACCTGGACGACCTCTACGAGGGCTGGGAGGCCGGCCCGGACGGCGGCGCGGCCAACCTCGCCCGCTGGGTCCTGGACCCGCTCGCCGCCGGTGCGCAGGCCCGCTACCGCCGCTACGACTGGGACGCCGGAGCCTGGGCCGAATGGCACGCTCTCCCGCCGTCGTCCCACGTCGTCGTCGAGGGCTGCGGCGCGGCCGCCCGGCAGGTCGACGCCTTCCCGGGCGGCGCCTTCGTCATCTGGGTCGAGGCCGACGACGCCGAACGCCTCCGCCGCGGCCTCGAACGCGACGGCGCGGCCGCCCGCGACCACTGGCTGCGATGGATGAAGGACGAGGCCGCCCACTACACCCGTGAGCACACCCGCGCCCGCGCCCACGTCCGCTTGGACGGCGTCGGCCGGCTCACGCATTAGCGCCACGCAGCCCCTAGCCCACCCCTAGCTCCGCTATGCCTAAGACTGCTAGGCTAAAAATACCTAGCAGCGCAACGCATAGGAGCACGATGCATATCGACAAGGATCTCGTCGCCGCCTCGGCGACGCCGCTTGTCCTCGGCATCCTCGCCGAGGGCGAGTCGTACGGCTACGCCATCCTCAAGCGCGTCCGTGAGCTGTCCGGCGGGCACATGGAATGGACCGACGGCATGCTCTACCCCCTGCTCCACCGCCTCGAACGGCAGGAACTCGTCGACGCGAGCTGGGGATCGGGGGAGACGGGCCGGCGTCGCAAGCACTACGCCATCACCACCGCCGGCCGGGCCGCCCTCGCCGAACGCCAGGAGCAGTGGGCCGTCGTCGCCGAGACCCTCCGCCACGTGTGGCAGGACATGCGGGACGCCGCCGGCGACCTCGCCCCCGGCGCGAACCCCGGCACTCTCCCCGGCCGCGTCGCGGAGGGGTGGGCCTGATGAACACCGAACGGACCGGCCTCGAACGGCAGATCGACCAGTGGCGCGCGTTCGTCGCCCGCCGCCCCGCCATCGCCGCCCACGACGTCGAGGAGATGGAGGACCACCTCCGCGAGCAGGTCAGCGACCTCGCCGCCACGGGCCTCGACGACGACGAGGCCTTCCTGGTCGCGGTCAAGCGCATGGGCAAGCTCGACGACGTCTCCCGCGAGTTCGCCCGCGAGCACTCCGATCGCCTCTGGAAGCAGCTCGTCCTGTTCCCCGACGAGCACCCGGGCGGCGGCGCCCCGGCCGGCCTCGGCCGCTTCCGCGACCTCGGCATCCTGCTGGCCCTCGCGATCGGCGCCGGCCTGGCCCTCAAGCTCCTGACCCTCGCCACCGGCGACGAGTCCCGCATCCTGCTCAACGGCCCGTTCCTCGTCCTGCCCTTCCTCGCCGGCTGGTTCGCCTGGAAACGCGACGTCGGATGGCGCACGACGACTGCCCTGGCCGCCGTCACCGCCGCCCTCGCCGTAGCGGTGAACCTCTACCCCTACTTCCGTGGCGAGCCGGACCCCGGCACCGGCGACGTCTACGCCGAACCCGCGATGACCCTGCTGCTGGCCGCCCTGCACGCCCCCGTCGTGCTCTGGTTCCTCTTCGGCGTCGTCTACGCCGGCGGCGCCTGGCGGGCCGGCACCCGCCGCATGGACTTCGTCCGCTTCACCGGCGAACTCCTCGTCTACCTCACGCTCATCGCGCTCGGCGGCATGCTCCTGATCGGCCTCACCTTCGGCGTCCTGAGCCTGGCCGGCGTCGACTTCGAACCCTTCGTCGAGGACTGGCTCGCCCCGTTCGCCCTGCCCGGCGCGCTCCTGGTCGCCGCCTGGCTCGTCGAGGCCAAGAAGAGCGTCGTCGAGAACATCGCGCCGGTCCTTGCCCGCGTCTTCACCCCGCTCGCCGCCCTGATGCTCGCCGCCATGCTCGTGGCGCTGCTCGCCGGCAAGCCGCTCGACGACGTCGACCGCGAACTGCTCATCCTCATGGACGCGGTCCTCCTGCTCGTCCTGTTCCTCGTCCTGTACTCCATCTCCGCCCGCGACCCCCAGGCCCGGCCCGGGACCTTCGACTGGCTCCAGCTCGTCCTGGTCGCGACAGCGCTCGCGGTCGACGCCGTCGGCCTCACGGCGATGCTCGTGCGCATCGCGGAGTTCGGCTTCACCGCCAACAAGGTCGCGGCCCTCGGCCTCAACCTCATCCTCCTGGTCCACCTGGCCTGGGCGGGCCGCCTGACCCTCGGCTTCCTCCGCGGCACCCGCACGTTTGCCGCGACGGAACGCTGGCAGACCACCTACCTGCCCGCCTACGCCGCCTGGGCCCTCGTCGTCGCGATCGCGTTCCCCCCGATCTTCGCCTTCACCTGACCGGGACACCGCGGGGTGGTCAGGCCCAGCCACCCAGCCACCCCGCGATCCCGTTTCCCGGTCCAGGGGACAATCGTTCCCGTGCGTGAGTTCTTCGACCGTCCCGTGCTCGACGTCGCCCGTGACCTGCTCGGCGCGCACCTGACGGTGCATTCCCCGGAGGGCGCGGTCACCGTGCGCCTCACGGAGGTCGAGGCGTACGACGGCGCCGCGGACCCCGGGTCGCACGCCTACCGCGGCCGCACGGCCCGCAACGCGACGATGTTCGGCGGGCCCGGCCACCTCTACGTCTACCGCCACCTGGGCCTGCACCACTGCGCCAACCTCGTCTGCGGCCCCGACGGCAAGCCGTCGGGAGTCCTCCTGCGGGCCGCCGAGGTGATCGACGGCGTCGACCTCGCCCGCGCACGCCGCGCCACCAGCGGTGTCACCCGCACGGACAGCGACCTGGCCCGCGGCCCGGCCCGCCTCACGGTCGCACTCGGCATCACCAGGGCCGATGACGGCGCGGATGTCGCCGGCGAGGCAGGCCGGATCCTCGTGCGACCGCGCCCGGCGGCGTCGTCCGATCAGGGACCTGTCAGCGGCGCCGTGATCGAGGCCGGCGCCGTGCCGGACGCCGGCCTCGGCCGCCCGATCGTGACGGGCCCGCGCGTCGGCGTCTCCGGCGACGGCGGCCGCGCGGACCTGTTCCCGTGGCGCTTCTGGCTGGACGGCGATCCGACGGTCAGCGCGTACCGCAAGGCGACCCCGCGCCGTCGGGCCGACTCCAAGGGCGCACCGGTATCGCCCCTTCCCGCCCCCTGAGAGTCGCCAGACGCGAGCGCCATTCCGCTCAGGACTGTTCACGGCGACGTCGCACCTGGTACACGCGGCGTTCGGTTTGCTCCCATTGGCTCTCGATCATGCGAAAGACAAGGCTTACAGCACTGATCGGCGTGGGGGCGGTGGCGGCGGCAACGGCGCTCGTGGTCCCGCTCGCCCTGCCCGCGACCGCCCAGAACGCGACCGGTCGCCCTGACGGCGGGCCCCGCGCCACCTACCTGGACGCGACCCTGGCCGGCCGTGCCACGCTCTCGGCCGACTACCTGGCCGAGGGCCCGGCGTCCGGCGCGGCGGCCTCGGCCGCGAACGGCCGCCAGGGCCCGTGGGACGGCCAGGTCATCCCGGGCTTCTCGGCGATGCTCGACAACGGTGACGGCACCTTCTGGGCGCAGCCGGACAACGGCTTCGGCGCGAAGGGCAACTCGGCGGACTTCCTGCTGCGCAGCTACCTCGTGAAGCCGGAGTGGGACAACGGCCGCCGCGGCTCGGGCGAGATCAAGGTCCTGGACCACATCTCGTACAACGACGCGAACGACGTGCTCGACTTCCCGATCGTCAACGAGAACACCGCCGACCGCCTCCTGACCGGCGCGGACTTCGACATCGAGTCCGTGGTCCGCGCGGCCGACGGCACGCTGTGGGTGGGCGAGGAGTTCGGCCCGTTCCTGCTGCACTTCGACGCCGACGGCACGCTCCTGCAGGATCCGGTCGAGTTCCCGGGCGGCAAGTCCCCGCAGCACCCGAACCTGAACGGCGCCACGCCGAACGTCCCGGCCTCGCGCGGTTTCGAGGCCATGGCGGGCAGCGCGGACGGCCGCTACCTGTACCCGGTCGTCGAGGGCAAGCTGGTCGACGACACCCAGGCGCGTCGCCGCTGGATCTACCAGTTCGACCTGCGCGGCGGGAAGTACACCGGCAAGCGCTGGGCCTACCAGACGGACCGCGAGGTCAACGTGATGGGCGACGCGTTCATGACGGGCCGCTCGAAGATGCTCCTCATCGAGCGCGACGACTTCCAGGGCGCCGAGTCGGTCATCAAGCGCGTCTACGAGATCGACCTGGCCAACACGGACCGCGAGGGCTTCGTGCGCAAGACGCTCGTCGTCGACGCCCTCGGCATCGACAACCCCCGTGGCATCGACGCGGGCGAGGGCTACGGCCTCGGCGCGACGTTCAGCCTCCCGGTCCAGTCGTTCGAGACGGTCCTGTTCGTCGACCGTGACACGCTGCTCATCGGCAACGACAACAACTACCCGGGCAACGACGCGCGCGTCGACGGTACGCCGGACGACACCGAGATGGCGCTCGTCGACCTGCGTCGCAAGGCCGTGACGGACGACGGCGTGACCGTCGTCGGCCACCGCGGCGCCTCCGGCTACCGCCCCGAGCACACGCTCGCCGCCTACGAGCAGGCCATCCTGCAGTGCGCCGACTACATCGAGCCGGACCTCGTCTCGACGAAGGACGGCGTGCTGGTGGCCCGGCACGAGAACGAGATCAGCGGCACCACCGACGTGGCCGCGCGCCCCGAGTTCGCGGACCGCAAGGCGACCAAGACGATCGACGGCGCCCCGATCACGGGCTGGTTCACCGAGGACTTCACGTTCGCGGAGCTGCGCACCCTGCGCGCCAAGGAGCGCCTGCCGCAGGTCCGGGTCGCGAACACGAGGTTCGACGGCCTGTACCAGGTGCCCACCCTCGACGAGGTGCTGGACCTGGCCCGCAACTCCCGCACCTGCGACGGCGCCCCGGTGGGCGTCTACCCGGAGACGAAGCACCCGACGTACTTCGACTCGATCGGCCTGTCGCTGGAGGAGCCGCTGGTGAAGCAGCTCGCCGCCAACGGGCTCGACCACGAGGACGCCCCGGTGATCGTCCAGTCGTTCGAGGTGAGCAACCTGCAGGACCTCGACACGATGACCGACGTGACGCTCGCGCAGCTGATCAGCAACTCGGGCGCCCCGTACGACCTCAAGGCCGCCGGTGACCCGCGCACCTACGCCGACCTGGTCAAGCCCGCCGGGCTCGCCGGCATCGCGGGGTACGCCGACGGCGTCGGCGTGGAGAAGACGGTCCTGATCCCGCGTGACGCGGCCGGCAACCTGACCACGCCGTCCCCGGTGATCGCGGACGCGCACGAGGCAGGCCTGGCGGTGCACGCCTGGACCTTCCGCGCGGAGAACCAGTTCCTGCCGGTCAACCTGCGTTCGTCGGCGGACCTGACCGCCCATGGCGACATGGACGCCGAGATCGACGCCTACCTCGCCGCCGGCCTGGACGGGTTCTTCACGGACCACCCGGACAAGGGCGTGGCGGCGCTCGGCTGACGGCAGTTCTGGGACGAGGGTCATACCGCGGTGACGGCTGAACCCTCGAAGATGTGACAACCGCCGGGGTAGTGCCCCGAAAAAGGGCCACTACCCCGGCGGTCGCCGTTCCTCGGCTCAGGCGCCGGTGGTACCCGGCTGGATCAGCCGGCGCCGCGCCTCGCCCAGCAGCGCCTCCGCCACCGCGTCCAGGGTCCGCGACCGCAGCCGCCACTGCTGCAGGTGCAGCGGCACCTCCACGGCCGGCGCCGCGGGATCCAGCGGCACGACGTCGTCGTCGGCCAGCACGGGCCCCGTCCGCAGATCCTGCACCAGCCCCCAGCCCAGCCCGAGCCGCAGCGCCTCCAGGTACTCCGGCGTGCTCGGCACGTACGTCCGCGGCGGCGCCGGCACCTCGCAGCCCGCCCGGCGCGCGAAGTCCCGCAGCCACCGGTCCTGCAGGTCGTCGTCCCGGTTGAAGACCAGCACCGGCGCCCGGCCCAGCCCTTGCGGCGTCACCCCGTCCGGGAACCAGCGCCGCATCACCCCGCGCGTCGCCATCGCCCGGTAAGGCATCACCCCGAGCGGCCGCGAGACGCAGCCCTGCACGGCCTCCGCCTGCGACGTGATCGCCATCATGACCCGCCCCTGCGGCAGCAGCGCGACCGTGTGCTGCTGATCCGCGCGATGGATGTCGAGGACGACGCCGGGCACCCGCGCCAGCGCCGGCAGCACCCACGTGGCCAGCGAGTCCGCGTTGATCGCGATCGGCACGCTGACCGGCCGGGGCGGCAGGCCGCCGGCCGCGTCCCCGGCGCTCGCGGCGCCGGTCTCGGCGCCCGGATCCGGCCCGAGGCCCGCGGCATGCAACTCGGCCGCCGCCTCCGCCGCGAGCAGGCTCGTCTGCCGCGCCAGCCGCAGCAACGTCTCGCCCGGGGCGGTCGGGGCCGCCGGCCGCGTCCGGCGCACCAGCACCCCGCCGGCCGTGTTCTCCAGCGCCCGGATCCGCTGGCTCACGGCCGACGGCGTCACGTGCAGCGCCCGCGCGGCCCCGTCGAACGATCCCTCGTCGACGACGGCGGCGAGCGCCTCCAGCTGTGCGGAATCCCAGCGCATACCGCCGATCATAAGCAGCGCTACATCAGACGTAGAAACATTCGCTGGACTTCATCGGCGCCCGCCCGGTCTCATGGACCCATGACCGCAGCACTCCTCGCCGGGCTGGGCTTCAGCCTCTCCCTCATCGTCGCCATCGGCCCGCAGAACGCCTACGTGCTGCGCCAGGGCGCCCGCCGCGAGCACGTGGTGACGGTCGTGGTCCTCTGCGCGGCGTCCGACACCCTGCTCATCGCGGCGGGGATCGGCGGGTTCGGCTCGATGATCCAGTCGGCCGGCTGGCTCCTGGACCTCCTGCGCTGGGCCGGCGCCGCCGTCGTCGCCGCCTACGGCGTCCACGCCGCCGTCCGCGCGATCCGCGGCAACCAGTCCCTCACGATGTCCGACGCCGCCGCGGCCCCGGCGACCCCGAGGCCCGACGACGGCACCGAGCCCGCCCGCGTCCTGGCCCGCCCCGCCTCGCCCACGCGCCCGCCGGGACACGGGCAGACGACCCTCGTCGAGCGGCGGGCCGGCCGGCGGGCCGCCGTCGCCGTGGCCACGCTCGCCCTGACCTGGCTCAACCCGCACGTCTACCTCGACACGCTCGTGCTCATGGGCAGCGTCGGCGCGCAGCACGGCGACCTGCGCTGGTGGTTCGCGCTCGGCGCGATCGCCGGAAGCTGGCTCTGGTTCACCGCCCTCGGCTGGGGCGCCTGGCGCCTCGCCCCGGTGCTGGCCCGCCCCGCCGCCTGGCGCGTCATCGACGCCGCGATCGCCGCCGTCATGCTGACCGTCGCGGTGAGCCTGGTGCTCGGGTGAGCGGAATCGATGAGGCCCGCGGCGCCGTCGTCGGGCAGACTATGGACGCGGCCCCCGACCGGCCGCGTCCACGACTTCCCCCTGAGGAGTAACAGTGACCGACGTGCTCGACGAGCTGCACTGGCGAGGCCTGGTGGCGCAGACCACCGACGAGGCCGCGCTGCGAACTGCGCTGTCGGAGGGCCCGGTCGCCTACTACGTCGGCTTCGACCCCACCGCGCCGAGCCTGCACATCGGCAACCTCGTGCAGATCCTCACCGCGCGCCGTCTCCAGGACGCCGGGAACACGCCGTACCTGCTCGTCGGCGGGGCCACCGGCCTCATCGGCGACCCGCGCGACTCCGGTGAGCGCACCCTCAACTCGCCCGAGGTCGTGGCCAGCTGGGTCAGCAGGATCCGCGCCCAGATCGAGCCGTTCCTCGTGTTCGACGGCGACAACGCCGCCACCATGGTCAACAACCTCGACTGGACCTCACCGATGAGCGCGATCGAGTTCCTGCGCGACGTCGGCAAGTACTTCCGCATGGGCACGATGCTGTCCAAGGAGATCGTCGCGCGCCGGCTGAACTCCGAGGAAGGCATCAGCTACACCGAGTTCAGCTACCAGGTGCTGCAGGGCATGGACTTCCGCGAGCTGAACCACCGGCACGGCATCACGCTCCAGATCGGCGGCAGCGACCAGTGGGGCAACCTCCTGTCCGGCGTCGAACTGATCCGCAAGGCCGAGGGCGTGACCGCGCACGCGCTGACGACGCCGCTCATCACCAAGGCCGACGGCACCAAGTTCGGCAAGAGCGAGGGCGGCTCCGTCTGGCTCGACCCGGAGATGACCAGCCCGTACGCGTTCTACCAGTTCTGGCTCAACCAGGCCGACGCGGACGTCGTCAACTACCTCAAGGTGTTCACCTTCCGCGGCCGCGAGGAGATCGAGGCCCTGGAGGCGGAGGTCGCGCAGCGGCCGTTCGCGCGCGAGGCGCAGAAGGCGCTCGCGGGCGACGTCACGACGCTCGTCCACGGCGAGGCCGCGACGCGGGCCGTGATCGAGGCCAGCCAGGCCCTGTTCGGCCGCGGCGAGCTGACCGGCCTCGACGAGCGCACCCTCGCGGGTGCCGTCGCCGAGCTCCCGAAGGTCACGGCCAAGGCCGGCGACCTGGTCACCGACCTGCTCGCGGGCTCGGGCATCGTCGCCTCCAAGACCGAGGCCCGCCGCGCGGTCAAGGAAGGGGGCGCCTACGTGAACAACGTCAAGGTGACCGCCGAGGACGCGGTACTGAGCACCGAAGACCTGCTCCACGGCAGGTTCGCGGTCCTCCGGCGCGGCAAGAAGACCCTGGCCGTGGCGGCCGCGGAGTAGTCCCGCACGAGCGGCGAGGGCGGGCCGGTCCTGGTAAGGGCCCGGCCCGCCCGCGTCCGGGATCGACGACTGCGGGTCCGGCTGCTCGACCGCACGGCCGGGCCGTCAGCTGACCAGCCCCTGCCGGTACGCGTGGATCACCGCCTGCACGCGGTCCCGCAGCCCGAGCTTGCCCAGGATGCGGGACACGTGCGTCTTGACGGTCTCCTGCCCGAGCACCAGGGTCTCGGCGATCTCCCGGTTGGAGAGCCCTTCGGCGACCAGCCGCAGGACCTCCAGCTCGCGGGAGGTCAGGACGTCGTCGTCCGCCGTCGGCCGCGGCGGGCGGATCCGGGCGGCGTACCGCCCGACGAGCCGCCGCGTCACCTCCGGCGCCAGCAGCGCGGCGCCCGTGGCGACCGTCCGGATGCCCTGCAGCAGGTGGGCCGGCGGGGCGTCCTTGAGCAGGAACCCGCTCGCCCCGGCGCGCAGCGCCTCGTACACGTACTCGTCGAGGTTGAAGGTCGTCACCACCAGCACCTTCACGGGGTCGACGACGCCGTCCCCGGCCAGCAGGCGGGTGGCCTCGATGCCGTCCAGGAGGGGCATGCGGACGTCCATCACCACCACGTCCGGCTCGAGCTCCCGGGCGAGCCGGACGGCGGCCCGGCCGTCGCCGCAGCTACCCACGACCTCCAGGTCGGGCTGCGCGTCGATGATCGTGGTCAGGCCCGTGCGGATCAGCGCGTGGTCGTCGCAGACCAGCACGCGGGTCGACGCCGTCACGGCGCGGTCCCCAGCGGGATCCGGGCCCGGACGAGGAACCCGCCGTCCGCCCGCGGCCCGGCGTCGAACTCGCCGCCCAGCGCCCGCACCCGCTCGCGCAGGCCGGTCAGCCCCCGGCCGGAGCCGCCGAGGCTCCCGCCGGATCGGGCGGCCGCCGGTCCGGTAGAGCCTGCGGCATCGGTGCCGATCTCGACGACGACGTCGCCGGGTCCCGTTCTCACCAGCACCACGGTACGGCTGCCGGGTGCGTGCTTGAGCGCGTTGGTCAGCGACTCCTGGACGACCCGGAACGCGGCCGGCCCGGCGGCGTCGTCGAGGACGGCGCCGCCGTGCCGCACGAGCTCGACCGGCTGCCCCGCGCGACGCACCCGGTCGACAAGGGTGTCGAGGTCGTTGCCCGACGACGTCGTCGTACCCGCCGTGTCCGGCGACGTCGTGGCGCCCGCCTCGTACACCGTCGTCGCGGCCGTCTCGCGGGGCGTCCCCGTCGCGTCCGCCTCGTCCGACGACGCGCTCGTGCGCGCCTCGTCCGACGTCGCCACCAAGCTCGCACCGTCGGCCGGGCCGAGGACGTCGAGCAGCCGCCGCAGGTCACCGGCGGCGTTCCTGCCTGTCTGCGCGATCGTCGCCAGCACCTCGTCCAGCGGGTCCGGGGCCCCGCGCACGTACCGGGCGGCCTCGGCCTGCACCACCATCGCCGTGACATGGTGCGTGACGACGTCGTGGAGCTCCCGGGCCAGCCGGCCGCGCTCGGCGGCCCGGGCCGCCCGGGCGGCATGCTCCCGTTTCCCGGCCTCGGCCGCCCGGCTGGACCGCAGCCAGCTCCCGGTGCCCCAGGCCAGCACCGTCAGCAGGTAGAAGGTCACGAAGCCCGTGACCCCTTCGCCCGACCCGAGCGCCGTGAGGGAGACGGCGAGAAGCACGTAGCCGGTCGTCAGGACCGACACGGTCGCCCGCCGGTGCCGCTCGACGTGGGCGCCGCCGCTCAGCAGCGCGACGGCCAGCGCCGCACCGGCGACCAGGTGGTACGCGAGCAGCTGGTCGACGGCGAACCCGAGCGCGACCAGCCCCAGGCACCACAGCGGCCGGCGTCGTCGTACCGCGAGCGGAAGGCACTCGAGAGCCGCCACGAGGACCGCGACACCGTCCAGCGGCCGGCCCGGCAGGTCCCCGAGCTGCGTCCCGTGGCGCTGGAGCGCCGGCACGAACGACGCCGCCAGGAGCACCAGGCCGGCCGGAAGATCGCGCACGACGACGTCCAGCCCCTGCCACCGCCGCAGCGGCTCGCGCCACCGCCGCCGCAGCGGCCCCAGGACGATCACCCGCGAAGGGTATCGGCAGCCGGCCGCCCGGGAACACGCAGCGGGACGAGGTTCCCGCGACGCGCCGCGACCCGCAGGAACCCGACGGCCACGACAAGGCACAGGACCACCGAGAAGAGGCTCGCCTCCGGCCCGAACGCACCACCGGACAGGAGCACCGGCCCGGAGGTAGTGGCGTCCAGCATCCCCTGCGGGGTCCCGTTGCCCGAGACCTCGGTGCTGAAGATGCTGGAGGCGGCGACGTTCCAGCCCAGGTGCAGCCCGATCGGCACCCACAACCTGCGCGTGGCCACGTACGCGGCGCCGAGCATCCCGCCGGCCTCCATCGTGATCGCGATCGCCCCCCACAGGTTGGCGTTCGGGTTGATCAGATGGACGAGCCCGAAGATCAGCCCCGTCGACACCAGCGCGATCCAGGTCCCGAACCACCGCTCGACGTGCCGGAACAGCACGCCCCGGAAGAGCAGCTCCTCGCTCGCCGCGACCACGGCCATGAACCCGAGCAGCCCCACCGCCCCGGCCGGCGACCCCAGCCCGCTGACGTGGTACCCGCCGAGGAGCGCGATACCCGCCACCACGGACCCGAACAGCACGAGGCCGCCCAGCGTGCCCGCGGCGACGCCGCGCACCGCACCGGGCCGCCCCAGTTCGTCCACCACGCGGTGCTCGGTCCGCCGCACCACCCAGCGGTACGCGACGACGCAACCCACGGCCGCCAGCAGACCGACGACGAGCGTGACCCAGGGGTACGGCTGCACCGCACGGAGCACCACGCTCGCGACGAAGGACACGAGCGCTACGACAAGAAGCTGCCAGATGAATCTCATACCCAGAACGCTATGGACCGCCCACCCCCGCCCGCGTCACCCCACGGTGGGCTCTTCCGCATCCCCCGCACGGGGGACCCGGGTCCACGATCCGCACCTGCCCGTTGTCGAGGCGCCCGTGACTTTCCGGTCGGTCACTGTTCCGCTCGATGTCACCCGCCCGTCTTCGGCCCCCGCCAGGGTGGCACCGTGGATCTCAACGTCTCGCGCCGCTCCCTGCTCCGTGCCGCCGCAACCGTTCCCGCCGCAGCCGCCGTGGCGGCAGGGACGACGACGCCGGCCTCCGCCGAAGCGGAGACGACGACGGCGACGTCGTCGGACATCCACGCACCCGCCACCCGCTTCACGATCGCCGTCCTGCCCGACACGCAGTACCTCATCGACGAGGGCGGCTCCGACGAGGAGCCGGTGCGTGCCACCCTGCGCCACCTCGACCGCGACCGGTCCGGCGTCGTCTTCATGACCCAGCTCGGCGACATCACCGAGCACGGCACCGAGACCGAGATGCGCGCCGCCGACCGCGTGTTCCGCGCGGCGGGCGACCTCCCGTTCAGCGTGCTTGCCGGGAACCACGACGTGCGGGGTGACGACCAGCGCGGCGACACCCCGTACCTGCGCACCTTCGGCCCGCGGCGGTTCGCCGCGATGCCCACCTACGGCGGCTCGTCCCCGGACGGCTACAACAGCTTCCATGTCATCGCGGCCGCCGGCCGGGAGTGGCTCGTCCTCGCGCTGGACTGGCGCGTGTCCGACGCCGGCCTCGGGTGGACCCAGCAGGTCCTGGACGACCACCCCACCCTGCCCGCGATCCTCACCACCCACGACCTCGTCTGGGCCGACGACGACGGCGACGCCCACCTCTCGGACCACGGCCGCCGCCTCTGGGACCGCCTGATCCGTGCCAACGACCAGATCTTCCTCGCGCTCGGCGGCCACTACTGGCCGTCCGGCCGCACCACCCTGACCAACGACGCCGGCCACGCGGTCCACCTGCACATCACGAACTACCAGGACCGTTACTACGGCGGCGCGGGCATGGTGCGCTACTACTCGTTCGACCTGGCCCGTGGGGTCATCGACGTGGAGACGTTCTCGCCCTGGCTCCGGGCGAAGCGCCGGCCCACCCCGCTGGAGGCGGAGCACACCGAGCTCACGGGCGATGTCGACCGGTTCAGCGTCGAACTCGACTTCGCACGGCGGTTCGCGGCGTTCGCGCCGCCGGTGGTGCCGGCGCCGCGACCGGCGTCGGCGGTCATGCCGCGCGGCACGGTCGCCTACTGGCGGTTCGACGACGCCGGACTGGGGGGCGTGGGACAGCCCTTCCCGGGGGACGACGGCGCCGCCGTCGAACCGGGGACGGTCGCCCGCGACCTGACCGGGAACGGCAACGACCTGATGGCCGAGCTGTTGCACTCCAGCGGTCCGGAGACGTTGACCTGGTCGGCCGAGCACCACGACGGCCAGCCCGCCCATGCCAGCCTGCGGTTCGACGGCGGCCAGTCGCCCGACCGCGGCGCGCTCCTGCGCACGGGCCCGGACGCACCGCTCAACAGCCTGACCTTCGAGTCCGGCTACACCATCGAGACGTTCCTCAAGCTCCCTGAGCCGTTCGCCGGAGAGCACGCCTGGATGGGCGTCCTCAGCTGGGAGGGCAGGGCCGGGGAGGCAGGCAAGCACAGCGGATGGTCCGACGACGAGCCGACCTGCAGCCTGAACCTCTCCGGCGAGCGGTTCCTGCAGTTCGTGGTCTACCCCGTGCCGGTCGACGCCGATCCGACCTCGTGGAGCCACGCCCTGCCGACCGGGCGGTGGATGCACGTGGCGGTGGTGAACGACGGGCGGCACACCACGCTGTACGTGGAGGGATCGAGGATCGCGCGGAACGCCGCCGAGGAATCCCGCGGCATCACCACGCTGGGCAAGCCGTTCGTGCTGGGCGGGACCCAGTACGCCGGCAGCTACGGGCAGGGGTTCTACGGGTGGCTCGGGGACACGCGGATCACCGGCCGGGCGCTGGGCGAGGAGGAGTTCCTGACCGCGAGGTAGGCGCGGAGGGGCCGGCGAACGGGGCGCTCCCGGCCGGGTGCCGTGCGTCACGGCTGCTCAAGTTGTGCGGCACGGCTGCGTGTGTGTAATGTTCAGGTCGTTCGCCCGGCAGGGAGGCACGGACAGGAACCGCGGATCACGCGGACTGGCCGGTCCCGGGGCGGAAACTCCTCCAGGAACCAGCAGGGGCTTCGTGCGCTCTGGTGACTGGCCGGGGGATCTGCTGATCAACGCTCACGCGCTCCGCTCGACAGGGTGGTTGCGTGCGGAGTGAAGGTCTGGTAGGTTCTTGATCTTGTCGCCGGGTAGGCACGGACGGCTTCGCTGGAAGCGGAGCGGGACGGTTCCCGGGACACAACCTCACTCCAGGAAATACATTGCTTAGCTTTGTGTTGCCTGAAACGAGGAGCCAGATATTTTCGAATTCCTGGAAGAATTCGTCGGCCCGGACGGGCCGGAGCGGATTTGGATAAGGGATCGGGAGTCTGGTAAGTTTTACGAGTCGCCCTGAGCGGGCCGGGATCAAGAGATTCTGGTTCGGATGTGTGCGTCGGTTGTTTG
>NZ_BAAANL010000009.1:0-134912 GCF_039529775.1 Myceligenerans crystallogenes
CAATCACCCCTCCAGCATCTCGGAGGGGTCAGTCCCAATCCGTCGCTACAGGGTCAGTCTCAACGCGTCGTCGACAGACGGTGATGCTCGACATTCGCGATTGGCGCCCTGACCTGGGTGGGATGGGCAAGGTCCATGTCCGGTTCGGTAAAGGGTCACGCGGCCGTGGACCCAAGCAGCGGCTGGTCCCTGCGATCAACGGTGCCGACGAGCTGATCGACTGGTGGCTGGCCGAGGTGCGCCACCAGTTCGGCGATGACTGGTCGAACCCGGATGCGCCGATGCTGCCGTCCGAGCGGTTCGATGACGGGTTGGGCAGGTGCGGGCGGGTCGGGTCCAACGCGTTGCGTCGCGCGCTTGGTATCCAGACCGGGCTGTGGCTTCCGTCGTGGTCGGGTCGGTTGACCCCGCACGTGCTGCGGCACTACTGCGCCTCGTCCTTGTACGGGGCCGGCATGGATCTCAAGGCGTTGCAGGAGCTGTTGGGGCACCAGTGGCTCGCGACGACGTCGGGCTATATCCATGTGCGCAGCGAGCATGTGGAGCAGGCGTGGAAGAACGCCAATCAGCGGGTTGCGGCCCGTTTCGGGGAGGTCTGAGGATGAAGTGGAACCTGCGGCTGACCGCCGCCGAGCGCGGGATCTGGAAGTCCGCGCAGATGCGGCGCATGCTCGCCGAGGCCGGGTTGGAGATCAGTGCCGGGAAGATGTCCTCGTGGTGGGCGGCCAGTCCGCCGGTGATCCGGCTGGAAGAGCTCGACGTGCTGTGCGCGGTACTGGAGTGCGTGCCCGACGACCTGCTCATCCCGGAGCCAGAGAAGGTGGTCGCACGGCGCCCGGCCCAGGCCGAGGCGGTCGGAGAAGAGCATCCAGGAGCCACGGTGGTGACCCCGCGGTTCGGCAAGCCGCGGTCGCAGCCGCCGCTGTGAGGTGGATCCGGTGAGGCCGGGGCCGGACGCGCCGCTGCGCCCGCCGCCCAAGTGCATCGGGTGCCAGTCGGCGAAGGTCGCCTGGTCCAAGCCGCGGGTCGACTACTGCTACGCGTGCCTACCCGGTGGCCCGTTCACCCCGCCGCCGTGCCGGGCCTGCGGGTCGACGGCGTACTTCAGCCAGGGCCTGTGCGACGCATGCCATCCCGGCGGGCCACGGTTCCTGTCTTCGTGCACCAGTTGCCTGGCCTGGGGCGTGTTCCGTCAGCACAACTGGATGTGCTGGATCTGCCGGTGGTGGGCCACCCACTTCCCGACCAGTCCGTGCGACTACTGCGGGCGCACCGCGCCGGTGGGAGACGCCGGCGCGTGCCGGTTGTGCCTCGAGCAGGCGCGCATGCTCCACGAACCCGGCCACGGCATCGACCTGGCTGGAGCGAACAAGCACGGCCAGCAGATGTTCCTGGCGAACATGCCCACACCCACCCGTGTGCTGCGCCCACCGCCGCCGCCACGGCGCCCCAAGCGGCGCCCCAGCGCCCCTTCCCGGCCGTTCACCCCGGTCGATGGCATCCAGAGTGAGCTGTTCGCCATGACCCTCGACCCGCAGATCGTGACCGAACGTGCCCGGTGGGAGGACGGGGAGCTGACCCGGCACTGCCACCAGATCGTGCGTGAGCACGCGGCCAAGCACGGCTGGTCGACCCGGCAGCGCAACGACGTGGTCCGCTCGCTGCGACTGCTGCAAACCTACCGCAGCCGCCCCGAGGAGCGGATCCGCGTCACCGACGTGCTGACCCTGCCCACCTACACGGGCAACATCGTCTCCACCATGGACGTCCTGGAGGCGGCCGGGCTCCTGGTCGAGGACCGCATCCCACGCATCCAGACCTACTTCACCAGCAAGACCCGGCACCTGCCCCAGCCCATGCGTGCCCAGCTCGAGACCTGGTTGAGCGTCATGATGGACGGGTCGGCCACCGCTCCTCGCCGACGTCAGCGAGCACCGGTCAACATCCGTCAGCAGATCCACGCGCTCACGCCGATCCTGACCACCTGGGCCGATCAGGGCACTACCTCCCTGGCCGAAGTCAGCTCCGGCATGGTCGCCGACGCCCTTCCTGCCTCGGGACACCACCGCACTACAGCCGTGACCGGTATGAGGTCGCTGTTCTCGATCCTGAAGTCCCTCAAGATCACCTTCCAGAACCCTGCCCGGGCCCTGGCGAGCCCCGGCACCGCCGTCAGCACACCGCTGCCGCTGGACACCGCTGCGGTCCGCGCCGCACTGGCCTCACCCGATCCCGCCATAGCGCTGGCCGTGGCCCTGGTCGCTTTTCACGCGCTGACCAACCTCCAGGTCCGACGCGTCCAGCTGACCGACATCATCGACGGCCGCCTCCAGGTCGGCGACCGCAACATCCCCCTGGCCGACCCGGTCCGGCCTCGCCTGCGCGCCTGGCTCGACCACCGCGCCAAGACCTGGCCGAACACGATCAACCCGTACCTGTTCGTCACCCGACGCACCGCGCCGCGCCTGGTCCACCCCGGCGCACAGTTCCCGTGGAAGCGGACCACCTTGCGTCCACAAGCCTTGCGCGAGGACCGGATCCTGGCCGAAGCCCATGCCGGCGGCGGTGACGTGCGCCAGCTGTGCGACCTGTTCGGGATGAGCGTCGAGGGCGCCAACCGCTACGTCACAGCCCCATTGACCCCCTCCCCGACATCGGCCGCCACACCGACTTCAGACCAGGCTTGACCTTCGAGCCGACTCGAAGGTTTACGGTCGAGGGCATGGACGAGATGAAGATCGGTGAGCTGGCCGAGCGTGCCGGGGTACCGGCCTCGACCCTGCGCTACTACGAGGCCGAAGGCCTGCTGCCCGCCACCCGGGCGGACAACGGGTACCGCCTGTACGGACAGCAGGCGTTGGACCGGCTCGCGTTCATCGCCCAGGCCAAGCACCTTGACCTGCCTCTGTCCGCGGTACGGGAGCTGATCGTCGTGTGGGAGTCCGAGCCTTGTCACACTGTGCGTGCGGCCTACCGGCCGATGCTGGCCGATCGTGTCCAGCAGACCGCCGAACGCCTGACCGCCCTGCGCGGTCTGCAGGACACCCTGAGCGCCGCGATCGCGCACCTGGACGCTCTGCCCGACCGTGACGCGCCGTGTGACGCGTCGTGCGCGTTCCTTGACCGGCCCCGCCGCCGGCTGCCCCTTGCGACGCCACCGGCGTCCGCCGGGGATGCACCGGTCGCATGCACGCTCAAGGGCACCGACTACGCCGAACGCATCAACCAGTGGCGCGAGTTGTTCACCGGTGTGAGCCTGACTCGCATGGCTGACGGTGTTCGGGCTGCCCTCCCGGTCGCCGAGCTGGGCCTTGCCGCCGAGCTGGCTGTCGCCGAGCAGCAGTGCTGCGCGTTCTACGACATCCGCATCGACCTGCACGGACCGATGTTCGACCTGACGATCACCGCACCCGATCAGGCCGCGCCCCTGCTCGCCGATCTCCTGCCCACCCACCCCAGGGAGACCACACTCCGATGAACGACACCGTCCGCTCGATCCTGTTGTTCGTCGCTGCTGCTGTCTTCGAGATCGGTGGTGCGTGGCTGGTCTGGCAAGGTATCCGTGAGCACAAGGGCTGGATCTGGATCGGCGCCGGCGTGATCGCGCTGGGCATCTACGGTGTCTTCGCCAGCCTGCAACCCGATGCGGACTTCGGCCGCATCCTGGCCGCCTACGGCGGCGTGTTCGTCGCGGGGTCTCTGGCCTGGGGCATGCTCGTGGATGGCTTCCGACCCGATCGATGGGACGTGACCGGTGCCCTGATCTGCCTGGTCGGCGTAGCAGTCATCATGTACGCGCCACGCCCGGCCTGACCCCGTCCGAGCCCGGGATCTGAACGTCTGCGAGGGCCGGGATCGTCCGCGCCGGCGGCCACGGTTCCCCCGGTGGAATCCGTCCGGGGATGCTCGGGGTCCATCACGGGGTGCACGTCTGGGGTGCGCGTTATGGGGTTGGGGTGCCGATACGCAGCCGGTTGCCGTCGGGGTCGGCCAGTTCGATCTCCCGCGCCCATGGCGCGTCGGTCACCGGCACGCCGAAGGCGGCGGCAAGGTCCTGGACGTCGTGGAGGCGTAAGTAGACCAGCGTGTCGGGGCGGGCGTCGCCGGTGTGCTCGGACAGGAACAACCGCACACCGCCGCGGGCGATCTCGACGAATGCGGGCAGGCCTGGTTCGAAGCGGTGTTCCCACTGCTGGCGGAAACCAAGTCGTTCGTACCACGCGACTGCTGCGGCAGCGTCCTGCACGCGCAGGATGGGAATGACGGCCTCGTCGTCCATTGAGCAATGGTCGCAGACCGCCGCGACGGTGAAAGACGGTGATGCGCCACGGTGTTGACCGTCCCGTTCTTCAGACCGCCGGGCGTGGTGACCGGGCGGTGTCCTGGCTGGCGCTGACGGTGGCGGCGAGATGGTGTGCGTCCTGGCCGACGAATCCCAGGAGGGCGGATCCACGGCTGCGTTGCCACGGCCGGCCCAGCACGTGCAGCCCGCGCACGGGAGTGTCCAGTCCGGTGGTGCGCAGGGCGCCGTGATCATCAAGCGCTTCGGGGATGTCGATCCAGCGGTCCTCGTGGCGGTAGCCGGTGGCCCACAGGATGCTGTCGGGGCGCAGGGATGTCCCGTCAGCGAAGGAGACAACCCGGCCGGTGCCGTCCACGGCACGGGGCCGAAACCTCACCCCGGCGCTGCGCAGGGCGGTGCGACTGGTGCCGATGACCGGGTCGTTGGCGCGCAGCCGTCGCCCGACCGCGGAATCGGCAGGAGTGATGATCAGGCGGGTGTGAGTCAACCACCAGAAGATGTCGCGGCCTGCGACCCGTTGAGGCACCGTGCGCCCGACACTGCCGTGGGCCAGGTGAACGGTGCGTCCGTGGCCGGCGAGCTCGAGCGCGAGCTGGTATCCGGTGTTACCCGCCCCCACCACCAGGACCACGCCGTCGGGGACGTCGCTCGGACGCCGGTAGTCGTGGGAGTGCAGCGCGGGCAGGTCTGGGTCGAGGCGGGTTGCGAACCCGGGTGCGGCAGGGGTGCCGAACGCGCCGGTCGCGACGACGACCCGGGGCGCGGTGACGAGCCCGGATGGTGTGGCGAGCGTGAACCTGTTCACCGCCGTCTGCCCGGCGTCGCGGGTCAGGGCGCGGACCGGTGAGCTGGTGCGTACCGGCAGGTCGAACTGCTCGGCGTAACCAGCCAGGTAGCCGGCGACGTCCATCCCGCTGGGGTACCGGTCACCCGGGCCCGGGAAGGACAGGCCGGGCAGCGCGCTGTATGCGGCAGGGGTGAACAGCCGCAGCGAGTCCCACCGGTCACACCAGCTGGACCCGACCCGGTCGGCCGCCTCGAGCACCAGATGCCGCACACCCGCGCGGCCCAGGTGGTAGCTGACGGCCAGACCTGCCTGCCCGCCACCGACCACGACGACGTCGTACGGCTCAGGTGCGTGCCGCCCGCGGTCGCGGTCAGGCATGGCTGGGGGCTTCGTGGTCGCGGTGACCGGCCGGTTCGATCTGGAAGGTGGAGTGCTCGACCGGGATGTCGAAGTGGGTGGCGACGCACGCCTGCAGGTCGTCCAGGATCTGTGGGGCGTGGCCGTCGGTGAAGCATTCCTCGTCCACGACGACATGGGCGCTGATCGTGGGCAGCCCGGTGGCGATCAGGGAGGCGTGCATGTCGTGCACCTCGCGCACGTGACCGGCACGCAGCAGGTGAGTGCGGACCTGGTCCAGGTCCAGGCCGGGTGGCGTGGTCTCCAGCAGTACCGAGGTCGTCTCGCGCAGCAGTGTGATCGCGCGGGGCACGATCAGAGCGCCGATGAGCAGGCCCGCGACCGCGTCGGCCTGCTGCCAGCCGGTGGTGGCGATCACGATGGCCGCGATGATCACCCCGAGCGAGCCCAGGGCGTCGTTCAGGACCTCCAGGAACGCGGCCCGCAGGTTGAAGTCGGCCGAACGGCTGCCGGCCAGGACCAGCATCGCGGCGACGTTCCCGACCAGACCGATGACCCCGAAAACGAGGAGTTCACTGGACGGGATCTCGGGTGGCCCCACGAGCCGCTGGACTCCCTCGATCAGCACGTAGGCCCCCACGGCCAGCAGAACCGCGGACTGACCGAGCGCGGCCAGGACCTCCGCACGCCGGTAGCCCCAGGTGCGGCGCGAGGACGCTGGGCGCAACGTGAGGGAAGCCGTGATCAGGGCCAGCAGCAGACCCGAGGCGTCAGTGAGCATGTGAACGGTGTCCACCAACAGCGCCAGACTGCCCGTCACCAGCGCGCCGACCCCCTGCGCCACCAGGATCGCCGCGGTGATCCCGAACGCGACCCCCAGCCGCCCGCGATGATCATGCCCACCCAGCCCACCGTGGCTGTGGTCATGACTCATCGGGCACGCCCCTGACCGGCACCATCCGGAACGAAGCCCGACACCGCGCTGCCCGGCAGGTCCACGTGCGGGCACAACACCGCAGCCGAACCAGTGGCCTCAAGCAGCCCCTCGGTCACCGCGAACAAGGCCGCCAGCCTGTCCCGGTCGACCAGCGAGAACATCGACGCACGACCCTGCACACGAGAGGCCACCAGCCCGCACTCACGCAGACATGCCAGATGAGCACTGACCGTGCTCTGCGCCAGACCGAGATGTTCGGTCAGATCCCGCACCCGATGCTCACCGGTGAACAAATGCCGCACGATCAACAACCGAGCCGGCTCACTCAACGCCCGATACAACGCCGCAGCCGGAGCAACCGCCGCCACCACGCCCACAGGATCACCCGACCCCGCGAGATCCCGAGAGCCACTATTCATCGTCATGCAGCGATTATATCGCCGAACGGCGCGAATATTCAATATCCGTCGCCGCGGACATGTGCAGCGGTTGTTCCATCAGCTCATCGGTGGCCGCTGGGCCTGGCGCTGGAGGTCGGCGTTATTGGCGTCCAGGTCCGGGTCGTGGTGCAGGTTCCGGCGGTCGGCGGCGGCAGTCGAACGGGCTTCGTCCTTGCGTCAGCGTGCGAGCATGATCAGCGCTGGGTGCAGGGCCAGACGCCCGGCCCATGACCGCAGTCCCCACCGCGCTCCGACCAGGATCACCGCACCGATGCGGTCGTGGGGCAGGCCGCACAGGAGCCACGTTCCTGGCCTGCCCAATACCAGCAGCGGCGGCACGGTCATCATGAGAGTGAGTTGCTGGAACATGAAGACGGAAACATCTCCAGCCCGCACCTCTCGATCCCAGCGCCGGTGACTACCACCAGGACGACGCATCCGGCCAGAAACGACAGCGCCCAGGCAGGCCATCGGCGACCGTGACCCAGACCCGGATCGCTCCGGCTAGGTACAGCCTAGCCAGGACGATCTCGATCACTGGAATGACCGCAACCGGCTGGATCGTCGGAGCAAGGTAGGTCGACAAGGACGGCGGGTCGCTCGGGATCCACATCGGTCCCTCCGACCCGCTGATCAGTCGGGCCGAGTGGCCGAGGGCGGTCATTCGGGCCGGTCCGTGTCGTCGCGACTCTTGGCGGACTCTCCTGGCGACGGACTGCCTGGTTCGCGGAGCGAGCCACGACGTCGGGTGATGAAGGTGACCAGGACAAGTACGGCGACGACGCCTGCCACGAGCGCCGCGATCACTGCCAGCGGGTTCGAGCCCCGCCGATCGTTCGTGCCGTTCGTCGAGACCGCGGTTGATTCCCGCGCGGGCGGCGTCACGGTGGGTTTCTGCGATGCGCCGGATGCTGTGGCACTGGGGCTCTGATTGTCGCGGGTCTCGATCGGTGAGGGGGGCGGTTTCGCTGGCGTCGGGCCTGATTTCACGGTGAACTTCAACGTTCCCTCGATCGGGTGCCCGTCCGAGGACACGACGTGCCACGCCGCGGTGTAGGTGCCGGGCGGGCCGTCGCCGGTCACCGGGAAGGTCGCGGCACCGCGCGCGGTATCGACCTCGGGTGTTCCTGCGGTGAGAGTGCGCCCGTCTGGAGTCGTGAGCACCAAAGTGGCACCGGCAGCCAGCGGAGTCGCGGTCAGGACCAGCTCGATCTCACTCGGCAAGGAGCCGATGGCCGCACCGTCGGCAGGGCTCGAGGACAACAGCTGGTCATGGGCCGCCGCGGGTGGCGCGACACTTCCGACCAGCACTGCCAGCAGGAGCGCGATCGCGATCAACGCGGCCGGCACCGAATGGTGCAACGGTCGCTCGGGACTGAGTGTTCGGCGCGAGACGCGGGGCCTTCGCCCCGAAAAGTGGACACGTCATTGTGTGGTCATGCGGCAGGCTGCAGCGTAGCTGCTTGAAGGTTCCTCTCGTAGTCGGCCGGGCTCTGGTTTCCCAAGCGTGAGTGGGGTCGTCGGGTGTTGTAGCGGGTGGCCCACCGGAACACCGCGAGCCGTGCGGCTCGGGGTCCGTCGAAGGCGGGCGCGCCGGCCAGGATCTCGCGTTTGAGGGTGGCGTTGAAGGACTCGGCTGCGGCGTTGTCGGCGCTGGTGCCGACCGCGCCCATGGACTGGGTGACCTGCAGTGTCGTGCAGAGGTTGGCGTAATCCCGGGATCCGTACTGGGCTCCGTGGTCGCTGTGAAAGATCGCCCCGGCCAGCGAGCCGCGCTCGGCCGCAGCGGCCTTGAGCGCGTCTTCGACGAGGTCGGTGCGCATGTGGTCGGCGATGGACCAGCCCGCCAGGCGGCGGGAGCACAGGTCGATCACCGTGGCCAGGTAGAGGAACTTCCCGCCGCCCACGGGCAGGTAGGTGATGTCGCCGACATACCTGCTGTTCGGCTCGGCGGCGGTGAAGTCCCGGCTGATCAGGTCGGCGACCTTGACCCCGGACGGGTCCGGGATCGTCGTGCGGACCCGCCGACGCAGGCGGATCCCGGTGAGCCGGTGCCGGCGCATCACCCGGGCGATTCGCTTGTGGTTCACCGGCTCGGCCTGCGGGTGGGCCTTGCGCAGCTCGGACGTCACCCGCGGGGACCCCAGGGCGGGGTCCTCGCGGTGCAGCAGCCGAATCCGATCGGCAAGCACGGCGTCCTCGGCCGCCCGCGCGGCGCGGGCCTCAGCGCCGGCCTGCCACTTGTAGTAGGAGGACCGGTTGACGCCCAGGACCTGACACAGCCGCTTCACCGAATAGGCGGGGTGGTGCTCGGCGACGAACTGGAAGCGGCTCACCAGGTCGTCTCTCCCGCGAAATACTTCGCGGCCTTGCGCAAGATCTCCCGCTCGGTCGCGAGCGTCCGCTTCTCGGCCTCCAGGCGACGGTTGGTGGCCTCCAACTCGGCCACCCGCGCCTCGAGCTGACCAACTCGGCCACCGGACCGCACCGGCGATGCGGCCGGCTCCGTCACCTCGGGCCCTGCCTGGCCGGTCACAGCCACCTGGCCGCGCTTCTCAGCAGCCCGGCGCACCCACAGCCGCAGCGTCTCGCGCGAGACGCCCAGGTCACGGGCGATGCCCTTGATCGTGGCCCCGGGAGTCGACTCGTACAAGGCCACAGCATCGGCCTTGAACTCCTCGGGGTAGTTCTTCATTGCCATCGGTTACAGAACTCGCTTCTCTGGATCAGACATCCAGTATCACCGTGTCCACCAAACGGGGTGAGGTCCCGCGTGGTGTGAGTAAGTATTGCTGGTCTATACGCATTGGTCTCTCGCATCGATCAGGGCGCCTGCGCTCTCGCGTCGCTGGCGGCCCTTGGCGGCCTGTATTCCGGAAGGGCTGTGGGGGGTGGACTGCGTCCGCCCCCCACAGCGGGTCAGCCGACGCGAATGAATGTCGGGTTGGACTGCCAGATGCTGCTGTACCGAACCGTCTCGCCCGGGACCGGCGCCTCGATCTGCATGCCGTCCCCGGCATAGATCGCGATGTGCCCGGGAGACCAGATCAGGTCTCCGGGCTGGGCTTGTGCCGAAGACACTGTGGTTCCGGCGTACCGCTGCTCCGAGGAGGTCCGGGGCAGGTCGATCCCGACCTGGGCGTAGACGTAGGACGTGAACCCGGAGCAGTCGAACCCTGCCGGAGTGTTCCCACCCCACACGTACGGCACACCCAGGTAGCGCATCGCGATCGATACCACGTCGTTTCCTGCGGCCGCAGCCGGGATCTCGACCGCTGCGGCCTCGGCGGCCAGTGCGGCGGCCTCCGCTGCGGCTTCGGCCTCTGCCTCGGCCGCGAGCTGCGCCTGGTAGGCCTCAGTCTCCACGGCAGGGGTCACGGATACGGGCGCAGTCTCGACCTTCAGACGCACGTCGCGGGCCACGGTTACCACGCGAGCATCGGCTACCGTTTCGCGCGCCTGTGCGGCCAGGGCGTCGAGATCGATCGCTTCGAACGCTTCCTTGACCGGCTTGCTTGCGAGTGCCGTGCTGGATTCTTGCGTACCCGGTGCAGCGTGGGCGGAGGGCGCGGCCAAGGACAACAGCACACCTGAACCGGCCGCGGCTACCACCGCGCCACGACCGCTCGCCGCCGCCGCGCGCTCACCAGCCGCCCGGAGAAGGGAACCCAGGCCGGGTCGGGTCGCCGCGCGATGGCGGCCGCGACCACGCCGGGACGGGCCTGGCCGGATCGGGTCGGGGGTCGTGGAATGAATCGAGGGGACGGAGATGGGCTCCATCAGGGGACCTTTCGGCTCGGATGGGTAGGACCACAAGCTGCGCACCGTCGTCGCAATGCGCGCCGAAGGCCGCCGACGGGTACCCACGTCGGCGGACATGTGGCGATCTACGTCCGAGAGATCCCCAGCGCGTGCAGGGAGGGTGCGGCGGGAGTAGACCTGCCCGACACCGTCGGCTGCTTCTGTTGCGCCAGGGCGGGTGCCAGGCGCTGCTTGTCCGGCTCCGGCATGCTGGCATGCAGCACCGGCGCCAGCAGGACCGGGTCGCACTGCGCTGCCGCCGTGTGATGGTCGGCGCAGCCATGAGAGCCGATGCCGAGGGGCTCGCGCAGAGCCTCGACGGGCGTCTCTTCAGCAGCTTCGACATCAGCCACGAGCACCAGGCTGCTGTCGTGGGAGTGCCCGGCCTCCGGGGAGGGCACGTCCCGGTGAACGTTGCACAGCGAATGCACGCCGACCATGGCCAGAACAAGGAACATCACCGACACCGCACCCAAAGGCCCCGGGCACACCGCAGCCAGGACCGAACGAAGGTGACGGATCAGGATCATGGTGGCCCCACCATAACGGAAAGAACACAGCATGGTGCGACCCTTCTGAAATGGCTGCTGGACGTAAGCGGAGCGCTGGACGCCTGCCGTGCGAACATCACGTGAGGCACGCCTGTTTCCGCGCTCGGCGAGCCCGCTCGTCTACGATCGCCCCGTCATGACAGTCCTACCCGCCCTGGAGCCAGTACGGGCCCATGTGCTGCGTGCTGGCCGCGCCCGCTAGCATCTCGGCTGTCGGCAATCCGCGGACCTGGCCACCGTGCCCGACCTCGCACTGGCCGAGAGCCAGGCCCTCGAAGGTCGGGTCCGCGGTGGAAACCAGCGCTGTCACGGATCAGCAAGAACCCAAGGCACGACGCCACCGCGACCGCCTGGTTCGCCTGTGCGCACTGCTTGTCACCGGCTTCGTCCTCGCCTGCTCGCGAGGATGGAGCACCGTCAAGACCTGTCCCTTCGCGACCGACGGACGCATCCGCACCGTTGCCGATCAGGCGTCGTCGTCATCAACTTCATTGACCGCCGCACTTGTGCAGGTCGTCGAGGAACGTGCCCACACTTTCTCCCGTAACCCTGCTTCTCCCTGCAAAGGAACCTGATGACCACCCAACGTCCCGCCACCCGCCGTACGACGGCACCTCGCCTGCTCCAGCTCGTCCTGCTCGTCGGGGTGCTCGGACTGTTCGCGCTCCTTGTCGTCCTCGCCCTGACCAGTTCCGAGCCGCAGTCCGCTGACGCCGAAGTGGTGCGCGAGGACAGCCACATCCTGAACCAGGCAAGCGACGAGAAGGCAGTGCTGGTCGAGTTCCTCGACTTCGAGTGCGAAGTGTGTCGTGCCTACTACCCCACGGTCGAACAACTACGCCAGGAACACAAGGACAACCTCACCCTCGTGATGCGGTACTTCCCGATCCCCGGGCACCCCAACTCCACCAACGCCGCCGTCGCCGTGGAGGCCGCCGCCGCCCAGGGACAACTCGAGCCGATGTACCAGCGCATGTATGAGACACAGGCGGAGTGGGGAGAGTCGCAGGACTCCAAGGCGCAGGTGTTCCGCAGGTTCGCCAAGGAACTCGAACTCGACATGGAAGCGTTCGACAAGACGGTCGCCGATCCCGCTACCACCGCCAGGGTCCAGAGCGACTTCGACGAAGGCCGGACCCTGGGCGTCAACGGCACGCCCACCTTTTTCCTGGACGGCAAGAAGCTCGGCATCGAGACTCCCGACGAACTCGTCCAAGCCGTTGAAGCCGCGCTGGGCGAATGAACGGACCGGACCAGCGCTCCGGCGGCCTGTTGTCGGGCCGAAGCGCTGGTGATCGGACGAGGGTGGCCCAGCCGTTACCCGCGAAGTGGTTGCCCGGCTTCCGCGCGCTGGGTGCGGGATGCGCGCAGGCCGTTGAGGATGACGATGACCTCGGCGATCTCGTGGACCAGCACGACCGCCGCCAGCCCCAGGACGCCGGCCAGTGCCAGGGGCAGCAGGACCACGATGATCAGGAGGGACAGGACGATGTTCTGGTTGATGATGCGCCGCCCCCGGCGGGCATGGTCCAGAGCACGTGGGATCAGGCGCAGGTCGTGACCGGTGAACGCGACGTCGGCGGACTCGATCGCCGCGTCCGAGCCGGTCGCGCCCATCGCGATCCCGATGTCCGCGCCGGCCAGAGCGGGGGCGTCGTTGATGCCGTCACCGATCATCACCGTGGACCGTAAGGCCGTCAGCTCCGTGATCGCGGCGGCCTTGTCCTCAGGACGCAGCTGCGCGCGCACGTCCGTGATCCCGGCCTGGTCGGCCAGCGCCTGGGCGGTGCGCTGGTTGTCCCCGGTGAGCATGGTCACCCCGGTTCCCTGACCGGTCAGGGTGCGGACGAACTCGGGCGCCTCCGGGCGGAGCTCGTCGCGCACACCGATCGCGCCGACCGGCGCGCCTGCCCGGTGGACGATCACGACGGTCATGCCCTGGGACTCCAGGTCCGCGACGGCGTCGGCCAGCGCTCCGGGCTCGACCCAGCGAGGGCTGCCGACCGTGACCTGAGCGCCGTCGATGGTGCCCTGGATGCCGTGCCCGGCCAGCTCGCTGACCTCTTGCGCCGCCGGCACCCCAGGTGCCGCAGCGGTGATGGCCGCAGCCAGCGGGTGCGCGCTGTGCTGCTCCAGGGACGCTGCCCAGGCCAGCACGTCCTGCTCCGCGACGCCGTCGGCGGTCAGGACACCGGTCACGGCAGGCTCGTTGCGGGTCAGCGTGCCAGTCTTGTCCACCGCGACGTGCCGGATGCGGCCCAGCCGTTCGAAGATCGCGCCCGACTTGATGATGACGCCGAACCTGCTGGCCGAGCCGATCGCCGCGACCACCGTGATCGGGACCGAGATCGCCAGCGCGCACGGGGAGGCCGCGACCAGCACGACCAGAGCACGCGTGATCCACAGCCCAGGGTCCCCGACCAGCGATCCGATCAGCGCGACCAGCACGGCCAGGATCAGCACGCCCGGGACCAGCGGGCGCGCGATCCGGTCGGCCAGACGCGCCCGCTCACCCTTCTCGCTCTGCGCCTGCTCGACCAGCTCGACGATCGTGGTCAGCGAGTTGTCCGTCCCGGCCGCGGTGGCCTCGACCTCCAGCACTCCGGCGGCGTTGATCGCGCCGGCCGGGACGGCGTCGCCCGGTTCGACCTCCACGGGGATCGACTCGCCGGTGATCGCGGACGTGTCCAGGCTGCTGCGGCCGGTACGCACGACGCCGTCCGTCGCGATCCGCTCACCGGGCCGCACCAGCATGACCTGGCCGACGGTCAGGTCCTTCGCGGCGACCTCCTTGGAGGAGCCATCGGCCAGCACGGTAGCGGTCTCGGGCACCAGCTTGAGCAGCGCCCGAAGACCGCCGCGGGCGCGGTCCATCGCCTTGTCCTCGAGCGCCTCGGCAATCGAGTACAGGAACGCGAGTGCAGCCGCTTCCTCGACGTAGCCCAGGATGACCGCGCCGATCGCGCTGATCGTCATCAGCAGCCCGATGCCGAGCTTGCCCTGAAACAGCTTGCGGATCGCACCCGGAGTGAAGGTCGACGCACCGAGCAGCAGCCCGATCCAGAACACCACCAGCGCGGCCGTCTCAGCCCCGGACCACTCGCAGATCAGACCCGCGGCGAACGCGACGCCGGAGAAGACCGGCACCATCACCTCACGATCGCGCCACCACGGCCCGTCGTGATCGTCGTCATCCTCGAGGTCGACCTCGGTCACCTGGGACCCCGGGACCGCGCTCATGAGCCCGCTCCCGTCCCGCAGCAGCCCGCCACCGAACAGCCCGGGTCGATGCACGGCGCGTTCTCGTCGACCGCGAGCGTCACCTCGACCAGCGCCATCAACGCTGCCGCCAGATGCGGATCGGCGATCTCATACCGTGTCTGCCGGCCCTGCGGCTCAGCAACCACGATCCCGCAGTCCCGCAGACACGTCAGGTGGTTCGACACGTTCGAACGCGTCAGCTCCAGCTCACGCGAGAGCACCGCCGGATACCCCGGCCCCTCCAACAACCTCATCAGAATCCGCGACCGGGTCGGATCCGCCATCGCACGGCCCAGCCGGTTCATCACGTCCAACTGCGAAGCAATAGTCAGCATGCGCTGATCATACAGTGAACACTGACGCATAGACGCGGGTGCCGAAGAGTCGCAGCTGCTCCCCTGCGAACATGAGCATCCGACCGCTTCGATCGAGCCGTGAGTACTCAAGTTCCCACCAGAACCGTCAGTTTTCACGGGAACTTCTAACAGTTTCCGTGTGCGCGGGTTCCTGTTTCGAAGAGGTTCGCTTCGAGGTCGTGGAGCTGATGGGTGACGACGGCGGCGTCGTTGCGGATCTTCCACAGTCCCTGCCCGACGCCGAGGAACGGCAGCCGGGCGGTCTCGGCGGCGGTCAGGCCGAGAGCTTGGGCGGTGGGGCCGATCTGGTCGGTCTCCTGCCGGTAGATGACGCGGGTTTCGGCGTTCGCGAGCAACGAGGTCGCGATCGCGCGGGCAGCCGATCCGGCATCGCCCACGTTGTCCAGGTCGGACAGCTTGTGGAAGACGAGCAGGTTCGCGATTCCGTAGTGCCGCGCCAGCCGCCAATGGGCGTCCATGCGGCGCAGCAGCGGAGGGTGGGACATGAGGCGCCAGGCCTCGTCGTACACGACCCACCGCTGCTCGCCGTCGGGGTCGGCGAGCGCGGCCTCCATCCACGCGGCAGCGCACGTCATCAGCACCGACAGGGCGGTGGAGTTCTCGGTGACGCGGGACAGGTCCAGGGACAGCATCGGCAGGTGCGGGTCGAACGCGATGGTCGAGGGCCCGTCGAACATGCCCGCCAGGTCCCCGTGCACCAGCCGCCGCAGCGCGTGCGCGACCGGGCGGCCGTCCTCGGCGAGGCGCCGGTCGGGGTCGTCGTCGCGGTGCGGGTCGAGCAGCAGGTCGACGACGGCGGGCAGGACGGGCACGCCGTCGGCTGCACGGACCGTCGCGGTCAGGGCGACGTCGAGGCCGGTGTGTTCCACGGGCGAGAGCGGTCGGCCGAGGGTGGTCTCGGCGAGCGCGCCCAGCAGCGCCCGGCGCCGGGCCCGCACCTGCGCGTCCCATTCGTCGTCGGAGACGGCTGAGGGGCGGGGGCCGGGGTCCAGCGGGTTGAGGCGGGCGGGCAGGCCGGGCCCGATCTGGATCGCCCGCCCGCCGACCGCTTCGGCGACGGCGGTGTGTTCGCCCTTGGGGTCGCACGGGACGTACACGCGCCGCCCGAACGCGAGGCTCCGCAGGTACAGGGATTTGGCGAGTGAGGACTTCCCGGCGCCGACGATCCCGGCGAGCACGACGTTCGGCGCGGTGATCCGGCCCTGGCGATACAACGTCCAGGGATCGAACACGAACGAGGCGCCGCTGGTGGCGTCCTGCCCGACGAACACCCCGTCCCCGCCCAGCCCGCCACCAGCCAGGAACGGGTACGCGCTGCCCCACACCGCGGAGGTGTCCTGGTGGGCCTGGACGTGCAGGCCGATCGGAGACCGCAGGGCCGCCGGGCCCGGTTCGCCCGCCCGTGGCAGATATTCCACACGCGGCTGCCGCTCACGGGCCGGGCGCCGGGCGGCCGCCGCGGCGCGCAGTTCCTGGAGCAGGCGCCGCCGCTCACGCCGGGCTGCCCGCGGCTCCCGGGCCGGGACGAACCCCGGGGCGACATGCACCCGCTCGCGGTCGCGGTTCACAGTCCCAGCCCGCTCGCCCCGCCGCGCGTGACACCCGACGACGCCGCAGGCGCGACGTCGGCGTCGGCCCGAACAGCCGCCGCGGGCTGTTGGGGTGTCGGTGCGGGCTGCCAGGTGATGGCGGAGGTGACGCCCAGGGCGAGGTCGAGGTGAGCGTGCGCGCGGTCCAGGGCGAAGACCGCATCGCGCAGGTGTCCGTGCGCGGCGGCGGTCAGGTCCCTGCCGGTGGCCCTGGCGGCGGCGCGGTGCTGGCAGGCGTCGACCTGCTGGACGACCTGGTGCAGGCAGCGCAGGACCGCCAGCACGTTCCCGATCACCGAGTAGGTGTCCTCGGGATACTCCGGCCGCTGGCGCTGGACATCGAACGGGTCCTCCGGGTGGTCGAGCCGGATCGTGGCGTGCGCCAGAGCGCGCGCGGCCCGGTAGGCGTCGTCGGACGCACCGAGGTGGTCGCCGTAGATGGCCATGGTCGTTACCTTCCTGTGTGCCGAACGGGCACTTCGGAGGTGTCCCGCACGCGCCTCGAGGTTGCCTGGTGCGGTCACAGCCCTGGTGTGTCACGCCGATTGGTCTCGGGGTTCCGGGGCGGCGGGGTCATGGCCACGCCCCGTGGGGTCTGCGACGAGAGACGCGCGACATGGCCGGGCCAGAACGCGGGCGGCTCTTGAGTCGGGTCGAAGCGGCACAGCAGGTTCACGTGTCCCAACCCGGCATGCCACACCAGCGCGACATCGCCATCGACGACCTCATGGCTGCCGACGCTTCTGGGCGGGGTGTCGTGGATGTGCCCGTGGAACAGGGCCGTGTCGCGGGTCTCGGTGCCGTAGTCCCAGGCCGACAAATACGCGAGCGCGGCATCCACGCCGCGCTCCTGGATCAGATCGACGACCTGGTGCCCCTCGTCGCCGTCGAGGAACACGACGGCGTACCAGGCCGCTGGCGGCCAGGCAGGTGCCGGTTCGGGTGTCTCGGTGGCGGCCATGAACGCGGCCTCGAACGCCTCGTCGTCCACCGGCTCGTAGTCCGGATCCAGATCAAGTTCGAGCAGGGCCAGCTCGCTGATGTTCTGGTAGGCGGCCTCGTTCAGCCATTCCGGGAACAGGTCCAGGTTCTCCGACGGCGTGGCCGGGTTCCGCATCGTGTGCGCGTAGGCCTCACCGGCTGCGGACAGGAAGGAGACGAGGCTGCGCAGCATCTCGTCCGGGTCGGCTGGCGCGCCGACGCCGGAGCGCAAGTCGTCGCCGACCGCGACGGCTCCGGTGGGGCGTTCGGGGTTGTCGTCGTCCTGGCTCGATGGCTGCTGCGCGGTGTCGGTGACGCGGTAAGAGTATCGCTGCCGTGCGCCGCGGTCGGGCCACGGCTCCGGCTCGCGGCCGACATGCCAGAGCTCGATCTGGAGGGTTCCGGCCGTCGCGGTGCGCTCCGGCGGCCGGCCGGGCGCATCCGGGCCGTGCGGCGAGGGCGTGGTGCTCATGGCCATCAGGTGCGCCGGCATTTCCCCGGTCGCGACATCACCGTGGCGGGGTGCGGCGGGCGCGCCCCTCGGTCAGACGACGGCGACGGCGCACAGTGCTGCGGCCTGCTGACCCCACAGGCGCCGGGTCTCGCACCCGGCCTGCACGGCGGCTTGCTCCACGGCCGCGACATCGCGTTCCAGGTCGTCGGGCTCCGTGGCGGTGACGGTCAGCAGGCCCGTCGTGCGCAGGACGCCGTGCCCGACCGCGAGCTCGGCCTCCTGAGCCAGGACGTCGTCGAGTTCGGCGGCCTGGGTCGCATCCTGGATCTGCCCGGCTTTGGCGCGCTGTGCGGCCTCGGTGAGGTGGCCCGTCTTCTTGCGGCGCAGGTCCCGCGCGGCCGCATCGGGGCGGACGGGCTCGTAGCGGATCGTCAGGGTGCGCTGGATCCCGCTGGTCAGCAGCAGCGGCGCGAGGAACCCGGGATGCACGGCGCTTTGCGGCCACTGCGAGATCCACAAGGTCGCGTGCCACGACCCGTCGGCACGCACCGCACCCCAGGACTCGCTCACCCCGATCGGGCCTGCGGCGTGCGGGTCGCGCCCGGCCGACGGGTTGCGTTCCAGCAGCGGCCCGCAGCCTGGGTCGTAGGCGGTGCGCAGGCGGACCGCGAGTCCGCCCGCGTCCAACGGAGGTGATGGAGCAAGGTCCGCGGTGCGCAGTGCCGTGCTGATCGTGTGGGTTTCCTGCCGCAGGACCTCGACCGCGCCGGTGAGGCCGCCGCCGGCCGCGCGCACGGCCCGCGCGGCCGTACGCATGTTCAGTGTCAGCGTGATCGCCGTGTCGTGACGTTCAGCGGTCGGGCCGGCGCGTTCGATCAGCTCGCCGTAAACCGTGGCTGGCAGGCCGTCGTCGTGGGTGCCGTGGGCCTGCCACCACTGCGCCAGGGACGCGCCGGACCCGGGCAGGGTCCGTTCGGTGACGGTGAGCGCGGCCAGGTTCCCTGAACGGCACGCCGTGGCCAGCACCCGCCCCCAGTCGGCGGCGCGACGTGCCTGCTCGTCGCCGTCCAGGAGAGTGAACCCGCCCGCGGTGACCGGGACCGTCACAGTAAGCGTCGCGGCGTGCGGGTCGTGGACGAGCGCCGCACCCGTGACCGGGTCGGTCACGAGACGCAGCGCGGCAGCCCGGCCCGGCAACGCGAGCGTCCCGGCAGGCCGGGGCCTATCGGTCCGGGCGCGGAACTCGAGCTGGCCGGTCATCGTCCGCCACACCCATGCCGAGGCGACTGGCAGCCAGGTCACGATCGGACGCCCGGCAACCGGCACCAGCGCGACGACCGCCGCGACCATCATCAGCGGCAGCACGGCCACAACGGCCGTGCCACCGGTGTAGATCGCCGCGATCAGTGGCACCAGCCCCGACCCCAGAGCGACGAGTTGCGCGACGGTCAGGCCCAGCAGCACGCCACGCTTGGGGAGCCGGGAAAACTTCACGCCCCCGTCGTTCGACGTCGTCGCCGTCATCGCTCCGCGCTCCTGTTCGTCACCACGGCGGGGACAGCCCGCGTCGGGGCGGCCGCAGGCGGGCCCGACGGCGCCGGACGCGCCCCAGCGCGGCGTGCGCCTGCCGGTCGCGGGGCATCCGACCCGGTCGGTGCCCCCTGGTCTGCTTGCTGTACGGCGGCCGAACCCATGGCAGCTCCCGCTTTCGGCCCTGCGGTCGTGGCAGCCTTGGCGGCCTCGGTCGCGACGATCAACGGAATCGCCACCCCGGCGGTTACCGCGCCGGCGCCGCCGACCGCAGCCGCCTTCGTCGCCGCCGCCTTCCCACCGGCCGCGCCCGCCTGGCTCCCCGCCGCCGTGCCGCCGCCCGCCGTCACCGGAGCACCAGCCGGCAAGCCCCTGCCGCCGGAGGGCCGGCCACCGGGGCCGCCGCCTGGGCCGGTTCCGGCGCGAGCGGTGCCGCCGTCGCCTCCACCGCCACTGGGCAGAATCTTCTGTACCTCTCGCTGGCCGGGCTCGACCCGGGCGGACGGCGCGGCACGCAGGGCCACGGGCCGGTTGAGTGCTGCTTTCGATTCCTGCTCGATCGACATGGCGTGATACATGTCGAACCCCATCCAGGCGATCGCCTTGTACGCCAGGTACGGCGCGAAACCGGCCACCAGCAGCAACGTGACGCCGGAGAGCTTGTCCGTCCAGGTCGCAAGGTCGGCCGCGACCGGCGAGGCGGTCATGGTGGTGGCCAGGAGGAATATGACCACTATGACGAGCTTGGAGACGATCAGCGCGATCACGAACTGTGCCCACCTGGCGACCCAACTGCGGGTGGCGTCCCAGGACGCTCCGGCCAGCGCGATGGGGGCGAGCGCGATCGCGATCAGCAGCAGGGCCTTGCGCATCAGGAGCGAGAACCAGGTGATCAGGGCCGCGCCGACCACGAGGCCGGACAGGAACAGATTCAACAGCGCCCCCGTCTGGGGGGCGACGATCGACCCGGTGACGCCAACTGCGGCGAGGGCGGCGAGCTGTCCGCCCATCTCGTCCATGCTGGTGCCAGCCGCGGCGACCAGGGCGAGGCAGACATGGTCCACGATCTCCAACAGCAGCCCGGTGAGCATCACCACGACGAACGACCCGAGCACGCTCTTGGCCAGGCCCGAAAGTGCGCGGGCGAGTGCGCCGGGTTCGCGGTGCAGCATCGCGGTGATGAGCTGGAACAGGAAGAACGCGAGCATCAGGAAGACCGCAATGCCGAACGTGAGACCGTACACGCGCCCGAACCTTTCGGTGCTCAGGTCGACGGAGGTGGTGGAGTCCATCACGGTCCACAGGCCCTTGATGAGGAATTCGGCCACCCCACCCACGCCGTCGGCGAGGTCCTCAAAGACCCCGAAGGCGACCGAGGTGGCCTGGTCGGCTGCTTCCTGGCAGACGGTGGCGGCGATCGGGTCGTCACAGATCATGACCTCACACCGCCTGCCCGATCCCGTGCGCGAAGTTCACGACGGCCACCGCGGCCCCGCAGATGACGGCCGCGACCAGGGCGATCAGGACGCCGGTCTTACCGCGTCCTGCCAGAGACGGGTTCGAGGAGTTGGCGCCGGCCGCCCAGACGATCGCGGAGATGATGACGGCCAGTACGGCGCAGATGAGCCCGACGGTCATCATGGCGCCGACGATCTTCTCGAACTGGTCGATGCCGGGCAGCCCGTCGGTGTTGGGCTGGATGTCGATGTCGGTCATCAGGGTGCGGTTGCTACTGGTCATGGTCATGGCCTTTCTAGAGTTGGTTTCCGAGGTCGAGGAGCCAGCCGCCCCACGCCAGGGTGCCGCCGGCAAGGACGGCGCCGCCGAGGGCGACCAGGACTCCGGTGCGGGCCTTGGCGACGATCTGCCACGACCCGAGCGAGGCCGCGACAGCCCACGTGAGCCCGGAGCCGATCAGCGTGGCCACGGCCGTCAGCAGCGTGTAGGTGAGCAGCGCGCCGACCACCTCCCCGAATCCGCTCCCGGTCACCGCAGCGAAGTCCGGGCCGATCGGGGTCACGGCTGGTCCTGGACGGCGAGGGCAGGCGGGGTCCGCGTGCGGGGCAGTTCCTCGTCCGGGCCGATCAGCGTGGTCTTCCACCCATCGGCCTCTCGGTGGAGCTCGAGACCGAACAGGGCGCCGGCGGGGTCGAGGCCCAACACGGTCTCGTGCGGGACCGTGGATCGGGGTGAGGGGGTGGTCATGGTCGGGCTCCGGTGGTGCAGGCCGCAGACGCTGCTGCGGCGGCTTGGGTCAGGTGGCTGGGGTCGTGGCCGGCAAGCCATGGCTCCGGGTCGATGGGAGTCGTGGCCCAGAAGCCACCCGGATGAACTTCTGTATGTAGGTGGGGTCCGGTGGCGGCGCCGGTGGCGCCGACGGCGGCGACCTGTTGCCCCGCGGTGACCGGGTCGCCGACGGACACGGTGGTAGACCCGTCCAGCAGGTGTGCGTAGGCCGTCGCGACGGCGCCGTCGAGCTGGTGGTCGACGACCACGAGGTTCCCCGCCCGGGTGTCCGCGCTGACTTCCGTTACGATGCCGTCGGCGACTGCGAGCACCGGGGTGCCTGCGGGTGCGGCGTAGTCGGCGCCGGCGTGCAACGTCGTGGTGGCGTAGACGGGATGGACGCGATAGCCGAACCCGGACGTGCGCCGCCAGGTGCCCTCCGGCAGCGGGAACACGACCGCCCCACCCGGCGACGACGTCGCGGCGCCCGCGGGCTCGGTAGGCCGGTCGGGTGTGGGAGTGGTGCCCGGCTCCGTGGCGTGCGCGGCGGAGCCGGGTGTCGTGAGCGCGTCCAGGATCCTGTCGGCGACCGGTTCGAAGTTCGCGTACCGGTCCGGGAACGCGGAGACCTCGACGGCCTGCGCCGCCGAGCCCTTGGGCATGCGCTCCCAGCCGGGCACGTCCAGCAGCCCGCGCGGCGAACCGCCGTTGGGGCCCTGCGGCCCGCCGAAGAACGCACGGGCCTGGTAGCCGGGATCCATCAGCTCCTCGACCGACCCCCAGCCCGCTACCGGGCGCATCTGGAACAGGCCGAGCGAGTCGTGATCCGACCCCGAGCCGTCGTTCGGATACAGCACGGAGTCGGGGTAGGCGGTGGGGTTGGCCAGCATCCGCAGGCTCGACTCGGTCAGCGCCGCCATGAGCGCGACGGTGACGCCGTCACGCCCCACGCCCTCGGTCCGGCTCCCGACACGTGCGATGGTGGCCGCATGCGCGAGCTGAACCCCGTCGAGCCTGACGGTGACGCCGTCAGCCGCGGTCGCGGTCAGGGAGCCGGGCACGTTCGTGACCATCGGCCCGCACGACGCCGGCCGTGCGGCAGCCGACAGAACGGTGACCGCCACAAGGACAACCGCCGGGCCCAGGAGCAATACCGGGAACACGAGGAACGCCAGAAGCTTGTGCATCAGAGGCGCCTCATTCCAGGACCTTGCCGGGCGCGCCGAGCCGGGCCAGCCAGCAGCCGCCGCCGTCGTCGGGCGGGCAGACGATGAACATCGTCATGACCACCTCGTACGTCGAGGACTCCGCCTCGCCCGCCACGACGCCGTCACGATGGCGAACACCCGTGACGGTGACGGCGACCGTGCCGGGCGCGAGATCTGCGGTTCGCCGGTCTTCGACGGCGCGCGTCCAGGCATCCGGGACCCCGACCGCGGCCGGGTCGAATCGCTGGCGGGTCTCGTATGCGCGCAGCCGCTGCCACCAGGCGTCGTCGGGCAGCCAGGCCGGAAGGTCCGCGAGCAGACCCGGGGTCTGTTCCCCGGACGGATCGGCGTGCTCGAGCAGCGCGGTGGTGATCGAGGCAGGCGTGTCGGTGGTGGTGTCCCAGTCGAACAAGACCGTCGCCGTGCGGCGGGCGAACGTGATCGCGTCCGATGCCTGCTCGACCCGGGGCGCCGGCGAGCTTGCCGGCCCAGAGTCGTTCCGGATGACCGCCGTGGAAACGGCTCGCGGCGTGGCCGGTTCGCGGCCGGTCCGGTTCCCGAGTGCGGTGAGCGCCGCCGCGACCATGCCGGTCAGGATCAGGACGCTGATCACGATGCGCACGTTCCGGCGCAGCCAGTCGCGGATCATGACGGTGCTCCCACCCGGACCGGCACCGCGTGGTCGGCAGACCCGACGGTGCCTGGCCGCTGGTCAGGCTCTCCGGCCGCGGCACTGCTAGCCGTCGTGTCGGCACGTCCGACGTCACCAGCCGATGCCGCGGAGTCGTGACGCGCGGTTTCCATCGCTGCGACCAGAGCGGTCAGCCGGTGCTGGACGTCGCAGAGCGTTTCCCAGTCCCGCACTGGGAGCGCGGGACCGAGTACCTGGGGGTCGTGATCATCGAGCAGGCGTGAGATCTGCTCCCAGGTCGTGGCCCAGACCCGCAACGCGTACTTGGTGACCCTCGCGGCCGGCGCCGCCGGCGCGGCGGCGGGCCCGGCCGGCGGGGCATCGGCGTCGTCGTGGGTCTCCGCCGCCGGAGCCTGGCCTTGGGTGGCCTGGAGCATCGTCTGGATGCTGTCCCACTCGGGAGCGACCTGACCGCCGTCCTCGATCCGCGCTACGGCCTCGGCCGCAGCCTCCCGGATCTCCCCAGGCAGGCCCTCATCAACCGAGTGGTCCATCAGGCGCCCGATCCGTTCCAGCGCCTGCCACGACTTGCGCCCTGATGCCAGCAGCGCGGCCTGGTCCCGCAGGTCACCCGTTCCGCCCGGATTGGTCAGCGTGTCCGGTGCCGTTGACTCAACGGCTCCCACAATGACCGAATCATTCGTTTCGGCTTCCGG
Organism: Myceligenerans crystallogenes; assembly: GCF_039529775.1. NCBI lineage: Bacteria > Bacillati > Actinomycetota > Actinomycetes > Micrococcales > Promicromonosporaceae > Myceligenerans > Myceligenerans crystallogenes. Next base: position 24,150 of record NZ_BAAANL010000009.1, read on the forward strand.
TGCCGGCGCGGCTGCTTCGCGCGAGGCCGAGCGCGCACCGAACCGGGAAGCCTCCTGCCGGCGGCGTGCGTCCTCGCGCAGGACGTCCTTGAACTCCTGGTACAGCCGGGCCTGCTCGGTCTTCGAGTAGGCAGCGCGCAGGACGTTCTCGTCGTGCTGGGCCAGCAGCTGCAGCGCGTTGTCCGACAGGCCCGAGCGGATCCAGGTGCGCACCTGCGTCCAGCCGAGCAGCCTCACCGCTTCCAGCCGCCGCCACCCGCACACCAGCACCCGGTTCGGGGTGATGGTGATCGGCTGCAGCAGGCCGAGCTTCTCGATGGACGCGGCCAGTGTCTGAAGGTCACCAAGCTCCTTGCGGTGCCGGACCCCGACGGTAATCCCGTCGATGGCGACGTCGAGGCCGCCAAGCTGTTCCTCAGGCACGACGGGCCTCCTTCACCGGCGCGGTCAGGGCAAGGGCCGTGGTCAGGCGGGCATCGGCCAGCAGGTCCACGGGGCGGGCGCCGCAGACCGCGCGGCGCAACAGCCCATCGGTGCCGGCGTCGCCGAGCAGCGTGCGGCACAGGCGGGTCCAGGTCCGGTGGTCGACGTCGAGCAGCCGCAACGGCGTCAGGTCCCTGCGCAGCGCATCCAGCGCCGCGCCCGGGCCCCCGGACTCACGCAGCCGGTGGCACACGTACTCCAGAGCGACGCGCGCCTCCTCGGGCGGCCATCCCGCCCACGACATGAGCGTGCGGACCGTGATCAGGCCGATCCGGGCGTCACGGTCCGTGATCGACTCCCGGATCGACCCGAACTTCCTCGCCGTCGCGCCCTGGGTTGCCGACTCGTCGGTGGTGCGGGCGGCGATGCGTTCCACGAGGGCCGGGACCGCGGCGTCCTCGTCGAGCTCGCTGAACCGTTCGGCGTCCCGGTCGCCGGACTTCATGAGCCGGCGGGCGTGGTCGGTCGAGCACAGGAGCCGGTCGGCCCGGTCCGCGGCCTGCAGGGTGCGCTGCACGGCACGGGTCACTACGCCCCACGGGTCATCGGCGTCCAGCGTGGACGGCAGCCGCAGCACGTCGAACGCCGCAGCGACGGCGTCGGTCGTCTCCTGTCCGTGACGGCGAGCCAGCAGGGCGTACTTGCTCTCGCAGTACGCCAGCAGGTCGGGCACCTGCGGGTGCCGGGACCAACCGTCGGCACCCAGCTTGAGGATCTGGACCAGTACACGGCGCAGTCCTTGCGGGTAGGCGAACGGCGGCTTCGGGTCGTGCGGGTAGGTCACGGTGGCGTTCAGGGTGTTCATGACAGTTCCGGTCCTTCGTGATCGACGTCGTGGTGGGGTGCGGGCTTGGTTTTGCCGAGGTTCCGCAGGGTGCGGATGCCGCGGACCGGCAGGCCGCGGGTCCAGCGCACGAGCCGGGCCTGCAGGTCCACGCCGTTCATCAGCCGCTCGGCGACCGTCGGGTCGTGGTGCAGGTCCGTCAGCCGCATCCACCGCAGCCGCCCGTCCCTAGACGCCTCATCCCGTGCGGTCTCGTCTCGGCCGGACGGGTCCCGGTTCACGGCGAACGGGTTCGGGCCGTCCGGGATGGACGCCTTCGCGATGCCCGTGCGGGATACGGGAGTGTGCTGGTGCTGGGGGTCGTTCATGAGATCACCGCCCTGGGAGGCTCCGGACGGCGACCGCCGCCCGGAGACGTCGGATGAGATGACCGGCCGGCGGCCGGCGGTTCGGCACGCGGGGACGTGTGCCGGAACGCGGAACGGATCGCGGACTCCGCGATCCGCGCGGGCACACCGACGCTGAGCGCGGCGTTGCCCAGCGCAACGAGGGTGGTTTCCAGATCGTGACCGGCCTCGACGGCACGGCACGCAGCCCAGAACAGCCGCTGTTTGCGACCGTCCTCGGGATGCGCGGCGATCCAGGCCGCCAACCGCTCGGGATCCGACCGCGATGCCCCGGGGGCGGGGACGAAGTCGCGGCGGGGTTTCGGGCGCGGCGGCGCCAGGAACTCGCGCAGCGCGGCGCCGTCGACCGGCGCGGCCGGGTGATCGGCTACCGCCGCGAGCCGGTAGATGCCGGATTGGCCGTCGTCGTACACGACCCGTGACGGCGGCACCACGATGTACCCGCCGTCGGCCCGGAAGTCCACGTGCGCGGGCGCGCACGCCCAGGATGCCTGCTCAGCGACGTTCGGGAAGTAGGCATGCAATCCTCCCGACGGTGTGCGGACCGTGAACGCCCACCCGGACGTCAGCCCTACCTTCAGCGACGCATCGAACGCCGAGCGCCCGGACGTGCCATCGTGCATGTCGACGTCGACCACGTCGAACCCGGATACACGCCCGGTCGGGATCGCGAGGTTCGCGTCCGGCCACCGGCGCCAGAACCGCTCCAGCTTGCCGAGATCGGTCGTGGCGTCGTGGAAGCCGCGCTTCGTGAACGGGGGCTTGCCGCCCGGGACGCACGGGAAGGCCGGCACTCCAGCGCGCGCCAGGAGGGTCGCTGTCGCTGCGGTCGACGGCGCGCGGAAGGCCGCGACCAGAGCGCGGGCTCTGGGTGCGAACTCAGCTGGCAGGTGCGTGTCCATGACGGCCACGCTGACACCGGGAATCGCCGGAAATCGCATGCGCGAAACCGTGCAGGAGAACCGAGCCAGCCACGTCAGGGCAGGTCAGAACCGCTCCGTCATGCCGAGATTGAGTCCGGCGGTGCCGTCATCCGGCAACACGGGAAGGCTCGTTCGGCATCCACAGGCCGGACTGTCCTGGAGGCTTCGGGGGAATCGTGTCGGACGTCCTTCGAACCGTCTTGCGCCGACGGTCCGCAACTGAGTGCCGCAACGTCATCGGCGGCCGGTAGGGTCGCGTCCATGACGCGAGGTGTGCTGTACATCGTGGTGTGCGCGGCCGGGGCTACGCGGTTGGTGCCGTCGAGATTCCTGCCGATGGCGACAGAACGCGGCTGGGATGTGCACGTCCTGACGACGGCGCAGGCAATCGGAACCTTTCCTGAGGTGATTGAGCAGATCGAGTCCGTGACCGGCCGCCCGGTACGAGCGGATTTCCACACCACGGTGGGTTACTCGCTCCCAGATCCGGACGCGGTCGTGGTGGCTCCGGCGTCGTACAACACGGTCACGAAACTCGCACTCGGGATTGCGGACACCTACGTGCTGACCCGGTTGACGGAACAGATCGGTCGTGGGATCCCGATCGTCATCGGGCCGTACATCAACGAGAAGTTCGCGAAGCACCCGACCTACGAGCCCACCCTGGAGCGGCTGCGGAGCTGGGGATTGAAAATCGTCATCGGGCCGGACGAGCCGCACCAGTCCGGCGGCGGAGCCGCCGAGACCTTTCCGTGGGCGGAGCTGCTGGACGCGATCGAGCCCACCGCGAACTGAGCAGACCGCACCCGGAGCGCGTCAGTTCGGGTGCCCCATCCACGCACTGAACCGCGCCAGCGGCTCGTTCGCATGCCGGTGGGAGCGCACGAGCATGCGCAGCACTTCCCGCGCAGTGGGATGGTGCCGAGTCTGCTGGGGTGCGAGGTCCCTGGCGCGCTGCAGACTGGACAGTGCGCGGTCGTGGCGCCCCTGCCACATGTACGCCCTGGCCAGGTCCATGTAGTGGTGCGCGGCGCGGGTCGGAGCGAAGTCGCCTGGCACGTCAAGTGCTTCGGCCAAGGTCAGGGCTCGGGGACCGTCGCCGAGCTCGATCGCGGCGGCGACGTCGTGGAAGCCCGTGTTCGTGGGTCCGAACGCGAGGTTCCGCCACAGGTGGTCGGTGTCCTGCGGCAGATGCCGGACGATGGTGAGGGCCTCCGTGACGTGTGCGGCCGCGCCGTCGGCGTTGCCGGCTCGCGCGTTCAGGATCGCCGCACGCAGGTGCAGGGAGCCGGTCATGCGCAACGCCGCGGGGTCGGCGGAGTCCTGCTCGAGAACGGCTCGCGCCCGCTCGACGAGGCGGAGTCCGACGTCGTACGTGCCGTGCCGCAGCATGGACGACGTGCGGGTGTGTGCGGCGAGTCCGACGGCGAGCGGGTTGCCCCACAGCCCGGCGACCCAGGTGATCCGGTCCGCGACGATGGTGGCCAGGTCGTCGTAACCGGTGGCGTGCATGATTGACATCGTCGGGTGCAGCAGCGTCGCCAGAGCGTCGTACAGCGTCTCCTGCTCGGTGGGATTGTTGCTAGCGTGAACGGCGGCCGTCGTCTCCATCAGGAGCGCGGGAACCCGGATCAGAGCTTGGATGTTGCGGTCCGCCTGCCGCAGGTGCGCGACGGCGACCGCGTCGGACAGCAGGGCGGACGCCGTGCGCGGGGCGGTCTCCAGCTCGGGCGGAAGGTCCCAGTAGGTCAGCGCCTGCCGAACGGCGGACACGTGTTCGTGAATGTGGTCCCGGCGCGGGCCGTCGACGTCGTACGGCTGACCGTTGAGGGTCGTCACATCGACCCCGAGCGGCCCCGCGACGGCCGCGATCAGTACCGGCGTGGCATCCCGAGCACCGATCTCGACCTTGCGCAACAACGACGGGCTGACCGACGCCTTCTCAGCCAGAGCGATCTGTGTCATACCGCGCCGACGCCGGTAGTGCGCGATCCGACGCCCGATCGAGTCCTCGTCTTCCATGTCCTCACCGATCCTCCAACGGGTGGCCTTGCAGTGACGAGTCTTGCCCAATTCACTGGCTGCCGAGTGACACAAGAACGTGTCACTCACAAGCCACCGCCACGACCATGACCACAGACACGATGAGCAGGACCACAGCGCGGCCCGATCCTGTGCCACCAGCGCCGAGGGCAATGGCACAAGGCGAGCCCACCGAATCTCAGCCGGGCGCGCGCTGCTGATCAGTAGCGCATCTGCATGAGCTTCAGGACGTCTTCCAAGGTGCGGTTCGCGATCTCGTTCGCGCGCTGGTTGCCGCGGGCGAGGATGGCGCGCAGGTACTCGGGTCCGCGCTCGGCTGCCTCCGCGCGGCGGGCTCGCATCGGGCGCAGGCCCTCGACGAGTGCTTCCGTGACGACCTGCTTGAGCCGTCCCGCGCCGGCCGCGCCGACTTCTTCGGCGAGTGCTTCTGGTGTGGTTCGGGCGAAGTGGGCGCCGATGGTCAGGAGGTTGGCGATCTCGGGGCGGCGGTCGGGTTCGTAGGTGATGTGGCGTTCGGAGTCGGTCTTGGCCCGCTTGACGAACCGGACCGTGTCGTCCTCGGAGGCTCGGATCTCGAGGGCGTTGCCCGCGGACTTCGACATCTTCGCGCCGTCATTCCCGAGGATCGTCGGTGTCGGGACGATGAGCGCGTCCGGTTCGGGGAAGTACGGCTGGTCGGCGGCGTGCCGGTTGTTGAAGCGGCGGGCGATCGTGCGGCTGATCTCCAGGTGCGGGAGCTGGTCCTGTCCGACCGGGACGAGGTTGGCGTGGCAGAACAGGATGTCGGCGGCCTGGTGTACCGGGTAGGTGAACATGAGCCCGGACATCCCGCGTCGGCCGCGCTTCTCCGCGGCGGCGGTCTCGGCCTTGACGGTGGGGTTGCGTTCCAGCTCGGAGACGGTGACCAGGGACAGGAACGGCAGCAGGAGCTGGTTGAGGGCCGGGACGGCGGAGTGCGTGAAGATCGTCGTGGCCTCGGGGTCGATCCCGGCGGCGAGGTAGTCCAACAGCACCTCGCGGACGACGGCGGGCAGGTCGCCGGCGACGTCGCGGTCGGTGATGACCTGGTAGTCGGCCACGATCAGGAAGATCTCCACGCCTTGGGCCTGGAGGCGGACGCGGTTGTCGAGCGTGGCGATCAGGTGGCCCAGGTGCAGGGCACCGGTGGGGCGTTCGCCGGTCAGGACGCGGAACCGGCTCGGGTCGGCGGTGATTTGCTGTTCCAGGACGGTGGAGCGTTCGCGGGCGGTGCGGACGGACTCGGTCGAGTGGACCTGCTCGCGGTCAGGCGTGGTGGTGGGGTTGGCGTTCATGGTGGCTCCTCGAAGTTCGGGCCTGCCACCGCCGTCGGACCCCTGGAAATGGGAACGTCCCGGCTGCGGCAAGCAGCTCGGGACGGCGTGGGCGCGTCTGGTCACGGCTGCGTGTGCAGCCACCACCAGTTACGCCTTGGAATCATGCCGAGAGGATAGCCCGCGGTCAGCGTCGCGTCACGACGGGCTCTCTGCGACGCCCGGTACGGGCTGTGGACCGAAGCTGATCCCCTACGTCTCAGGGTGTGGTGAGTCCAGCGTTGAAAGCGTGAACCGCTCACTCGGGAGCTTTGACCATACCGACCCACGCGCTGAACCTCGCGAGCGGCTCGTTCGCTTGGCGGTGGGCACGTACAAGCATGCGAAGCACTTCACGGGTCGTCGGGTGGTGCCGGGTCTGCTGAGGCGCGAGTTCGCGAGCTCTGTACAGGCAGGCCAGGGCGCGGTCATTGCGCCCCTGCCACAGGTATGCCCGGGCAAGGTCCATGTAGTGGTGGCCGGCCCGGATCGCGGGGAACCCGGACGCCAGGCGCAGCGGCTCTGCGCGGTTGAGCGCAGTCGGCCCGTCGCCGAGCTCGATGGCGGTGGCGACGTCGTGAACGCCGACGTTCGATGGCCCGAAGGTCAACTGGTACCAGCCGCCGTTGCTGTCCGCACCCGCACGGTCGGCAAGGTTCCGCGCCTCCACGAGGTGGGTTTCTGCGGACTGAGCGTCGCCGGCACGAGCAGCAAGTATGGCCCCGCGCAGGTGGAGAGACCCAGCCATGTACTGACCGGCGGATCCGTCAACTCGGACATCGACGTCGGCCTGGGCGCGTTCGAGCAGTGTCTGCCCGACGTCGTACGCACCCGCGCGCAGAAGCGACGTAGTCCTTGCCCATGCGGCCAGGGCCTGCATGAGCGGATCGCTGGACTGCGCCGACGCCCAGACCAGGCGATCCTCGACGACAGTGGACAGGTCCTCGTACCCCGTCTTGTACGTCACGGAGTGTGCGGCGAAGAGCAGAACCGTCAGGATCTCGAAGTACCGCTCGCGCTCTCCGCCAATGGTGTCTTCGGCGCGCGCCGTCGTCTCCAGGAGCAGCGCCGGCAGACGCGCGGCCACCTGCATGTGCTGGCCTGCCTGGCGCAGACGCGACACCTCCCGGGCGTCCGCTTCCAGCAGGCCCCATCCACGCGGGGAGGTCTCCGGAGCCGGGGCCACATCCCAGTACGCGAGCGCACGCCGCAGAGGCGGCATCAGGGCGTGGATCTGATCCGGACGCCGTCCGTTGCGGTCGTACGGTTGGCCGTTGAGCGTGCTCACGTCGACGCTGAGCGCCTTCGCCAGCGCAGCCACGAGCACGGGCGTAGCGTCGCGTGAACCCTGTTCGATCTTGCGCAATATGGACACGCTAACGGATGCGCGCTCCGCCAGAGCGGTCTGCGTCAGGCGCCGCACCTTGCGGTGGTGAGCGATCCGGTCTCCGATCGTCTCGTCAGATCCGATCATCGTTGCCTCCGATCCCGGCAGTCGTCTGCGCGATCCTACGCACCGTCGTCTCCCTTCGGGGAAATGCCGAAGAGCTGCGCCGCGACTGCTTGTGTACATGCCGCAAGGTCCTCGCCCGGTGCCTCCGTCAGCAGCCCGAATCCGCGGGCTCTCTCGGCCTCGATCTGGTAGTCCATCAGGTCGCGCTTGCCCCCAGTGATGATCTCGGCGTCGGTCAGGCTTGCTGCAGTGGCGACCGCTTCGGCGAAGGTGGCGTTCGCGGCGGCCACGTTGAAGGTGCCGGAAACACGCTCGCGAGCCGCGACATGAAACGCACGTGCCGCCTGATCACGGTGGAGCCAGCCGCGCCAGTGATCCGGGGCGGGAACGGTGATCGTCTGGCGGTCGCGCGCCTCGGTAAGCCATTTCGTAACCCGGTCAGTTCGGATCCGACGTGGATCGGGTCCGTACAGGGCTCCCAGGCGCAGGACGGCCGTCGTAATCCTCGGCGTCTCCGTCAACAGGTCTTCGCCGGCCTTCTTCAGCCTCGCATGCGGAGTGACCAGGCGCAGCGGGGCGTCCTCCGTGCACGGGTTCCCAGCGGCGTCGCCGTAAACGGTGCACGTGGACGCGTACACGACGTGCGATCCATCGGGAAGCACGTCGATCAGTTCCCGGAGGCGGTCGAGTTCCTCGTGCTTCGCGCCGTCGAGCAGCCAGACGATTGTTACCCCGTCCTGCCGCGCCTGAAGGCGCACGAGGTTCGAGCGCCATGCCAAGGAGCCGTCCCTGCCGTCGCGGGAGACCACGGCGGCGTCTCCTGGGGCAAGCCCCAGGAGCGCTGAACCTACGTATCCCAGTCCAACTATGACGATCACCACACCTGCTTACCCGATGAGCGGCTTCGTGACCAGATCCGCAGGTGACACGGATCTGTGTCACTTCGGTCGGCGCATCGAAGGTTCGATGGATACACCGCTACGAGGAAGAAGTCGTGACAAACGGTTCGATCCTCGTCCGCGAGTGTCGATCCTCCTGGCCCGTTGTCGACGTGCGATACGACCTGCTGCAAGCGGTGGCCGGCACCTGCTCCGACGTGTTCCTGCTCTTTCCGTTCGGTCGCGCCCGCGCCCGGATCCAGACGAACGAGAGACGAGGAGACCAGATCATGTCCCTGGTCAAGCTGTGGAGACGAACCGCGCCCCGCGACGACTGTCCGGTGCGTGCCTCCGTTCTGGCGGCGACCCCGCTGCGCGGGGTCGGACGTGTGCCCCTGCCGACGCCGCACGGCGTCCTTGTGGTCGGCTACGACGACCAGGCCAAGACGTTCGATGCTCGCCTTCTGTCCGACAGTCACAAGGAACGGTGGCGGCGCGCCCTGCCGATGGGGTCGTACGGGCAGAGCATCTACAACCCGGACGCCGACGAACTGTGCGTCCCGAACTCGTTCACCACGTACTCGGCGCTGGACGCCGATGACGGACACGTGCGCTGGGAGGCCGATCTCGGCTCACGGATCCGGTCGACCGCGGTGGTGGTCGGCGACAGGTACGTCATCTTTATCGGGAACCACGTCCTGGGATTCGGCTCCGGCGGTGTCACCGAGCTCGCCGTCCTGGTGGGGTCGATCTTCTTCGGCAAACCGGTCGCGTGGGGCGGAAGGCTCTACTCGCTAGCCGGCCTTCGTCGCAGCGAGGGGACCTCGCTCGTCGTGGTCTGCTTCGAGCCGACGTCGAACCAGATCCTGTGGACCGCGCCGATCGGGCCGGACTACGTCGTCGCCTCCGACACCGCCGGCCCCGCGCTGGACACCGAGAACGGTTGGGTGGTCGCCGGGACGAGCGACGGCCATGTCGTGGCGGTCGACGCCGGCTCGGGTGCCGTCGTGTGGCGTACCGAGTTGCCCGGTCGGGGCGTCGCGGTGCGGTCGGCGCCATGCATCGTCGACGGCGTCGTGGCCGTCGGCACGCTCGAGGGCGTTCTGCACCTGCTGCGGTCGGCCAACGGCGACGTCATCTGCTCGACAGCGGTCGACCCGATGGGGATCTGGTCCGTCCCGACGATCCACGACGGTTCGGTCTTCGTGCACGGCGGCGCCTGGCTGAGCCGACGGAGCCTGGCCGATCTCTCTGCCGCATGGGAGGTCCCAGTCGGGTTCAACGCGTACTCCGCGCCCGTCGTCGCGGACGGCCGGGTCCTGATCTGCGGCGGGGACCCACCAGGCGACGGCTATCTCGTGTCCGTCTCTCTAGCCGCCCAAGAGACGCCGGTGAGGGTCGAGTCCCAGTACGTCGTCGGCGCCGACCGCGACTTCCTGCGTGTGGAGTACGAGCCGGGTGGCGACGTCGACGAGATCGACCTCGACCTGCGGCACCTCGGGCGCAGCGGCCATGAGCGGATGCTGCGCAGCGGCCCGACGTCGTACTACTGGGCCGGTGAGATCGGGCAGGACAAGCGGTACGCCGAGGTGGCCGTCTACGGGCGGGTGTACTCCGGCGCGCGTCAGCGGGTCGTGAGCTTCGTCGTCGACACCGGCACCACCGAACGCCCCGACGCGCCACAGGCCCGCGTGCTGGGCGACGCCGAACTGCCCGCGTCCTCGGAGCGCCGCGCGGACTCCGGCGGTCCGGTGCTCGCCGCGGTACTGGCCACGCACGGCAAGGTCATCGACCCCGACCTGACCGAGGACGCCGCGCAGTACATCCGCGGGCGCGGGATCGACCCGCATCTGATCTGGCGAGGCGGATCCGCGCGGATCATCGCCTCGTCCACGCTTCCGTTCCCGGAGGCCCAGGGCCACACGCCGAACCGGGCGGACGTGCTCGCGGTCATCGAGGAGTGGGAGTCGGGCGGTCGCGACGACGCCTAAGGCAAGGTCCGGCAACACGACGAACGAGAGGATGTCTCATGCTCACCGTCCGTGACATCAGCACCGGCGCGCTGGAGGGCGCGGGTCTGCTGCCGATCGGCAGCTACGACCCGTTCCAGCCCCGGTTCATCGCGAACCTCAAGGAGCACCTCGCCACCGGCTACCCGGTGGTCGTCCGGCTCCACCCCGGGGTCGCCTACCCGATGCCCGACCACGACCTGGTCCACAAGGTCGACCGCGAGGGACACGTAGTGACCGTCGTCGGCTACGACGACGAGAACGACACGTTCCTCATCGGTGACCCGTGGCGTGCCGAGTGGGGCGGGGACCGGCACGGCCTGACCACCCTCACCGCGCAGGACATGACCCTGCTGCTGTGCAACTCGACCGCGTGCTACGCCGCGATGCCGGCGCCGATGACCATGTCGGCCCGCATCGAGGCCGTCGGCCCGACGACCAACCAGCTCGTCGTCACCGTCGGCACGCCCCGTCACCCGCACGCACGCTGCGAGCTGCGGTCCATCACCGACCTCAACGCGAGCATCAAGCTCCCCGCGGGCCTGGCCGCCGGGCAGACCCGCCAGTGGGCTGACCTCATCACTCCCGACGGCGACGCCGAGATCACCTGGGTCATCGAGGAGCACGCCCCGGCCGACGGCGAGATCGAGATCGCCGTCGCAGGCCTGGGCGCCGGCTACGACCCGTACCCGTTCACCGACGTCGTCGGCAGCCGGGCACGGATCGCAGTCCGGTCGGTCCTGGACGCCCCGGTCCGGGAGCGGCAGCTCGCCTGACGGCACGATGAAGGCGGCCTCCAGGTGTCATCCTGGGGGCCGCCCTTCGTCTCACGACGTCAGCGGCCGGCCTCAACGGCCGCCGACCCTACGGCACGGGTGCCCTGCGGGGTGTCGTCGGCAAGCCACCAGCGTGTCCCGTCGGCGGTATCCTTGATGACGATGCCGCGGGCGGCCAGCGCGTCACGGATCTGGTCGGCGCCGGCGAAGTCACGCGCTTTGCGTAGTTCGGAACGGCGGGCGAGCTCCGCGTCGATCTCCGCGTCGTCGACCGAGCGGTCGGCGAGGTCGAACATGTCGAACAGTTCGTTCACCCGCGTCAGCAGGTCCCACGCTGCGGGCCCGGCGGGCTCGTCGGCGCGGTTCTGCTCGCGGATGTACCCGAACAGCACCGCGAGCGCCGCTGGTGTGTCCACGTCGTCGTCGAGTCGCTCCAGCATCGCCGCCCACGCCGCCTGGGCAGCCTCGACGGCGGCCGGAGTGTCGTTCACGGACCGGTCGACGAGCCTGGCGAAGTTCTCCACCCGGCGGCGCGCGCCTCGAGCCTGATCCAGAACCGTGCCCGACAGCTCCATCGAGGACCGGTAGTGCTGCGACAGGAAGGCGTACCGCAGCGTGCGGTAATCGCTCATCGCCAGCGCGTCGCGCAGCGTCAGGAAGTTGCCCGAACTCTTGGACATCTTCGACCCGTCCACCCGCAGCAGACCGGTGTGCAGCCAGTGCCGTACCAGCGGCTCCAGGCCCGAGGCCGCCTCCATCTGCGCGATCTCGGCCTCGTGATGCGGGAAGATCAGATCGACCGCCCCACCGTGCAGGTCGTACTGCGGCCCGAAGATCCTCTCGGTGATCGCCGTGTCCTCGATGTGCCAGCCGGGGCGTCCCGGACCCAGCGGTGTGTCCCAGTAAGGGTCTCCTGGCTTGCGGGCCTTCCACAACGCGAAGTCACCCGGGTTGCGCTTGGCGTCGTTCTCGTCGATCCGCGCCACCGAGTCCTCCTCGGCCACCTCCGTACGGCCCGACAGCTTCCCGTACCCGGGAAACGTGGACAGGTCAAAGTACCAGCCGTCGTCCAGCTGGTAGGCGTGCCCCCGCTCGACCAGCGCCTGGACCTGCGCGACGATCTCGTCGATGTAGTCGTGCGCTCGCGCCCACACATCGACCTGCGTGTTCCCGAGCGCGGCCATGTCCTGCCGGTACGCCTCCTCGAACTCCGCAGCCAACTCACGCGGGTCACGGCCCACCTCACCGGCGCGACGGATGATCTTGTCGTCGATGTCGGTAATGTTCTGCGCGTACGTCACCTCGTACCCGCGTAGCCGCAGGAACCGGGCCAGGAAATCGAACTGCGTGTACGTCTTGGCGTGCCCCACATGAGCCAGGTCGTACACCGTGGGACCACACACGAACATCCGCACCACTCCGGGCGTCATCGGTTCGAGCGGCTCCACACGCCTGCTCAGCGTGTTGAACAGGGCAACAACCATGCCTGATCTCCAGATCTGTCCGACGGATTACAGCGATCGGGCGGGAGGCCAGCCGACCTCGACGAATCGCCTCCTGCATCCTCCCAGATCAGCCAGCAGGACGTCATTCCCAGGCCCGATTGGAACTGCCCGCGGCGCAGGCGCTGTCGCGGCTGTACCCGCTGGAGGCGAGCGTTGCCAAGCTGTCCAGGCGTCGCGCCCGGCAGTCACCTCGTGGTGTGACGACCGAAGTACAGTTTGGCCACCGCGTAGGTGAAGAGCGTTGAGCCGGCACACCCGAAGACCCCGGGCAGCCACAACGGGCTCGGCACAGCGAGGCTCGCCAGGACGGTAACTCGCGCCCCAGCAGACGCGGCACCATCCAACCACCCGCGAAGGGCTACGCATCCTCGTGCGCGCCCATCGTCGGGCGAATTGAGGCGCTGGCGCGGTTCAGCAGATGAGTCGATATGGACACAACGCGGGAATAGGACGCTCTCAAGGTCTTGCTGACTGCTGCTGGCGCCGCCGCTAAACGGCGCCGATCCAGTTCGAGAATCGCGCCAGCGGCAAGTCCGCCCGCCGGTGGGTGCGCACGAGCATTCTGGTGACCTCGTGAGCGGTCGGATGGTGGCGGGTCTGCTGGGGAGCGAGTTCCTTCGCGCGGATCAGGCTCGACAGGGACTCGGCGTGCTGGTTCTCCCAGAGCTGGGCTCGTGCGAGGTCCATGTGGTGGTGAGCGGTGCGGATCGGCATGCGCCGGGTGACCTCGGCTGGGACGTGAGTCTCCGCGGCGAGCGTCAGCGCGCTCGGCCCATCGGCGGCTTCGACCGCGGCGGCGACGGCATGAATCGCCACGTTTGACGGCCCGAACGCAAGGTCGTGTCAGTTGTTGTCCGTGTCCGTGTCCACCTGGGTGGCGACATGCCGGGCCTCATCGACGTGGTCCGTCGCGATGTCGGGTCGTCGGGCCCTGGCTGCGAGGATTGCCGATCGCAGGTGGAGTGACCCGGTCATCCGAAGCCGGCGGGTGTCCTGGCCGGACCCCGGGTCAACGGTGGTGAGCGCGTCACCGAGCAGCCGCAGGCCCGCGTCGTACGCGGCCATCCGCATCAACGACGTCGTGCGCACCCAGTCGCCGAATCCGCGTGCCACCGGGTCAGCCGATTGCCGGGCCGCCCACTGGATGCGGTCTTCTACCACGACGGACAGGTCTTCGTAGCCGGTCTGGTAGGTCACGGCGTGTGCCGCGTAGAACAGCCCGCACAGAACTCCGACGAGAACCTCGCGCTCGTCCTCGTCCTCGCAGGCGTGAAGTGTCGCAAAGGCCTCCATCAGTGCGGCCGGGAGCCGCTCAAGGACCTCGGCGTTCTTGTCCTTCTGGTACAGCGCAGCGATTTCCGCGGCGGCGGTCACCTGTTCAGGCGTACGGGGCGACCTCGACACCCCTGGATGCCGGGTGACACAGAACTGTGTCACCCGCACACGCACGATTTCGGTCCCGACGCCGGTCCGAGACGGTGTCAAGGAAATGAGGTGACACAGATCTGTGTCACATGGGCTAACGGCGCGACGGCATCGTTTATCTCAGTTACTCAAGTAGGTCGTATCCGATAAAAACGCATGCCTCGGCGCGGTGCGCCGTCGTCAGGGAGGGATTCGCACTATGAGCGGCACCAGGTTGGTGGAGCTGGGCCAGGTGCCGGGCGGAGCGCTCTGGTCACGTGATCCTCGCAGCTGGCGGCTGAACCGGACTGCGCCATGCCCTCGACGACGCACTGGGAGCGCTTCCCGAGAAGCACGTGGCGGACGTCGCCTTGCCGCACTGTTCGATCGCATCCCAGATCTCACCTTCGCCGTTGCCCCGGCGACCATTCCTGCCGATCGCGGCTTCATTCCCAGCGGGCACGCCGGGTTGCCCGTGTGCCTGCGCTGACGAGGCACATCTCCGACTTGCGCTGCCCACGTGCGGCGCCCAGCTACGAAGCGAGGAATACGACGATGCGCGGCGAGATCTCGAAGGACGACGCGGTGGAGGTCACCGGGCCGTCGAACATCGAACGTGGCACTGAGGGGGTTGTCGAGAGCGTCCGTCGAGGTTGGACGGGACGGGAGGCCGTGATCGTCGTTCCTGGCTTCCGGCCGCGCAAGGTCGCGATCCCGATCTCGGATCTCACGAAGAAGTAGGCCGGCCACGCGACGTGTCGCAGCCGTCAGCGTCAGAAGGTCAGAGGCCCCCTTGGCCAGGTATCTCGTTGAACCACCAGACGAAGGAGTGAGGATGACGCCACAATCCGAGGAGATTCAGCCGACCGACGCCCCTGGAGCACCGACGGCGGCCTCTCGCGCGCGTCTGATCGCGCGCTGGGACGCGATCGAGACGGCGTTCGCCGCCGAGTACTACTCCGGCGAATCGCAACTGCTGACCACCGCGGTCCCGAGGATCCGCAAGGCCGTCGAAGGCGTGTTCGTGATTCACGGCTCCCGGCGGCCCGATGTCGTCGTCACCGCTGTTCACGGTACGAATCACGTGCGCGACGGGAAGGAGAAGTGGGCCGACCGCGGCACGGGCAGCCTCGCGATCCTGCTGAGCGAGATCACCGGCTGCACAGCGCTGGTCACCCTTGGGGCCGACGGCGACGGAAACCACGACTTCACCCACCCGGCCAAGACCGTTCTCCTGGACCTGCCCGGTGTGCGGACCCTCGTGGACCTGCACGGATCCGCACACCTGCCCGACAGCCCCGACATCGAGATCGGAACGGCCACCGGATACGTTCCCGACGAGTTCATCGGCTCAGTCACTGCCAATCAGACCCTGCGGGTACTGGTCGACGTCGCTCGCACCGCGCGGAACGCCCGCAGGATCACCATGCTCGCCCAGACCCATGGCATACGTGCCGTACAGCTGGAGATCGACGCGCTCCGACGCCCACCAGTCGGTAATCCGGCCCCGAGGGCGGAGCTGCTCGATGCGCTCACGGCGGCGCTGGTCGCGACGCCCGTCCCAACGCCCGCAGACACCACGGCCGAGGGCAAGCGATGACGGCCGGCACCGTCACCGGCGCGGGCACAACCCCGGACCAGCTCCAGGTCGCCGAGGTCTTCGGCCCGACAGTGCAGGGCGAAGGCCCATCTCTCGGGCGCCGGGCGGTGTTCGTCAGGCTGATGCGCTGCAACCTGACCTGCAAGCGGTGCGACACACCGGAAACCTGGGACGCGAGTCGATTCGACCTCCACGCCCGCACCACGTCGATGCCCGTACCGGACTTGGTCTCCTGGGCGCTGGCGCAGCCGGTCGACCTGGTAGTCATCACGGGCGGCGAGCCCTTCATCCAGCAGCGGCGTCTCGTCCCGCTCGTCCAGGCGTTGTCCGACGCCGGACGACGTGTCGAGATCGAGACGAACGGCACCGTCGTGCCTCTGCCGGAGCTCGCGGCGCACGCTTGGTTCAACGTCTCGCCGAAGGTCGGCGTCTTCGGTGCGTCGGACCCGGAGTCGAAGCGAATCAAACCTGCAGCCCTTCGCACGCTCCAGCAGACCGGCCGGGCCGTGTTCAAGTTCGTCATCACGAAACCGGACGATCTTGATGATGTCGCCCGGCTCGCCGACGAGCACGGCCTGACGTCGATCTGGTGCATGCCCGAGGGGACGACACCAGCCGACGTCGTCGACGGCCCCCGAGCCTGGGCCGACGACGCGATCGCACGCGGCTTCCATGTCACCACCCGCCTGCACGTCCTGCTCTGGGACGACGCACCAGGCCGTTGAACCAGCTGATGAGAGCGAAGAACACCATGGTCCATTCACACCCGCTTCGAGGCGCAGTCGTCGGCGCGCGTCCGACGTCCCGAGCGCGACGGTCGTCATGACCAGAACTCCAGAACGCGCGCGGTTCGCGATCTACATTGCCGCACATGACTTCTGGCCCGACACTCCCTTGCACCGGCAAGAGGCTGTCTGCCGCCACTTCGCGCGGACCGAAGGATTCGAAGTCGTGGGCGTCTACACCGATCGCCCCGACGGCGAACAGCGCCACAACGACTTCGCGAGGCTGGTCACCGACGCCGAGGACGGCCGCTTCGACGGCGTCGTGATTGCGGACTCCAGCCGGATTCCCGACAACTCTGACGTGAGCCACAGGCTTTTCGACGCGGTCGATGTCATCGTCAGATGCGGACCCGCACCTCCACCGATGACCTCGCCCGCCCAGCGGCTGGTCGTCATGATCGCCAGCGCCGCGATCACGCTGCTCTATCTGCAGGTCGGTCTGACGGAACTCTTCAACGGCCCCGTCGGCTGGGACGTCGGGCTCGCAGCGGTCGGGCTGCTGACGCTGCTGTCCCGCGGAGCCATCGAGACCATGCGGCTGCCGACGTCTGCAACTCGTACCGGCATCATCATCGCGTTGGTGACCTTGACTGCCGCGATCTTGATCTTGACGGCGTTCGGAGCGGCTCGGGTGAGCGGTCTGCTTCCACCGATGCTCGCTGGTTTGTTCGGCGCCACCGCAGTCCTGAACCTGGCCATGACCAGTGCGATGGCTGGCGCCTCCGCAGCATCTACCTGGGTTGCCTTCGAACGACCCCGGCACTCGTAGTACCGCCACCGAGACGAACCAGAACCCAATTGGCCGGACGACGCCGTCCGGAGCCTTGTCCGCTCCGGCTCGTCCGATGAAGGAGTCCACGACAATGACGACACCCAATACCCGGCCCTCCCTCGCCGACCAGATGTTCGGCAGCCTCCTGTGGGGCGCGAGCGTGGTCCTGCTGACGCTCAAACTCGGGGGCGTGATCGAGATCGGATGGCTCTACGTCGCCCTCCCGATCCTGATCAACCTTGGCTACGTCGCCCTCATGCTCGGGGCTGCGATCGTCTCGACGATGCTGGCCAACTCGCCCCGGTCATGGCTGCGCAGGCGACACCGCCGCACCCCGGTGCAGACGAATCGGAGCGCGTGAATGTCCGTGAGGTTCGAGTACGCCACCGTACGCCCGATCAAAATCGCCGCTCCTGGACCGGTGGACGACTGGGACCAGCCCACGAGCCACGTCTGGGAGTACGAGGTCGTCGGATTCGACGACACGACCGCCGCCGCCATCGGACGGGTCACCAAGCATCCGACGAAGCAACGCCGCACACTGGCCATTCTGAATGTCGCCGGCCGCCACGGTTGGCAACTCGCGCCCTCGGTCGAAACCGAGCCAGGCATCCTTATGATGCGTTCCTCCACCGACGTTCCCAGCCGCCCAGTGCCCGCTGGGGGAAAGCCATGACCAACGCCGGCAAGAGCGTCCGCCGCGCTCCCCGGCTCGCGATCTACGTCGCCGTCCACAGCCGCTGGCGGGACACGCCCCCGCGGTTACAAGAAGTCATCTGTCGTGACTTCGCGGAGCTCGACGGGTACGCCGTCGAGGCCGTCTACACCGACCATCCTGCCCGCCGGGCCGCGGAATCGAAATCGCGCTACGACGCATTCGCACGCATGGTCGCCGACGCCGAGAACGACCGCTTCGACGCCGTCGCGGTGTGCGACCGCAGCAGGTTCCCCGACGACGCCGACCTGCCTCCGAGGCTTTTCGACGCGGTCGACGTCGTCGTGCGATTCGGACCCACCCCACCGCTGAGAACGTCGTCGGGCATGCGCGCGTTCCTCGCCCTCACCGGAGGCGCGATCGCGCTGCTCGGCCTCCAGGCGGGACTCGCACGCGTCTTCACCGACCTCGTCGCCTGGATCACCGCACCCGCCGTCGTCATGCTGCTGGCGCTTCTGGCTCGAGCGACCGGACTCCTCCTGCCCGCGACCAACTCGACCTCCCGCACCGGCACCATAATCACCCTGTTCGTCCTCACCGCCGCCACGCTGACCGCAACCGCGCGATCGGCGGCGCTGCCGGGGTCCTGCTCCTCGTCGTCAACAGCGCCCCCCGGGACGGTTCCGCGCTGTCGACGTGGGTCACGTACAAACACGAGCCCATCGACTGAAAACCCGCCCACGACCACGAGGAGAGCATGATGCCGCCGACGCCGTCCGCCCCCACTACTACCTGGCGGATCGTACGAAACTGCCTGATCTGGGTCGCCGTCGTTCTCGTGGTCCTGATCCTGTTGGGAACGTGGTTCGCCCATGAGCTCTCCCGAGCCTTCAGCGGGCAGTGGGTGGCCGACGAGGCCGCGAAGGCGCAAGAGCACTTCGGTGACGATCCGGCCGTGGTGGGCGTCGACCACGACTCACAGAGTGACGTCACGATCGAACTCGCGCCCTCGACCGACCCCGCCCGCGAGTACGCAGGACTTGCCGCGGACGTTGAGTCGTACTTCGACGGCTTCAACGACGCGCGAGGAGTGATCCGGATCGACGGAATGGAGATGGAACTCATCGAGGACGACGACGCCCGCTCTGCGGGACTGCGTCTCATGGGAGAGCTTTCCCACGTCGACGGCATCGACGAAGCCACGATCTCGCTAACGCCCGAGCGCAATATCTTCGGCCTTGACGTTTTTGCGACGCAGGGGCGCGACGGCAGCATCATCGATCTGTACCACGAGGTCCGGCAGGCGTGCCTCGACGTCGGAAGCGACGCACTCGTCGTCGTCTCCGTTGCCGGCTCGGGAGGACCGGGCGGTTACATCAACGACACGCACTGGAACACCAGCGAGGGTGGCGGCCGAGGCACCGGGCTCGCGCAGGAACTGTCAGTCTATGGGCGCTATGCCCGCCAGTTCGACGTCACCAGCGTCGCAATCGAACCCGGCGCCGTCGGAATCACCATCGATGGCCCGATCAGGGCAGCCCGCGCCCAGGCACACCAGGACAACCGTCACTCGACGATCCAGATCACAGTCGAGCGTCTCCGCCCTCGTTCATAACGGCGACAAGCCGACTGCGCGGGCTACCCGCATCGATCGTGCCGGCGAGCCCGAGGTCCCGAGCAGACGATCACTGACACACAAGTGTGTCAGTCAGTTCCTTCGTATGGGTGGACCGTGGAAATCAAGGCCGGACCGAACGGCCGACGGACCACCTCATCGACAGGAGCAAGATCATGGTGACTTTCTCCCAGGGCTACGCCAGCAAGCGCCCCACCCGAATCGTCTTCCTCGACGTCGACGGCACTCTCATTCGCAAGGGTTCCGCCGTCGTCCCCGAGCGAACCCGCGCCGCCGTGTGGGCGGTCCGGGAGCGCGGGATCAAGGTCGTGCTGGCCACGGGTCGCCCGCTGCACAACGTGGTGCCGATCGCCGAGCAGCTCGAACTCACCCGCGAGGGCGGATGGGTGATCGCAGACAACGGAGCGATCACCGCCCAGCTCACCGGCCGCAGGCTCCGCCCGGTCCACGTCGTGCGGCGCAGCCCGTTCAACCCGCTGGGCGCGTTCATGGTCGCGATGGCGACCTACCCCGAGGTCATCATGGCGGTCGAGGACCTCGGCAAGGGCTGGCGAGTGAACTCCCCACTCGACAACAAGCACCTGTCCGGCCGGGTCCGGACCGTGCCAGAGAAGAAACTCTGGGAATACGACGTGACCCGCGCGGCCGTGCGCGCCCCGGGTATCGCGGGCCTCGTCCCGCGGATCGAGGGCGCCGGGTTCACCGCGTACGCCGACGGCCCGAACCATGTCGACATCACCGCGCCCGGTGTCTCCAAGTTCGCCGAGGCCGCCTGGCTGTGCAACGAGTGGCGGATCAACCTGGTCGACGCCGCAGCGGCCGGTGACGGTTTGAACGACTGCGGACTGCTCCGGAGCGTGGGGTGGGGATGCGCCATGACGGGCGCCCCGCAGGAGGTTCTCGACGTCGCGAACTGCTTCACCGGGTCGGCCGAGCAGGAGGGCATCGTGATGTTCCTCGACTCCCTCGTTCCCAGCGAGACCGTCACACCGGTGCTGCCGACGCGGACAACGGCAGGTGCACGATGAACGCGCCCCAGATCTCCGGACCCAAGGGCTCCGATGAGGCTTCCCGGATCACGGAACTGGCCGAGAAGCTATCCACCGCGCTGGAGAGGTGGCTCGTGCCGGGCGGCAGGGTCGCGATCCACGCCGCCGTCGCAGAACCGGACGCCTTCGTCGACTCATACCGGATCTGGGCGCGCGGCCCGCGAGACGCCTGGAGTGTGCGTGAGGTCGTCGACGTCGACGGGGTGTCGCAGCTGGATCTCGAACTCGCGGTCGTGGAGGCCGGGTTCGCGTTTCCGATCAGCGGACATGCGACGGGCCGCTGGCAGATCGACGACGACGCCAACGGCGGCGCGCTGGCCCGGGTGCTGGAGGTGAGGTACCCGTGGTCATGACCCGCCGCACCGCCCAGGAGATCGGTGACCTGCGCGAACAGATCCAGGTCGCGATCTCTGGCCTCGCGCTGGTCGAGACCGCACCGGCCATCCGGGTGCGGCGCCGTGGTTCGGCCGTCGAGCTCGCGGCCTGCGAACTGTGGGGCCGGATCGGAGAACGACCGGCCCCGCGACGGCTGTGCGGGCTGCCCGCCGGTCGCGGTCTGCGCATGCAATACGTCGAGCGCGCCGTCTTGAACACCGGGCTCACGTTCGAGACGACCGGCCCGGAAGGACGCGGACTCTGGCGCCACTTCACGATCCAACGACGCGGTCATGACGAGCGCTGGTTCGAGCTGCCGCTCCTGGTTCCCGGCGCCCAACCCGTCACTCCCAGCGATACGGAGGCCATCGAGCCGGTGACGATTCCGACGTCGATCGTGGCACACGCTGGTGAGTCCGAGATCGTCGTGGACGGTCCACGCCGGCGGGCGCTTGGCCGGCGTCAGGGATCATTCACGTAGGCGCCGGGCGATCGTCGATGTGCGGTCCGTTCCTCCCGGCGGTGATTCGTCTCCTCGCTCGGCAAGGATTTCAGCGGCGAGGTCTCGCGCTCGTCCGGGATGGCCGTCGACGAGTTCGAGCATCACGGCGCTGAGCTTCAGGACTTCTCCGGCAGGGCCAACGGCGGCACGACGATGCACCCGCCGTCCGACCGGAACCCCACCCTCGCAAGCAGACAAACCCAGCTCGCCTGCTCAGCGGTGTTCGGGTAGTAGGCGTACAGCCCGCCCGACGGCGTGCGGACCGTGAACACCCACCCCGACGTCGGGGTCTGGCGCGCTTCGTTGGTCGGCCGGCGGCGCGCGTCATCAGCGCAGGAGGAGCCAGTGGCTCGGAGGGGTACACGCCGCCGCGCTCCGCAGGGTACGCGTCACGGCGCGTCGCCCGCCAGAATTGACTGTTTTCGGTAGGTTGACGTCATGGCGCGATGGTTTCGTCGGCGTAGCCGCAGGTCACGGCGGGTCGGAGCGGTACTTGGCGTGGTCGCGGGCGTGGCTGCGGCGGCCCTGCTCGATGTGCTCAAGGACGTCCTGCTGCCTGATACCGCGCCAGGGTGGCTGCGCCTGGTGGCTCTTCTGGTGGGTGTGGTCGTCGGATACGTCGTCGATCGTGTCGTCGGGTTGTGGATCGATGCGCGGTGGGGTGCAGCGTCCTCTTCCGTGGATACGACGCGAGGCGTCAAGGAGTTCTTCGATCCGCGCAGTCGCGGCCGAATGAACGCCGCCCAGTCGGGTCACTGGTTCCAGGGCCGCCGGGTCGCGCTGAAGGAGATCAACGGCTGGCTCACCTCCGGCGATGCCTCCCGGCTGTTGGTCGTGACCGGTGACCCGGGATCGGGGAAGTCAGCGATCCTGGGACGGGTGATCACGACCTCGCATCCCGCATGGCGCCGGAAACTTCCACGATCCGACAGAGGCGTCCGGGCGCCGCTTCATTCCATCGCATCAGAGGTTCATGCCAAGGGTGCGACGGCGGACGACGTCGCCGCCGAGATCGGCGCCGAGCTCGGCGAGCCGGGCCGCACGACCGCCGCGCAGCTCCCAGAGATCCTGAACCAACGGCTGTCGGGAAAGCGGCGTCGGTTCGTCGTCGTGGTCGATGCACTCGATGAGGCGGACGATCCACGGGAGGTGATTCGCCAAGTGCTGCGGCCGATGCTGGACGCCGATCCACAGTTAGGTATCAAGCTGATCGTGGGGACGCGGCGCAAGGATGACCGGGGAAGTTTGCCTGCGGCGTTGTCCAGCAGGCGGACCGAGATTGATCTGGACCTGGACCGGTACTTCGACCGGCGAGACGTGACCGCTAATGCGATCGCTTGCCTGCAGGTCCGCGAGGACGGGCCCTACCAGCGCGAGCACGTCGCGCGGCGGCTGGCCGAGACAATCGCGGACCGGGCTGGGCGCAGCTTCCTGGTGGCAGGGTTGATGGCGACGCACCACGGCCTGCATGACACGGTCCCGGTGCTGCCTGGTGCCCTGACGGGTGGGACGAGTCTGGCCGAGGTGCTCGATGAGTTCGTCGGCAGGCTCGCCGACGTTGACGGCGTGCCGGCCCGGGACATCCTGGTGCCGCTGGCCTACGCCCAGGCGCCCGGGCTGCCGATCGAACTGTGGCAGGAACTGATTCGAGCGCTGACTGGCAAGAGCGTCGACGAGACCGCGCTGACCGCCTTCACACGCACCGCGGCGGCGAACCTGCTGATCACCTCCAGCAGCGATTCTGATGGCTCCGACGGCGAGACTTCGGCAGACGCCGGGAACCCCGCGGTCTTCCGGCTGTTCCACCAGGCGCTGAACGACACGATCCTTGACCAGCGGGCTGAGCACGGCCTGACCGGCCCTGACCAGCAGGCAATCGCCGCCGCGCTACGCGCGGCGCTGCCGGCCACCGGCTGGGCCAACGCTCCTGCCTATCTCGCGCGTTCTCTGGGCGCGCACCTGATCGCGGCAGGTCAGGTAACCGAGGTCGAGGAACTACTCGACGGAATCGACTACCTCCTGCACGCCGACCTCCCCCGCCTGCATGCTGCCTTGGCCCGGATCAACACTCCCATAGCCAACGCCTACCGGCACCTGATCGGTACGGCGCCTGGAGCCGCCGGGCAAGAACCGCGCGACCGAGCCGGGATGTTCTCAGTCAGCGCGCTCAACTCGACACCGCACGTGCGCGAACGCATCCGGCAACACCTTAAGTCCTTGAACTTCCCACTTCACGCCTTGTGGGGCCATCTCACAGAATCGAGTGGCCTACAAGCCGTCCTGACCGGCCACACGGGCCCCGTGGCCGCAGTGGCGGTCACGCCCGACGGCACCCGGGCGGTCACGGGGTCGGCCGATGACACAGTGCGCATGTGGGACCTGACCACCGGTACCGAGCTCGCGGTCCTGACCGGCCACACCAGCCTAGTGTGGGCGGTGGCGGTCACGCCCGACGGCACCCGGGCCGTCACCGGCTCCACCGACAGTACGGTGCGGGTGTGGGACCTGGCCACTGGCACTGAGCTCGCGGTCCTGACCGGCCACACCAGCTGGGTGCACGCGGTGGCGGTCACGCCCGACGGCACCCGGGCTGTCACCGGCTCCCACGATCGCACGGTGCGGGTGTGGGACCTAGCTACTGGCACTGAGCTCGCGGTCCTGACCGGCCACACCAGCTGGGTGCACGCGGTGGCGGTCACGCCCGACGGCACCCGGGTCGTCACCGGCTCCCACGATCGCACGGTGCGGGTGTGGGACCTAGCTACTGGCACTGAGCTCGCGGTCCTGACCGGCCACACGGACGACGTCGGGGCGGTGGCGGTCACGTCCGACGGGACTCGGGCCGTCACCGGCTCAAGCGATCGCACGGTGCGGGTGTGGGACCTGACCACCGGTACCGAACACGCCGTCATGACCGGCCACACGGACGACGTCGGGGCGGTGGCGGTCACGTCCGATGGGACTCGGGCCGTCACCGGCTCAAGCGATCGCACGGTGCGGGTGTGGGACCTGACCACCGGTACCGAACACGCCGTCATGACCGGCCACACCAGCTGGGTGCTCGCGGTGGCGGTCACGCTCGACGGCGCCCGGGTCGTCACCGGCTCGGGCGATGACATGGTGCGGGTGTGGGGCCTGGCCACCGGTACCGAACACGCCGTCATGACCGGCCACACCAGCTGGGTGCTCGCGGTGGCGGTCACGCTCGACGGCGCCCGGGTCGTCACCGGCTCGGGTGATCGCACGGTGCGGGTGTGGGACCTGGCCACCGGTCTTGAGGCCGCCGTCCTGACCGGCCACACCGACAGCGTGGAGGCGATGGCCGTCGCGCTTGACGGCACCCGGGCGGTCACCGGCTCGGGTGATCGCACGGTGCGGGTGTGGGACCTGGCCACCGGTCTTGAGGCCGCGGTCCTGACCGGCCACACCCAGAGCGTGCTCGCGGTGGCGGTCACGCCCGACGGCGCCCGCGCCATAACCGGCTCCCGAGACCAGACTGTACGCGTGTGGGACCTGACCACCGGCAATGAACACGACGTCCTGACCGGCCACACCGGCTCGGTGCATGCGGTAGCGGTCACACCCGACGGCACCTGCGCTATCACCGGCTCAGATGATGGCACGGTGCGGGTCTGGGACTTGGCCACTGGTACCGAACGTGCCGTCCTGACCGGCCATACCGACCGCGTGCAGGCGGTGGCGGTCACGCCCGACGGGACTGGGGCTATCACCGGTTCCTGGGATCGCACGGTGCGGGTGTGGGATCTGGCCACCGGTACCGAACTCGCCGTCCTGACCGGCCACACCGGCGCCGTGGAGGCGGTGGCGGTCACGCCCGACGGGACCCACGCCATCACGGGCTCCTACGATCACACGGTACGGGTGTGGGACTTGACCAGCGGTTCTTCACTAGCCACGCTCAACGTCCTTGACCCGATCCACGCGATCGATGTCCGGGGCGAGATCGTTGTCGTGGGGCTGTCGACCGGCCTCATCGCGCTCCGCTGGTCCCCACCCGATGGCCCCCCTTCGGGCGTGTGATCCACGGGTTCGTTCGTGACCAGGCGCAATGCGATTTCCGAGTCGGATGATGCTGGTCGGGAGTTGATCATTCGTACATTCGCCTGGCGATTTGCGATGTCCGGTCCTTCTCGTCCGGCGGCGACTCATCGCCGCGCTCGGCAAGGATCTCGGTGGCAAGGTCTCGCGCTCGTTCGGGGTGGCCGTCGGCGAGCTCGAGCATTGCACGGCTGAGCTTCAGGACTTCGCCGTCAGGGTCGACGCTGGAGCCGATCCGGTATGCCTCGTGAGCGAGGTCCACGTCATCGGCCAGGACGGCACCGGCTATGACGATCTGGGCGACGTCGGAGATCGCGGCCGTGAGGATCGCGTCGCGGTGCTCGCCCTCGGTCGCCCATACCCAGCGGACATCGGGCCTGGGCAGGGTGAAGGGTCTTCCGCGGACGAGGCGGAGCGCGCTGACGAAGTCAGCGAGTCCGTCGTCGCCGCGGCGGTAGGCGCGTGCCTTGAGGCGGAGGAACAGGTCGGCGTCGATGAGGCATCCGTCGACGCGGAATCTGTGGGGCGGGTTCTTCGCGGACGGCCGGCCGCTGCGGCCGAGTGGGAGCCAGGGTGTGCCGTCAGGGCGGTTGCCGAGCCAGTCGCGGACGTCGGCGAGTCGGCTGCGGACGTTGGTGGTCTCGATGCCGGCCATCGCGGCGATCTGGGACGCGATGACGCCGTCGGGGTGGAGAGCGACGAATCCCAGGATCGCGTAGACGCTGGGCATCTTGTCCGCCACTTTCGTCGTCGGTCCCGCTGCGCGCATGTTAATCGGGCCGAGGACCCGGACGCGCGGGCGGGTGCAGGTGGTGTCGGCCCAGTCGGCGAGGTCCTGGTCGAGCGTCGGGTCGACATCCTCGTGCGCGTCGCCCGGCGTGTGGTCGCCGTCGGGAGATCCGCTGCTCTCCACGGTGGCGGTCACAGGAACGACAGGGGCGAGGCGGGCGAGGTCGTCGCGGGTGTTGGCGGTCTTGTCCAGGTACTCGCTGTCCGAATCGGGTAGTACGGAGTTGGTGCCCGCTGGTATGTCGGGGTCGGTTGGTCGGGGTGTGGTCAGGTGGGGTCGTGGGGTGCCGGCTTCGTCGACGAAGGCTCGCCAGCCTCGGGCGTCGGGGTTGATGGGTATGGCGGTGTCGGTGGCGTGGTCCATGAGCCGGCACAGTTGGACGGCGGCGTCGAGTTCTTCCTGCTCGAGGTGGACGGCGTCGACCGCGACGTCGAGGCTGGGGATGGTGAGCTGGCCGTCGCGGATCTCCAGCTGCGACGTGGTGGGGGCACGGTAGTGGTCGCCGGCGACGAGAACGGCCAGGCCGTTGCGTCCGGGGTCTGCGGTGATCACCTCGGCGAGCTCCGCGCCGTCGTCGGCCTGGTCGGCGTGCACGATGACCGCGTGGTACCACTCGATGTCTTCACTGTTGAGGTCGATGTCGTAGGTGTCGCGGATGTCGTCGGCGAACCGGGCCAGGCCCGCGGCGTCGTCGTGTTCCTCGACGCGGTATTCCGACAGGCGGCTGGCTCCCGGGGCGAGCGGGCCGATGACGTCGGTGGTGAGGTTGATGGTCCAGGGGTTCATCGCGAGTTCGACGACGACGTGTCGCACGAACCTCGCTACGTCGCTGGGTTCGCCGGTGATCGTGGCGGTGCGGAGGTGTTCGAGGTCGAGGAGCCAGGGGTGCCCGTGCGTGTCGGTGCCGACGGTGACGAGCATCGGGAAGGGCACCAGTTCCGTGCTCGCCTCCGGCGCGGCCGACAGCGGGGCGCTCCATCGGGTGCCTTCGCCTGCCCAGGGCGATTCGAGGTCGGCGGGTTCTGCCAGGTGCAGGACGGCGGTGTCGTCGTCGAGTTCGACGGCGATGAGTTCGGGGCGGCGTGAGGTGAACTGGCGCAGGTACGGTCCGAAGGATTCGCGCAGCAGCAGGTCCAGACGGTGCAGGTCGGGGATCCGCGGGGCGCCGATCACCCGAGCGGTTGCGGCGACGGGTACGAGCTCGTCCGGGACGGGCGGGATCATGCGGCCGGGGTTGCGGAAGGCCGCCTGTCGCCGGCGCCCACGCGCGACGATCGCGGCCAGCCCGGCGGCGAGCAGCCCGCCGCCGGATGCGATTCCGGCCAGGAGCCATGGGGAGCGCGTGGCCGTCGCGTCGATCGGTTCGGCCGTGCGGTTCGTGGCCGACGGCGTCCGCTGCGGCGCCGTTTCTGGCGCTGGTGCGCCGCCGTCGGGGAGCCTGCCGGGGCGGGCATCCGAATGCGGTTCTTCGGCCGGATCAGGAACCGCATCAGGTGGAAGGTCTTGATCTGCATCCGGCGCGTTCTGGCTGGTCGACGGTTCTTCTGTGTCCGGGTCTTTCGGGGCTTCCTCGCTCGTAGCGGGTCTCGGGCCTGGCTCGGAGACCTGCCCGGAACCGTCCCGGGCCGCGGGCGGCAGGGTGAGGGTCCAGCCGGGTTCGATGTGGTCGGAGTCGGTGAGGCGTTCGCCGCCGGGCTGGAGGGTGTCGGCTGAGGCTGTGGCGATGTCGGTGTAGCGTCCGGCATCGCCGTAGTGGTCGGCGGCGATCTTCCGGAGGGTGTCGTCCGGCTCGACCGTGTACGAGGACGGGGCGTCGTCGGCCAGCGGCGTCACCGATCTCTCCGGAGGGTGGCTCGTGCTGGGCAGGGGCGGCACCCGCAGCGTCGTTCCCACGCGAAGGTAGCCGGGCTCGCCAAGTGCCTCGCGGTTCGCTTCGAAGATCTCGGTGTACCGCTTGCCGTTGCCGAGGCGGATCTCGGCGAGTTTCCAGAGCGTGTCGTTGCGCCGCACGGTGTAGGTTTCCCAGCTCGCGTACGCGGTCGCGTCGGCAACGGGCACGGCGGCCGCTATGTCTGACGTCGCGGTGGCGTCAGTGGGAGCGGTCGCCGGTGTTTCATCGGAGCTCTCCTGCCCGCCGTCCTCGCCGGGTCCGGGGCCGGGTTCGAGCATGGCGACGACGGTGGCTCCGGCGGCGGATGGTGCTGTGGCGGCATGGGCGGGGACCGCGGCGAACAGCAGGGACACGGTCGCGACGAGCCGTGAGAACAGGCCGGATGGGGGCGGGGCGAAGTGCGGGACTCGTGCTCGGCGGATGAGGTCGATCGCTTCGCGGACGGCCATGACCATGACCGACAGCCACACCGCCCAGCCGGCCAGCCAGAACAGCAGCAGGAGGAGACGTCCCCAGTCGCCCCCCAGGATAACGAACCGCAGCCCCGCCGGGTCCCGCATCCAGTCGGGCAGGACGCCCGGTAGCACGATGACGAGCCCTGCGGGCAGCGCGAGCAGAAGGACCGCCAGCAGCAGGAGCGCGGCAAGTCCCCGCAGGCGGTCCCCGGCCGTGACCTGTCCGGGGACCGTGCGGTGTTCTGCGGGGTTGCAGCGAGCCCGGGTCGGATGATGCCGAGTCGTCATCGTGTTGCTCTCCTTCTTCGGCAGGCTGGTGTGGGGTCGGTGGCGTGCTTCAACCCTCCGTGCCGCCGATCACCCGCACGAGCCGCGCCGATGCGGTGACCTCGATGGGAAAGGGTCCGAGCCCGAAGGCCCCCAGGATCTGCGGGGTGCAGTCCTCGCGGACGGTGACGTGGATCTGGTCGGCGGCGATCGTCACGGTTCCCTTGACGCCGGCGGCGTCGAGGTATTCGTGGGCGGCGGCGATGGCGGTGTTCGGCTCGACGGCGAACTCGCCGCCGGAGACGACAGCGGCGACGTCGAGTTGTTGTCCGCCGGTCCGGGCCGCCTGCGCGGCGATGCCGTAGGCGCGCTGTTGCGTGTGCAGGACGTCGCCGCCGTCGAGCACCAGCCCGACGATCGCGATCAATCCGATGGCGGTGACGACGAACCATGGTGTGACCGAGCCCTTCTCGTCGTGTCTATGCTGGTCGACGGTTCGCGTGGTCGATGGCGCGGTTTTCGGGAAGCGTGCGAGGACGCGCCGTTGGGGTGGTCGGGTTCCGGGGTGGTTCATGGCTCGGATTTCCACTGGTCGGTCGGCGCCGTGGCACGTGCCTCGACACGGTGCGTCCACCGGTCGAACGGCAGATCCCACAGCGGGACGGTGCAGGAGACGGTGACCGTGATCGACGACGGCGTGCCCGGCTCACCGGCGAGGTGGGAGGTGTCCACGGCGACGTCGGAGCCTGCGCAGTCGAGGTCCTGATTGCGCAGGCTGGCCATCGCGACCTCCTCCGCCCGACTGGCCACGCCCTCACTTTCTGTGAGAGAGGCGGTGCGGGCAGCATCCCAGGCGGCGGTTTCGACCGCCTGGGTCGCCAGGATGACCCGTCCGGCGAGCAGCACGAGTCCCAGGAGCAGCGCGAAGGCCGGCGCCAGGACGACGACCTCGACCGAGGCGGATCCCTCGTCGTCAACCGCGGGCCGGCGGGGTGTCATGGCGCGCCTCGCACGGTTTCGGTCGGCATCTGCGCGGTCGCGGACACCTCGGGCACCAGGTCCGCGAGGATTGCGTAGGGGCGGGCCTGGACGGTGACCGCGCTGCGGTCGGCGTCACGGGTCGCGGTGACGTTCCACGAGCGCAGGACGGCGCCGCCGACCTGCCCGAGGAAGTCGTCGGCTGCCGCGTGCCCGGCCTCGGCGGTCCCTTCCTCGACCGATGCCGCGACGACGCCTTGGTTGGCTGCGGCGAGGGCGACCTGCCGGGCGTGGAAGACCAGACCGGCCTGCACGCCGAGGAAGATCAGCCCGAACACGACGGGCATGAGGATGACGAGCTCGACCGTCGCCGAACCCTCCTCGTCGCCGGTGGTGCGGCCTGGTCTTCGGCCAGCGAGACGTGTTGGGCGACGTCGGCCAGGAGGCGCGTCGTGCCGCGGGATGAGCATGGGTCAGCCGTTCGGGGAGACGATTCTGTCGAGTTCGCCGTTGACGAATGTCGTGATGGCCAGGACGACGACCGCGGCCAGGCCCAGGACGAAGACGGTGATGACGACGATCTCGACGGTCTCGATTCCCGCATCGGGATCCTGGTGGCGGGTGCGGTCGTGGTAGTGCCGGCGCAGGCGGGCGGGCAGGGCGCTGATCGCCACCGCGAGGGTGGCCCACAGGTGGTGCATAGGGGTTCCTTCCGGGGTTCCCGACGTCGTGACGGCGGGTCTGGGGGGTGACTTTCGGGGTTCTCCTTGTCTGAGTCCTCGCTCAAGAGGGGGCGTGTGGTGGGCGTGTTCTGGTCTTAGGTGCGCGTGAAGATCCGCAGCAGCAGGGGCGCGATGAGCAGGGCGAGGAACATGCAGCCGAGCAGCGCGGCGGGGATGGCCATGCGTTGCACGTCGGCGTTGGCCACAGCCTGGTCCTCGGTGAGCATCGCCTGGCGCATGGCGACGGTGCGGGCGCGCAGCGTGTCCCAGGCGGCGGCTCCTTCTTCACCGGCCAGGCGCAGCACGTCGGTGATCTCGCGCAGCTGCGGGAGGGTGAGTTCGTCGGAGAGATCCTCCAGCGCGTCCCACGGCGGCACACCGGACCAGCGGGACCTGGCGAGTTCTTCGGCCAGCCGCCGCCACACCCAGTGGTCGCCCAGGGCGGCGGCGCGTTCCATCGCCTGCCGGACACCGGAGCCCGAGGCGCGTTCGACGGCAACGGCGTCCACGTAGGAAGCCAGCTCGCGCCGGAATTCCGCCCGTGCTGTCTTCGCTGCGCGGGCGACGTCGTAGTGCGGTCCGAAGAACAGCATGCCGGCCAGCCCTGCGCCCGCCAGCATCGTGATCGGGACGGGCACGCTGACGCCGAGGGTGGTGAAGATCAGTGATGCGAGCAGGACGATGACCAGTCCGCCGACGGCGGCGGTGATCTTGCGTCCGTAGAACCTCGTGACGGGGATTCGCAGGAGGGCCAGTTCGCGGTACGGCACCCGGGTCCATGTCACATCGGGCAGGACCCGTTGCGCCCAGGTGCCCAGGCGTTCGGTCGCATCCGACGGCGGCCTGGGCGCCTCGGGAGCTCGGTGGACCGTGCGCGGCGGCACCAGGGTGTTGAGGGTCGCTGCCGCGTCGACACGAGTCGGGGCGAAGAGGTAGACGGCCCCGAGGGTCAGTCCGAGCATGAGGATCGCGCCGCAGATCATAAAGCCGACGAGCCCGATCATGGTGCGCTCCTCCGTGTCGCGGCGACGGCGTCGTCGTCGATGAGGAGTGCGGCGCCTGCCTGGGCGGCGTCGCGGCGGACCCGCTCGCCGAGGCTGCGGGTCGGCGGGGTGCCCGCGGCGATTCTCTTCAGCCAGACGAGCCCCGCCAGATAGCCGCCCACGAGCAGGACCAGGAGGATCTGCCCGCCTGGCGAGCGGTAGGGAGCCAGGTAGTCACCGCCCAGGACGGCGAGCGTGCCGAGCACTCCGGCGGAGATGATCGTGACCCAGCGTGCCGTCGCCCGCGGGCCGGCCCGGTCGGCCTCGATCTGGCGCCGGGCACGGACTTCGTCGGCGACGGTCTGCGCCAGCGCGTGCAGCACCGTGGACAGCCCGGTGCCGCGGCTCGAGGCGGCCTGGACCAGGTACATCGAGACCCGGTCACCGACCTGGTCGTCGAGGTCGTCGGCGAACGCCCGGACCGCGCTGACGGTGTCCCAGCGCGACCCGATCCGGGCCACGAGACGGCCGACGGCGCCTGAGATGGCAGGCGGTGTCGACCGGAGCGAAGTCACCAGCGCCTGTTCCAACCCGGACCCGAGAGTGAGCACGGAAGCGAGGTTCCGTGTCCATTCCTCAAGGGCCTCGAGCCGGGCGATCCGGTCCGCCTCGCCCCGGTTCGACAGCAGCGCGGGAAGTCCCACGACGGCGACCGGAACGGCGACGACAGCAATCGGCCACCGCCAGACCGCCCACACGACCAGGCCCGCTACGACGCCGATCGCCGCCAGGCTCCAGGTGCGCCGGGAGACGCGGCGGATCCGGGCCACTCCTCGACGCAGCCACGGCGTGTTCTGTGACGTGAACAGTTCCCAGCGCAGCCACCAGGACAGGATCAGGAACAGTCCCAGCCCGGCCGCGGCACCGGAGAAGAGGAAGCCCCACATGTCAGGCCTCCTCGCGTGCGACGGACGGCTGCGAGGCGGTGTACTCCTCCAGGTCGAACCCGAGACCGGCGAGCCGGCGGTACGCATCGGGCAGCACCCCGGGGACGAGCTCGCCGTCGTCGTCCGTGCGGAACACGTGCGTGGTCGCGAACGTCCCGGGCGCGTCCCCGGGTGAGACCGCGACGATCTCCGTGACCTGGCGCCGCCGCCCGGGGTCGTCGTCGAGGTCGGTGTCGGTGAGGTTCCAGTAGGCGTTCGGGTCCCAGCTCAGGTCCTCAGCCGGGTCGGCAGGGTCGCGCTCGACGTGGACGACCAGATCGATCGTCCCGGCAAGCTTGCGGGTCATGAGCGCGTCACCCCACTGCCCGCCGGCCTCCATACCGCAGGTGACGAGCTTGTCGATCGCGGTGACCGCGTCGCGCGAGTGGGTGGTGGAGATGATCCCGGAGCCGTTCTCGGCGTTCTTGACCAGCGGGATGATCTCCGGACCGCGGACCTCGCCGACCACGACCCGCTCGGCGTTGTGCCGCACGACGGCGTCGGTCAGCTGCGCCAGACTGTAGAGGCCGGCGGGCTGCCCGTCCGGCCCCACCTCTCCGGTCCCGGTACGTTCCTCGAACGCCCACGTCAGCGGCCGGTACTCGTGGACATGCAGCTCGAACTCCGTCTCCAGGGTGATCAGCCGCTCGGTGGCCGGGATGCACGCGATCAGCGCCCGCACCAGGGTGGTCTTCCCCGATCCCGGCGCGCCGGAGACGATGATCGAGCGGCGGTCGTAGATCGCCGCACGCAGGAACGATGCCGCCACCGGTGGCAGCAGCCCGCCGACGACGAGATCGTCCAGAGTCACCTCGACCAGCCGGTGCCGCCGGATCGCGACCTGCGGGAAGGGCGTCAGCCACGACGACGCGGTCAGGCGCGACCCGTCGTCCAGGCGCAGCAGGAGCACGGGCTGGGCCTGGGAGAAGGTCCGCGGGCTGCCATCGGACTGCGAGGCGAGGAACTGCAGCGATTCGATGAGCTCCTGGTCCGAGTCCGCGATCCGTGGACCCAGCACGCGCCGGCCGTTGCGCAACTGGACCCACACCCGTCCGCCGCGCTCGACCTCGATGTTCTCCACCCGAGGGTCGTCCATCAGCGGCTGCAACCGTCCGAACCCGAACAACGCCGCGGAGACGGCATGCGCCAGCGCGTCGCGCTCCTCGGCCGACAGCGGCGGCTGCGAGGTGTTGGCCCGCTCGACGGTGAGGTCTTCGATCGCCTCCAGGACGAGCCCTCGCGCGATCTCCTGCCGCGCCATCAGATCGAGGTCGGGATCGCTGGCAACCATCTGTGACAGCTGCCCCGAGACCTGACGCTGCAGGCGCCCCACGAGCGTCCAGTCGACCAGCCCGTCCTGATGGCGGACGTCGGCCGCGGCGAGTGCACTCTGGAAGGAGTTCCGCCCGCCTGCGACCGCCGACGATCGCCTGCCGCCGGGAGCGTTACTTGCCGCCGCCGGCTTCGAGGCGACCCACGGCGTGCGGGCCGGAGAAGGCGAAGAGGGCGCGGCCGGGCCCGGGACGGGCTCGGCGAAGAACGGCACGTCGGACGGCGCGATACCGGTCGACGTCGCGTCGTGCGATGCGGAGGAGTTCTCGCGAAGGGACGTCATGACGCCGACACCGCCGTCGTGGCGTCCACACGGGCGCGGGCGGCCATGGAGGTGAGCGCCGAGACCGCCGCGCGCAGCGAGCGCACGTACGTGCTTGTCTCGAACCGGCGGGGCGGGCGGGCACCCTGGTAGTACACGTTGGCGCCGTCGGGGTCCCAGGCGATCTGCGCGATGACGGGCAGTCCGAGCGCCTGACCGGCTTCGCGAGCCGTGTACGGGCGTCCGTCACCGATCACCAGGAGACCGGGCCACTGCCACGGGTGTTCCCGCGTGACCGCGTCGGCCCATGGCCGCGCTCCCGCCAGCGCAGGCAGCGAGGACCGCACCGTCACCAGCGTGGCGTCGGCCCGCGCGAGGATCGGTTCGGGCGACCCGGGGGCGCCGAGCGTGCCGGCGTCGACGATCACGTCGGTGCCTGTGGTTTCCAGCTCGGCCAGGGCGTCTGCCAGCGGGCTCCACACGCCGCGCAGCACGGGTGCCTGGGCGTGTGAGCGCGGTCCGGCGACATAGCTGACGTGCGTGCCCTCGATCGTCTGGGCCACGTCACGCAGTGCGTCGGCTGGTGACAGGGATGACAAGGCGAGCTCGACCAGACCGCTGCGGTAGGGCCGGGATCCCTGGAACCAGCCGGTCAGGAGGGACGACAGCCCGCGAGGGTCGGCCTCCAGCAGCAGGACCGGGCGCGGCCATGACATCGCCAGTCCCAGGCAGGTGGTGGAAACGCCGGGGCCGCCGTTCACCCCGGTGAGCGCGAAGACTGCCATCTCACTCGTCCTCCCCGGTGGACGGGGCAAGGTCTTGGACGATGGAGGCACGCCCGCCGACGACGGCGTCGGACAAGGCGACTGCCTGGTCGTGGGCGACGAGGACTTCCACGACCGCGCCCGCGTCCCCTTCATGCACGGCGGAGATCTCGCCCGGGGTGAACGTCGCCTCCTCATCGGCCGAGACCGAAGGCGGCGAAACGACGACCCGCACCTGATCACCCGGAGCCAGAGTGAGACCCTGCGCCAGCTGGGAGGTCAGGGTGACCCGCACGACCGACAGTCCCGGCGCAGGAAACCCGCTGTCGGACACACCCGCGGGGGCCAGGACTGACCCGGCCGAGACGCCGTCGGTGAGGCGCCTGCCGATCAAGGACGCCGCGTCACGGCCTGGGATCGCTGCCACGGCCGGGTCAAGCGCCACCGACACGGTGCGCAGGTCACCGTCATCCAGGACGTGGTACTTGTCCAGGTCGCGTGCGGCGATCACGACCTCCTGCGACGGCGAGAGCGCCAGCCAGGTCATGAGCCCACCGACCGCGCCGACGAACAGCGCGATCACCGCCGCTGCGGCGACCCACGGTCGGCGGCGCAGCTTCGGCGGCGGCGCCGGCGCCTGTTCGGCGGGTCCCGGTCGCTGTGCGGGACCCGTCTGCTTCTGGGTAACTGCTGTCATGGTTCTGCCTTCCGCGTCGTGCCCGTGCATCAGCGCACGAGCACCTGCCCTTCAGCGACGACCAGCTGCGTCTGTGCGACCAGCGGATCCATCGTGATCGTTCCGGTCTGACCTACTCCCGACCACTCCACGACGAACCTCGTCGCGGCCGTGACGGTGTACGAGTGCTGCGGCTCGGAGCCCGACTCCCGCGTGTACACGTGTCCGCAGTCCGGCGACGGCTCGGCACCAAA
Source organism: Myceligenerans crystallogenes (assembly GCF_039529775.1). NCBI lineage: Bacteria > Bacillati > Actinomycetota > Actinomycetes > Micrococcales > Promicromonosporaceae > Myceligenerans > Myceligenerans crystallogenes. The sequence goes on from NZ_BAAANL010000009.1 coordinate 59,939, forward strand.
CCTCGGCTCATACGGGGTGCCCTTGCCGCACGTGATCGTGGTGCCGTCACCCAGATCCCAGCGGACCGACTCCACCCGCGCCGTCGCCGTGACCGTGACGCCACGCACCGTCGCCGTGGCCGACGTCGGACCGAACGTCGTCGCATCCGGATCATCCACCCACAACCACACCGGCGTACCGACAACGGAAACACCGCCCTCCGGCGGCGCGATACCGATCCGGATCGCCTTCAGATTCATCCCGGCCGCGACCTGCCGCGCCACCTCGCCCGGACTCGGCGGAAGAGGCTCTGCCTGCGGGGTTTCGTCCGAGTACACGATCGAGGTCCGATTGCCCTCGGCGTCAAAACACGGATAGACCGCACCCGTGTCAGGTCCGCGGCTGAAGTTCTCCGCGAAGACCTCCCAAACTGCCGAGCCCTCCTCAGGCTGCGGGTCCAACGGCACCGGCGAGATATAGCACTGCACATCCTGGCGCCAGAAACCGTGATCGCTGGCGCACGGAACCGGTTTGTCATCCTTGGTGCAGACGGGCGTTCCCTCCTCGTCGTGGGCCGGAGCCTTTCCCGCGCTCGCGTCCGACGAGTCATCGGCGCCGGACGAACCACGAGAACCTGTCTCCTCGGATCCTGTTTCGGTCCTCAATTCATCGGATCCTGGAACGGTAACGCGGACGCTGCATCGGCCCAGCGCCCGGCTGAAGACGTCGCAATCGGCGCCCGCGGTGGGCCCTGGTGTGTCGGATGCCGGCACGAGCGCGAACGCTGTCGAGGACACGACAAGCGATCCCACCAACGCCACGGTCGCGCCGAGCGCGCGCTTCATTGCCCGGTGCACGGTTCCTGCTCCAGCGTCTCCCGGTCGGCGACCCGCCAGCCATCGACCGGGTTCTCGTCGAACATCGCATTGGTGATCGTCAGTCGTTCCCAGCCGCGATCAGCCCGGCCGGCGGCCACCTGGGTAGCTCCATCCGTGTCCACGACATCGGTAGCCGCGACGTCGTAACAGACATCAACCTCAGCGGTCGGAACTTCGTCGTCCGCCAGCTCAAGATCCAGCCTCTGGACGACGACCTCGACGACCTCGGTCTCACCGGTCTGGCGCCAGCCATGACGCGCCCAGTCCTTCAACTCAGCCTGAAACGACGCCAGCTCGGTGCCGCTCGCCACCGTGTCCAGAGCGCCGCGATCCTGGGGCGCTTGGGAGACCGCGTCGGCCACCCGGTAGTACTTGAGCGCGAGAGATTCGACGTGCATGCTCGCGCTGCCGGCGGGACTCGTGGAGCTCGAAGATGACGACGCCGACGATTCCGTGACGCCGTTCGTCGTCGACCTGGGAGCCGGGTCCACGCCGCCGGTACAACCGGCCGCACAGAGCAGCGCCAACCCAGCCAATAATGCAATACGTGGGCCAATGCGCATTGCGACCTCCTTCACCCCTGACGCGGCAGTACCAGCCCGCGAAAGAACCTTGCCCGAGCCATGTGAAACGAGCAACAGGTCCCCAAGAATGCACTGAATCGGTTTCTGAAGGCAACTCACCTGCATAGCCGCAGTTTTCAAGCATGCAGGGGCCCCAAGCGATCAGCGACAGCGCCGGACACATCCATCCTGCCATCGAATGGGCTGATAAATCGCATACGGTTGGCCGGTCACAGAAACCGCATCGCGACATCCGCGCACTTCAGAACCGCGCCACCGACGTCACCTCCGGCCGTTGCCTGCCGCGAACCAGCCACTGCAGATCGGTTCCTCTGCGAGGCCCGCGTCGCAGGGCCGCACGATGGAGGTCCCGTTCGGATCGCATCTGCGATGCGCGGCAAATCGATCCGCTGCCCGAACGCTAGCTACGGTCGGAGTGGCAGGCTGCCTATTACAACATTCGGCCAGTTCACTGCGAATTGCACCCGGCTGGTTGATCGAATCCGGAATATCCGCGCAACGCACCGCGCGTATTGGGGGGTTAAGTGTCCCAGAACGAGTGGATCCGCTGGCCAGACTCCTGCCGACGTGTAACGGCGGCGCGAAGTCGGTCGAACGCTCGGATTTCCTCCAGCGTTCGGTCGGTCACCTTGCGGCCGGTAGCCGCGTGAGCGGCAAGCGCGTTGCGTATATCCCGCCGATCCGATGGCGTCGCCGTCAGGTTCTCCCTGAGTTGTCACACAGGTGACGCTACCCCTGCTGACGTAGACCCCGATCCTGCTATAGGCGCTGGTCACCACCGTCTGGCCTGGCCGCGTGCGCGGGGACCGTCCGGCCAGCGCGGTCCGCGCCGCCGGGTGAGCGACCGGCGGGTTCCGGCCGGTGGGTGGGGTGGGTCGGAGTTGAGGTTGACCGCGCCGGCGACCAGGACCATGCCGAGTTCGGGTGCGAGGTTGTGGTGCCACACCCAGGCGCGCGTCGCTTCGATGAGTTCGTCGACCGGGATCTCCCGGGCACCCAGGCGGCTCGTGGCGGCGTGCTTCGCGCGCCGGGTCTCGGACAGGCGCGCCCATGAGGACGTCGTGCCGTCCAGTGCGTAGGCGGCTTCCCACCAGGCCGTGGTCGCCTGGCACCAGCGGTGGAAGCATTCCCCGTCCAGCTGGACGGCGTGGCGGTCGCGGACGTCACCCAGGAGTACCTGCCAGGTCACGGCCGCCAGGAGGATCCCACCTTCGGCCACGACGACGGCTGGGACGGCTTCCCCGGCGGCGAAGACCGTCACCACGGCCAGGAGGCCCAGCGTGGTGACCTCGAGCCACATTACCGCCGCGCACCGCCAGGTCGGCTGTCCGTTGCGGGCCGGTATCAGGCCGAGTCCCGCCACGGCGATCGGTGCCAGGCAGACGATCGCCAGGATCGGGTTCGCAAGTGCCGCGGCCCCGTGCAGGATGTGGGTGACCGGGGAGGCGAGCAGCGCGAACATGCTGGTGGTCGTGATCAGCCACAACACGGCCGCCAGCGTGATCGCCATGAGCTCGCGCCGGTCGGCGCGTGCCAGGGCGGTGGAGCCCTGAGGGGGCGTCGGGTTGGCTGGCACCAGGGTGTTCGTCGTGATGCGGGGCCGGGTTCGGGATGGGCCCAGATGCCTCGTCATCGGCTGGTCCTGGGCGGGGTGTGGTGCCGGGCGCGGAGCAGGACGGGCAGGCGTGCGTGCCCGTTGGGAATGAATCCCGTGTCGGGGGGAATGCTGTTGAGGTCTTCGGCGGGTTGGAGGTCGAACCGGTCGATGAGCATCGCGATCGCGATCTCGGTTTCCAGGCGGGCCAGGGGTTCTCCGAGGCAGCGGTGCACGCCCCATCCGAACGCGATGTGGTCCGCGTCGGGGCGGGTGGGGTCGAACCGGTCGGGGTCGGTGTGGGTGTTCGGGTCGCGTCCGGTCGCTGCCAGGCCGATCACGATGAAGTCGCCCTTGCCGATCACCACGTCACCGGTCCGGATCTCTTCGACGGCGAACCTGCTCAGGGCGTGGGCGACTGGGGCCTGGTGACGCAGGGTCTCCTGGATCACGTCCGCACACGCGACCTGCCCGCACCGCACGGCCTCGATCAGGCCGGGGTTGGCCAGCAGCGCGAACAGGACCTGCCCGATGAGGTTCACCGTGGTCTCGAACCCGGCGGTGATCATCAGCCGGACGACGCCCAGCACCTCCTGCGGGCTCAGGACGTCGGACGCCAGCAGGTCGCAGGTCAGGTCCCGCGCCGATTCGTGGGCTTTACGGGCCAGGAACTCCTGCAGCAGGCCGTGGAGCTCGCGCTGGTTGGCCTGGGCGTCTTCGCGGGAGATGGTGGTGTCGAACACCCGTCCCGCACACACCTGGATCTGCGCGGCCAGGCCGTCCTCACGCATCCCCAGCAGCCCCTGGATCACCGCGATCGGTATCGGGAACGCGAACTCGGCGCGCAGGTCGACCGGTTGTCCGTCGCGGCCGACGTCGGCGATCTGGTCCAGGACGCGGGTGGTGATGGCTTCGATGTCGGGCCGCATGGCGGTGATCCGGCGAGGCGCGAACGCGCCCCGGGCAGGGGCCCGTAGCCGCTTGTGCTCGGTGCCGTAGGCGTGGAACGGGTTGTCGGGTTGGGCGGGCTGGCCGTGCACGAGGTTCGCCCACGGCGCGAGCGACCAGTTCTCGGGAATCTGGTCGGGGTCCCAGTGCAACGACGACTTGGACACGCGCGGGTCGGTCATGAGCTTCCTGGCTAGGTGCAGGTCGGTCACCGCCCACGCGGCGACACCGCCAGGAAGCAGGACCCGGGTGATCGGGCCGCGCTGCCGTAGCCGTGCGCTCTCGCCCTGGATGTCGGTGCCGGCCGGATCGATCACGTACGGATTCGAGGTCACGAGGATCTACTCCATGTGTCGTAGGGACTGGGGCGCTGGGGTGTTGGGTGGTGACCGGATACGGCCCCTGGGGCGGTCAGGTGCTGCGGTGCAGCAGGTCCGACCAGGAAGGAACGCCCGGCGTTTCCGCTTCTGGCGCCGTCGATCCGCGCGCTGGGGTCGTGGGGGTCGGCGGTGGCGTGTCCTCGAGCCACGGCACCTGGTCGCCCGTGCCGTCGAGGTTCCCGGGGTGCCCGGCGGGTCCGGGCCGGGCCTGTGAGGAGGGTGCCGGGCGCGTCGTCCAGGTGTCCCGGTTGTCTCCGAGGATCGGGACCTGATGGCCGTGCAGGACGGGCAGGCTCGCTTCGGCCGGCAGGCGCCGTGGCTGGCGTACCCACGGGGTGGGTGCCCATTCGACCTGGTCGGCAGGGACCATCAATGTCAGGTCGACCTGCTGCAGCAGGACGTCGATCGCGGTGCGGGTGACCAGGCGTGCCTGGGCCGGGGCGGGGCAGGTGTGCGGGCCGGTACCCCACGCCAGATGGGAGCGGTTTCCGACCTCGTCCCACGGATCGGAAGAGTGGACGGCCGGGTCGTGGTTCGCCGCGGACAACGCCAGCACCAGCGCGTCACCACGACGGACAGCCTTGTTCCCGTCCAGGACGGTGTCGTGCATCGCGTAACGAGGTGCACATGAGTTCGCGACGGGCGTGTCCCGCCACAGCACCTGGTCCAGGGCGTCGTCCAGACCCAGGCGCCCCCCGGACCACCGGGCCCGGAACGCGGCATCGGCGAGCTCCAGGTGCAGGGCACGCCCGATCCACGCCCCGAGGAACATGCTGGCGGCGTGCAACGGCACGGCCGCGCTGTCGACGACTTCGGCGTCGGAGCGCATGTTCGGGTGCCGGACCAGGCTGGAGGTCAGGTCGCGGCCGAACCGTTCGCGCGAGGCGCGCACGTGTCCCATCAGGGTGGCCCCGATCCGGGCACGAGCCTCCAGCCCGCCGGGCTGGTGCCGGGCGATGATCTCCGAGTCCCGCATCAACTGCATGGCCGCATCGCCTTCGATCCCCAGCATCGCCGCGGTCGCCAGGAAGGAGACCGGGGTGGCGTAGTCGGCGATCAGGTCGACCGGTCCGGGCGCGTCGAACCGGGCGATCGCCTCGGTGCACACCAGCCGGGTGGCCGCCTTGATCTGCGCGTCGGGCAGGTCAGCGATCGCGTCATCCAGCGCCTGCCGTAGCCGGCGCCGCGTCTCCCCGTCGTGGTGGTAGGACCCGGCACGCGGCTCTGGTGGGCTGAACGCCCGGATACCAGCTCCTTCGGGCAGGAGGTTCTCCTGGTTCCACCGCCAGTTACGCGGATCCCTCGAGAACGAGTACTCGCTGCGCATGATCGCGCAGCACTCCTGATATCCCATGACCAGCCAGGCCGGGACGCCATGCTCGATCAGCACCGGCGCGATCGGCCCCCACCGGGCCCACCACGCCCCGTACACCGTTTGCGGGTCCGGGGCGGTGGTCGACTCCGACAGCAGCGGCAGATCGGTGACCGTGGCCAGTTCGATCAGCGGGCGCTCATCGGTGAGCATCACGGCCCCCTCCCGTCAGTCGGCCGCGCCCGACCGCGACGGCGGGCGTCCGGTGGCGGGCACCAGCACAAGCGAGGCAGGGGGATGGGGGTTCGGGGGTCTGGGTAGGAAACACGACGGGGGCCTCTTTCGTGGAACCGTCCGACCCTGCCCCAGGGACAGTAAGCAGGGTCGGACGGGGCTTCAGGGGGCGGGGTGACCGGTCAGGTGCACGATCAGATGGCCGCCGCCGTCCCCGGCCGGTCGCGCCAAGAGCGCCGCCCCGGCGGCGCTGACCGGAACCATGTCGGGGAACGCTTCCAGCAGCAGGAGCGGGGCACGCTGCGCGACCAGGACCGCGCAGGTCGCGGCCAGCAGAGAATGTGTGCCACACGCATGCGACGCGCCATGGGCGGGCACGCAGGCGCCTACCGGCCCCGCGGCCTGCTCTCGTACGTCGGTCCAGCGCACTTGATCGTCCCCGAGCGCATCGAGTCGCACCGAGCCGTCGAGAACGGCGGCGACAGTCTGGTCCGTCACGTCGACAGCCGTCGCGCAGGCTGCCACCGCGACGCACCCGATCGTGGCGATCAAGCGCGCACGTCCCCCAGGACCGCGGTCCTCGCCAGCCTGCAGCAGTGCATCGGTCAGATCATGGCCCCGTGGACGGTGCACACTGCGGTCAACCAGTTCGGCCACTGCCCACGCCAGACCCGCAGCCCACGCCCCGGACCAGGCGCTCGTGCCATCGGCGGACTGCACGGCGTCCAACAAGTCGCCATCCACCCCCACCAGCGCACCACCATCCAACCCCACCAGCGCACCAGTCGCGGCGATCGAGATCGGGACACTGAACTGCTCGTGCACGTCCACGACCGAAACACCGGCCCGCGACCGACGACGGAGACCCTCCACGACACCGGCGATTTGCCCGTCGACCATCGCCCGGACGGCGGCATCACCAGCGGAGACGACGGAGCACGCGGCAGGCCAGCCATGCCGGGGGCCGGAGACCTCGATGACCGCCTCCGGACCCGTCTGGCCGGGCCGGATTTCCTTTGCGACACCGACAGCGCCACGCTCAGTGCCTGTGGGTCCGGTGACCTGCACCCCAACGTCCTTGCTGATCTCTGACGGCATCGCTGCCTCCTCATTTTCCTCGGCCCACGCACGCACGGCGGCCTAAGCCTGGGCCTCTCGGTGACGGCAGAGCACACTGAGCCGCGCGCCGGGTTGCCGTATTCGTCCCACTTGGGTGTGCGAGTTCAACGATGCCGTGAGATGCCGATTCTGTGTGACACAGATCTGTGTCACCCCACCACCTTGACACCGCCCGTTGGTTCGCTTGCCGGGGTGCGCATTTTGCTGATGGTGGCTGCATGCGACGTCGGCTTCGGATGCTGGGTGACGCGATTACTTCGTCGTCCCGAGTTCGAATGACGGCAGGCTTCGGATGAACGAATCGCTCCACCTGCGCGGTTCTCCACGGGGAACGTGATCGACGTGTGTCAACGCCGGGCTAAAACTGACCCCTTTTCGACGTGGCATAGGGGTTAGTTTTCACGCGGCGTCGACAACGTGGTGGTCACCATGAACGAGCTGCTGAACCGGCCCGGTCACGGGGTCCTCGTGCCGCCCGGCCCTCGGGGCACCGTCGGAGGCCCGCACACCGACACAGTGTTCATACCGCCCGAGAACCTGACCAATCCGATCGGGCTGGAGTTTGACTTCGAGGCCATGGCGAGGTGGATCGACCGAGTGCGCGAGCCACGCATGAAGGCCGCTAATCGCCTGAACCAGCGACGACCGCGGCGCTCGACTCGCGCAGATCTGCCGCGTACCGTAGAAGCACGTATGTTCGATGATGGGACTCGTTGGAAGGAGGTTCGGCACGATGACGGCACCGACGTGGGTGGCCTACGAGTCGACGCACAACACCGGGTCGGGCGCGTTGCCGCTGTCGAGCATTCCGGCGTACCTTCGCCAACGGCCGCTGCCTGGATCTGCGACAGGGAGCCAGCGCGGCCGGATCTTGGAGATGAGTCCCACGAGCCAGGCCGCGCGCTGGATGTGCCGGCGCGGGAACCGCGCTGTGGGACTGCCTCTTGCCGTGCTGGCGGCGCTGGCATACGGCCTCTTGGCCGACTTCCTGTACAGCGTCCACCACGTTGCGGCGTGGGGACTGCTGGCGCTGTTCGCGTGGAACGCGGCGAAGTTCGCCCTGGTTAGCATCTGGCTGCTGCTCGTCACCCTCACCAGCCTCGGCAGCATCGCGCTCCGCACGGCCCGTCGATCGACGGCCTCGACACAGCGAGCGTCCAACTCTTCGCCCGCGCAATGACCGGCGACATCTCCCAGGACGGACGACCGACCGAAAGCCAACGGATGACCGGCAGCGAGTTACAACTCGCCCGGCTCTACCTAGGAATGTCGCGCCCAGATCTCGCGCGGGTGCTTTCGTGCCGCGAGGACACCGTACGCCGGTGGGAAATAGGGAAAGACCCTGTTTCCTTTCGCGTTCGCGACACTCTAACCGCTGCAGAAAATGCAGCCGACGAAGCGGTAGAGAAGCTTGTGGCGGCATTGCAGGGAATGTCGGCACCGCGCGTGGTGCTCGACGAAGAGCACGAGCGGCAGCGCAGGGATTGGCCTGGCCATGCGGTTTACGGCCCGGGGTGGTGGCGGGCCGTCGTCGGCCGGGCCGCACGCCAGGTTCCCGGAACTCGCATCGGCACCAAGGCCGAATTTCAACGTATCGACACCGCAGAACATTGAGCAATAATCGCCCGGAAATACTCCGTGGCCGCTTGAATTTTCTGGCTTTGGTGAAATAGAATGGGACCAGCACCAGGGGAAAATCCCCAGGGCTATTCGGTAAGGAGCCGATCATGTCCCACCCCACCACCGAGAAGGCGACCGAATTCGCTAACCTCGACCCGAAGACGCTCGCCCTGGAGGTGAACGTGCGCAAGGACGCCGGGCTGACGCCCGCGTTCATCGCGTCGATCCGTGAGCACGGCGTACTCGTCCCGATCCTGGTCCAGCGCAGCGACACCGGGCAGCTGCTCGTCCGCGCGGGCCAGCGTCGCACCCTGGCGGCCATCGAGGCCGGACGCGCCACGATCCCGGCGCGGATCGTGAACGGCGGCGACGACGAGGCCCGCCGCATCATCGAGCAGGTCGTGGAGAACGACCAGCGGTCCAAGCTCATCGAGGCCGACCGGGCGACGGGATTCCAGCAGCTCGCGCTGCTGGGAGTTCCGGCCGCGAGCATCGCGAAGAAGACCGGCCACACGAAGGAGACCGTGAACACTGCCCTGGCGGTCGGGAAGTCGAGGGTCGCCGTGGCCGCGCAGGGCAAGTACGACCTGACGCTCGACCAGGCTGCGACCATCGCGGAGTTCGACGCCCTCGGAGACCGGGAGGCCGTCAAGGAGCTCACCGTGACGGCGGTCAAGGACCCGGGCCAGTTCGCCCACACGGCCCAGCGGCTGCGGGACGAGCGGGAGCGGGCGGCGAAGAAGGCCGCCATCGTCACCTCGCTGACCGACGCCGGTGTCCGGGTGATCCCGGTCCCCGCGCACGACGACAAGTCCGTGAAGGTCCTGGGGGACCTGACCGACGCGAACGGGACCGTCCTGACCGCCGAGAACCACAAGGGCTGCCCGGGCCACGCCGCGTGCGTGCGCACGTCGTACGGGAGCGAGCCGTACGTCGCAGCGTTCGTGTGCGACGCGTGGAAGCAGAACAAGCACAAGACGCTGCGCACGTCGTCGTCGGGCGACCCGATGGACGCCGACGCTGTCGCCAGGGCGAAGGCCGAGCGGGCCGAGGTCATCGCCAACAATTCCGCCTGGCGTTCCAGCCAGACGGTGCGGCGCCAGTTCTTGGCGGAGTTCGCCCAGCGCAAGACCGCGCCCAAGGACGCTGTCGCGTTCGTCGCCACCGCGCTCGTGGCCGACGCGGGCATCATCGAGAAGGCTGCGAACTCAGGGCACAGCCTGGCAGCCGAGTGGCTGGGCGTCGGCGGGACCTACGGCGGCAGGGACAAGATCCGTGCGCTGATCGCCAAGGCGTCCCCGGCCCGCGCCCAGCACATCGCGCTCGTCGTCGTCCTGGCCGCGATCGAGGACCGCACCGGCGTGCACACCTGGCGCAGGGCCGGGACCGAGGCCAACTACCTCAGCGCGCTGGAGGCGTGGGGCTACGACCTGGCACCCGTCGAGCAGATCGCACGCGGACCGAAGCCCACCCCGAAGACGGCCACCGCGAAGACGAACAGCGCCACGACGGCGAAGGCAGGGAACACGAAGCCCGCACCGAAGACAACCACCAAGTCGGTCACGAAGCAGACCGCTGCCGCCTGATCGCCATCCGCCATCGAGCCCGGGACGCCCCACAGCGTCCCGGGCTCTCCCGCGCCCGCACCCGGCCGCGCGACCACCTCGAATCCGGGTCGCCGCACCGCCATGCCATCCTCCACCCGCCGCCGCGCCCATCCCTCCACCCAGCCCTGCCGCTCACCCCTCACCGCCACTCAGCCCTTCCCAGCAACCACCCCGTCCGCTCTCCACCACCTGCCCCAGTTCCACCTTCCCCTCGGCGGCCTCACAATCCTTCCGCCGCCCCACGCTCACCCACCGTCCGTCTCGCCACACCGCCGCTTTCTTCGACCGCGCCCACACATCTGGCACGCTACGAGCTTCCCCTATAGAGGTAACGGGCACTGCGCACCTTCTCGTCGAGGAGGTGTTCGTGGTGACGGTCTCGCTGCGTGTCATGTCGGCAGGGCACGGTTACAAGTACTTGCTGCGGTCGGTGGTGCGCGGCGATGGTGACGGCATTACCGCGGATGCTCTGACCCGTTACTACGCGGGCCCCGGCACGCCGCCGGGTCGCTGGCTCGGGACGGGCGTGGCGGACCTCGGGGACGACGGCGAGCGGATCGCGGCCGGTGACCAGGTCACCGAGGAGCAGTTGGCCCGTCTCCTTGGTGCCGGCCGTGATCCGGTCACCGGTGAGCCGCTGGGGCGTCCGTATCAGGTCTTCGCGACGGTCCCCGAACGCATCGCGTCGCGCATCGAGGTGCTCCCGTCGGACCAGGACGAGACCGAGCGGGCGGTGGCGGTGGCGCGGATCGAGGCCGAGGAGCGTCAGGCGGGTCCGAAGTCGGCGGTGGCGGGCTTCGACCTGACGTTCTCGGTGCCGAAGTCCGTGAGCGTGCTGTGGGGCCTTGCCGACGCGCACACGCAGGCGCTGATCGTGGCCGCGCATCATGCCGCGGTGGCCAACGTCATTGAGTTCTTGGAGCGGGAGGCGGCTGCGACGCGTACGGGGTCGGGCGGGATCTGTCAGGAGGATGTGACCGGGCTGATCGTGACCGTCTACGACCACTACGACTCCCGCTCCAACGACCCACAGCTGCACACCCACGCCGTCGTGTCGAACAAGGTGCGCACGGTGTCCGACGGCGTGTGGCGCACCCTGGACTCCCGCGCGCTGCACCACGCCGTGGTGGCGATCTCCGAGCAGTACGACGCCGTCCTGATGGATCACCTTGCCCGCTCGTTCGGGGTGGAGTGGGAGCTGCGGCAGCGGGGCGGGGACCGGAATCCGCAGTGGGAGATCGCTGGGATCACCGAGGACCTGATCGGGGAGTTCTCGACCCGGTCGCACGCGATCAACCAGGCCACCGACCGTCTCATCGAGAAGTACATCGCTGAGCACGGCCGGCGCCCCTCGAAGAGGACGGTCGTCAAGCTCCGTGCGCAGGCCACGCTTGCGACCCGGCCCGAGAAGCAGATCCGGTCCCTGGCGGACCTCACCACCGCATGGCGGGCCCGCGCCGCCCAAGTCCTCGCCGACGTCAAGGGGGCCGGCAGCGATCCGGTCGCACTGACCCGCCGTCTGACCAGCCAGACGCCCAGTCAGTCGTTCACCGCCGGCGAGGTGCCGGCCGACGCCGTCGAACGTGCCGCTGCGGCGACGTTCCACACCGTCGCCGAGGCGAAGACGACGTTCGGGCACTGGAACCTCTGGGCCGAAGCCCAGCGGCAGACCATGGGCTGGCGCCTCGCCACCGCCGCCGACCGGGAACAGGCCATCGCGGCGATCGTCGCACGAGCCGAGGAACACGCGGTCGCGCTCACGCCGCCGGAGATCGCCGTCACCCCGGTTGCGCTGCAGCGTCCGGACGGCAGCTCGCGGCTGCGCCCGCGTCACCACGTCGTGTACTCGAGCCCGGCGATCCTGGAGGCCGAGGCGCGGCTCCTGAACCTCAGCGGCGACATGGCGGGGACGCGCATCGATGCTCGCGCCGTTCCCGCGAAGGTCGGCGGGCACCGGGTACTCAGCGGGCAGCAGCACGGCGCGGTACAGCGGATCGTGGCCTCGGGTCGGCGCTTGGACCTGCTCGTCGGCCCGGCAGGTGCCGGTAAGACCACCACGCTGCGGGCGCTGCGACGGACGTGGTCGGCACGGTTTGGTCCCGGGTCGGTGGTGGCACTGGCGCCGTCGGCGGCTGCCGCGTCGGTGCTGTCCCGGGAACTGGGACTGCGGGCGGACAACACCGCCAAGTGGCTCCACGAGCACGACCGCGGCCGAGCTGCGTTCAGGCGGAACCAGCTCGTGATCATCGACGAGGCCACCCTCGCCGACACCAACACGATCGACCGCATCACGAGGCTGGCCGTCGCAGCGGGCGCGAAGGTGGTGCTGGTCGGTGACCCGGCACAGCTGCAATCGGTCGACGCGGGCGGAGCGTTCGGGCTCCTGGTCGAGCACCGTCGTCGCGCTGCTGCGACAGGCGACAGGGATGCGGTGGTGGCGGAACTGAGCGAGGTGCGGCGCTTCACCAGCGCGTGGGAGAAGACCGCGAGCCTGCACCTGCGCGACGGCAAACCCGAGGTGATCGACGTCTACGACCAGCACGACCGCCTCACCGGTGGCGAGACCGAAGACATGATCGATGCCGCCTACGCCGCCTGGCAGACCGACCTCGCCGACGGGAAGGCGACGCTGCTGGTTGCCGAGGCCTCCGAGACCGTCCGTGAGCTCAACGAACGCGCCCGGGCCGACCGAATCCTGATCGGACAGACCCAACCCGGCCGCGCCGTGCGGCTTATCGACGGGCTGGAGGCGTCTGCCGGGGATCTGATCATCACCCGCCGCAACCGCCGCCGGCTCGCCACCGCGCGGGACCTCGTCGTCGGAGGGTTCGTGCGCAACGGCGACCGGTGGCAGATCACCGACGTGCGCCGCGACGGCACCCTCGAGGCGCGCCGTATCGACGTCGACGGCAGCAGCCGGCTCGGCGACACCGTCACGCTCCCGGCCGGATACGTGGCCGAGCACGTCGACCTCGGATACGCCGTCACCGCCCACCGCGCCCAGGGCATGACCGTCGACACCACCCACGTCCTGGTCACCGCGAAGACCACCCGGGAGAACCTGTACGTGGCCATGACCCGCGGCCGGGACGCGAACCGCGCCTACATCACCACCGACCGGCCTGACGCCGCACACCTGGAACCCGACGAGGAGATCACCTATCAGTCGGTCCTGTGCGGCGTGCTGCACCACCGCGGCGCCGAACTGGCCGCCCACCAGGTCGCCGAAGAGGAACGCGAGAAGTGGACCGGCCGGGCGCGGATCATCGCCGAGTACAACCACATCGCCGACGTCGCACAACGACCCCGCTGGACCGGCGTTGTGCACGCCGCGCTCGTGGCCGGCGGATTCACACCCGACGAAGCCCGTGATCTCTTGCGGGCCGACGGCGGAGCAGCCGGAGGCGGCGCCGGGGCGGACACGGGCCGCGCGACGGCGTTCGACGCCCTGCGCCGCGAGCTACGGCGGGCCGAAGCCTTCGGCCACGACGCCGAACGACTGCTTCCCCGACTCGCCGCTCGCCGGACCCTGCTGGACGCCGACAACCCGTGTGCCGCCCTGCACGCACGACTGCGGCGCGCCACGAAGATGCCGGCGCGTGGCCGTACCCCACAGCTCGTCGCCGAGAACACCCCGGGTGTAGCCGAGCCCGTCCCGACAGATTTCGGCGCGGCGCTCAACCAGCGATCCAGACTGCTTGGCTGATCGCTCACCGGCGCGACGGTACCCCTGTACCGGCTGCAGGCTGCAGGGACGCGTCTCGCATCTGGCCGGAGCTACGAAGGCCGGCGTCCGTCCGGTACTGCGAGGCGACGGCACGAGTCAGTATGTGTCGATGTCGAGCCAGTCGATCACCAGGGTCCCGTGCGGCCGGTGGATGACGGTCCGGGTCGGCCCGGCCTCCGGGGGCGTCAGGTTGCTGGGCCACCAGGTGTACTTCGGGTCGAAACGGCGGTGCCGCTGGTCGTACACGGTGACCTCGCCCACGAAACGGACGGTCAGTTGTCTGGCGTTGGGTCCTTTGCCGACGGCGCCGACCTGGACGTGGTCATCGTCGTCGGGGCGGGGGCGCATGGCGATCGCGGCATAGGAGGTGCCGTCGGTCAGGCACGGGTAGAACGATCGCTCGCGCCCGATGTCAGACTTCGACTCGGCCGTGATCGAGCAGCCGCCGGGTCGGGTCCCGATCCAGGTCAGGATGTCGACCCAGACCTGCCCATTGCGGTAGGTGACCTCGGACCATGCCTCGACCGGTTCGGAAGCAAGCACGTCGTCGGACACTGCGAACTGGTCGGGGACGGCGTCAGCGAACTCGAACGCGACATCACCTCCCGACGGCCCGGTCAGCACGGCCCGGGGGCGAGGGTGCTGGTGGGTGCCTTGCATGGGGACGAACCCGCCGAGCACGACCGACTCGGCGACCAGCTTCTCGCCGTCGCGCCGGAACCCGAGGATGCGCTGGGAGCCCGGGGCGATCTGCAGCGGGACCACGATCACGCCGTCGGGGCGCAGCTGCTCGAGCCACACCTCGGGGATGGTCCAGGCCGCCACAGCCACGATGATCCTGTCGAACATTCCGCGACCGAGCCGATCGGCGGCGTCGGCGGTGACGACCTCGACCCGATCGGTGAGCCCGAGCTGTTCCAGGCCGGCCTGAGTGCGGGCGGTGACGTCGGCGTCGATGTCGACGGTCACGACCTGCCCGTCAGGGCCAACGAGGTGGGCGAGCATCGCTGCCAGCGGACCGCCACTGCCGATCTCCAGGACCCGCTGCCCTGGCTCGACACACGCTTGTGCCAGGTTCCCGGCCTGCATGTACGGCGCCGACAGCGACGACACGGTCGACCCGTCGGCGGCGAACCGGGTACGCACGATGTCATGGATCGTGTACGGCAGCTGCGCTGACGTTCCCTCGGGCGCGAACACCTCCCGCGGTACCGCGCGGAAAGCCGCCTCGATCCGCGGGTCGGTGAGGACGCCCGACTCGATCAGCTCGGCGACCATCTGCTCCCGCAGCACAGTGACGTCGGGTACTGCAGTCGTGGCCGCCGTGCTGTCGCTCTGCGTCTGTGTCATCAAGTCCCCTGTGTCGTGTCTCTGGTGTTCGGGGCCGCACCCGAGCCTTCCACCTGGCATGCTCTGGCGTCCTGGTGGCGGTTCGGCGTTTCCGGATCAGCGTGTGAGGCGGGCGCGGATGGTCCATCCGTCGTCGCCGGTTTCGAGGGACCCGGTCACGTCGTTCCAGTCGGGGCGTCCGGCGGCGCGCCATGCGTTCACCCACGCCGACAGGACCGCAGGAGCCTCACCGTCGCCGGAGCAGGTGACGAGCTCGTCAGGGGTGAGGAAGGCCGAACTGCCGGGAGTCGTGGCGCCGATGGCCCGGTACCGGTCCGACAGCCCGGCGGTGGCGAGCTGTGGTGGTCTGGTCGCGTACAGCCACGCGGCCAGGTCCTGGAAGGGTTCGTCGGGGTGCAGCATTGTGGGTTCAGTGGTGGCCGAGCTGCGCAGCTGGTCGAGGCGCTTGCGCGCGTCGGCCGGTGAGTCATGCAGGTCGGTGCTGCTGATCCACCAGGGTTCGTCGACGCCGGGTGCGTAGGAGGCGTCGACGTACCGGATCGGCAGGGCGAAGTTCGTGACGGGCTCGGGATGCATCTCGATGTAGCTACCCGGCCGGATCGAGGTGACGGCAGGTGTCCTTCCCGTGACGGTGATCGTGGCGATCGCGTTGGCGGTGGCCAGCGGCGCGATCTTGACCGGGGCAACGACGACGGCGTCGTCGCCGATCTGCTCGGTCCACGGCGCGGGGATGAGGTGGGGTGTGGCCCAGGCGATGACCCGGTCGTATGGTCCGCCTACCGCGTAGCCGGCGTAGCCGTCACCGCAGGTCACGGTCGCGTTGGCCACACCTGCCCGGGTGAGGCGCTCTTGTGCGCGGGGTACGAGGTCGGCGAACACCTCGACCGAGTGCACCGATCCGGCAGCGCCGACCAGGCGCGACAGCAGCGCGGTGGTGTAGCCCGACCCGGTCCCGATCTCCAGGACCCGCTGCCCGGGAGCGACGTCGAGGTCGGTGAGCATCCGCTGGATGGAGGCGACGGCGGACGATTGCGGGAGCTTCGACCCGTCCGGCTCGGTGACGAAGTGGTCGTAGTCGACGGCGGCTGTGGCAGCGGCGACAGAAGTCATCGGGTCTCCATTCGTGAGCGGGCGGGGATCGTCATGGTCGTGATGAGCGTGCTGGTGGTGGCAGGTTCGGCGACCGGCTCGTCGTCGACCTGGATCCAGGCGTGGAACTCGTACGGCTGGGTGCGCAGGCCGTGACACCAGGTCACCGACCGGCCGGTGAACGCGGCGAGCCAGGCGGCGGTCAAGGACGTCTCCAGGCAGGCCGCGCGGCCGGGCCAGCGGGAGGCGGCGCGCCGTGCGGCGTGGACGATGGCGCGGGCTTCGTCACGGGTGGCGGCGTGCGGGGCGTGCTCGGTGAGCCGGCGCGTCACCGCGAGGACGATCCGCAGCGGCGCGGCCCGCAGCGCGGCGATCGTCACGAGCAGGGTGAGGCCGGCCTGTACGTTCAACAGCCGGGAGCCGCGGGACATGCGGGGTGCGGCCATGGTGACGCTCATGTTCGTTCCTCCGTGAGCAGACGACGCGAGACCAGGTCCTGCGCGAGGCGTTCGGTCCATCGTGGGGCCTGGTCGGGGTCGTCGCGGACGGCGCGGTCAAGGATCTCCGGGAGCGGTTCGTGTTGTCGCGCCACGAGTGTGGTCAGCACGGCCGTGGCCGTCTTGTTGAGCGCGAAGACTCGATCGCGGGTGACGTCGATCAGGATGCTGCCGCCTTCAGGAGTGGGCGTGCACGTCACGCCGTCGGCCAGCCGGTAGCGGGTGGACATCACGGTGTTCCTCCTGTCGGATCCATCGGGTACGACGCCGGTGTTCCTGCCCCCGCAGCCAGACCTCGGTCGCGAGCACGTCGCCGAACGCAGCCAGCGGGATCTCGATGCCGCCCGCGGCGCGCTCGAGGACGCCTGTCACGGGGGCGACGTCCAGCAGGTCGTGTTCGGCCACGCGTGGGCGGTGCAGCAGGTCTCGTAGCGCCCGGCGGTTGTGCTGGATTCCGCGGTAGTGCAGGGCGGTGTAGTTGCCCTTGGTGGAGCGAACGAGCACGTCGTCGGGCACTTGCCCGGCCAGGGCCTGCTGCAGCAGGGGCTTGGCGGCGTGGA
This sequence comes from Myceligenerans crystallogenes, assembly GCF_039529775.1. Taxonomy (NCBI): domain Bacteria; kingdom Bacillati; phylum Actinomycetota; class Actinomycetes; order Micrococcales; family Promicromonosporaceae; genus Myceligenerans; species Myceligenerans crystallogenes. The sequence continues at coordinate 77,418 of NZ_BAAANL010000009.1, forward strand.
CGCTCGTGCGGGCGGCGACCGGTACAGAGAGGCAGGCGCGTACGACCGTGTCGGTCAGGAACGGGGCAGCGATGCTGAGGCCGTGCTGCTCGGCGATCTGCTGGTCGAGGCGCTGGTGACGGCCGAATGCCCAGACGTTCGCCCTGGCGATGGCATCCCCGGCGCGGAGCCCGTCGTGATGGTCGGAGCCTGCTTCGGACAGCAGGGCGTAGGCGGCGTCGGCGCGTGCGCCGGCGGTGAACCATTGTGTGAGGGGCTGCCGGTACCAGCGCATTTGTCCGGCCGGACCGCGGCGTCCCGGAACGGCTTGGCGCATTTCTCGGGCGAGTTTTCGACGTGCTCGGGCAGGTGACTGGCCGGCGAGCCGTTGCGCGGCGAGCGCGATCGGTAGGGGGGCCACGGCGCGCAGTTGCCCCCATCCGCGTGCCTCGTCGAAGAGGCGGCCGATCGGGAGGTCGGCGAGGTAGGCGAGTGACCCGGCTAGGACGACATCGCCGCCGTCGCCGTTGAGATGCACCGTCGAGCCCAGCGCGCGCAGCTGGTCGTGCCACCACCGCGTGCGCGCGGACAGCACGGCATCCGGCCACGGCTCGTCCGTCACGACGACGTCTTCGAGGCCGGAGTACGGGAGGGCCTCGCCGGGAATCAGGCGGGTCTCGTGGCGCAGCGACGGCAGCTGGGACGCGATCCGGGCAGCGTGCGCGACGTCGTCGTTGTCGACCTGGCCGGCATCGAGCGTGAGCCCGGTCAGCGTGGCGGTCCGGGCCGCGAGTGCCGCGACCGAGCTGGAGTCCAGGCCACCGGACAGATCCGCCGTGGCCGTTCCCGACAGCCGCGCACGTATCTCGCCTTCCAGGGCGCCCCGGAGGGCAGTCGCGCCCTCGGCAAGGCCCGCATCGGGTTCCACCACGGGCCGGGGCGCCGCCGTGCCGATCTGTCGGTCATCGATGAGCAGCATCGACCCTGCCGGTACGGCGGCTACGTCGTCGAACGCCGATCGTGTCGCCCCGGGGATGGCGTCAGGGCTGATGAGGCGTAGCGCGAGCCAGAGGTCGTCGATCCCGGTGCCGCGTAGATCGGCGAGGATTGATGGGCTGGAGGCGAAGTGCGCCAGGCCGTCGTGCACCGTGTGGAAGTCCAGTCCCGTCCCGGCGCGGTCACCGCACATCAGGAGCTTGGCGTCGTCGGCCCACACGACGTGCGCGTTACCTCCGCGGTCCGGCAGCGGCTCCGGGTCGAGCCCGGCGGCGAAGCGTCGCGCCTGCCGGGCCAGTTCGGCGTCGTCGACCGCGATCTCACCGAGCGTCGCGCACCACCAGCCGGGGCCGTCGACGACATGGACCTGGTGTCTCGGCCAGTCTCCGAGCAGCCAGAGCGTGGCGTACGGCGACTCCAGCAGCCGGGAGCCTTCCGGACGGGGCGGGAGGCCCGCGCCCATGTCTCGTTTCGTTCCTCCGAAGATGCGCATCAGCGCGTGCCTCCCATCCCTTGTTCGCCCGGGGCCCGGACGGGTCAGTAGTAGTACTGCTTCATGTCGGCCGTGTCGTTCGCGCCGCTGCCCAGCGTCAGCTCCGTCAGCGAGCCGAGCTCGGTCACGACCGGCGACTCGACCGGCTCGTGCGCCTCACGTGTCGTCACGTTCTCCATGTCCCTCGTCCTTTCCTCAGGTGGGACCGCCCGATCTGCGCCGGGCGGCAGGATCCAGTCTTCGCCGCAGGCCGGGACATCGGAACCACATCCGCGAGTCACCTCGGGGACGTCCTGGACGTCCGGTAACGTCCCTCTGGCCCGTTCGCAGCAGGGAGCCGAGGATGTCGAACGAACGACTGCGCACCGCCATGGTCACCGCAGGCTTGAGCGAGCAAGAACTCGCCGACCGGGTCGGCGTCGACCCCAAGACCGTGCAGCGGTGGGTGACCCAGGAACGCCTCCCACACCGCCGCACGGCGATCCAGGCCGCCCGCGCACTCGGCGTCGACGTCGAGGCACTGTGGCCGACGGACCAGAGCACCGGCCAGGTTCCCGACGAGTTGGTCGCGCTCTACCCACACCGGTCTGCCGTCCCGAAGACGTTGTGGTTCGACGTCCTGGAACAGGCCGAACGTGAGATCGGACTCATGGCGTACGCCAGCCTGTTCCTGCCCGAGGAGAACCCCGAAGCCATCGGGCTGCTGCGCGCCAAGGCGCGCGACGGCGTCCGCGTCAGGATCGCGCTCGGCGATCCGGACTCGCCCGAGGCCAGGCTCCGAGGCGAGGAAGAGCAGCTGTATGAAGCGATCCCGGCCCGCATCGCGATGGCGATCGCCTACTACCGGCCCCTGTTCGACCAGGCGGGAATCGAGTTCCGACTGCACCGCACGACGCTGTACAACTCGATCTTCGTCTTCGACGACCAGATGCTCATCAACCAGCACATCTACGGCACCTACGGCTACATCGCGCCCATCCTCCACCTGCAGCGCAAACCCGGCAACGACATGTTCGACACCTACGCGCGCAGCTTCGAACGAGTGTGGGACGCCGGCTACGCGCCGTCCGCGGAAACCGGTGGTCGCACCGCGTCCCTCACCGCCGCGAGCACGGCGTCAGCGTCCGAGAGATCGGGCAGCACCTTGGTCGCGCCGGCTTCCGTCAGGGACACCTCATCGACGCCGCCCGTGAGAACCGCGACCACCTGAGCGCCACCGCGGACCCCGGCCGTGACATCGTTCACCGTGTCCCCGATCAGCACGGTGTTCGACGCGGTGAACGCGACGCCGTACTTCGCGGTTGCCCGGGCCTGGGCGACCGCCACGAGGTCGGGACGGTGTGCGGCGTCGAAACCGAAGCCGCCGCAATCCCAGTCGAGACCGACATCCAGACCGAACGTACCCAGCTTCACCAGCGCATTCGCCCGAAGATTCCCCGTCAGCGCGGACTGCACGAGCCCCGGTTCGGTCGCCAGCTTGTCGATCGCGGCACGCGCGCCCGGCAAGGCACGGCCGCGATCGGCCAGCCGCTCCTGGCGCTCGGCAAGAGCACGCGTCAACGCTCCCCGCTGCGCGGCGGCGTCGAAAACTGCCGGGTCCAGACCGTGATCCGCGATGAGATCGCCCAGGATCTCCGGATCGGTGCGGCCGCCGGTCTTGGCGCGATGCTCGGCGGGCCGTCCGGTGAGGACCTCGAACGCACCTGCGTACGTCTCCTTACTCACCCCACCGTTCTCGATCAGCGTGTGGTCCACGTCCCAGAGCACGAGCACGTCCATGGACCCAGACAGTACAGGGGCGCCCGGATGCAGGGGCTACCGGGCGCTCGTCACCCAGCTGGTGCTGGGCCGGTGCCCGATCCCGCACGCTTGGTGGCGGCGCGCTGCTGAATACCGGTCGACTTCGCGCGTTCCGCGACGTCAGAGCGCGTGTCGTGGTCCACCCATTCCAGAGTCTGGCGGGCCGTCGTCGAGCGTCGTTCCGGCGACGGCGGCCTGCGGATTGCAACACCGGCATCGGTGAGGATGCTCAGGTCCAGGTCCCATGTCCACCGTGATCGCTCCTCCCAGACGTGGAAGGCCTCGGCGATGTGCGCGTCGGCTTCGGCCTGGTTCATGCCGGTGACGGCACGCAGGTGGACAAGAGCGGCGTCGGCGACTCCGACGACCTGTGCTCGTCCGAAGTGGGTCGCGGTGTGGCAGTCAGTGCACAGACAGATGAGCCGAGCCAGGCGCTGTGTCCGGGCTGCGTCGTCGTAGGTCCAGCGCTCGTGCGCCTCGAGCCACCGCCTCGTCTCGCGGTCCTCGCCCGCGCCGCACACCTCGCACCGGAACTGCGCGCGGCGGGTGATCATCCGCCGCAGCCGTTCCCAGTCCTTCTCCGAGACGCACGAGCGCACGTTCGTGAACCAGCAGCTCGCCGGGACCAGGTCCACGAACAGTCCCGACCCGAGGTTGCGGTCTTCGCCGGGCAGCAGGTCTGGGATGTCGGGCCGTGCTGCCCAGCGTTGCAGACCGGTCATGCCGGCCCGCGGTGCGTACCAGCGCTTCACCTCCGGTGCCCAGCGCGCGCCGGCGGCCTTGGCCTCGTCCTTCTCGGAGAACGGTACGTCGAGCCAGATTCTTTCCATCAGTGCACCTCCAGTGCGACGTCGTGGTGGTCCTGCTCTGAATGGTGAGTTCGGGTGGGCGGATCGACGGGGTGCTGGGCGAACTCGACGATCCGGCTGACGGTGTCGGCAAGGTCTCGCACTTCGCTGTAGACCGGAGAGAGTTCGTAGGCGTGGTGGTGAACGGCGCGTGAGAGGCGGTCCCAGGCGGACTCGACGTCGCGGACCAGGTCCGGAGCGGTCTCCAGGTAGAGCGCCTGCAGGCACAGGTGGACGGTGCGTGCACTGGCGGCGCCAACGGCGATGCCCCGGTTTGTGAGCAGTTCGCGGACTGCGCTTTCGAATGCAGTGCGCAGCATCCAGCACGCGGCCCGGAGCGACTGGTGCGCGACCGCCCCGGCGGTGTACTGGATCAGCCCCTCGGCCTGCGCAATTACGGTGAAGGTTCCGCTGGTGCTCATTGGGTTCCTCCGAGGATGTCAGCAGCGGTCCTGTTCACCGCGTCGATGGCGTCGCGCGCATCGCCCTCGAGTCCCTGATGGACGGCTCTTCCGGAGATCGCCAGGGCCTTGCGGCGATATCCCCGGCCGGGCTGCCCTGCCCAGTCCGTGGCGTCGGCTCCTATGGCGAGTCCGACGCGCCGGCGGGTCTCGCGCATGCTGTCCCAGCGGTCTTCGATATCGGTGTGTCGCACGCCCGCGTTCAGCTCGCGGTGGAAGTAGACCTCGCGCGCGGCGGCCTCGAGTGCCATGCGCAGCATCGCCGGCAGCAGCGTGCGCAGCGTGGTCTCGGGAAGGCGCCGGTCCTTGGTGAAGGCAACCGCGTCCTGCATGTACCGGCGCGCCGGGGTGTGGTTGCGGACAACCATGACCGACGAGGACGGGCCGCGGGTGACCTCCAGCACGGTGGCCTGCACGGACGAGCGGCGCACCGCGGCCGCGAGCCGGTCGTCGTGGGAGAACACGATGACCTGGCGGGTGCGTGCGATGTCGGCGAGTACGTCGACGAGCCCGTCGACCTTGGCTGGGTCCATGGCCTGCACGGGATCGTCGAGCACGACGAACCGGAACGGGCTGGCGTCCATGGTGGCGCGGGGAAGGAACATCGCGAGGGACAGGGCGTGCAGTTCACCCTGGCTCAGGACAGCGAGTCCGCTGTTCGAGGGCGCGCCGTCGACCGCAGATTCGATGACTACTCGGCGCTGGCTCGCGCTGCCGGTCAGGCGCAGTCCGGCGATCTCGACGTTGCTTTCCTGCCGCAGCTGTTCCCAGATGCGGGCGGCCTGCTCCCGGATAGGAGTGAGGCGTTCGTTCTTGAGCTCCTCGGCGTTCGCTTTCAGCCATGCATGGGCTGCGGTGACCCGATCCAGTTCGGGCTTGGCCCGCTGGGCCACGTCAGCCAGGTCGGCGAACACGGCCAGCTGGGCGGCCAGCGGAGCCCATGAGTCGTCACGGGCAGCCAGCGCGCCGGCGGCCCGGTCACGCAGGCGGGAAAGGGCATCGTCGAGCCGCGGCGCGACCGACTCGAGGTGCCGAGCGAGCGTCACGTCGTCGTCCGGAGTACTCGCCCACTCCAGCCAGATGTCGAACGCGGCCTGCCGCTCGGCCTCGACCGCGGGCTCGCCGGGGTCCGTCAGGGCTCGCGGGGCGGATGTCACCATGCTGCGGGCTGCCGCACGAGCTCGTTCGAGCCGCACTGCGGCAGCCCTGACCTCCTGCAGCGCGGTAGTGGCGCTGTCGACCTCGCTGCGTAGCACGCGTGCGCGGCCGGCGTCGAGTGTTCCCGTCGCGCACACGGGGCAGGTCATGTCACCGTCGTGCTCGTGTACGGCGAGAGCTGCCTGGATCACGGCAATCCTGTGCTGCAGAGAGTCGGTCGCACTGTCGGTGACAGCGAGCGACGCGCGGATCGTGTTGTGCAGGTCGCCTGCGGCGCGCTCGGCCGCGTTGCGGTCGAAGTCCAGGCTCGCCAGGCGACGCAGCGTGTCGGCCGTGCCGGTCGCGGAGTCGGCCGTGCCGGTCGCCAGCGAACGCAGGGACGCGACGTCGATCGTGCGCACGTCCAGCAGGTCACGTGCCTGAGCGATCCGGGGATCAGACGCGCCGGCCGCCCGGCGTAGCTGTCCGGCAAGTTCCGCCCGGTTCTCCTTGACGCGCTTGGCGTGGTCCTGGAGTTCCTTGCGTCGGGTGGCCAGGACCTTGACGGCGTCGTCGATCCGCTCCAGGCCCAGGACGGCCGACAGCTTGTCGAACAGCTGTGTCGGGCTCGCGGCCAGGACCTGCCCGAGCTCTTCATAGCTCAGCAGCGGCCGGTAGGTCTCCAGCGCGTTGGTCCAAGGGGTCGAGTCCACCGGCACCGCCCCGGACAGCGACGTGCGCAGAGTCTTCACGTCGTCCGGATCGTTCCATTCGGCCAGGATCCCGGCCGCCTGCCCGCCTTCTGCCACGACATCGACGGCGATCCGCGGCGATGCTTCGCAATGCAGGTTGCGCCACTGCTTCTGCCACTGCGCCGCGCGCTGCAGCCAGCGGTAGGTCGTCCCGGTCAGCGCCACCTCCAGGCCCTCGGCGAAGCTCGACTTGCCCGATCCGTTGCGGCCGGAGACGACGGTCAGTCCCGGGCCGGGCGTCAGCGGCAGCTCGGCCTCGTTGCCGATCCCGCGGAACGCGCGCACTCGCAGCGCCGAGAGGTAGACGCGGTCCGGCGCCTGACCAGGCTCGGCGGCCGGCGACGTGCCGGACTGCGATGCGTGGTCGCCGTCAGACGAGGGGGCGACCTGCGTGAGGGCGTCATGGACGGCGCTCACGACGCCCTCGTCGAGGGAGTCGTCCTCGTCCAGCCGCAGCGCGACCAGATCGGTGAGTTCGGACATGGGATTCCTCCGGATGTCGTGGCAGCGTGCCGATCACGCCGCCGTCGGATATCCAGTCCATCGATCCGGTGGCGAGCCGTCACCCCATGCACCGGGAACAGGGGTTATCAGGCGCCGGCTCCGCATGCCGCCCGCGTGTGGTCTCCCATAGTGCGCAGGAGCGCCCAGCGAGGACCCGCCTGGCACCACGGAAATTCTTGGCGCTGCCCGCACCGCGAGCAACCACCCGGGTGATTTGCGGCCGTCGAGTCGCGCTGCCCGCGTCTACGCAGGCCAGGCGACCCATAATGGGAGCGTCGCACAGCGTGATAACCCGGGTTATCGCGTTGCGGCTTCCCGGTGACCAGGTTGCCGGGCGAAGCTCGGGCACGTCACACCGCACCACCATCGAAACGCTCACGACCAGCACCGATACAGGGAGACGGCAATGATTGACGGCACCGAGTCCGAGTGGGAGCAGCGCGCACTGGATTATCTCGCCGAACCCCTGCTGTGGCATCCGATGGGCGGACGCCAGATCGCTCCTGGCGCCACCTCGACGGTTGGCCATGCGGGGTACGCGGAGTCCGGCGAACCGCTTGCGCAGCGCACATCGTGGGAAGAGCTCGCGATCCCGTCCCGGATGCGTGCGGCGATGCGGCGCCTGAACCCTGATGTGCCCGCGAGCATCTTGGATCAGGCGGTTTCCGACATCCTGCGCCAGCACTCGCAGGACGTGCTGGCCGAGAACAAGCGCATCCACGACATCCTCCTGAGCGGTTACCGGCTGACCTATGTCGAGGACGGCCGCGAGCGGACCCCGTCGATCCGCGTGATCGGCGACAACACCGACATGAACGAGTACCTGGCGGTGAACCAGGTGATCGTCCGTGACGGGGACGTGGAGCGCCGGTTCGACGTGGTGCTGTACGTGAACGGCATGCCGTTGGCGATCCTGGAACTGAAGAACGCCGGCGACAAGCGCGCCACGGTCGCCACCGCACACGCGCAGCTGACCGGGTACGTCAACGACGTGCCCATGGCGTTCCGTTTCTGCGCGATCGCGCTGGTCTCGGACGGCATCCACACGCGGTACGGCACGCCGTTCACGCCGCTGAACCACTTCTCGCCGTGGAACGTGGACGACGACGGCGCCGAGGTCCCGTTCGGGGCCCGGGTGCGGCCGGCAGCCGGGCCCCTGGGAATCGTGGAGGACGGCGAGATCCGTTCCCCGCTCGAGGTGGCGCTGGACGGCCTGTTCCAGCCGCACCGTTTCGGGCAGATCCTGCGGGAGTTCGTCGCGTTCTCCGCGGGAGAACGCGGGCTGGTCAAGTACGTGGCCAAGCCGCACCAGTACTTCGCGGTGAACAAGGCGGTCGGCACCACGGTGCAGGCCGTCGCCGGTGACGGGCGGGCCGGCGTGGTGTGGCACACGCAGGGCTCGGGCAAGTCGTTCGAGATGGAGCTGTACGCGAACCGGATCGCCCGGCACCCCGACCTGCGGAACCCGACGATCGTCGTCGTCACCGACCGGACCGAGCTCGACGGGCAGCTGTACGAGACCTTCGCGGCCTCGCAGCTGCTGTCCGAGGAACCGCGGCGGGTGGTACGAAGGGCGGAGCTGCGGGACGAGCTCAGCAGCCGCGCGTCGGGCGGGATCTACTTCACCACCCTGCAGAAGTTCGGCCTGTCCAAGACCGAACGGGACGCCGGCAAGGGACACCCCGTGCTGTCGATGCGGAACAACATCATCCTGATCGTCGACGAGGCTCACCGCAGCCACTACGACGACCTCGACGGATACGCCCGGCACCTGAAGAACGCCCTGCCGAACGCCACCCTCATCGCGTTCACCGGAACCCCGATCTCCGAGCGCGACCGCGACACCCGCGACGTGTTCGGCGACGTGATCGACGTCTACGACCTGACCCGCGCGGTCCGCGACGGCGCGACCGTCCCGGTGTACTTCGAGCCGCGGCTCATCCGGGTGGCGCTGACCGGCGACGTCGACCCCGACACGATCGACGCGACCGCGGACGAGGCCACCGCGGGACTGGATGACGCCGAACGCGAGCGTCTGGAGCAGGCCGTCGCCGCCATCAACAGGGTGTACGGCACGCCCGCGCGCCTGGCAGAACTCGCGACCGACGTCGTCGGTCACTGGGAGCCGCGTCGCGACGCCGTCGCCGAGATGATCCGCGCGGGCGAGGCGGACGAGACCGGGGCACCAGCCGAGGCGGCGCCCGGCAAGGCGCTGATCGTGTGCTCCACCCGGGAGATCTGCGCGAACCTGTACGAACAGATCGTCGCGCTGCGCCCGGACTGGCACTCCGAGGACCTCACCGGCGGCCGGATCAAGGTCGTGTACTCGGGCGACTCGAAGGACACGCTCCCGATCAGCGCCCACGTGCGACGCGACTCGGAGAACTCCGTGATCCGCAAGCGCCTCAAGGACCCGGCCGACCCGCTGGAGATCGTCATCGTCAAGGACATGATGCTCACCGGCTACGACTCGCCGTCCCTGCACACCCTGTACCTCGACCGCCCGATGCGCGGCGCGCTCCTCATGCAGACCCTCGCGCGCGTGAACCGCAGCTTCCGGGGCAAGAACGCGGGCTTGCTGGTCGGGTACGCGCCTATCGCCGAGAACCTCCGGGCCGCCATCGCCGAGTACACCAAGGACGACCAGGAGAACAAGCCCGTCGGCCGTACTCTCGACGACGTCGCGGACCTGGCGCGCGACCTGATCGGGCAGATCGCGAAGCTGGTCGAGCCGTCCGGCTGGCGCAAGCACCTCGCGGCCGGACGGGCGCGCAAGCGGCAGGGCGCCTGGATCGACACGGTGATCCACACCGTCGACTGGCTGCGCCGCCCCGAGACACCCGGCAACCAGCCCGCCGCACAAGAGGGCGTCGTCACCGAGTCCCGGCAGGACGAGTTCCGGCGCAGGGCCGGCGGGCTGAACCGGGCCTGGTCCCTGGCAGGGCGCAGCGAGAAGCTGCAGGAGCTCGCCGAGGACGTCCGCTTCTACGAGCAGGTTCGCGTCGTCATGGCCAAGCTCGACGCCCAGGACCGGTGGGCCCGGGGCGAACCCATCCCCGAGGACGTGCAGCGCACCCTCAACCAGCTCGTGGCCACCTCCGTGGAATCGGACTCCGTGGTCAACGTGTACGAGGCCGCGGGTGTCGAGCCGCCGCGCCTGGACCAGCTGGACCGCTCCTACCTCGAACGCGTCCAGGACTCCGAGCACCAGCAGCTCGCCATCGACGCGCTGCGTGACCTCATCGCCTCCGAGACGCGAAAGCTGACCCAGGACAACATCGTGCGCCGCAAGCTGTTCTCTGAACGGCTCCGCGACGTCATGCTCCGTTACACCAACTCCAACCTGACCTCGGCCGAGGTCATCGTGGCGCTGTTCGAGGTGGCCGAAGAACTCGCCAAGGAGCCCCACCGGGCTACCGAACTGAACCTGTCCGCCCCGGCCGTCGCGTTCTACGACGTCCTGCTCCAGGCAGACAGCGTCCGCGAGGTCCTCGATGACAAGGCGCTCCGGGAGATCGCGGAAGAGCTCACCGCCATCGTCAACCGGGACGCCAGCACCGACTGGACCGTCCGCGAGGACGTCAAGGCGAAGCTCTTCACCTCGGTCAACCGCCTGCTGGCCAAGCACCGCTACCCGCCCGCCCAGCGGCATGACGCCGTCGTCCTGGTCCTGAAGCAGGCCGAGGTCGCAGCGCGGGAGGCCAAGGCTTCATGACCCCCGGCATCCTCGACGGCCTCACCCTCACCATGCCCGAGATCGCCGTGCTCGCCGACGTGCAGCGCCCCGTCGTCAGCGGGTGGCGCAGCCGGAACGAGGGAACCGACGCACCCTTCCCCGAACCGGTCGACCCGTCCGCGAAAACCCTGCGGTTCCCTGCCGCCGGAGTCGCCGACTGGATCGAGCACCGCAACGCCGGCAACAACCGTGAGTTCCGCACCGACCTGGCCGCCGTCGCCGCCGTGTCCGACGACGGCGACACCGCCCACTCGCTCGACACGGTCACGGCCCTGCTGGCCCTCGCCCCGCACCTGTCGACCCCGCTGGACGCAATCGACGCGGACGACCTCGTCGATGAGTCCGACGACCTCGACCCGGACGACGAGTTCGCCTACCGCGAGATCGCGGCCCTCGGCGCTCGCACCGAGGCCGCCGCGCGACACGTCGCCGCCGTGGCAGCCGCGGGATACCACCCGGCCGCGGCCTTCGAGCGCCTGCTCGCCGCGCGCAACAAGCTCGCCGCGGCCGGGCACCTGACCGAGACCGTCCTGCACCCGGCCGTCCTGCACCTGGCCGCCGACATCCTCAACACCCTCGCGCCCGACACCGAACCACTCGTGGTCGCCGACCCGTACCCGGGCTGCGGCGACCTGCTCACCGCGGTCCTGGGCCGCACCGAGCGCGTCGAACCGGCCACCGCACGCGTCGCCATCACCTCGCAGGCAACCGCGAGAATGGCGCTACGGCGCCTGTCCGCCCACGGATGGCCCGCCGTCACGGTAGCGGGCGACGACATCGTCGACGTCGGTGAGGACCACACCGGAGCCCGCGACAACGACGTGCACCTGGTCACCCAGATCCCCGCCGTCGACGAACCCGACCTCGACCCCACGGAAGTGCTGCGCAGGGTCGACGACGTCGCCCTCAATCTCCCGTCAGGGAGGGTGGGGATCGTCATCGGGCCCGCCTCCGCGCTCATCGACCGCCTTCGTGACCGCGCCGCCGAGCGCATCCGCGACGACCTGATGCGCTCCGGACGGGTACGCACGGTGATCGCGCTCCCGGCCGGAATGGTCGCCAAGCGCCCGCGTCAGAAGACGGCCGTCTGGATCCTCGGCGACACCGCGGAGGGCGCGAAATTCGGAGAACAGCACATCGCCGTGGCGGACCTGCGCGACCACGCGCCAGGGCCAGCCGGATTCGCCGGAGACGTCTTGCACGACCTGCTCACGGACGTCATCGCGGCGCAGGGGACCGAGAACGATGCCCGGGCGCATGCCTTCCGGTTCGCTCGGTTCATCCGGATGAGTGGGATCGTCGCCGGCGGACACAGCCTGCTCGCGTCTGCTAGGCCCCCCGATTGGGAGGGCGCGACGTCCGATCCCGTCGCCGTCGAGCAGCACATCCACGAACTCATGGCCTACCTGACCGACCCCCCGGTCGTGAGCGACTTCCCGACGGTCCGGATTTCTCCGCACGGTGAATCGTCGGCCGAGCGAGCCACGGTGCAAAGCCTCCACGGCCGAGGCGACCTGTGGCGGCTCTCCGGACACCGCCTGGATCCCCAAGACATCCAGAATCACGACGGCTCCGTCAGCGGGACCGTACTCGTGATCGGACCTGCCGAGATCAGGGGCGAGGCCCCTTGGGGCGAGCGCCGGATCGACCGGCTGACGTTCACCGACCGGTACCGGACCGGGAAGTTCACCGAACCGGGCGACATCGTGTACGTGACCAGTCCGCGACCCACCGCCGTCGTCGACCCGGACGGGTTCTGCGTCGTCCAGTCCCCGGCAAGGATCCTGCGGATCACCGACCGAGCGCGCGACCGGCTCGTCCCGGATATGGTCGCCGCGGACATCAACGACGCCGGCGACCTCGCCAAGGACCCGAACGCCTGGGCCGTACGTATAACACCCGCCGGGCAGGGCGCGGCACTGACGGACGCCGCAGCGGCGCTGCGCGCGCAGGAGATGTCGCTCCGGGACCGCTTGGATAGTATTGCCGATCTGCGCAAATGCCTGCTCGACGGGGTCGCCGACGGCGTCGTAAGGATCGATGTCAGTGACCCGAGCCAGAATGAGCGCGAACGATGAGGGTGAGAGAGGAAGGCACGTTGCCGCCGAGCACGAAGCAGACGACGCCCACCCAGGCGTCCACCATGAAGGAACTCAAGGACACGTTCTGGAAAGCAGCCGACAAGCTGCGCGGCTCCATGGACGCCAGCCAGTACAAGGACGTCGTCCTCGGCCTGGTCTTCCTCAAGTACCTGTCCGACGCGTTCCACGAGCGCCGCGGCCAGATCCGCGCGGAACTCGAAGCCGACGGCCACGACCCCGACACCATCGAGGAACTCGTCAACGACCAGCACGAGTACCGCGCCAAGGGCGTGTTCTGGGTGCCCGAGGACTCCCGCTGGGAGTACCTCGTCCGTTACGCCAAGGGGCGCCCCGCCGACCACGCCGGCCTCGGCCAGGCCGACATCGGCGAACTTGTTGACGACGCCATGGAGCACATCATGGGCTCCAACCCCTCCCTCAAGGGCACCCTGCCGACCATCTTCAACCAACCCAGCGTCGACCAGCGCCGCCTCGGCCAGCTCGTCGACCTGTTCAACTCCACCCGCTTCCGCGGCGACGGCGCCCGCAAAGCCCGCGACGTACTCGGCGAGGTGTACGAATACTTCCTCGGGAAGTTCGCCGCCGCCGAAGGCAAACGCGGCGGGGAGTTCTACACGCCGCCCGGCGTCGTCCGCGTCCTGGTCGAGGTCCTCGAACCGTACAAGGGCCGCGTCTACGACCCTGCGTGCGGCTCGGGCGGCATGTTCGTCCAGGCCGAGAAGTTCCTCGAACGCCACGGCGCCAACCCGCAGGACATCCACGTCTACGGCCAGGAACTCAACGAACGCACCTGGCGCATGGCCAAGATGAACCTCGCCGTCCACGGCCTCACCGGCAACCTCGGCAGCAAATGGGAAGACACCTTCGTCCGGGACATCCACCCCGACACGAAGATGGACTACGTCATGGCCAACCCACCCTTCAACATCAAGGACTGGGCCCGCTCCACCGACGACGCCCGCTGGAAGTACGGCGTCCCCCCGGCGAACAACGCCAACTACGCCTGGATCCAACACATCCTGTCGAAGCTCGCCCCGGGCGGCTCCGCAGGCGTGGTCATGGCCAACGGCTCCATGTCCACCAACTCCGGCGGAGAAGGCGACATCCGAGCCCAAATCATCGAAGCCGACCTCGTCAGCTGCATGGTCGCCCTACCCACCCAACTCTTCCGCTCCACCGGCATCCCCGTCTGCGTCTGGTTCTTCGCCAAGGACAAGGGCGCACGGGCCGGCGAGGTTCTGTTCATCGATGCGCGAAACATGCCTGGCGTCATGGTGGACCGCGCTGAGCGGGCGCTAACCGACGAAGAGATCGCGAAGGTCGCCGACATCTACCATGCCTGGCTCGGCACCCCATCCGCCACCGAGAAGGACCTCACCTACGAGGACACCCTCGGATTCTGCAGGACCGCGACTCTGGCCGAGATCAAGGACTCTGGCTACGCCCTCACCCCCGGTCGCTACGTTGGCGCCGCCGACGTCGAGGATGACGGCGAGCCCCTCAACGACAAGATCGCACGCCTCACCAAAGAACTCTACGAGGCCTTTGACGAATCGAACCGCCTTGAGGCTGCGGTTCGCGAGCAGCTGGGAAGCATCGATGTCTGACTGGAACGAAGTCCCCCTCGGTGAAATCGGACTACCGGGATCGGCGGGTTTTGCGACCGGTCCATTTGGCTCAGCGGTTTCTTCTAAGACCTTTGCTGCGAGTGGCACTCCGATGATCAGGGGATCCAATCTCAGTGAAGATGTTTCCAAGCGGCTCGTCGAGACGGAATACGTTTTCCTGCCTGATCATATTGTTCAACGCTTCGGTCGGAGCATAGCAAAACGCGGCGACCTGGTATTTACCTGCTGGGGAACTATCGGCCAGGTCGGCTTTATTGACAAATCCTCAAAGTTTGAGAAATACCTCGTGTCGAACAAACAGATGAGGATGACTCCAGATCCGTCACGGGTGGACTCCAGGTTTCTCTATTACGCACTATCGGACCGCCGAATGATTGACTATGTCAAATCAGAAGCGATTGGGAGCTCGGTGCCGGGATTTAATCTTGGCCAGTTGAAATCCCTTATCGTACGAGTTCCAGAACTTCCCGAGCAGCGCGCCATCGCTGCCGCCCTGGGCGCCCTCGACGACAAGATCGCAGCCAACGCCAAGCTCGCCACCGTTGCAGACGAGTTGATTCGAGCGCTGTTTCAACGAGCGTGCGGATCAGCTCGGGACCACGTGCGGATTGACTCGCTCGTCTCAACTGTGCGTGACCAGGTCGCGCCAGATGGTTCCGGCGGAGTCTACGTTGGCCTGGAGCACGTACCACGCCATTTGATGTGGCTCACGGATTCCGGCTCCGCAGCCGACGTAACAAGTGCGAAGTTGCGCTTTGGCCGAGGAGATATTCTCTTCGGTAAGCTCCGACCGTACTTTCACAAGGTGTCCGTAGCGCCTTCGTCTGGCATCTGCTCGACCGATATTCTCGTCCTGCGGGCAAAAGAACCAGAACTGGCAGGGTTCGCACTCGCCGCCTTGTCGAGCGATGAGGTTGTGGCGATGGTTACGGCCTCGAGTGAGGGGACGCGTATGCCCCGAGCAAGCTGGAAGGACCTCGCAGCGGCAGAGATCTCATGGCCTGGCGATGCGCCTGCTCGGGAGTTCAGCTCTCGCGTCGCTTCTCTCCGCGATTTGGTGCAGGCCAGACTGCGCGAAAATGAGCAACTGGCCGCGACTCGTGACGCCTTGCTTCCGGCGCTCATGTCTGGCCGTCTCACCGTTCGAGATGCTGAGGCTGCCATCGGAGATCTCCGGCCCACTCAGATCAACGCAGGCAGCAGCAAGGAACTTGTGTAATGACGGAGAACTTTCGACAGCCTGGTGAGGTGTGCCCGGCGAGCGGGCAGAACGTCGGCCGCATGGTCGAGATCCCTGGTTCGGATGACTGGAACATCCGCTGTCCCGAGTGCGGCATGTCCTGGGCCGGTGGGTCGACGGTCCTCGACGAGCATCCACGACGGTAACCAAGTCCGCGCGCATGACGTCCCACAGGATTGCGAAGTGACGACAGAGCAGTTGACCGACAAGGAGCGCCAGGTCCGGGGGCTTGGATGCCTTGGGTGTGGCTCTGGCGCCGCTGGTGGATGAGCGGATATCAGCTGCTGCCCGTGGTAAGCCATGGGTGCCGTTGTATGAGGCGAAAGAGTCGCAGCGGCGGTGCAGCGCTAGACGGCGGATCCGCGGGTGCTGTTGCGGATCCTGCGACATGCGCGGGGCGTGTTCTCGGAGATCGACACGTCGCAGCGGGCGTGGCAGCGGATGATCCCGCGCGGCATTGCCCAGGCCGCGCCCAACGGCGACTCGATCGCCTGGCCGGAAGGCTCCGCCTCTGGCGCCTACCAGGGCTACCGCGTTCCGGAACCGGGCGGACAGCGCGACCTGGACGAGGTGCCGTACCACGAACTGCGCAACGCCCTGCTCAGGATCGTGAGCACCGCGCACGGCATCCCGGAAGACGACGCGTTGCGCGAGGTCGCGCGCGAGTTCGGCTACTTCCGGCTCGCGGCCAAGGCCCGCGCCCGGCTCTCCCGAGTGGCTGCTGCGGTCATCGCGGACGGCGCGGTCGTCCGGAACGGGGTTTATCTGGGAGCTGCCGTGACGCCGTCGGGCATGGTTCCGACGGTGCGGGACGCAGCCGACCTCGGGCTGCGTCCCGCACCGCCTCTGGTCCCGTCGACCGTCAGCGGGGCCAGACCTTGCAGATCGTCTCCGCGAGGAAGACGGACCGAGCCTCGATGTCGCCGTCCGTCCATACGTCGACGTGGTCGGTGACCAGGTTTTTGGACAGCACCAACTGGGAATACTTCTCGATCAGGCTGCGCTTGCCGAGACCCGCCTCGGTCGCTCCTGTGCCGGCGTCCTGCGCTTCGGCGTCGGTCCATGGGCGGTTGGAGAGGGACGCGTTCAGGCTCTTGGCGAGCAGTGTGAGGTTCCCGATCTGGTTGACGCGCTGGTCGCGGTCTGCGGCCGCCTCCGGCGACAATGGCGTCGGCTGCCAGTGGGTACGCCATCCACGAGGCATCACGTGCTCGATCTCGAGCCCTGCGGGGATCGATTGCAGGTCGTGCTTGCCCGTCCACAGCGATCGTTCCACGGCTTCGAGAACGACACGGATCCTGGACTGGCGAACGTTCCCGTAGAGCTTCACGGTCGGCAACACTTTCACGACTTCGGCGTCGGTGGGCCACAGGCGCGCGTCCGCGGTCTGCCGGGCGAGGTAGTGACGAACCGTGTCACCAGCCTGTTCAACCGGCGCTGCGCCGAGCTCCTTGAGGATCGCGACGACCATCTTGTTGACGTCCTTCATCGTGTAGCGCAACAGCGTCCGCCGTACGACCCAGCTCTCGAAGGCTTCCAGGCCGATGCGGATCTGGTCGGCGGGGATCACGTGGTTGGTCGACAGCATCCACAGCAACAGCGGACTTGCCGCCGCGAGTTCCATGGTCTCGATGACCCGGTGGTAGAAGCTCGCTGCGGGTCTGCCGTCCGTCAGCTGCGCGAAGCTACGGAAGGTGTCGGCGTCCTTGCGCAGCGCCGCGAGCAGCGCCTCGGCGTCGTCGGCTGACTTCATTTGGGGCCGGGCATGGGCGGTGAACCTGTGGAAGATGCCGTCGGTCGGGACCTCGGCCCGGGTGCGCATCGTCAGCCAGTACTGCAGGAAGATGTCGATGCGCGAGCGGAGCAGGCGACCCTGAGCGATCTCCGTGCGCCACCACTCGTCGTCGAAGTCTGCCCAGTGTGTCTCGGGCCAGGCTTCCACGTCCGCGCCGACGGCGTCGCCTTGCTGGAACACCCAGTTCTTGATCAGGTCGGCCTTGAGGAGCGGTGTGCCGCGGTCGTTCAGGGTCTCGAAGATGAGTTGGGACTCCTCGCTTGAGGCGAGGTTGATCGCGACGAGAACGAGCCGAAGCTGCAGTACGGTCGACAATGCCTGGGCTCGCTCCGGTTCGTCGCCCGGCGGGACGTTGCCATCAGGGTCGGGCTTCCCCTCCAGCCAGGTAGCGGCCTCCTGCCGGAAGAACCTGTGCGCCGCGACGATGCGATGTTCGTCGGGCCCAACGGGTTGAGGATCCATCGCGTGGGCGAATGCTTCTCGGTCGGTACGTGATGGCCACAACTTGAACCGCTCGCGGCGCCCCTTGAACTTGCTCCCCGAGTTCAGGACCAGGGCCTCGAGATCCTCAGCCAGATCCGTGTGGCCGCGTTCGACGAAGACCTGCTGGATCGCATCGAGCAGCAGCTGCAGGGTGGTCGTGCGTTGCTGGCCGTCGATGACCTTGTGCCGTGTGACGTCACCGGCGATCGGCGGGACGGATTCGTACACGACCGCGCCGAGGAAGTGTCCGTGTTCGAGGGATGTCGCGTCCTTGTCCGACGGCGGGTCGAGGATCTCGTTCGTCGCGACCCGCACGACGTCGTCCCACAGCGGCGCCCACTGATCTTCCTCGTTCCAGACGTACGGTCGCTGGTACGGCGGGACTTCGTAGTGGACCTTGCTGCCGAACAACTCGCTCGGAGTGAGCGTGTCTGCCTTCACCGCATGCTCCCGTCATCTGGGCCTGACCTGGTACTACGATAGCCATCACGTCACGGAGGCGAGTTCCGAACTGGTGTTCGCGGACCCGTCGTGACTATGGCGGGTGCGAGGCTGGCCAGGGTTGATAACCCGGGTTCTCACGTGACGATGTGGCAGGGCTGTGGCCTGCGGGGATGCTGGTGGTGTCCTCGCGCAGGCCGGTAGTCGTGGCTGCTGGCTGCGGTGGGCGATGTCGTGTCGTCGCAGTCGGGAGGGTTCGATGGAACCGCACCACGCACCACCAGTAGTCGGCCGCGGTAGCGGCCGTGGGAACGTCTCGTCGGGCACCGGCGCCGGGAGCGAGTATCCGACGTCCGTGTCAATGCTCACCTGCAATGATGCGCACCGCGGTAGCACCGTAGTGTCTCCGGTCGTGACGGCTGGCCCCGGTTCTGGCTCGACGCGGTGGGCGGGCCCGGGGCGGCGTTCTCTGCCGATCGTCCGGGCGAACGCGACGTTGGCCTCCGATACCGACGGATGTCCGGCCGCGAAGCGGGCTCAGTCCGATCCTGCACACCGCAGGCCGGGTCGTCGTCGTGAGGTCCGGCCCGAGATGCTTCTGGGTCTGTTCTTCGATGTGCTGGACGCAGTCGAGGCGGACGGAAAGTCGGTGACCACCGCGCTGGAAGTTCTCCCTGACGGCGTGGGTGGCCCGGAGCGGAACTGGATTGCCAACGCTGTCCACGTGTACCCGGACATGCTGGCCGAAGGGTTGCGTCCGGTCCAGGACCACTGGGTGATCCAGACGGAGACGGCGACCGACATCCGCGAGCTGTACGCGTGGGGACGCCGCTACGAGAGCGCCGACGGGCGGACCCGGGTCCTGGTGCTTCCGTCGATGTCGACGGCAACACGGCGGCCGGCGGGCGACGTGAAGACCGCAGTGTCCGCGTGTACTACGGCGTGGGGAAGGCCCGCGCCATGGCCGAAACCGAGCAAGTGGTCCGAGCCGTTCGCGATCCGCGGATCGGACGCAGATCTTCCCACCCTGGTGTCGGTGCGACAGGTCGGGTTGCTGGACGGCTCAGTCGTCGAGTTGTTCGATGGAACGCCCGAAGAGGCGATGGCACGGTATGAGCAGCAAGGCCGGGCCGCGGTCAAGCGCGCAGTGGCAGGCGGTCAGCCTGCACCGGGCAACAGCTGCTCAGGGTGCAAGCTGATCGACGACTGCATAGTGGTGCCGAGGGTTCCTGGGCTTCTCGGCGTCGCCGACCCCGAGGCACCGGTGCGGTCGGTGTCGGCCACCACGCTGCGCTATCACGACGCGTGTCCGCAACAAGCGCGGCTGCGTGGCCTCAACATGCCGGCAGGAGACACCGAGCCGCAGCCCATCCGTATCGGACGTGCCGTCGACGCGGCGCTGAACACGCTGCACGGGCAGGTGCACGAGCAGCCGTGCACGCGTGAGCAACTGGACTCCGTGCTCACCGATCACGTCGCAGGACTCGACGAGAGCGATGCGGAACTGGTGGTGGGGCGGCTTCGGCGGCACGTGGACACATGCTCGCGGCACGGCGGTTGTGAGATCACCGATGAGCAGCCGCAGGCGCGGATCACCGCGTTCGATCCGAACGCTTCCGTGGTGATCTACGCCGACCCCGATCTGCTGTACCGGGAGAACGGCGAGCTGGTGTGGCGGGAGACGACGGCGAGTTGGGCGCCACCGTCGAGCCGCAGGCACTTGTTCGAGACGCGCAAGGGCATCCAGCTCGCCCTGGCGGTGCTGCTGTGCCATGCGGGCGCCCTGGGCGAGCCTGTGGCCCGCGTCGAGATGGAGTACCTCACGGATCGGGGTGCTGACCTGCGCTTCCTTGATGTCTCCGACCCGGAGACTGTCGCGGCGGCCCGCGCCGTCATCGAACCCATAGCCGCGCGCTGGCGCGCAGACGGCGCTTTCCCTGCCACGCCGGGTGCGGCGTGTGGTTCGTGTTCCTTCACTCGGTGGTGCCCGGATGCGGCACCGGAAAGGACTCCTGATGCATGAGGTCTCCACGCAAAGCGTCGTGGCCGCGCTGGCGACGGCGATCTACGAGTTGTCCAAGCAGGAGGTGCCCGAGGGACCGGCAGCGTACGACGACGACGTACAGCGCGTCTACAACCATGTGGTGCTCAGGACGCTGATCGCGGACGGGTACGAGACGCCCGGGAGCGTACCGGGCATGCTCGACATGATGGCCGGCCAGCCGCTGTGCAAGCTGCTGCCCGGCGACCTCGGCGATGACGAGGACGCGGTCCTGCTGTCGGATGCGCGGCGCCCCACCCAGGAGTGCATGGAACGGATCGTGAACACGAACCGCGACGTCATGGGTGAGAAGTTCGAGAACGCGATCATGAAGCGGGTGTTCCAGGCGTGTCAGGCCGCCGAGTCGCCCGAGTCGTACGTGGCGTTCCGGCGCCTGCTGATCAGCGAGCCGACGCTGACGAAGAAAGAGATGACCGCCTGGTTCACCGAGATCGACCTGCAGCCGGTCGCCGAGATCCTGGAGGCCTGCTACACGACGGCCCCGGCCTCGCTGTGCAGGGACGGCCGGTACGCCCAGT
Source organism: Myceligenerans crystallogenes (assembly GCF_039529775.1). Classification (NCBI taxonomy): domain Bacteria; kingdom Bacillati; phylum Actinomycetota; class Actinomycetes; order Micrococcales; family Promicromonosporaceae; genus Myceligenerans; species Myceligenerans crystallogenes. The sequence goes on from NZ_BAAANL010000009.1 coordinate 98,393, forward strand.
GCGACGGATGCGGCTGCCTCCTGAGGCCGGCCGAGCGGGACGAATGGCAGTGCGACCTGGACCGCTGCCGCGGGTCACGGACCCGCGTGCGGCGATACCTCGATGCCGACACCCCCGGCGGGGTGCACCACCTGGAGTTCCCGCTGCGGGTGTTCGTCACGGGGCCGGGCATCTTCGAGGTCGGCCTGGAACGGAAACTGCGCAAGCGGGGGCTGAAGGTGCTGATGTGGCCCGCATACGACGCCTACGACCTGCTGATCACCTTCCCGGACGGCACCCGCTGGGCGATCGACGTCAAGGACTACGCCCACCCCGGCATCCTCGGAGCCCGGTTCCCGGGATTCAGGTCCAACCCACCGGCGGACAAGAAGTTCCTCGTGGTCCCGGACTACCGGAACAAGAAGCGCTACCGGCTCCGATTCGGCAACGCACGCAAGAACGCCGGCAAGAGCTCCATGGCCCTCACATTCGAGAAGGAACTGCTGCAGGAAGTGGACAAGAAGCACGTCCCCGGCCCGGCGAACGGGCAGATCAGGAAGGAGGGCCCCGATGCGTAGCACGAAGAACTGGAGCGCGTCGATCACTCGCGCCCTGCGCACGATGACCAGCACTCACCCGGAACCACTCGGAGCAGCAGAGCTCGCCGAGGTGGAACTCGCGCTGTTCCTGCTGGCCGAGGTCAAGGAGGACGCCCGGGCGATCGACGTGTGGCCGCTGCTCGGCGGCTACCCATACGCCCGCGCGTTCAACCCGCGGCTGACACCCGAGCAGGACCGCCGCGTCCAGACGGCGCGCTACTACCTGGCCGGGCTGCGGCGCCGTCACATCTGGCTTCAGCGCCTGGAGCGGTACATGGCCGTGGACCAGCAGTACCGCGGCTACGACCTGGACGCGATGGACGCCGCTGCAGCGCGCCGCGATCCTTCGATCGCCCCCGGGCGGTTCGACATCTACGACCAGGCACTCGATGGCCTCGCAGTAGCACCGGGCGAGGACCTGCCCCTGGCAGGAGCCGGTCAGCAGCGGTTCAGTGCCGGGCGCCGGGACCTGTCGGTGAACATCCCGGAGCCTCTGGTGACCGACGCGGTCCCGGTACCGATGCCGCTGCGCGCGGGCAAGGCGGGCCAGGGCAAGCCGATCACCGTGTCGCACCGAGACCTGCTCAACGCGGCCCGCGCCATGATGGCCGCGGAGCGCGCCAACGACGTCCCCCGGCCGCGCGACTGGGTGCGTGACCTGGAGGACGTGGAGATGTCCCTGGCGGCGGCGCCCAGCTTCGCGGGGGACGGATTCGTCCACGCCAAGGACTGGGAACTGACCGTTGACGGCCTGTTCCACCTGGTCGGGATGGTCGGCGCCGGTAAGAGCACGATCATGCACCTGCTCACCTACCACTGCGTGGTGGAACTCGGGCTGAAGGTGACTGTCGTCGTCGGCGACGTCGCCGAGAGCCTCAAGACCGTCGCCACCTTCAATGCCCTGGGCAGTGAACGAATCTCCGCGGCCCCGATCGTGGGCCGGTCCACGCGAGAGCGGCACATCCTGCGGCTGCACCGCCGCCAGCACTCGGCGGGCAAGGCGTCGATGCTGGAGCACTCGAGCCCCGCGTTCGACTACCTGTCCAGCGCCTGCCCGATCGACGCGCTGCGGGGCTACGAGGGCGCCGACCTGCTGCGCATTCACGAGGCACCGTGCGAGCGGCTGTACCCCGCAGGTGTCGTCGTCGAGCGGGATCCTCTGGCGGTGGGCTCGGACAAGAACGCCGCGGCTTCGGTCCCGGCGTCGAAGGCTTCGCGGACTGCTCATGGTTGTCCGCTGTGGACTCGTTGCCCGCGGCACCGTGCGGCGCGTGACCTCGTGGACGCGCCGGTGTGGGTGGCGACGATGGCCGGCCTCCTGCACGCCCGGTTGCCACGCCACCAGACCGGTGAGCGGGTGCGTTACCTGGAGGCCGCCGCCGACCGGAGCGACCTGATCATCATCGACGAGGCCGACCGCGTCCAGACCCAGCTCGACGATGCGTTCGCGCCGGCCGCCACACTGTGCGGCAGCGGTGACGACTCGTGGATCGACTGGCTGCAGCGGCACACCATCACCCGGGCCACCGCCGAGGGCCGCAAGCACCTGACCGACAGCCAGATCGCGCGCTGGACCGGATCGCTCAACGTCGTGCACAACGCTGCGGACCGCATCTACACGATGCTGAACAACGACAAACCGCTGCGCGACTGGGTCGGCACCAAGTACTTCAGCGCCATGACCCTGCACCAGGAGCTCTACCAGGACTGGATCGACCCGGACGCGGACGACGATGAGAAGCGCGCCGCGAAAAAGTTCTTCGACGACGTACTCAACGCGTTCCGCGACCGGCCGGTTCAGGCGGTACGTGACCGTACGACGGACAAGGGAGCACTGGTCGCGGAGCTGGTCGACCTGACCAACCTGCTCCTGTCGTCCGGCGACGACGACGCGGCCGGCCGCCTCGACGACTGTCTTGCCAGGCTGACCGGCGGCGCGTCCAGGACGTCGCGGGAGCAGGGCCGTAACCGCAGGCGGTTCGCGTTCGCGATGCTGGTCGCCGCGCTCGACAACCAGCTGACGGTGCTGATCAGCATGTGGCCCGGCGTGGAGGCCGCGCTCAACCTGGAGGCCGCAGCCAACGCCCTCACCCACCGGCCGCCGCGCGACTTCGAAGCGGTCATGGTCGAGTCCCCGATGGGGAACGTGCTGGGGTATCAGTTCACCGAGGAGGAGCCCGGCCCGCCGGCCCACAGCGGAGCGTTGCGGTTCTTCCACTGCAACGGCGTCGGGCGTGACCTCCTGCGCAAGCTGCCCCGACTCGGACTGTCCGAGGAGGTCCCCGGGCCGCACGTCGTGCTGATGTCGGGGACGAGCTGGGCGGGCACGTCGACGCGGTACCACCTGGGTGTCCCGGTCAAGGCGATCCTGCGTCCGTCGCCGGAGAAGGTCGCGGCGCTCCACGAGAGCGCCGCGTACACGGCCTTCCAGTTCAGCAAGGACGAGGCCATCCGGATCTCAGGGACGGGCAAGAACCGCGAGGCGGCGGTCAAAGAGATGCTCAAGCAGCTCGCCACCACCGATCCCGCGCTCGGCCCGGCGGCCAAGAGCGCGCTCGAACTGGAGCTCGACGAACTGCCGACCGAGCGCCGTCGCATCCTGCTGCTGACCGGTTCCTACGACGAGGCGCGGATGGTGGCCAACTACCTCAACGACCGGCCACGCTGGAGCGGGAAGGTTACCCACCTCATCGCCGACGACGCAGATCGTGACGACGCCTGGTACTCCCTGCGTCGCGGAGATGTGGCAGGCTACGCGAGCCTGGACAGCGAGATCCTCGTCGCGCCGCTCCTGGCCGTGGAACGCGGGCACAACATCGTGCTCGAGGACGGCACCGCTGCACTCGGGTCGGTCTACTTCCTCGCGCGCCCGCACGACCGGCCCGACAACATCAACCTCGCCATCTACGCCATCAACGACTGGGCGATGCGCTACACGGCACCCGGCGGCGGATTCGGAGACCTGCCCGGCGCGCACGACACGCTCGACGACGCAGCCGGAGCGTTCCGCAACGAGGCGCGGAAGAACTGGTACCGGTACCTGATCCGCAGGATCTCGTGGAGCAGCCTGAGCCACGACGAGAAGAGCGCGTTCGCCTGGGACCAGATGGTCGTGATGTGGCAGGTCATCGGACGGCTCGTACGCGGCGGCGTGCGTGCACGCGTGCACTTCTGCGACGCCGCGTTCGCTCCGCTGGACGCGCAGGCCGACGGCGCCTTCGACACCGAGCACACCGGGTTGCTCGCCCGCTTCGAGTACATCCTGCGCCCCTACTTCGACCCGCACCACACGAGCGTGTCCGCAGCCGACCGGACGGTCGCCCAGGCGTTGTTCGGGCCGTTCTGGGACGCACTGATCAACATCAACGAAAAGGAGTGACCCCATGGCTTACGAACACATCGACCTGGCCGCCTACCGGCTACGACAGCCCGCAGACCTGCCGAGCCTGCTCGGCGAACTGCACGAGTTCGCCGTCCCGGAACACTGGCCCGGCCTCATCCGCGAGGTCTGGGAGGCCAACAGCGACAAGCCGGTCGACGCGAAGAAGCACCTGCCGGTCAGCCGGCTGAACCAGTCGATCAACGCGCTCATCCCCGACGTGTTCTACACCGGGTACGAGATGGACCCCGAGTCGCCGAACACCTGGCTGTACGCCCGCAAACCCGTCGAGACCCGCCTGCTGAAGCGCCTCATGCAGGCATACCTGCAGGAATGGCTCGGCGACGCCGCCGATTTTCCGAAGCTGCGCCGCGTGATCAGCGAGCTCGACGTCGAGAATCACGCCGCCGACTGGAAGCCCGCGGCGATCGATCCCGCGTGGGTGGGCATCAACGACTCCGGCACGGCGAGGGTGAACCCCGTGCTGTTCCGGCTGATACCCGAGGCCATCGCCGAGCGGATCCTGGCCAAGGGGCCGTTCGACGGCGAGCTCCACTTCGTCCAGGCTGCGGCGTACGACGGCGTCGAACTGGTCTCCTGGCCGCCGCTGGAGCACCCCGACACCACCAAGCGCGGAGAACCACGGATCGGCTACTACTCCGCCGTGCTCAAGATCGCCCTGCGCATCACCCCCTTCGACTCCACGCCACGCCTGCACCTGGGCATCCACACGCGACGCTGGGTCTCCGAGGGCAAGCTCTTCATCCCGCCCCGGAAGAGCGCGTCGGTGTTCGTCCAACCGCTGCCTGACCCCGACACCGGCTTCCAGGGGACACGGCTCGCCACCCCCAGCCTCAAGTCGTACAACGGCGGCAAGCGCACCGTGTGGTACCGCAGCGGGCCGCAGGGAGTGCTCGACCGCCTGACCATCGGGGAGAAGTTCCCCGAGGCCGGACGCCTCGGCACCGACCCTGCCGCCTACCTGAGCCCCGGGTCACCGATCCGTGCGGCCGTCACCCACCACTCCCAGATGGGGCCGCATATCGTGGCCACCGGCGTCATGCCCGAGGAACGGCGTCGCATCCTGTCCTGGGCCGCCGAAGCCGTCGAAGACGCCTTCGAACCCGGGCTGGGCCTCGCCCCCACCTTGCTCGGACGGCCAAGGCAGCCGCGCGAGTACCAGAAGCTGAGGTCCATGCCGACCGCACCCGACGTCATCGACGAGCCCGAGTCGGGTGCCAGCCTCGACGAGATCGACGAGTACGAACAGTTCCTGACCTCCATGGTGGAGTACGAGGCCGAGAAGGTGGTGGCCGAGACCAAGCGGAGCATCCAGTCCGAGGAGAACGCCCAGCGATACCGCAACCTGCTCAGCCGGAGCCTCGACGGCGAGGAACTCCGCATCGACGTCGTCACGGACACCGACGCGGTACGTGACGCGCTCGTGGCTGCCGCGCAGGACGCACTCGGCCTCGAGCCGACCAGCGAAGGTACACCCGAGGGACAGACGCTCTTCCAGCGAGACGGTCTCACCGTCCGCCTGGTCCACCACGACACGGGTACGCTGACCAGCCCGCTCGGCGACGGCGTCGAACCGCCCGACGTCGGCAAGGCCCACAAGGCGGCGGTCGACGAGCGCAAGAAGCAGGTCCAGGAGTTCTTCGGCAACCTGGGACGCGCCGCCAAGCTCGCGTTCGTCGAGATCGGATCGCCGGACAAGAACTTCAAGTACCGGTACCGTCGCGCGGACCCGTACATCGCGATCAGGCAGGGCGCGGCCCGCGCCGGCAGGGTCACGCAGTTCATCACCACCGACGGCAAGGGCGACCTGGCCATGCGCGCCAAGTCCGCGTGGGAGGACGGCATCCGAAGCATCGGCATCGCCCCCACCCCGCGGCACTCCAAGAACGTCACGACTCCCGACGATCTCGTCCAGGTGGCGATCTGGCTGATCCGCCGGAACACCACGCAGGTCGCGAGCGCGCCGATCTACATGCCCATCGCCGTCAAGATCCAGCCGGGTCAGGCGGGAGTGCAGGCCAAGACCCCGGAAACGGACGGCTGGATCCCGTATCACGAGCTCCTGTGCCAGCTCGCCGGTGCGGAGCCGCGGCCCAAGGAGATGGCCGACAAGGGGAAGCAGCGTGAAGAGCTGATGCGGTTCGCGCGCACCGTCGTGTCCCAGTTCAAGGGTCTCCCGACCCTGCTTCTGACCAGCGCCACCAACATGCGCTCCCGCTGGACCTGGCTCCTGGACGACGGCCTGGAACTCGACCGGATCTCTTTCGGCGAACCGAAGTCGCACAAGCTCACGACCATGTTCAAGGGACTGCGAACCGTCCGAGTGCGGACGGACGCAGGACGCCTGGAAACCCCCATGTGGTGGGCGGCGCCCGAGGACAAGGACGCGATCGCGGGCATGTCCAAGGGCCTGTGGCAGCTCACCGACGCGGATGAGGAGAACCGGGTCTTCTACAGCCTCGCCGACAAGAATCCCCACATCAAGAACCCGGGACGGCTGCGCAAGTTCACCCGCGACGGCACGAACGCCCCCGCGCCGCACCGGGCCACACCGATCCCGAAGATGCTCGAACTGACCGTCGCCGGACTCGGCCCGGGAGACCCCGACCCCGTGCACTGGGCGATGTTCGTCCACCAGCAACGTTTCACCCCCGAATTCATGGAAGGACGCGCGCTCCCGTACATCCTGACCCTCTGCGAACGCGCGGGCGACTACGCCTCACCCGACGGTCTACCCGACGACGGACGCGGCGAAGCCGCCGACGAGCTGGCACCACCCGAGCCTGGCATCCAGGGCACGCTCTTCGACGACGAGTGGTGATCGCGCCACCGGGTGACGGCGTGGGGCCAGCGAACGTCATGCTGTGCCCCACGCCGTGCGACGAGGGCGACATCGGCGCGTAGACCATCGTCCACACGATCGAGCCGCGAACCTGCTGCGCCAGACGTATTCGCGTCACGCCGATATCCGTCATCGCAGGTCAGCGCCACCCAGGCTTACGGAAATCCTCGGCAGCCCTCCAACCCTCCGATCCTGCCGCGCTTATGCCGCGTTTTGGTACGCTGAGGTACGTCCAGCGCCGTCTGGATACGGAGAGCCCCGGGAATTCCCTCGCGGCTCTGACCAGCTAGAACCAGGTTTTCGCTGGTAGCGGCTCAGCCGAGTTCCGCCTCCGAGCGCAGGACGCAGAACTCGTTGTCGTCGACGTGGATGCTGGCGTCGCTACGAGGGCTCGTGCCTTGATGCTGCATGTAGCCTCGCCGATCGACTGGCTCATCGTGGAGACCTGTTGAACTCATCCCGCCCGACGGCAGCCGTGTTGCTCGAGACAGCACCGATCACCGTCACGACTCAGGAGTATTGACCGATTTATCGTCCCTGGTTACGGTGATGCCTGTCTGAGCAGGGGGAATAGCGCCGGTGCGTTCTTGCACTCCTGCGCCCTCCTGCGGAAGGTCGTCATGTTTGTTCGCAAGGCTCGCGCCTGGTCGGTGCGCGGGGTCGTGATGGTCACGGTCGCGGCGGTCGCTGTGGTCATGACTGGATGCACGAGGCCGGCGGATGCCGAGCCGCCGTCCCCGACGGCCGCGTCGACGGATGGCGGTGCGGCAGTTGTCGACGCCAGTTCTGAACTGGAGAAACTGCCCGAGGTCGAGCGGTTCCTGGAGCAGGCGATCGCGCAGGTGCGGCAGAAGTACCCGGATCAGGTTCCCGGCGATCTGACGGCTGCCTCGGTGATGGGCGAGCTGGACGCGATCGACAGACATGTGGACGCCGATGGCGTGCTCGACTACGCCGCCGCGAAGAGTGATCCCGCGATCAGCGCCGACACGCTGGACCCGTATGCGCGGACCTACCGGACCTTGGGCGGAGATCTGACCGGCACCGGAACTTCGGATACCGGCGGGACGGACGGGGATGACGCCCAAGCGGCGCCCGAGGGCTCGGGTGGCGGCGAGCCGGTGGTACCAGCCGCGCATGCATCACTGGTCAGCTTCCGAACCACCGCCGACGCGCCGGCGGGGGAGGCGAGGCCGGACGACCCTCGTGTGGGCTATCAGGGGCCGCGGCAGTTTGTGTCCGGTACGCCCGAGAGGGTCGAGGACTACCGGGCCTTCGGGGACGAGATCCTGCAGGGCACCCATCGTGCCTGGCCCTTGCCGGTCGGGTCCAGTGACCTGGTGACGAGGTAGAGGCACTTGAGCGCGGCTGCGTCGTTGGGGAAGTGCCCGCGGGCGCGCACCGCGCGCCGGTAGCGTGCGTTCAGCGACTCGATGGCGTTGGTGGTGCAGATGACCTTGCGGATCTCTACGTCGTAGTCCAGGAACGGGATGAACTCGCTCCACGCGGACCGCCACAGGGCCACGGCGGCGGGGTACTTGCCCTCCCACGCCTCGGCGAACGCCTCCAGCTTCGTGGCGGCTTCGTCGGCGTTGATGGCGTGGTAGACCGGCTTGAGGTCGCGGGCCATCAAGTCCTGCGTCCTGCCGGGCTGCGTACCGGAAGGTGTTCCTGATCAGGTGGATCACGCACGTCTGGACGTGCGCGAGTTCCCAGGTCGTGTTGATCGCCTCGGGCAGGCCCTTGAGCCCGTCACAGACCACGATGCACACGTCGGCCACGCCGCGGTTCTTGATCTCGGTCAGCACGCTCAGCCAGTAGCGGGCTCGGCGGTTTCTAGCGAACGAAGCGAATCCTGACTGGAAGGATCCGCGATGCCTCGCTGGGCGTGGAACAAGGCGTCATCGGCGACGAAGCGCCGCTATTTCGAGCTGATCCGCTCAGGAATATCAGGGCAGAAGGCCGCCGCGGTGGTCGGCGTGTCGGCGTCGGCTGGATCGAACTGGTACATCGAAGCTGGCTCCATGACCGTGGTCGATGAGAAGCCGATCAGCTCGCGCTACCTGTCCCAGGACGACCGGATCGAGATCGCCGACGGCCTGGCCGCCGGCGAGCGGGTCAAGCAGATCGCCGCGCGGATCGGCAAGTCGTACCAGTCGGTCTACAAGGAGATCGCGCGCAACAAGAAGGCCGACGGCCGCTACCAGCCGTGGTTCGCCCACAACCAGGCCTGGACGCGCCGGCGACGTCCGAAGCCGCGGGTGCTGGCCGCGGACGAGAAGCTGGCCCGGATCGTGGCCTGCAAGCTGGATGCGAAGTGGTCACCGGCGCAGATCAGCCGGTGGCTGCGCCGCCGTTACCCGCGCCGGACCGGTTGGCACGTGTGTCCCGAGACGATCTACGAGGCGGTCTATTAGCGCCGGATCGACCTGGCCGACCCGCTCAGCCAGTCCTGCTCACCGCTGCGAACCGGACGCTTCTACCGGCGCAAGCGCGGCCGGGGACGATCCCGCGACGGCGCACTGCGGCAGTGCACCCTGATGCGCCCGATCCACGACCGGCCCGCAGCGGCGAACGAGCGGCGTCAGCACGGGCACTGGGAAGGAGATCTGATCATCGGTGCAGGCCAGCGCTCTGCCGTCGCGACCCTCGTGGAGCGCAAGACCCGGTTCACGATCGCGGTCACCCTTCCCGATGGACACTCGGCCGACGCGGTTGCCGGCACGCTGATACCGGTCTTCACGGCCCTGCCGGCCGGCATGCGACGGACCCTGACCTGGGACCAGGGCAACGAGATGTTCCAGCACGAGAAGATCGAGCAGGCCACCGGCCTGCGGGTCTACTTCGCCGATCCCCACTCGCCCTGGCAGCGGCCCAGCAACGAGAACACCAACGGGCTCCTGCGCCAGTACCTGCCCAAGGGCACCGACCTGAGCCTTCACTCCCAGGACGACCTCGACCAGGTCACCACCGAACTGAACGACAGGCCCCGCGCCTGCCTCGGCGACCGCACTCCGGCCCAGCTCATGCAAACATGGACCCGACGACGAACGTCACCACCGATTCGCTTCGTTCGCTAGAAACCGCCCAGGGTCCAGGGGACGGTTGCGCCACTCGTCCATCTCCGCCACGACCTTGTCCGTGATGCGCGAGACCGTGTTCTTGGACATGTCGGCCCCGTACACCTCGGCGAAGTGCGCGCTGATCTCCCCGGTCGTCAGCCCCCGCGCCGTCAGGGACAGCACGATCTCGTCGATCCCCGACAGACGCCGCTGCCGCTTGCGCACGATCTTCGGGTCGAACGTCCCGTCCCGGTCCCGGGGCACCTCGATCTCGACCGGACCGATCTCCGTGACCACCGTCTTTGACCGCCGCCCGTTGCGTTCGTTCGTCCCGCTGTCCGGCTTGCCCTCCCGGTCGGAGTGCTCGTAGCCCAGGTGGTCGGCCATCTCGGCCTCCAGCGCCGTCTCCAGGACCTGCTTGGTCAACCCCGACAGCACCCCACCCGGCCCGACCAGGTCGATCCCCTCCGCACGGGACTGCTCCACCAGCCGCTGGGCGAACTCCTGCGTCTGCTCCTCGTTGAGCTCCATGGACTCGAACTTCTCGGCCATGCTCCTGCCTTCCCGCCAAGCACCCAGCTCGGCGTGTCAGGCCAGACCCCACCCACCAGTCATCGGACACTCCCTACGGGCGGGCCGGGGTGCTGCACGGCTCCGTAGATCGGGATGTCAGAGCCGTGCCGTGTTTCAAGGTGCGATCAGTCCACTCGTCGGTAGATGACTCGCATTCGGTCCGTGACGTCGCTGAGGTCCTCGGTGTGAATGTTGAGGTAGGGACTGCGGTTCTTGAGAAGCTGCCGCGCTTCGGTCCTGGCCCAGCTGAGCCTCTGGATCAAGTTCGAGAACGTTCTGCCCGAGGCACGGGCGTAGGCCAGTGCCGCCTCGCCGCCGTCGGCGTTGCGGCGATAGTTGAGCGCCACGTGCAGGTCGACGTCGCCGAAATCCGTAGATGCCTCACAAGCAGTGATCCGAACAGTGAGATCTCTTCGATCCAGACGATCTTGTCTAGGTCGGCGTTGTAGGCGGCGGCGCGTTCGAGGACGCCGACGAGGAGCGCCTCCGCCTTCGCCCGGGTGATCGGCTTGAGGAAGGAAGCCCCTGCCAAGGCGCTGCCGCGAAGCGTGACGCTCCAGAGGAGATCGGGTTCGCCCTCGTACTCGCAGGGCTCGTTGGTGACATACCCTTCGGTCTGCAGCCTGCGGAGGAGTTCATTGGCCTGTGCGAGGTCGATCTTGACAACGTGGGCGACGCGCTCGGTGAAGGCCCAGTCGTGCAAGCACGCGCGCGCGATGCTGCGCGCGAGGTCTGGTTCGATCCCCGCTATCGCCACTGCTCGCTCCAACCGCATTGACCAACCTTGGCACGAGCGTCGACACGGCGAATGCGGTTCGCCGACGAGGTGGTCGGCATGAGACGGGCCTTGCTCGGCAGCAACGGCTGCGGTGGGAGTATCCGACAACGGCCGAGAGCTCCCGCCCGTGCCCTTATTTGCCCTACCGCCCACCCACGACCCCCGTCACGGAACCGTCCGACGCCCAACTTGAACCCACGACAACCAGTTCAAGCATTACACTAGACGCAGGTCAGCCGCCCACGCGGGCTGGTCAGCCGTCTCCGTCCGAAGACGCACAGTCTGGCTTCCAAACTGATTACGCGGGTTCGATTCCCGTCATCCGCTCCGCCAGCCGGAGCGCAGGTCAGAGCAGGTTTCTGACCTGCGCTCCGTTGTCGTTCCGGCATCGGGAGCGGTCTGCGACGGCGCCGACGGGGGTTGACTTGTCGGTGTTGATCGTTAAAAATTTGCGTAACTTGGCGGATATGAGCACATCCCACTTCGGCAACGGCGTCGGTGGGGTTGCCTGTCCGCCGGGTGGTTCAGCGCCGCGCGATCGCCGACCGCACTCGATGCCGGGTGCCATCGGCGCCGCGTGGGTGGCCGAAGAACTGTCGTCATCGGCGACGGGGTTCTGCGTCCAGGAATGTTAGCGCTCACACAAGGTTAGAGGAGTGAAATGATGCGCAGAAGAGCAAGGTGGCTCGGATCGATCGCGGCGCTCGGCGTGGTGGTAGCCATGGCGATGACGCCGATCGGTCCCGCCAGCGCGGAGTCCAACGGCGGGGTCCGCGTCATGCCGCTGGGCGACTCCATCACCGAGGGCACGCAGGTCCCGGGCGGGTACCGGATCAACCTGTGGCAGCGCCTCGCCAACGGCAGGTACACCGTGGACTTCGTCGGGTCGCAGTTCAACGGGCCGGGGAGTCTCGGCGACCACGATCACGAGGGCCACCCCGGCTGGCGTATCGACCAGATCGACGCGAGCGTCGTCGGCTGGCTCAACACCTACCAGCCGCGCACCGTGCTGCTGCACATCGGCACCAACGACATCCTGCAGAACTACAACGTCTCCACCGCGCCGAACCGGCTGTCCGCGCTGATCGACCGCATCACCGCGGCGTCACCGAACACCGATGTGTTCGTCGCGCAGCTCACTCCGCTGTCGGGCAGCGGCCGGGATGCGGCCGTGCGAACCTTCAACGCGGCGATCCCCGGCATCGTGCAGGGCAAGGTCAACGCCGGCAAGAGGGTGCACCTGGTCAACATGTACAACGCCCTGAGCACCGCCGACCTGATCGACGGGATCCACCCGACAGCCGCCGGATACGACAAGATGGCCGCGGTCTGGCACAGCGCACTGCAATCCGTACCCGGTGTCATCGGCACCCTGAGCGGCAGTCAGGGTACCGAGATCGTGGGTGTTCAGTCCGGTCGCTGTGCCGAGGTCGCGGGGGGCAGCACCGTCAACGGTGCCGACGTGCAGCTGTGGGACTGCTGGGGTGGCACCAACCAGAAGTGGACCTACACGGCCGGCAGGCAGCTCGTGGTGTACGGCAACAAGTGCCTGGACGCCTCGGGTCAGGGGACGGCCAACGGCACGCGGGTGGTCATCTGGGACTGCAACGGACAACCCAATCAGCAGTGGAACGTGAACGCCAACGGCACCATCACCGGGGTGCAGTCCGGCCTGTGTCTGGACGCCTCCGGCTACGGCACGAGCAACGGCACGAGGGTTCAGCTCTGGACCTGCGGCAACGGCCAGGCCAACCAGCAGTGGACCAGGCGGTGACGACGGCATGCTGACTGCCTGACGCGGGGTTCTTGTGCTTCCCTGGGCCGAGTCGACGGCTCGGCCCAGGGTGGCCGTCCCCCGGGCGCACGCCGGTGGCGGTGCCGGCCTTGAGTCAGGCTCGAAGGTCTACCGTCGGAGCATGGACGAGATGAAGATCGGTGAACCATGAACGACCTGGTCCGCTCCGTTCTGCTGTTCGCCGCCGCGGCCGTCTTCGAGATCGGTGGCGCCTGGCTCGTCTGGCAGGGCCTCCGGGAGCACAGGGGCTGGCTCTGGATCGGTGCCGGGGTCATCGCGCTGGGCATCTACGGCGTCTTCGCCAGCCTGCAGCCCGACGCGAACTTCGGCCGCATCCTGGCTGCCTACGGCGGTGTGTTCGTCGCCGGGTCCCTGGCCTGGGGCATGCTCGTGGACGGCTTCCGGCCCGACCGGTGGGATGTCATCGGTGCCCTGATCTGCCTGGCAGGCGTCGCCGTGATCATGTACGCGCCCCGCCCCGCCTGAGCAGGATCCACGGGCCCGCCCCTTGCCTGTCCTGCGAATGGGGGGCGCAGGGTCGGCTCAGGCCATTGGCTGCTGCCCACGGAGAGATCCGATGTCTGACATGCCACCGCAGCGACATTGTGCCCTAATCGGTTAGATCTTCTCCCAAGATGGACCAGTTAGGTCCAACCTATTTAGGCTGTCGTTGATTCTCAGGCATCGCGTGACAGGAGTCCCCAGCAACTGGAAGCGGTTCCAGGCGATCCCTGGCCGCGTTCTCCGCAGCAACGGACCCCTCGTGCGATGCCGCCCCACAGGTCTCAACGATGCTGACCACAAGGAGTTTCGTCCCATGTCGAGATTCAGATCCGCTCTCGTGTGCCTCACGGCCGCGATCGTCGTAGCGACGGCCGGGGGTGTGACGGCGCAGGCCGCCGAGACGTCCCGGGCCGGCGCCTCCGACGTCACCGCGGCCGCCAGCTCCGGCTGCGGGAAGGCCCCGACCCTCAACAGCGGCAAGCACACCATCCAGAGCAGCGGCCAGAACCGCAGCTACATCCTCAAGGTCCCCGCGAACTACGACCGCAACAAGCCGCACAAGCTGATCTTCGGCAACCACTGGCTGGGCGGCACCGCCGAGCAGGTCGCCGGCGGCGGATCCGACGGCGCCGTCTACGCGCACTACGGGCTCGACGCCCTGTCCAACGGCTCTGCGATCTTCGTCGCGCCGCAGGGCCTGAACAACGGATGGGGCAACTCCAACGGCCAGGACGTCGTGTTCTTCGACGACATGATCCGGACCGTCGAAGCCGACCTCTGCGTCGACCAGTCGCAGCGGTTCTCCCTGGGATTCAGCTACGGCGGCGCGATGAGCTACGCGCTGGCATGCGCCCGCCCGAGCGCGTTCCGCGGGGTCATCGCGATCGCCGCGCCCGGCGGGATCAGCGGCTGCAGCGGGGGCGCGGGGGCCGTGGCATACATGGGCATCCACGGTGTCTCGGACAACATCGGCGCCGGGCGCGGCATGCGCGACCGGTTCCTCTCCAACAACGGCTGCGCCCCGCAGAACGCGCCGGAGCCGGCGGCGGGCAGCCTGACGCACACCCTCACCACGTACTCCTGCCGCGCCGGGTTCCCGGTCGTGTGGGCGCCGTTCGACGGCGGCCACCAGCAGGGGCCGGTCGACGGTTGCCGCGGTTGCGAGAGCGGCGCGCGCAGCTGGGTGAAGGGCGAGATGTGGCGCTTCATCAGCCAGTTCTCCTCCACCCCGCCCGCCGACAGCGGCGAGGTGCGCAACGGCGGCGCCAACCGCTGCCTGGACGTGGCGGCGCAGTCGCAGTCGAACGGTGCGGTGGTGCAACTCTGGGACTGCCACGGCGGCGCGAACCAGCAGTGGTCCGTCACCGCTTCGAAGCAGCTCTCCGTCTACGGCGGCAAGTGCCTCGACGCCGAGAGCGCCGGGACCTCACCGGGGACCAGGGCCATCATCTGGGACTGCCACGGCGGCACGAACCAGCAGTGGAACGTGAACTCCAACGGCACGATCACCGGCGTCCAGTCGGGACTGTGCCTGGGCACGACCAACAACGGGACGGCCAACGGAACCGTGGCGGTCCTGTCGGCCTGCAACGGCTCGGCAAGCCAGAACTGGACCTTGAGCTAGGCCGTGTCCGCGGCCCGATCCCGCGCCGGCGCAGGGCACGGCGGGCGGGCGGGCTGGAGTGCGCCTTGTCTGCCAGGGCCCGGCCGGGCCGTTCGCGCGGCCGGCCGGGTCCATCGCGCTTCACGCTGACCTGATCCAGCAGGTTGTTGCCGGCCCGCGCACATGGGTGGAGCCGACCGGGAACGTCCGCTCCACGACGCCGATCGAGTCGTCCTTCCACAGGGTCTAGGGGAGGGGTACCCGCCACCAGTACGGCCACGGCGCCCACGGTGGTTCCGATCGTTCGCATGGTTCTTTCCTCCCTGCGTCATTGCATGTCGAGAAGGTCAGGAACGGGCTCCCGCTACGATTGAATCGATATAACAGCATCGGATCCGTGATGTCCGGGCCGGGCCCGCGGGCGACGGCGGGGACCTCAGGACCGCGACGAACGAAAGGGACTGACGCATGACCTACCACCTCGCCGGGGACTCGACCGTCGCGGACCACAAGCCCGAGGAACTGCCGCTGTCCGGCTGGGGCGCGTACCTCCCGCGGTTCGTCGACGCCCCGGTACGCAATCTCGCGTTCGGCGGGGCGACGACGGAGTCGTTCCTCACGGAGCGCTGGGACGCGCTCGTGGCCGGGATCGAGCCGGGCGACACCGTCGTCATCCAGTTCGGCCACAACGACCAGAAGCAGCCGGACCTGCTCGCCTCCCGCGGCGGCTACACCGACCGCCTGCGGAGGATGGCCGAGGAGTCCCGGTCCCGCGGCGCGACGGCGATCCTGTGCACCTCCGCGGAACGCCGCTGGTTCGACGGCGACCGCATCACCCCCACCCACGGCGACTACCCCAACGCCGTCCGCGACCTGGCCGCGGAGCTCGACGCCCCGCTCGTCGACCTGACGGCCTTCACCACCTGGCTCTACGAGGACCTGGGCCCGGCGGCGTCGACCGGCCTGTTCTGCCACTTCGCCCCGGGCGAGCACCCCGTCTGGCCGGACGGCCTGCAGGACGACACCCACTTCCACGAGCGGGGAGCGACCCGCATCGCCGCCTTCGTCGCCCGCGCGGTCCGCGCGCTCGAGCGAGCCGACGGCGACCTCCCGGCCAGGGGGATCGAGCTGATGAAGGGCTGACCGGCCGGCCCGGTCACGCGTCCTGGTCCAGGACCTTGACCCCCGCGGCGGTGAGCCAGAGGTGGTCGTCCCGTGCCAGTTCGCTCGTCACCAGGGTGTCGATGACATCGCTCGAGCAGACCGCGAAAGTCGCCGAGCTGCCGAACTTGTCCGCCGTCGTGACCGCCACGGCCTGGTTCGCCGAGGCCAGGATCGCCTTCTTGATCTCGGCGTCGTGCATCGAGGTGGCGGTCAGGCCGGAGGGCTCGTCCCACGCGCAGACGCCGAGAACGGCGACGTCCGCGCGGAACTCCTGCACCTCTCGCACGGCCCGGTGCCCCGTCCAGGCCAGCTCGTCGCCGTCGAGCTGGCCGCCCGGCGTGATGATCCGCACGCCCGGGCACTCGCCGAGCGCCGCGGCGGCGTGCACGGAGAGCGCCAGCACGGTGAGATCCCGGCCGGTCAGGGCCTGGGCGACGGCGGTGCAGGTGGTCCCGTTGTCGAGGATGACGCTCGACCCGTCAGGAACCAGGGCCGCCACGGCGGTGGCGATTGCCTGCTTCTGCTCCAGGCCGGTGTCGAGGCGGACGGCGAACGGCAGCCGCGTACCCCGGGCGGGTGAGCTCACCGCACCGCCGTGCGTGCGCCGGAGCACGCCCTGGCGCTCCAGGGCGGCCAGGTCACGCCGGATCGTCATGAGGGAGGTGCCGGTCGCCCGGGCCAGGTCCGCCACGCGCGCGCCACCCGGCGATCGCACGGCATTCATGATCGTCTTGAGCCGAATCGAACGTTGCACGTGTTCGATTGGAGCGTAAGAGTGCGCCGCATGCAAGCACGCACCCCACTGCAGCGCGCCCGGACCGCCACGTTGATCGCGTTCGCCACCAACGGTGCCATGCCCGCGACCCTGCTCGCCCGGTACGCCGAGGTCAAGGACCTCCTCGGCCTCGACACCGCGGCGTTCGGGCTGCTCGTCGTCGGATCCGTGCTCGGCGCCGTCGGCTCGCTCCACCTGCCCGGGGCGATCCTGCGGCGGATCGGCAGCCGGTGGACGGCGTCGGCCGGGACCGCGTGGGCCGCCGCCGCGCTCGTGCTCGCCGCGACCGGCGTGGCCTGGGGGAACCCGTGGGTGTTCCTGGCCGGGATCGTGCTCGGCGGGTTCGCCGACGCCGTCGTCGACGTGGCGCAGAACGCCCACGGACTGCGCGTCCAGGAGGCCTACGGCCGCTCCCTGCTGTCCTCGATGCACGCGGGATGGAGCATCGGCGCCGCGATCGGCGGCCTGGCCGGCACGGCGGCCGCCTCGGCGGGAGTGCCGCTGCCCGTCCACCTGGGTGCGTGGGGCCTGCTGTGCACGGTCGTGATGGCCTGGTCGTGCCGGGCCTTCCTGCCCGACGCCCGCGGTGGCGCGGGCGGCGAACAGGGTCACGGGCGGCTCGGGTGGCGCGCGGCCTGGCTCCTGGCCCCGCTCGCGCTCGTCGCGCTGGCGGGATTCGCGGTCGAGGACATCGGCAACAACTGGTCCGCCGTCCTCCTGGCGACCGAACGGGGCGTCCCCGTCGCGAACGCGGGAATCGGCCTGAGCGTCCTGCTGGGCGCCCAGTTCGCCGGCCGTCTGCTGGGGGACCGGTTCATCGACCGGGTGGGCAACCGGCCGGCCCTGGTCACCAGCCTGGGCCTGGTCGCCGTGGGCCTGCTGATCTCCGCCTGGGCCCCCGGGCCCGTGCCCACCCTGGCCGGTCTGGCGCTCGCCGGGCTGGGCTGCGCGATCACCGTCCCGCTCGCCTTCGCCGGGGCCGACGCCGTACGGGGCCTCCGCCCGCACGACGGCGTCACCTGGATCGGCTGGGTCATGCGCGCCGCCAGCATCGGGCTGAGCCCCGCGATCGGGGCGGTCGCCATGGTCGCCTCGCTGCCCCTCGCGCTGTCGCTGGTCTCGCTGCTCGCGATCCTGGCGCTCGCGGTCCAGGCGAGGGCGCCGCGCTGACGAGGCCCGCCGGCGCGCGGCTCGCCGGCCCGCGGCGCGCCGCCGGCTCGCCGGCCCGCCGCGGGCTCAGCCGCCGGTGCTCTCCCGCACCACGACCTCGTGCGGCGCCGTCACCTCCACGGCGGGCGCGTCCGGCTCCGCGATCCGCGCGGTGATCCGCGCGATCGCCTCGCGGGCGATGAACGGGGTGTCCAGCGAGACCGTCGACAGGCTCGGGTTCGCGTAACGGCCCTCGTCGATGTTGTCGATGCCGATGACGGCGACGTCGTCCGGTACGCCGCGGCCCGCGTCCCGGACCGCGCGCATCGCGCCCATCGCCAGCAGGTCGGAGTAGCAGAAGATCGCGTCCGGCGGCTCGGGCAGCCGCAGCAGGTCCGCCGCGGCGGTGTACCCGTCGGCCCGGCTGTAGTGCGCGGCCGTGCGCACGAGGGCCGGGTCCGGCTCCTGCCCGGCGTCGCGCAGCGCGCGTTCCCAGCCGACCGTCCGCTGGCGCGGCGTGCTGTAGTCCTCCGCCGGCTGCGTGCCGATCGCGGCGATCCGCCGCCGGCCGCGCGCGGCCAGGTGGGCCGTGGCGTCGTAGGCGGCCCGCACGTTGTCGATGGCGACATGGTCGTAGCGCCCGTCGAAGTCGTGCTCGCCGAGCAGCACGAGCGGGATGGTCCCGCCCGGCTCCATCTGGCCGAGTTCCTCGGGGGTGACCAGCGGGCTGAACAGGACGCCGTCGAACAGCATCGTGCGGTCGGCACCCGTCAGCAGGCGGCGCTCGCGCTCGTGGTCGTGACCGGTCTGGTCGATCATCACGTGGTACCCGACCTCGGCCGCGGCCTCGATGACCTCGCGGGCCAGCTCGGCGAAGTACGGCACGTCGATCTCGGGCACCACCAGGGCCAGCACCCCGGTCCGCCCCGTGCGCAGCGTCCGCGCCACCGGGTTGGGCCGGTAGTCGAGCTCGGCGATCGCCTCCTGGACGCGGCGTCGCGTCCGCTCGCTGACGTGGGTGTACCCGGCGACGACGTTCGAGACCGTCCTCACCGAGACCTTGGCCTGCCGCGCGACGTCGCGCAGTGTGACCGGCACGTTTACCTCCTCGGGTCGACTGGTCCCAGGATAGGGCTTGCAACGTGTGCAAAACAGCGCTAGTTTGCACACGTTGGCAAATCGCTCGGGCGCACCGTCCCGGGCATGCACGAGGGAGTGCTGATGCACCCGATGAACCCGCGGCGGATCTCCGCCGCCCGGCGCCGCGCAGCAGGCGCGGCCGCCGGGATCCTGGCCGCGGCCGTCGTCCTGACGGCTTGCGGCCCCGCCATCTCCTCCGGTGAGCCGGGCGATGCCGGCTCTGCCGGCGCCGACCGTTCCGCGGATCGTCTCCAGGCCCCGGCAGGGGAGTCCCCCCGGGGCGAGATCACGATCTGGGACCGCTCCGGCGACCTGTACAACGTGTTCGACGCCGTCATCGACGACTTCAACGAGGTGTACCCCGACGTCGTCGTGCACCACGAGGCCGTGGACATCGACGCCAAGCTGCAGAACACGCTCATCACCGGCACGGACGTGCCCGACGGCGTGTTCCTCGACGACGCGAAGGTGGCTGGCCTGGCCGACCACCTGTGGGACCTGTCCGACGTGCTGGCGCCCTACCTGGACGACATCGCCCCGCAGAAGGTCGACGTCGCCTCGCTCGACGGCGGCGTCTACGGCGTCCCGTTCGACCTGGACCCGGGCCTGCTCTACTACAACGAGAAGGCGCTGACGGACGCAGGCGTCGACGCCACGGCGATCGAGACCTACGACGACCTGCTCGCCGCGGCCCGCGAGTACCAGGAGCAGGTCCCCGGCTCGCAGCCGATCCACCTGGAGCAGAGCGCGTTCCTCGGCCAGCTCCAGCTCGAGATGTACGCGAGCCAGCTCGGCACGAGCGTCGCCGACGAGAACGGCGAGCTCCGGCTGGACAGCGACGAGTACCGCCGGATCCTCGGCTGGCTGCGGACGGTGAACGACGAGGGCCTGGGCACGCGGGCCGAGTACCTGTCCCCGGGCGACGTCGGCGCGCTGGAGTCCGGTGACCAGGTCTTCTACCCGTGGGCGATCTGGTTCGCCTTCGCCCCGGAGCAGCAGCTCACCAGGACCAGCGGCGACTGGCGCGCCATGCCGCTGCCCGCCTGGGAACCGGGCGGCGCCCGCTCCGGCGCCATGGGCGGCTCGTCGTTCGTGCTGCCCGAGGAGGGCGAGAACGCGGAGCTCGCGTGGCTGTTCTACGAGTTCCTCATGTTCCACGAGGACGGCTACTCGGCCGTGTGGGGCCCGAACGACACCTACCCGAACGGGCTGGCGACGTCGATCCCGGCCTATGCCCCGGCCGCCGACCCGGCCGAGCCGCTGTTCGGCCCGGTCGAGGGCCTGGGCGGGCAGGACCTGTGGACCACGGCCGTCGAGGCCGGCGCCGAGGTCCCGGGCGGCGTCCCGACGCCCACCTGGTGGGCGGGCGCCGTCGACTACCTCGGCACGAACGTCCAGCGGATGTACGACGGCGACCTGACCCCCGACGAGGTCATCGAGCAGTCGTCCGAGGACATCCAGGCCAACCTCGTCGACCGGCAGTGAGCGCGAGCGCCACCCTGCCGGCGCCGGTCCGGGGCCGCGTCACCGCGCGGCCCCGGCCGGCCCGCCGCCTCGCCCCGTACCTGTTCGTCGCCCCGTTCGTGGCGCTGTTCTGCGCGTTCGGCGTCTACCCGATGCTGTTCACGCTGCGCCTGAGCTTCACCGACTGGCACGGGTCCGGCGGCGCCCGCTGGGTCGGCTGGGGGAACTACACCTACCTGCTCGGCAACGAGATGTTCTGGGGCTCGCTGGGGAACTCCGCGGTGCTCTGGCTGCTGATCGTGCCGGCGCAGACTGTCCTGGCCCTGCTCGTCGCGGTGCTGCTGAACAACGCGAGGATCCGCCTGCGCTCGTTCTACCGGGTCGCGTTCCTGGTGCCGTTCGTCACGCCGCTGGTCGCGGTGGCCCAGATCTGGGTGGTCGTCTTCGACCAGGACTACGGCGCCGTCAACGGGCTGCTCAACGCCGTCGGGCTGCCCGACGTCGGCTGGCTGACCACGTCCGCCTGGGCCAAGCCGACCCTCGCGCTGCTGTTCGCCTGGAAGACGACGGGCTTCGTCGTCGTCATCCTGCTGTCCGGGCTGCAGGCCATCGACGCGAGCCTCTACGAGGCGGCCGCGCTCGACGGCGCCTCCCCGGCCCGCCGGCTGCTGAGCATCACGGTGCCGCTGATCCGGCGCACGCTGACATTCGTCGTCGTCATGCAGACGCTGGCCGTGTTCCAGATGTTCGCCGAACCGTTCGTCGTGACCGACGGCGGCCCCTACAACTCGACCACCACGGCGGGCCTGTACCTGTACGAGCACATCAACCGCGCGGACCTCGGCACGGGGGCGGCGAACTCGTTCCTGCTCGTCCTCGTCGTCACGGCGCTGTCGCTGGTGTTCGTCCGGCTCCTGCGGACGGAGGACTGACATGACCACCCTCGCCCCACCGCGGGTCACGGACCTGCGCCGCCCGGCCGGGCGGCGTCGGGCCGGAGGCCCCCGCGGCCTCGCCGGGACGGCCGGATCCCAGGCCTTCCTGATCGTGCTGGCGCTCGCCGCGCTCGCGCCCGTCGTCTGGGCGCTGGTCTCGGCGTTCAAGCCGGCCACCGAGATCGTCGCGGACCCGCTCGGCCTGGACGCCGGCACCCTGACGCTGGACAACTACCGGCGGATGCTCGCCGACGTCCCGATCGGGCAGGGCTTCGCCAACACGGCCGTCGTGCTCGTGACCAAGGGCGCGCTGACCCTGTTCTGCGCGCCGCTGGCCGCGTACGCCTTCGCGAAGTACCGGTTCGCGGGCCGGGACCTGCTGTTCGGCACCGTGCTCGTGACGCTCATGCTGCCCACGATCGTCCTGATCATCCCGCTGCTGCTGGAGATGAAGGCGCTCGGCTGGGTGAACACCTACCAGGCCCTGATCCTGCCCGGCGCGGTGGACGCCTTCGCGGTCTTCTGGATGCGCCAGGTGATCGCGGAGATCCCCGACGAGCTGCTCGACGCCGCGCGCGTCGACGGCTGCGGCGAGTTCGGCATCTTCTGGCGCGTCGTGCTGCCGGTGATCCGCCCGGCGCTGGCCGGCCTCGCCGTCCTGACCACCATGAACATCTACAACGACTTCGTGTGGCCGGTGGTCGCCGCGAGCTCCGAGCGGATGGCGACCCTCCAGGTCGTCCTCGCCACGCTCGCGCAGAACATCACCGGCAACCGGATCGGCGCGGACTACGCCACCGTCACCGGCGAGCTGCTCGCGGCGGCGTCCCTCGCGCTCGTCCCGCTGCTCGTCGTCTTCGTCGTCCTCCAGAAGCACTTCATCAACGGCATCCTCGCCGGCAGCGTCAAGGGCTGAGCCCCGCCCGCGCACTCTCGAAAGGCACCTCGTCATGACCTCGACCCCGGACTCCTCGCGCCCGGAGGCCTCGCGTCCGGCCGCCTCCCGCCCGGAAGGCGCGCACGCGGCAGCCGCGCGATCGGATGCGCCGGCGCACGGCGTCGTCCCGCGCCCGGAGTACCCGCGGCCCGACCGCGACCGCTCCGCCCGCTGGAGCAGCCTCAACGGCACCTGGGACCTCGACGTGCCCGGCGGCACCGTCCCGGTCACCGTCCCCTTCGCCTGGGAGACCCCGGCCTCCGGCGTCGCCCGCACCTGGCTGGAGCGCGCCACCTACCGCCGCACGATCACCGTCCCCGCCGGGTGGGACGGGTACCGCCCGGTGCTCTGCTTCGGTGCGGTGCACCACCACGCCGTCGTGCGGGTCGACGGCGTCGTCGTCGCCGAGCACACCGGCGGGCACACGCCGTTCGAGGTGGACCTCGACGGCGTCGTCGCGCCCGGCGCGAGCGCCGTGCTTGAGGTCGACGTGCACGCGCCCGCCGACAAGCGGGCGATCCCGCACGGCAAGCAGCGGTCCGTGCCCCGGGACGACTACGACGGCGTGTCCTTCACGCCGACCTCGGGCATCTGGCAGCCGGTCTGGCTGGAGGCGCGCGGGCGCACGTACGCGCGCCACGTCGCGTTGCGCGGCGACTCGATGACCGGGTTCGACGTCGTCGCGGGCCTGGCGGGCGACGCGCCCGCCGGCGCCGCCGTCACCGTGGAGGTCACGGCCGGGGGAGCGCGGGAGTCGCTGGTGCTGCACGCGGGTCCCGACGGCGTCGCCGCCGGGCGCCTGACGATCGACGAGCCGCGGCCGTGGAGCCCGGCGGACCCGCACCTGTACACGATCACCGTGTCCGTGACGTCTCCGGTGGGCGTGCAGGCGTCGTCGTCCGACCGGTCCGAGGCCGTCCGGCTCGCGATGCCCGACGACGGTGCCGCGCCCGACGTCGTCCACGTGACCGGCGGCCTGCGCCGCTTCGAGCGGCGCGGCGAGCACCTGTACCTCAACGACGAGCGCGTCTACCTGCGCGGGGTCCTGGACCAGGGCTACTGGCCGTCGTCGGGCCTTACAGCCCCTGACGAGGAAGCCCTGGTCGCCGACCTCGAACACGCCCGCGACCTCGGCTTCACCCTCGTGCGCAAGCACATCAAGCTCGAGGAACCCCGCTGGCTGCACCACGCGGACCGGACGGGCATGCTCGTCTGGGCCGAGCCGCCGGGCCCCAGCCGCTTCTCCCCGGAGGCCGCGGACGCGTTCGACGCCCAGGTCCCCGCCATGGTGGAACGCGACGGCAACCACCCCGCCGTCGTCATCTGGGGCCTGTACAACGAGGAATGGGGCCTGGACTGGGACATCCCGGGCAGCCCCGAGCGGGCGCAGGCCGCCGCACGGTCCTACGACCTGCTGCGGAGCCTGGACGCGACCCGGCCCGTCGTGGAGAACTCCGGCTGGGCGCACGTGCGCACCGACCTCGTGGACTGGCACTACTACGACGAGGACCCGGCCGCCTGGGCCGAGAACGTCGCCGGCCTCGCCGACGGCTCCCGCGAGGGCTTCCCCGTCCGGCTCGCGCCCGACTTCGTCGCCCGCAAGTCGCTGTACGCCGGGCCGGACCACCCGCGCACCGGCGTGCCGATCCTCAACAGCGAGTACGGTGCCGGGTTCACCAGCCTCGAACGCGCCTGGCACCTGCGCTGGCAGACCCAGGAACTGCGCCGCCACGACCGCTTCGCCGGATACGTGTACACCGAGCTGACCGACGTCGAGCACGAGATGGCCGGCCTCCTCGACGCCGACCGCCGGCCCAAGGACCGCGGCGGCCTCGACCCCCGCGACGTCAACGCCGACACCGTGCTCGTGGTGGACCTCGTGCCCGCGCACGCCGGCGCGGACCTGCCCGTACCCGACGGCGACCTCACGCTCGCCGTCCACGTCTCCCACCACGGGCCGACGGCGCTCGCGGGCCGGGTGCGGGCCGCGTGGGTCCCGGCGGGGACGCCGTTCGGGTCGCCCGGGGCCGGTTCCGGTGCGGGTTCCGCCGCGACCCTTCCGGAGCCGGGGGAGCAGGGCGGGCCGGTCGCGCGGCCCGGGGAGCCGGGAGCACCCGTGGCGGCCGCCGCGGAGTCGGCCGCCGTCGAGGCCAAGCCGTTCCAGCTCAGCCCCGCGGTCCAGGTCACCGTCCCCGCACCGGGCGGCCCGGCCCGGTTGCTCCTGTGGCTGCTCGACCACGACGGCGCCGTCCGCGCCCGCACCTTCGTCGACGCGGCCCCGGTCGAGGCCCCCAACCGCCGCGGCGAGCGCTGGGCGTGACCGCCGGGCCGGCTGCCGCCCCGCGTGCCGGCCCGCCCGCCCGGAGACGCCGGAGGCCGGGCCCGGGAGGTCTTCCCGGGCCCGGCCTCCGGCGTTCGCTCAGCTCAGGTCGAGCGACACCGTCACGTACGAGTGCGCGGGCAGGTCCACCTCGAGCCCGCGCTCGTGCGCGCGGACGCCGTCGTGCGCCCGCGGCGCGACCGCCGCCGGCGCGTCCGGCGTGTTGTGCGCGTTGGCGGTGCCGGCCGTCAGGACCCGCGCGGAGTGCCCGGCGACGCCGCGGCCGCGCAGGTCCAGCACCACCGTGCGGCCGGCCTCCGCGTCGAGGTTCGACAGGGAGATCAGCGCGGCGTCGTCCTTCACGGACGCCGACGCCGACACGAGCGGCAGCTGCGCCCCGGCGGTCTCGCGCACGGGGACGTCGCGCAGGTGCACGGCCAGCGAGGCGGCGTCCTGGTGGGCGGCGTTCATCGCGAACACGTGGTAGGTCGGCGTCAGCACCAGCGCGCCCGACTCCGGGTCCGTCAGGAGCATCGCCTGCAGCACGTTGACCGTCTGGGCGATGTTCGCCATCACCACGCGCCCGGCGTGCGCGTGGAACGCGTCGAAGTGCACGGACGCCACGAGCGCGTCGCGCAGGGTGTTCTGCTGGTACAGGAACCCGGGGTTGGTGCCCGGCTCCACGTTCCACCACGTGCCCCACTCGTCCACCACCAGGCCGACCTTGCCGTGCGGGTCGTAGCGGTCCATCACCGTGGAGTGCCGCGTCAGCAGCTCGTCCATGCGCCGCGCGGCGACCATCGTGGCGTACCACTCGTCGGTGCTGAACTCGGTGGCGCTGCCCTTGTCCGACCAGGTGCCGCTCATCGTGTAGTAGTGGATCGACAGGCCCTGGAACGGCCCGGGCTTCTCGCCCGGCTCGCGGCTCAGGTCGTCGAACGAGCGCATCAGCGTCTCGGTCCAGTGGTAGTCGTCCGCGTTGGCGCCCGCCGCGATCCGGTACAGGTCGTTGCCGCCGTGGTTGCGCGAGTAGGTCGCGTACTGCCGCGCGAGCGACGCGAACTGCTCCGCGCGCAGGTTGCCGCCGCAGCCCCACGCCTCGTTCCCGAGCCCCCAGAACGGCACCTTCCAGGGCTCGTCACGGCCGTTCGCGCGGCGCAGCGCGGCCATCGGCGAGTCGTCGCCGCGGGTCAGGTACTCGACCCAGTCGGACATCTCCTGCACGGTCCCGGAGCCCACGTTCCCCGACACGTACGGGTCCGCGCCCAGCAGCTCGCACAGGTCCATGAACTCGTGCGTGCCGAAGGAGTTGTCCTCCACGACGTCGCCCCAGTGGGAGTTGACCATGCGCGGGCGCTGGTCCCGCGGGCCGATCCCGTCGCGCCAGTGGTAGTCGTCCGCGAAGCAGCCGCCGGGCCAGCGCAGGTTCGGGATGCGCAGGTCCTTGAGGGCCTCGACGACGTCGGACCGGATGCCCCGGACGTTCGGCGTGGCCGAGTCCTCGCCGACCCAGAACCCGCCGTAGATGCACCGGCCCAGGTGCTCGGCGAAGTGGCCGTAGACATGGCGGCTGATGGTGGGGCCGGTCAGGTCGAGGTCGACGACGGCGGTGGTGATGGTGCTCAACGGGGTGCCTTCCTGCAGGGTGGGTGATCGTCCGGCGCCGGCGCGATCGTGGGACCTGGGGCGGAACGGGGGACGGGGCTCAGCGCGCGGCCCGGGTGGACCCGCGGACCACGAGCCGGACCGGCGCGACGAGGTGCTCGGCCGGGGCGCCGGCGTCGGCCATCCGGCGGTGCAGCAGGCGCACGGCCTCGCGGGCGACCCCCGGGTGGTTCGGGTCGACGGACGTGATCCCGGGCGGTACGAAGTTCGACACGTCGAGGTCGTCGAAGCCGGCCAGCTGGACGTCGTCGGGCACGCGCAGGCCGCTCGCGGCGAGCGCGGAGATCGCGCCCAGCGCGATGACGTCGGTGACCGCGAAGACGCCGTCGAACGGCAGGCCGGAGGCGATGACCTCGCCGAGCGCGTCGCGCGCGCCGGCCGAGGAGTAGTTGGCGACGGGCACCACGTAGCGGTCGTCCACGGGCAGGCCCGCCTCGCGGTGCGCCGTCTCCCAGCCCGCCCGCCGGTCGGTGGTCATCATGTGCGTGGTCTCCAGCGCGCCGCCCAGCACCAGGATCCGCCGGGAGCCGCCCGCGATCATGTGGGCCGTCGCCAGCCGGGCGCCCTCCTCGTTGGCGAGGCGCACGTGGTCGAACCGGCCGGGCACGTCGCGCTCCCCGAGGAGCACCACGGGCTTCGTGGTGCGCACGCGGTCGAGCTGCTCCGGTTCGAGCGCGGCGACCGAGAGCAGCACGCCGTCGTACAGGTGCAGGCGCGCGACCCCCAGCGACGCGATCTCCTGCTCCGGGCGCGCGGCCGTGCGCTCCAGCACCAGGTGCCGGCCCTCCGCCTCGACGAGGGGCGCGATCTCGTCGGCCACCTCGCCGAAGTAGTCGTGGAAGCTCGGTACCACGAGCGCCACCGTGTCGGTCCGCCCCGCGCGCAGGTGCCGGGCCGTGAGGTTCACCTCGAAGCCCAGCGCCTCGACCGCTGCCAGCACCCGGGCGCGCGTGGGCGCACCCACGGGGCGCCGTTCGCTCAGCACGTTCGAGACCGTCATCACCGAGACACCCGCCTCGCGGGCGACGTCGGACATCGTCACCATCGGCATCCTCCTGCGGGCATTCTGCCAGTTGCGCGGTCGGCGCGGAGCGCGCGACCAGGCAGTCGAAGAGCTGCCGAGGCCTCGACTATATCGTTATACGCAAGGGTTGACACGCTTCGAACGGCCCACTTACGCTCCGATGCCACGGCCCTCATCGATGGTTGAGGGGAAATCGTTTTCGTTTGACCTCAACGGAGAGGGAATCGTGAGAACCGCACGCAAGAACAAGAAGTGGTCAACACTGGTCCTGGCCGCAGTCGTGTCAGTGGGACTTGTCGGTTGCACCAGTCCATCCGAGGAGGTCGCTCCGGAGGATGTCGTCATCCCCGAGGGCGACCTCGCGGACCAGTCGGGAACGCTGACCCCCAGCAACCCCACGACGCTCACGACGTGGATCACGTCCGCCCAGCAGGCCCCGGCCCCCGACAACAAGATCACCAAGCTGCTCGAGGAGCAGCTGGGCGTGACCCTGGAGTACGAGATCGTCGCTCCGGACAACGTCGACCAGAAGATCGGTGTCATGCTCGCGGGCGGCGAGTTCCCCGACCTCGTCGGCACCACCGACCTGAAGATGCGTCTCCTGGAGGGCGGCGCCCTGCTGCCCCTGGACGAGATGCTGGCCACCGGGGACTACCCCAACATCTCCACGCACGTCGAGGACGACATCAAGAAGATGAGCTACGCCGGCTCCGAGGTGGACCCGGGCCTGTACATCATCCCGAACTACAACCGCTTCTACGGCGAGGTCACGGGCGGCACCTACTACGGTCCCGCGTTCTGGATCCAGAAGCGCGTGCTCGAGGACGCCGGCTACCCGGACCTCGAGAACATGACGATCGAGCGCTACTTCGAGCTCATCGAGAACTTCAAGGAGAAGAACCCGGAGACCGACGGCGCCCCGACCGTCGGGTTCGAGCTCCTGGCGTCGACGGGCCGTGAGTGGGGCATGACCAACCCGCCGGCACTGCTGGCAGGCTCCCCGAACAACGGTGGTGTGATCGTCGACGAGGCCGGCACCGCGGAGATCTACGCCGACAAGGACATCGCGAAGGACTTCTACGAGGTCCTCAACGAGAAGTACGACGAGGGTCTCGTCGACCCCGAGTCCTTCACCCTGACGTTCGACCAGTACACCGCGAAGCTGGCCACCGGCGCCGTCCTCGGCATGCACGACCAGGGCTGGAACTTCGGGACCGCCACCGACTCGCTGCGGAGCGCCGGCAAGGACGAGTACACCTACGTGCCCCTCATGCCGGTCTACGAGGGCGCGGAGCCCTGGTACGCCGACCGCGACGTCATGAACACCAACCAGGGGTTCGGCATCTCCTACTCCAGCGAGCAGCCGGAGAAGGCCCTGAAGTTCATCGACCTCATGCTCAGCGAGCCCTGGCAGAAGACGCTCTCCTGGGGCATCGAGGGCGAGGACTACGAGGTCGGCGAGGACGGCCTCTTCTACCGGACGGACGAGCAGCGGACCAACTCCCGTGACCTCACCTGGCGCGCTTCCAACCGCCTCGAGGCGCTGCTCGACATGCTGCCCAAGCACCAGGGGCAGTTCTCCGACGGCAACGCCTTCGGCCCCGACGACCAGCCCATCGAGTTCTTCGAGACGCTGACCGACTACGACCGTGGCTTCATCGAGAAGTACGACAGGCAGACCTGGCGCCAGTTCGTGAACGAGCCGCCGGAGAACCCCAAGTACTACCCGGCGTGGAACATCGGGCTCGAGGCCGACGCCACCCAGGTCAACCAGCAGCTGACCGACGCCAACGTGCAGCACCTGCCCAAGGTCATCGCCGGTGACCCCGCCGATTTCGAGGCGAACTGGCAGAGCTACCTCGACGCCATCGGCAGCATCGACGTCAAGGTCTACGAGGACGCCATCAACGCCGGCATCCAGGACCGTCTGGCCAACTGGTAAGCAGTCCGCGAGCAATCGTGGTGGGGGCACGCGCCGGCGCGTGCCCCCATCACGGCTCGTTCTTTCTCACCACCCACTGCTTCTGACGACGAGGTTGGACAGATGACTGACGCCACGGTCGGCACCCTTGCCACCGCGACCGGGCTCGAACCGGATCCCGGACCCGCGGGCGGCTCGCGTGCCCCGAACCGCAGAGCGCGGAAGACCGCAGCGAAGGATCCCCGGCGCGCGATCACCTGGGACAGGGTCTGGGCGCAGCGAGCTCTGCTCGCGATGGCCGTCCCGCTGCTGCTGTACCAGATCCTGTTCAAGTACGTCCCGGCCTACGGCTGGGCGATCGCCTTCCAGGACTACAAGCCGGGGCGCGGCAGCGTCTGGACCCAGGAGTGGGTCGGCCTCGAGAACTTCGTCAACCTGTTCACCGGTGTCAACGGCGAACGGTTCGGCCGGGTCGTGGTCAACACGCTCGGACAGTCGATCCTGTCCCTGGTCGTCGGGACCCTCGGGGCCATCGTGCTGGCGCTGCTCCTGAACGAGGTCAAGAACCTGCCGTTCAAGCGGGTCATCCAGAACATCACCTACATGCCGCACTTCCTCAGCTGGGTGATCGTGGCGAGCCTGGCGTCGGTGGCGCTGTCGCTGCCCTCGTCCGG
This sequence comes from Myceligenerans crystallogenes, assembly GCF_039529775.1. Taxonomy (NCBI): domain Bacteria; kingdom Bacillati; phylum Actinomycetota; class Actinomycetes; order Micrococcales; family Promicromonosporaceae; genus Myceligenerans; species Myceligenerans crystallogenes. The sequence continues at coordinate 128,696 of NZ_BAAANL010000009.1, forward strand.
CGGGTTCATCAACCAGGCCCTCATGAGCCTGAACCTCGTCAGCGAACCGGTCCTGTTCCTGACCGAGCCGAACTACTTCTGGGGGATCGTCGCCGGGACCAACCTGTGGAAGGAACTGGGCTGGAACACGATCCTCTACCTGGCGGCGATCACCGCCATCGACCCGACCCTCTACGAGGCCGCCGAGGTCGACGGGGCGGGCCGCTACCGCAAGATGTTCAGCATCACGCTCCCGGGGATCATGCCCACGATCGTCGTGCTGCTCATCATCAACAGCGGCTGGATCCTTTCCACGAACTTCGAGCTGCCGTACTTCCTCGGCAACGGCCTGGTGTCCGAGAGCGCGGAGACCATCGACGTCTTCGTGCTGCGGTACGGCTACGAGCTGGGCAACTACAGCCTCGCCGTCGTGGCGGGCATCTTCAAGACCATCGTCGCCGTCATTCTGGTCGGCTCGGCGAACCTGGCGGCCAGGCGCCTCAACCAAGAGACGCTGGTCTAGGAGGACCTCATGTCAAGCACACTTGTCGCGAAGCCCCTGACGGGGCACGCACCGCGAGCCAGGTCGCGCCGCCGGCGGTGGACGGCCGAGCGGATCATCTTCACGACGCTCAACACGTCCTTCCTCGTGCTCCTCTCGGTGCTCATGGTCTACCCGCTGCTCAACACGCTCGCCGTCTCGTTCAACGACGGGATGGACGCGGTCCGTGGCGGGATCGGCATCTGGCCGCGGGTGTTCTCGCTGCAGAACTACGAGGTCGTGTTCAACATGAACACGATCTATCAGGCCTTTTTCATGAGTGTCCTGAAGACGGTCGTGGTGGTGGTGACGAACCTGTTCTTCACCTCGATGCTCGCCTACGCGCTCAGCCGCAACGAGTTCATCTTCCGCCGTCCGATCACCCTGATCTTCGTGCTGACGATGTACTTCGACGCCGGGCTGATCCCCAACTACCTGCTCATCAAGGACCTGGGGCTGCTGAACTCCTTCCACGCCTACTGGGTGCCGACGATCATCAGCGCCTTCAACCTGATCCTGCTGCGCACGTACATGAAGTCGATCCCCGAGGAGGTCATCGAGTCGGCGCGGATCGACGGCGCGGGCGAGTTCCGCACGTGGTGGCAGATCGTCATGCCGCTGTGCAAGCCCACGCTGGCCGTCATCGGCCTGTTCGTGGCCGTGGGCAGCTGGAACGCCTGGCTGGACACGCTGTTGTACAACTCGGGCGAGCAGTGGCTCTCCACCCTGCAGTACGAACTGCAGAAGCTGCTGTCGAGCTCGATGAACGCCGGCGTGAACTCCGGGGGCGTCGCGGGCAATGCCGCCACCGTGGCGGCGGGCGGGCAGGTCACGACCCCGATCGCGCTGCGGTCGGCGATCACCGTCGTGGCGGCCGTCCCCATCCTGTTCGTGTACCCGTTCCTGCAGAAGCACTTCGTGTCCGGTCTCATGATCGGCTCCGTGAAGGGCTGACGGCGTCAGGATCCGCGACCCTGCGCATCGAGAGGCAACGACCATCTTCCGTTTCAATCCCGCGTCGCGACTGTGGCGCATCCTGGACACACTCGGCTCCGTCGTGGTGATCAACCTGCTGTGGCTCGCGAGCCTTGCCCTGGTCGTGACGGCGGGAGCGGGAACGGCGGTCGCCTACGAGCTGTGCCGCCGGTACGTCCTGGGCAAGGACGCGGGCCTCTGGACCGTCGCCACGAAGGCCTGGCGGCAGAGCTGGAGGCAGGCGACCCTCATCGGGCTGCTGGCCGTGCCCGTCGCGGCGGTCGGCATCCTCACGGTCTCCTACCTGCCCACCCTCGGACCGGCCGAGGTCCTGGTGCCGCTCCTTGTCGTCGGGCTGTTCCTCGTCCTGCTGTTCTTCTGGTGCCTCCCCCTCTCGGCCCGCTTCACGAACCCCGTCTGGCGCCAGGTGCGCAACGGGTTCACGCTGGGGCTGACGACGCCGAGCCTGACGTTCCTGCTCGGGATCGCCGTGGCCCTCGGGGGTGTCGCCGTGTGGAACTTCATGCCGGCGGTGTTCGTGGTGCCCGGCCTGATCCTCCTGTGGTGGTGCTACCTGCTCGAGCGGTTCTTCGTCGCCCGGGAGTACGTGCGGCCCGAGCCCGCGGAGGCGGAGTCCTGACCTGAGGCAGGCGGTCCGCGCGTGCGGCCCGCCCGGTCACCGTCCGACGGCGTCCGGGCGGGCCTCGCCTCGTCTACCGGCCGATCAGGCGGTCGGCCAGTGCCTGCATCGTGGCCCGCGCCGCGGGCAGGCCGACGACGTCCAGGTGCCCGTGCGGGACGCCCGCGCACAGCCGTTCCTCGACCTCCACCCCGGCGGCGCGCAGCTGCCGGGCGAACTCCTCGCCGCTGGCGCGGAGCACGTCGAACTCGTCGTTCTCCAGGTAGGTCGGCGGGAACCCGGACAGGTCCTCCGCGAGCCCGGCGTAGGCGTACCGCGTGGGCGTGCCGTTGCCCAGGTAGGCGCGGTCGATGACGTCCCGCATGCCGGGCGGGAAGAGCAACGCGGGCGGGGTCGCCGCGACGGCATCCGCCAGCTCCGCGGACGGCTCCGGCAGCACGCCGTGCAGCACCGGGTAGACGAGAAACGCCTGCCACGGCGCCCGGCCCTCCTCCGCGAGGCGGAGCGTCACCCCGGCCGCGAGGCAGCCGCCGGCGCTCGCCCCGCCGATCGCGAGGCGGGCCGGGTCGATGCCCAGGCCCGCCGCGCCGTCCCGGACGGCCGCGAACGCGGCGAGGCAGTCGTCGTGCGGCACGGGGAAACGGATCCCGGCCGCGCCGGCCGTGCCGTCGCCCGGCTCGCCGCCGAACTCCGGCGGCAGGGTGCACAGCCGGTAGTCGACCGAGACGACGACGACCCCGCCGCGCCCGGCGACGCCACGCGCGGTCGCGTCCGCCTCGGCCATGTCGAGGTCGCCGAACAGGAACGCGCCGCCGTGCAGCCACACCAGGCCGGGGCGCCCGCCCGGCGGCGCCGGGGTCCGCGGCGTGTAGACGCGGACCGGGACCGGGCCGTGCGGCCCGGGCACCGCGCGGTCCGTGACGTCGAGGTCCCACTCCTCCGCGGGGCCCGCCGGCGCCTTCCACCGCGCCTCGAGGTCCGGCGGGATGTCGCCGTAGGCCGCCCGGCCCTCCACGAGGTGCCGGCGCGTCTCCAGCTCCGGGACGAACGGCCGGTGCACCGCCCCGCTCACGCCGTCGCCCCCGCGCCCGGCTGCTCGACCAGGGAGGCGACCGCCCACGGCGGCAGGTCGAGGTCGAGGTCCAGGACGCCCGAGTCCGGGACGACGAGCGTCTCGCGGTGCAGGGCGTCGGCGACGGCGCGCAGGTGCTCGGTCCGGGCGGGCGTGAGGTTGAGCGGCTCGCCCAGGGCGTGCCACGCCTCGGCGACGTTGCCGTGCTCCCAGTCGAGGCGCTCGAGCGTGAACGTGGTCCCGGGCGTCAGGCCCTCGATCGTGTGCCGCACCCGCCGGGCCGGTCCCTTCGCGGCCAGCTCACGCGTGGCGGCGTAGGTGTCGCGCGAGCCGATCGCCGTCGTCCCCATGTCCTCGGGGTAGTTGACGAAGAGCGCCGAGAGCGTGCCGTCGGCGCCCGACCGGGTGATCACGCCGTGCGGGGCGGACGCCACGACCCGGTCGCCCAGGCGGGCGAGGAACGCCATCGCGTGGAACGTGGGCTTGTGGATGCCCTGCTCGTTCACCAGGCCGAAGCCGCCGTGGAACGGGCCGGTCCCGGCGCCGCCCTCCTCGAACACGTCGGTGAAGGTCCAGTACGAGATCGAGTCGGCGAGCGCGGCGCCCCGGAGGAAGGCCCGCGCGATGTAGGTCGCGGCGAACACCGTGTCGTGCATCCGGTCGCGGCTCGACGGCGAGCTGGACCACTCGGTGATGTGCAGCTCCGCGTCCGGGAACGGGCTCGCGGCGATGATCTCGCGCATCACGGCCAGGTCATCGGCGGTGGCGTCGACGTGGCGCTGGATCGGGGTGCCCCGGCCCGCCGAGTCGAAGGCGTAGTCGGTGGGGTACAGGTGCGTGGACAGGAAGTCGAGCGGCAGGTCGCGGGCGGCGCACCACTCGATGAGCTCGTGGATCCACACGGGCTTCCAGGGCAGGGCGTCCGGGTCCGGGGCCTGGGCCGTGGCGGCCTCGGCCGCGCGATCCTCGGTCTCGCCCGCGTACCGGTCGTCGGGCACGAAGACGCTGGTGGACGGCCCGCCGACGAGCAGCCCGGCGTCGACGGCCTTGACCGCGCGCACCGTGGCCTCGTAGAGCTCGAAGTACTGGGTGCGGGTGCCGGTCCAGAAGTGCGGCACGAGGTTCGGCTCGTTCCACACCTCGAACCGCCAGCGGCGCACCTCCTCGATCCCGTACCGCTCGACCCAGTGCTCCACCGTGGCGGTCACCAGCCGCACCCACTGCGCCATGTCCTTCGGCGGGCTGCAGTGCGCCTTCCACCAGAACACCGTCTCGGTCTGCGTCGCCAGGGCGCGGGGCATGAAGCCGAGCTCGACGAACGGCCGGGCGCCGGTGGCCAGGATGGCGTCGAAGACCTTGTCGACGTAGCTGAACGTCAGGATCGGCTCGGCGAGCGGGGTCGTCGGGGCGAAACCGCCGCCACCGCCGTCGTCGGCCCGGTAGACGAACATGTCGTCGTGGAACAGGCCGTGGAAGCGGACCGAGCGCGCGCCGAGCACCTCCACGGCCTCGCGGAAGTGCGCCTGCCAGTCGGCGCGCAGCGCCTCGGCGGCGCGCCCCGCGCCGAGGCACTCGTTCCAGACGTGCCGCAGCTCGGCGTCGGCGGGCGGCTGCCCGTCGACGCGCAGGCCGGGCGAGGCCGCCCGCGGGGCGGCCGGTGGCGTGGGCTGAGGTGGCATCGAAGCACTCCTTCGGGCTGGATGTTCCGGGGCGGGATGCCCGGGGACCACGACGCGCGGCGCCGTCGCCGCACGGCTGTATAACGTTAAACCACGCCGCGCCGGAACGGCTACCGGCCCCCGGGCGGGCCGGCGGGACGCTCTGGGCGAGAAGGCACGAACCCGCTATAGTCGGAACGCGCCTGGGGGGGGGAGCCGCTGACCTGCCCTCGGGTCTCGTGTCTCTTCGATCCGAGGGTGAGCGTTGAAGCTTTCCGACGTCGCAGGCCGTGCGTCACGGCCGGAAGTCACGCCGCTGCTCGCGGGGGACCCGCGAGAGCTCGGCGGGTACCGGCTCCAGGGCCGCATCGGCCGCGGCGGGATGGGAACGGTGTACCTCGGCGCGACCCGCAGCGGACGCCTGCTGGCCGTGAAGGTCATCAGCCCGGAGGCGGCGGCCGAGGACAAGAACCGCGAGCGGTTCCGCCGCGAGGTGAAGGCCGCCGCCGAGATCCGCAGCCCGCGCACCGCCACGGTGATCGACTGGGACGTCGACGCCGCCACGCCCTGGCTGGCCTCGGAGTACCTGCCGTGGCCGAACCTGGCCGACGTCGTCCGCGAGAACGGCCCGCTGCCGGAGCCCGCGGTCCGCGAGCTCGCCCTCGGCCTGGCCGAGGCGCTGGCCGCGATCCACCGCGCGGGCCTGGTCCACCGGGACGTCAAGCCGTCCAACATCCTGATCGGCGAGGACGGCCCGCGGCTGATCGACCTCGGGATCGTCACGGACCCGGACGGGCCGACCCTGACGTACAGCCAGGAGGTCCTCGGGACGCCCCAGTACATGTCGCCCGAGCAGGCGCTGGGGCTGCCCGTGACGGCGGCGTCGGACATCTGGTCGCTCGGTGCGGTGGTGTACGCCGCGGCGACCGGCACGGCGCTCTTCGGCCGCGGGGCGCCGCCCGAGGTCACCTACCGCGTGGTCCACGCGCGGCCGCTGCTCGGCGCGCTGGCCGAAGGGCTGCGGCCGCTGGTCCGCGCGTGCGTCGCCAAGGACCCGGCCGACCGGCCGGAGCTGTCCCGGGTGGCGGAGCTGCTGCGAGCCGGGGACGGCGGCCGGGAACCCGGGCAGCGCGTGCGGTGGCCGTGGTCCGGCGGGGCCCGGCCGCTCCCGGGCGGGCGCCCGGGAGCGGACCGGCTCGCGGGTCCGCGCTCGGGCGCGGACCGGCAGGGAGGCGACGCGGAGGGCGCGCGGCGTCGGCGGCGACGCCTCCCGGGCCGCGCCGTCACCGTCGGCCTCGCGGTCGCGACCGCCGCCGCCGTGGCCGGCGCCGCGCTGGCCGCCTATCTGGCCT
>NZ_BAAANL010000010.1:0-128519 GCF_039529775.1 Myceligenerans crystallogenes
GGGAGAGTAGGACGCCGCCGGACTTCTTTTCAGACAGGAACCCCCTTGAGCCCACCAGCCCAAGGGGGTTCCTGCATTCCCGCACACCGCAAGCCCCCGAGCCACCCGGCCCGAGGGCTTTCTCCGTTCCCGGGACACGCGTCGCCTTGGTCGGCGTAGGCCGGGACCCCGCCACCACGGGCAGAATCCCGCCGTTCCGCGAGCGTCGTCGGCTCCCACCGGCACTAGACTGGCGTCTATGTCCACCATCTCCCGAGACGAGGTCGCGCGCGTCGCCGGCCTGGCCCGGATCGACCTGCGTCCTGACGAGGTCGACCGTCTCGCCGGTGAGCTCGACGTGATCGTCGAGTCGATCGCCCGCGTCAGCCAGGTCGCCACCGCCGATGTGCCCGCGACCAGCCACCCGCTCCCGCTCACCAACGTGTTCCGCGACGACGTCCCGCAGCAGCCGCTCTCGCAGCAGGACGTCCTGGCTTCGGCACCGGAGCAGGAGGACGGCCGGTTCCTCGTCCCGCAGATCCTCGGGGAGGAATGAGAGATGACCAGTGACATCACGCGCCTGAGCGCGGCGGAGCTCGCCGCCGCCCTCGCGGACGGCTCCGTCACCAGCGTCGAGGCCACGCAGGCCCACCTGGACCGCATCGCCGCCGTCGACGGCGACCTGAACTCCTTCCTGCACGTCAGCGACGCCGACGCCCTCGCCACGGCGGCCGAGGTCGACGCCCGGCGGGCCGCCGGCGAGGACCTGCACGTCCTGGCCGGCGTCCCGATCGCGGTGAAGGACGTCGTCGTCACCAAGGGCATGCCGACCACCGCGGGGTCGAAGATCCTGGAGGGCTGGATCCCGCCGTACGACGCGACGCTCGTCGAGCGCCTCAAGGCGGCCGGCCTGCCCATCCTCGGCAAGACCAACATGGACGAGTTCGCCATGGGCTCCTCCACCGAGCACTCGGCCTACGGCAACACGAGGAACCCGTGGGACCTGGAGCGCATCCCCGGCGGCTCCGGCGGCGGGTCCGCCGCCGCGGTCGCGGCGTTCGAGGCGCCGCTCGCGATCGGCACGGACACCGGCGGTTCGATCCGCCAGCCCGGCGCCGTCACCGGCACCGTCGGCGTGAAGCCGACCTACGGCGGGGTCTCCCGCTACGGGCTCATCGCCATGGCGAGCAGCCTCGACCAGGCGGGCCCCGTCACCCGCACGGTGGCCGACGCCGCCCTGCTCCACGAGCTCATCGGCGGCCACGACCCGCGTGACTCCACCTCGATCGACGAGCCGATGCCCGGCCTCGTCGAGGCCGCCCGCCAGGGTGCCGCCGGCGACCTGTCCGGCCTGCGGGTGGGCGTCGTCAAGGAGCTCTCGGGCGAGGGCTACCAGGCGGGCGTGAGCGCCCGCTTCGAGGAGTCGCTCGAGCAGCTGCGGAGCCTGGGCGCCGAGATCGTCGAGGTCTCCTGTCCGCACTTCACCTACGCCCTGGACGCGTACTACCTGATCATGCCGTCGGAGGCGTCGAGCAACCTCGCCAAGTTCGACGGCATGCGGTTCGGCCTGCGCGTCGAGCCGGCCGACGGCCCGGTCACCGCCGAGCGCGTCATGGCCGCCACCCGCGGCGCCGGGTTCGGCGACGAGGTCAAGCGCCGCATCATCCTCGGCACCTACGCGCTCAGCGCCGGGTACTACGACGCCTACTACGGCAGCGCCCAGAAGATCCGCACGCTGATCCAGCGCGACTTCGACGCGGCGTTCACCCGGGCGGACGTCCTTGTCTCGCCGACGGCGCCCACCACGGCCTTCAAGTTCGGCGAGAAGTTGGACGACCCGCTGGCGATGTACCTGAACGACGTCGCGACGATCCCGGCCAACCTCGCCGGCGTGCCGGGCATGTCCGTGCCGAACGGCCTGTCCGACGACGGTCTCCCGGTCGGGTTCCAGATCCTGGCCCCCGCCAAGGCGGACGACCGCATGTACCGGGTGGGCGCCGCCCTCGAGGCCGCGCTCGAGAAGACCTGGGGCGCGCCTCTCCTGACCAGGGCCCCTGAGCTGAAGACGATGACGGAGCTGAGCCGATGACCGCCGCAACGACGACCGACCTCGTGGCCTACGACGACGCCGTCCGCCGGTACGACCCGGTGCTCGGCATCGAGGTGCACGTCGAGCTCGGCACGAGGACCAAGATGTTCTGCGCGGCCGAGGTCGAGTTCGGCGGCGAGCCGAACACGCAGACCACGCCCGTCTCGATGGGCCTGCCGGGTGCGCTGCCCGTCGTCAACGGCAAGGCCGTCGAGTACGCGATCCGCATCGGCCTCGCGCTGAACTGCCGGATCGCGGAGTCCTGCCGGTTCGCGCGGAAGAACTACTTCTACCCCGACGTCCCGAAGAACTTCCAGACCTCCCAGTACGACGAGCCCATCGCCTACGACGGCTGGATCGACGTCGAGCTGGAGGACGGCGAGGTCTTCCGCGTCGAGATCGAGCGCGCCCACATGGAGGAGGACGCGGGCAAGAACACGCACGTCGGCGGTTCGACCGGCCGGATCCACGGTGCCGAGTACAGCCTCGTCGACTACAACCGTGCGGGCATCCCGCTGGTGGAGATCGTGACCCGCCCGATCGAGGGTGCGGGCGAGCGCGCCCCCGAGGTCGCCCGCGCGTACGTGCAGACCCTGCGCGACATCTTCCGCGCGCTGGACGTGTCCGAGGCCCGCATGGAGCGCGGCAACGTCCGCGCGGACGTGAACCTCTCCCTGCGTCCCACCCCGGAGTCGCCGCTGGGCACCCGCACCGAGACGAAGAACGTCAACTCGTTCCGCTCGGTCGAGCGGTCCGTGCGGTACGAGATCTCGCGGCAGGCCGCGGTGCTGGACGCCGGCGACATCGTCGTCCAGGAGACGCGGCACTGGCACGAGGACACCGGCATCACGACGTCGGGCCGCGTGAAGTCGGACGCCGAGGACTACCGCTACTTCCCCGAGCCGGACCTCGTGCCGGTCGCCCCGAGCCGCGATTGGATCGAGGAGATCCGGTCGTCGCTGCCGGAGATGCCGGTCGCGCGGCGCCGCCGGCTGCAGGGCGAGTGGGGCTACGCCGACGCCGAGATGCGCGATGTCGTCAACGCCGGCGCGCTCGACCTCATCGAGGCCACCGTCGCGGGCGGCACCACGCCCGCCGGGGCCCGCAAGTGGTGGATGGGCGAGCTGGCCCGCCGCGCCAAGCAGGACGAGGTGTCCCTCGAGTCGCTGTCCGTCACGCCCGCGCAGATCGCCGAGCTCGAGCAGCTCATCGCGGACGGCAAGATCAACGACAAGCTGGCGCGCCAGGTGCTCGAGGGCGTGCTCGCGGGCGAGGGCGACCCGGGCGCCGTCGTCGACGCGCGCGGCCTCGCGGTCGTGTCCGACGACGGCGCGCTGCTGGCCGCCGTCGACGAGGCGCTGGCCGCGCAGCCCGACGTCGCCGAGAAGGTGCGGGGCGGGAACCAGGGCCCGGTCGGCGCGATCATCGGCGCGGTGATGAAGACGACCAAGGGGCAGGCGGACGCGAAGCGCGTGCGTGAGCTCATCCTGGAGCGGATCGGTCAGTGACCAGGGGCCCGGTGCTGCAGGGCGAGCTGGTGCGCCTGCGGCCGATGGAGGCACGGGACGCGGCGCGCCTGTGGGAGGCGGTCCAGGACCCGGAGGGCCGCCGCCTGACGGGGACCACCCGGCCTCTCGGGCGCGAGGAGATCGACGAGTGGGCGGCGACGGTCGCGGGGCGGCCGGGGCGGTTCGACTGGGCGATCGTCCCCGCGGCGACCCGCAACGGGGTGCCGGTCAGCGACGAGCTGATCGGCGAGATCGTGCTGAACGACGTCGACGACGCCGCGCGGTCGGCGACCCTGCGGCTCCAGATGCTGCCCAACTACCGTGGCCGGGGCTACGGCCGGGAGGCCATCGAGGGGGTGCTCCGGTTCGCCTTCGCGGGCGTGCCGGACCACCCCGGCCCGGGCCTGCACCGCGTGAGCCTGCACGTGCTGAGCATCAACCCGCGGGCGAAGGCGCTGTACGAGTCGCTGGGCTTCCGCGAGGAGGGGCGCCTCCGGGACGTGTACCCGGACGGTGGCACCTGGGCCGACGCCCATGTCATGAGCATCCTGGAGGACGAGTTCACGGTGTCGTAGACGCCGGTGCCTCGAGGCCGGGCGGCACGACGGCGGCATGTCATCCCGTCGTCGTGCCGCCCGGCCCCGGACCGCGGTCCCGGGCCGGCCCTCGGATCAGCGGAGCCAGGTGCGGGTGCCGGGGATCGGGGAGTTCGCCCAGGCGCGGCCGAGGCCCCAGGTGTCGCCGGCGTTGGTGACCGCGAAGGTGACGACCAGCGCGAGGTAGATCACGTGGTTGTCGACGATCGGGTTGGTCGAGCCCGCGGCGAACGGCCAGGCCGCGAGCCACAGCAGGAGCATGATGAGCCCGCCGGCGAACGCCGCGACGCGCAGGCCGATACCGAGGATGAGGGCGACGCCCGTCCCGAACATGCCAAGGATGAACAGGACGTCGCTCACCGGGCCGGCGAGGCCCGCGAAGAGCCCGGCGAGCGGGCCCTCGATGTGGCTGAGATATCCGGCGGCGGGGGACTGGCCCGCCACCCATGCGCCCTCCGGCGGCGTGGCGTAACCGAGCCCGAACGTCTTGTCGAGTGCCGGCCACAGGAAGACGAAGCCGAGGAGGATGCGGCACACCGCGAGCAGCCGTGCAGCGGTGCCGCTGACGGTGATGTCACCGCTGATGGGAGCGATCTCAGTTTTGGTCATGGGCGGCAGCTTAGGGGGTCAATGAGGTCATATCGGCAGGCCGCGAAACGTTTACGCGGCACTTTCAGGCAGGTCGCACGTCCGGGACAGACAACGGCAGCCAAAGCGCCGCCGCGATGAGGGCCCACGTCACCGCGACGAGCACGATGTCGCCGCCGCGGAACGGCAGCAGGATCCGCTCCGTGCGGGCCGGGTGGGCACCGAACGCGCGGGCGTCCATCGCCAGCGCCACACGTTCGGCATGGCGCAGCGCGCCCGCCAGGAGCGGCACCAGGTAGCCGGTCCCGCGCCGGATCGCGGCCAGCGGGCCGCGGCCGCGCGCGGTGCCGCGCACGCGATGGGCGGCCCGGATCTGGGCGAGCTCGCGGGAGAACCGCGGCACGAACCGGAACGAGGCCAGCGCCGTGTACCCGATCCGGTACGGCACGCGGAGGTTCTGCACGGCGGCGCGGACGACGTCGGGCCCGGTCGACGCGACCCCGGGGACCAGCGCGAGGGCGAGGACGGCGCCGAGCCGCAGGGAGATCGCGAGTCCCGCGAGCCAGGTGCCCAGGCGGTACTCGAACGGGCCGGCGGCCAGGAGCAGGGGCGTGCCGGCGACGTCGTCGGCCGGCGTCCACAGGCCGAGCGTGAGCGAGGCGAACAGCGTGAACAGCACCGGCCCGGCGAACACCAGGACCCGGTGGCGCGTGGGCACCCGGACGCCGGCGGCGACGGCGAGGGTCGCGAGCACGAGCAGCGCACAGGGCGTGGCCGGGCCGGGTGCGGTGAACGCCACGACGATGCCCGGGGCGACGGCGGCTGCCACCGCGAGCGGGTTGGCGCGCTGGAGCAGCCGCGGGCGCTCGACGCGCGCGTACGGGCTGGTGGCGGTCATGCGCGGGCTCCCGGGTTCGGGTGACGGGCGGCGTCAGGCTCGGGCAGGGTTGCGACGCCGGCCGTCGGCGGGCCTGCGGTGCCGGGGTCCGCCAGGGCTGTGGCGTCCGGCTCGGTGTGGCCCGCGGGGTCAGGCCCCGGTAGGTCCGCGAGGCGGGTGACGCCGGACCACCGGGTGCCGTGCAGGGCCTCGGCGAGCGGCGGGCGGCGCAGCCCGGCGTCGTCGAGCGTGCCCGACGCGATGACCTGCGCGGCGGGGCCGTGAGCGGCGACGCGGCCCCCGGCCAGGACCAGGACGTGGGTGGCGTGCTCCGCCACGAGCTGCAGGTCGTGCGTCGCGACGACGACGGCGGTTCCCGCGGCCACGAGGTCGTCCAGGAGGGTGAGCAGTTCCGCGGCCCGCTCCCGGTCCTGGCCGAAGGTCGGCTCGTCGAGCACGAGGATCCGGGCCCCGCCGATCAGCGCCGTGCCCACCGACAGCCGGCGCTTCTGCCCGCCCGACAGCAGGAACGGGTGCGCGGCGCGATGGGTGCGCAGGCCGAACCGGCCGAGCATGTCGTCCACCCGGGCGTCGGTCCCGGCGCGGTCCAGGCCGCGCAGCTCGAGCGCGTGGGCGAGCTCCTCGGCGACCGTGTGCCGGACGAACTGGTGCTCCGGGTTCTGGAAGACGTAACCGACGCGGGACGCGAGGTCCCGCAGGTCCGCGCGGGCCGGATCGAGCCCGGCGACGCGCACGGCGCCAGGAGGTGGTGGCTCGACGCCGGCGATCGCCCGCAGCAGCGTGGACTTCCCGGCCCCGTTCACGCCGACGACGGCGTGCAGTTCCCCGGCCCGCACGCGCAGCGACACCCGGTCGAGGACGACGGTGCCCGTGGCCTCCCGCCGGCGCCGGGTCAGCCCGTGCCCGCCGCGCCGCACGACGAGGTCGTCGACCTGCACGACCGGTGGCGCGGCGTCCGGCTCCGGCGTTCCGGCGATGCCGGCTGCCGGGGCCGAGGAGGTCTCGGACCAAGGTTCCGGGTCGGCGTCCTCGCCGGTGAGCAGCGCGTTGAGCTCGCCGGGCGTCAGCGGCAGCGGGGACGACGGCGGGAGCACGCCCGCGTCCCGGAGCCGGCGGCCGGCGAGGGTCGCCGTCGGGAGCCAGACGCCGAGCTCGGCCAGCTCGTCGGCGTGGCCCGCCAGGATGTCCCGTGCCGGGCCGTCGAGGACCACCCGCCCGCGGCGGTCCAGGGCGACCACGCGGGTGACCAGGTCCGCGCAGGCGTCGAGGTTGTGCTCGACGAGCAGCACGGCGCGGTCGCCGTCGGCCACGACCTCGGTGAGGGTCGCGTAGAACTCCTCGATGCCGGCGGGATCGAGGTTCGCCGTCGGCTCGTCCAGGACCAGCACGGGCGACGCCTGCGCGAGCGCGCACGCGACCGCGAGCCGTTGCCGGCCGCCGCCGGACAGGATGCCCGGGTCGTCGTCGCGGCGCTCCCAGAGGCCCACGCGGCGTAGCGCGTCCTCGGCGCGGCGCAGGATCTCGTCCGGCGCCAGGAGCAGGTTCTCCGGCCCGAAGCAGACCTCGTCCAGCACCGAGCCGGTGACGACGCTCGCGTCCGGGTCCTGGAACACCATGGCCACGTGCTCCGCGAGCCGGCCCACCGGCGTCGTCGTCGCGTCGAGATGGTCGGGTCCGACGACGACGGCGCCGCGCAGCTCCGCGGGGACGGACTGCGGCACCAGGCCGTTCAGGGTGAGCGCGAAGGTCGACTTGCCGCAGCCCGACGGGCCGAGCAGCAGCACCACCTCGCCGGCCGAGAGCGTCAGCGAGACGGCGGCCGGGGTGAAGCCGGCGTGGCCCTGATGGCGCACGCCGACGTCGTCGGCCCTGATCAGAACCGTGCCGGACGGCCCCGTCCGGACCGGGCCGCTCGTGGCCGGCCGCGTGCTCACGCCTCGGTGACCGTGACGACCGTGTCCGTGCTGCGGCGGCCCAGGCCCTGCCGCTCGAGCTGCCGCGCCACGTTCTGCGCGAGCAGGGTCACCGCGACGGCCACGACGACGGCGCCCGCCAGCGAGATCACGACGCCCCAGGGGTAGAACCCGGCGGGCAGGAACGCGGAGCCGTCCGTGTTCACCGCCGTCACGAGGGTCGCGAAGTAGGCGGCGCTCGCCACCACGAGCGCCACGACCGAGCCGGTGCGCACGTACCCGTCGGACCAGCGGCGGTACAGCGTGACCAGGAACGGCAGCTCGATGATGATCCCGGCGGCCAGGAAGTTCACCAGCATCGCGAACCCGTTGGGCGTGACGAGGTTGACCACCCCCGCGAAGACCATGGTCAGCAGGCCGACGCCGGGCGCGCGGAACAGCGCGAGCGAGATCAGGGCGGGCAGGGCCCAGATGCCCAGGCTGATCGTGTACAGCGTGTAGGCGAACCAGGTCTGCGGCAGGAGCAGCAGGCTCCAGTTGAGCGCCGCGATGACGATGCCGCCGGCCGCGCCGATGGCGGCGCAGCTGAGCAAGAGGCGGGTGGAGTGCCGTGTGGCCATGTCGTGCTCCTGGAGGGGGTGCCGGGACGTGCAGTGTGGCGGCGCCGGAACGGCGCCGCGCTGTGAGGGCAGCCTAACCTTATGGCAGGGTGCTCCGGGCGTCCGCACTGTGGCCGCGGCTTCCGAGGGATGGACGGCGGACGTAGTGTGGGTTCATGAGTCGTCCGCTGCGCTCCCGTACCTCCACGCACGGCAGGAACATGGCCGGTGCCCGCGCCCTCTGGCGCGCCACCGGCATGGGTTCCGAGGACTTCGGCAAGCCGATCATCGCGATCGCGAACTCGTACACGCAGTTCGTGCCGGGTCACGTGCACCTCAAGGACATGGGCGACCTCGTCGCGGGCGCGATCCGCGAGGCGGGTGGCGTCGCCAAGGAGTTCAACACGATCGCCGTCGACGACGGCATCGCGATGGGCCACGGCGGCATGCTCTACTCGCTCCCGAGCCGCGACCTGATCGCCGACTCGGTCGAGTACATGGTCAACGCGCACACGGCCGACGCGATCGTGTGCATCTCGAACTGCGACAAGATCACCCCGGGCATGCTCAACGCGGCGTTGCGGCTGAACATCCCGGCGATCTTCGTCTCCGGCGGCCCGATGGAGGCCGGCAAGGCGGTCGTGGCCGACGGCGTCGCCAGGACGCACCTGAACCTGATCAACGCGATCAACTACTCGGCCGACGAGAACGTCGACGACCAGGCCCTCGGCCTGGTCGAGGAGAACGCCTGCCCGACATGCGGCTCGTGCTCGGGCATGTTCACCGCGAACTCGATGAACTGCCTCACCGAGGCGCTCGGGCTGTCGCTGCCGGGCAACGGTTCCACGCTCGCGACGCACTCGGCCCGCAAGGAGCTGTTCCTGGAGGCCGGCCGCACGATCGTCGACCTGACGCGCCGGTTCTACGACGGCGAGGACGACACCGCGGCCCCGCGCGGCATCGCCACCAAGAACGCCTTCATGAACGCGATGGCGCTCGACGTCGCGATGGGCGGCTCCACCAACACGGTGCTGCACATCCTTGCCGCGGCCCAGGAGGCCGAGATCGACTTCACGCTGGCGGACATCGAGGAGCTCAGCCGCCGCGTGCCGTGCCTGAGCAAGGTGGCGCCCAACCACCCGGACTACCACATGGAGGACGTGCACCGGGCGGGCGGCATCCCCGCGCTGCTCGGCGAGCTGGACCGGGCGGGGCTGCTGTCCCGCGAGGTCACCACCGTGCACACCCCGACCATGCGGGAGTGGCTGGACGACTGGGACATCCGCAGCGGCAAGGCGACCGAGCAGGCCAAGGCCCTGTTCCACGCCGCGCCCGGCGGCGTGCGCACCACGAAGGCGTTCTCGACGTCGAACGTCTGGGAGTCGCTGGACACGGACGCGGCCGGCGGCTGCATCCGCGACGTCGAGCACGCGTACACGGTCGAGGGCGGCCTGGCGGTGCTGCGCGGCAACATCGCGCCGGACGGCGCCGTGTTCAAGACGGCCGGGGTGGACCCCGACGTGTTCCGGTTCACCGGGCGCGCGCTGGTGTGCGAGTCGCAGGAAGAGGCCGTCGAGAAGATCCTGTCGAAGCAGGTCGAGCCGGGGCACGTCGTCGTCGTGCGGTACGAGGGGCCCGCCGGCGGGCCGGGCATGCAGGAGATGCTGTACCCGACCTCGTACATCAAGGGGCGGGGCCTGGGCAAGCAGGTCGCGCTCATCACGGACGGGCGGTTCTCCGGCGGGTCCAGCGGCATCTCCGTGGGGCACGTGTCCCCGGAGGCCGCCGCGGGCGGCACGATCGGGCTGGTCGAGGACGGCGACGAGATCTCGATCGACGTCGAGGCGCGGTCCCTCGTGCTGAACGTGCCGGACGACGTCCTGGCCGAGCGCCGCGCGAAGATGGAGTCGTCGGAGCGGCCCTGGCAGCCCGTCGCGCGCGACCGGTACGTGTCGGCCGCCCTCAAGGCGTACGCGGCGCTGGCCACGAGCGCCGACAAGGGCGCGGTCCGCGACCTGTCGAAGCTGGGCTGACCGCGGTCCGGGGCCTCAGTTCCCGGGGGAGCCGGCGCCTCGCTCGTAGATGCGGCGCACCACGTCCTCGATGTCCGGCTCCGCGATGGTGAGGTCCAGCACCTCGGCGTGTTCGGCGACCGAGGCAAGCACGCGGGCCGCCGTCGTCGTCCCCGGGTCGAACGCGAGGTGCTGGCGGAGGCCGTCGCCCTCGCTGGCGAGGTGCCGCGCGCCCGGGACCGTGAGATCCGGGCACGGCTCCGCGAGGTCCACGACGAGGACTCGTTCGGCCCCGACCGTCCGGCTCAGGCCGTCCAGGGTCCCGTCGTAGGCCAGCGTGCCGTGGTCCACCACGAGGATCCGGTCGCACAGCCGCTCGACGTCGCCCATGTCGTGCGTCGTGAGCAGCAGCGTCGTGCCGTGCTCGCGCCGCTCGCGGATCAGGAACTCGCGCAGCCGCTGCTTGGACAGCACGTCCAGCCCGATGGTCGGCTCGTCGAGGATCAGCAGCTCCGGGCGGTGCAGCAGCGCGGCGGCCACCTCGGCCCGCATCCGCTGCCCGAGCGACAGCTGCCGGACGGGCGTGGCGAGGTAGCTGCCCATGTCGAGCATGCCGACGAGCTCCGCGGTCCGCGCCCGTTCCTCGTCCCGCGGCAGCGAGTGGATGGCCGCCAGGATGCCGAACGACTCCCGGACCGGAAGGTCCCACCACAGCTGCGAGCGCTGCCCGAACACCACCCCGATCCGCCGCGCGAGCCGCCGGCGATCCTGCACGGGCCGCAGCCCGCACGTCAGCACCTCGCCGCCGGTCGGCACGAGGATCCCCGCCAGCATCTTGATCGTGGTGGACTTCCCGGCGCCGTTGGCGCCGATGTACCCGACCGCCTCCCCACGCGTCACGGACCAGGTCATGTGGTCGACGGCGGTCACCCGCCGCACCTTCGGCCCGTTCCGCACGCGGAAGTCGCGCGTCAGGTCACGCACCTCGATGATCGTGTCCGACGACGGACCGTGGCCCGCCGGCCCGGATCGCGCGGTCTCCGGCCGTGTCGTGCCCGACGACGACGGGCGGCCCGTCGATCCAGGCTCTTCGACTCCCCGCCGGTCCGTGTCCGGCGTCGTTCCGTTCATCCTCCGCCTCCCTGGTAGTGCCGTATCCCGAAGCGCCACGCGAGCAGCGCCGTCGTCCACGCCCACAGCGCCGCGACCGGCGCGAACCAGCCCAGCCACGCGGGGAGCCATTCCGCACCCGGTTCCCCGAGCAGGAGCATCGCCGGGAGGTACGCGCAGAACGCCATCGGGAAGACGAACCCGAAGATCACCGTGACGCTGCGCAGCCACACCGTGGCGGGCTGGGTGGACGCGTGCCGCCCGCCGTAGACGAACGCGTTGGTCACCTCGTGCGCGTTGAGCAGGAAGAACTGCAGGCCGCCCGCCGTGACGAAGTTCGCCCCGAAGATCGCGACCCCGCACACGAGGGAGATCACGAGCAGCGGGACCGAGGTCGCGCCCCAGTCGATGTCGTTCGCCACGAGCGCCCAGGCGAGGACGACGACGGCGAGCGACGCGCGGCCGATCCGTCTCAGGCTGATGTCCATGGTCACGACCTGGGCGAGCAGCGGCTGCGGGCGGAGGTAGAAGACGTCGACCTGGCCCTCGCGCACGAGCACGGCGAGCTCGTCCACGTGCCCGAACACCATGTCCGCGAGGGAGTACGCGAGCTCCGACAGGGCGAACACGAGCAGCGCCTGCCTCAGGTCGAGCCCGCCGAGGGTGCCGTTCGCGGCCGAGAAGAGCACGAGCACCTCCGCCACCTCGGTCAGGCCGACGACCGCCGTGCCGACCAGGTCCGCCCGGAAGCTGGTGCGGTACGAGCGCTGCGCCCGGATCCGGGAGGCCAGCACGGCGCGGTAGGGCTGCGACGCCTCGCGCAGTCCGCTGAGGGTCCGGTTCATCCGCCCTGCACCTCCAGCCTGCGCCGCCCGAGCCGGGTGGTGACCTGCCCCGCCGCGAGCACCACGACCAGCCAGCCGGCCTGCGCGGCGAGCAGCCCGGCGGCGGCGGCCCCCGTCGTGCGGCCGCTGAGGACGTCGATCGGGAACATCATCACGGCGGGGAACGGCGTCGCGAGGGCGACGGCGACCAGCCAGTCCGGGAACAGCCAGATCGGCGTGATGAGCCCGGTGAGCAACCCGGCCACGCCCATGTACAGGATCTGCAGCCCGCGCACCTCGACCAGCCAGAACGCCGCCGTGGCGACCAGGTAGCCGAGCGCGTGCGACAGCGTGATCCCGAGCAGCAGGCTGACGGCGCCGAGCGCGTACGGCAGCACCTCGGCCGGCATCGTCATCCCCACCAGGAGCACCCCGACGGCCACGCTCGGCAGCCCGCGCGGGATCAGCGCGAAGAGCCCCCGCCCGACGTCGTCGGCGATGCTCGCGAACTGCACGTCCACGGGCCGGAGGAAGTCGACGGCGATGTCCCCGGACTTGATGCGCCGGGCCGTTCCGGCGAGCGAGTAGATGTTGACGGACCCGAGCACGCCCTGGCTGAGCCACGCGTAGGCCGCCATCGTCCCGGCGGTGTAGCCGGCGACGGCGCCGCCGTGCCCGTCCACGAGTGCGAGCAGGATCCCGGACTTGAGCAGCCCGAACGTCGCGTTCGCGAGCAGTCCTGCGAACGCGGCGGGTAGGTAACGGGTCTGGGTCCGGAACCCGGCGGCGAGGATGCGGGCGTAGACACGCACAAGCCCAGGACCCTACCGGGCCGGGGCCCTCGGGCGGTTACCGGGAGACCACAAGCTTCTCGTAGCCGGGGACGATGACCTCGCGCGAGGCCTCGCGGCGGACGACGCGGAGCGGGCCTGCCGGGGCGCCGTCCGGGGTGGTCCACAGGGTGCGCAGGAGCGCGGCGACCTCCGCCTTGGCGAGGGCCGCGCCCAGGCAGAGGTGGCGGCCCGCGCCGAACCAGAGCTGGCGGGTCTCGCGGACGTACTCGCGGTCGATCCGGAACGGGCCCGCCGCCGCGTTCGCCGACCAGACCAGGAGCATGATGCGGTCGCCGGTGCGCAGGCGGGCGCCGCCGATCTCGACGTCGGCCGACACGCCGCGGCCGATGACCGACGCCGGGCTGGTGACGCGCAGGCCCTCGCGGACCACGGCGTCCCAGGGACCGTCGGACGGCGGGTGGGGGCCGGGCGCCGCGCCCGCCGGCGAGCCCGCGGCGCCGGGCCGCGACTCCTGAGCGCCCAGCGCGGCGAGCAGCCGGTGCTGCTCGCCCGTGTCGGCCAGCAGCGCCGTCGTGCGCATCATGGCGCTCGCAGAGGTCTCCGTGCCCGCGACCATGAGGAGGCTCGCCAGGCCCGTCGCCTCCTCCAGCGTCAGGCCGAGCTCGCGGGCGCGGCCGAGCAGCCGGGACGGCGGCGCGGTGCGGAAGGCGTACGGGACCCCGGCGGTGAGCTCGTCGGTGATGAGCTTGGCCTCGGCGATCTTCTCGGGCGGCAGGGTGGTGGAACCCTCGGTGCCCAGGGCGAGCTTCGCCAGGCGCTCGCCGGTGCGGAAGGCCGCGAGCGCGCCGTCGTCGTCGGGCCACGAGCGGACGGGGCCCGAGGGGGCGGCGCCTGAGGGGACGACGACGCCGTCGCCCCAGGGCGGGGCGTCCGGCCCGGCGCCCGGGGCGACGGCGTCGCCGGGGCGGCCGGACTGCGGGCCGTCCGGCGCCGGGATGCCCAGCAGCTCGATCATCATGCGGCCCACCAGGACGCGGGACGTATGCGCGACGTCGACCGGCTCGCCCGCCGCGAGGCGCTCGCCGGCGTCGCGGAGCGTGGGGCCCCAGGTCCCGGCCACGAGGGCGCCGGCGGTGCGCTCGGTGAACAGGTCGCGGGCGCGGGTGCGCAGGTCGTGGTGGCCGGGGCCGTCGAACAGGTCGCGCACCCATTCGCCGAGGATCTGCGCCCACAGGTCGCCGACGCCGCCCTCGCCGACCATCGTGAACGACCGGTGGTCCTTGAGCACCTCGCGCGCGACCACGGGATCCCCGGTCACCCAGCCGATGCCGGGCACCTTGCGGATCGCGGGCCCGGGCAGGCGCGCGAGCCCCTGCCCGGCGAGCAGCAGCCCGGCCATCCCGGGCCGTGCCCGCCAGAGCAGGCCGATCTCATGACGCGTGGTGGGCAGCAGGTGCATGCGACGAGTCTGCCGGGTTCGCGGGGCGCGAGTACAGCGCCCGGGCGGGCCGCCACCCGCGACCCCGGATCGTGTCCGCGACCCGCCGCACCCCGGGCCGGGTCGGTGCGGCGGAGCCCGGACACGATCCGGAGCGGTGGAGCGGCCAGGGGCAGGCGAGCGCGGTCGAGGGTCAGACGAGGGTTGCCAGGGCGTCCGGGAGGGTCGCCGTCGGGCGGCCCAGGAGGACGGAGAGGTCGTGGGTGCCGCCTTCGAGGGCGCCCTCGCGGATGTTGCCGTCGACGGCGACGACGAAGCCGGCGGTTCCTTCGTCGAGACCGGCGGCGGTCAGCCGGGCCAGGTGCTCCTCGGCGGAGAGCTGCTCGACCGTCACCTCGCGGCCCAGCACCGTGCCGAGCGCCGCGCCGAACTCGGCGAACGTCCACGCCTCGTCGCCGCCCAGCTCGATCGTGCGGCCACGGTGCTCCTCGGTCGTCAGGACGACGGCCGCCGCCTCGGCCAGCTCGGACCGCAGGGCGCTCGCGACCCGGCCGTCGCCGGCGCTGGTCAGCAGGACGCCGGTCTCGCGGACCTGGGCCACGGTCGCGGCGTAGTTCTCGAGGTACCAGTTGTTGCGCAGGATCGTCGCGGTCAGGCCGCTGTCGGCCAGCAGCCGTTCCGTCGCGGCGTGCTCGGGCACGATGACGAGCGACGTGTCGTCCGCCCGGGGCGCGCTCGTGTACACGAGGTGGCCGACGCCGGCCTTGGCCGCCGCGGTGATCACCACGGCGTGCTGCGCGACCCGCTTGCCCAGCTCGTTGCCCGAGACCAGGAGGACCTGGTCCGCGCCCTCGACCGCGGAGGCGACCGAGGCGTCGTCGTCGTAGTCCAGGGGGACGACGGCGACGCCGCGAGCGGACAGCGAGGCGAGTTCGTGCGGGCGCCGGGTACCGGCGCGGAGCTCACCCGGGGCGACACCCCGTGCGAGCAGGGCCTCGATCGTGAGGCGGCCGAAGTGGCCCGACGCGCCGGTGACAAGTGTGGTCATGGGAGAGGTTCCTTACCGGTAGGGGATCAGTCTCCCAGCCGAACCCGGCCGCCGCACGGTAACTTCCCGGTCGCAGGTACCCACTTTCGCGTAGGGTACTGGCGTGAAGGTAAGTCTTGAGGCCATGCGCGCGAGCGATCCCGAGTTCCTGACGGCCGACTGCCCGCATCGGCTGCTCCTGGACCACGTCACCAGCAAATGGGGCGTGCTGATCGTGGCCGCCCTCGCGGACGGCACGATGCGCTGGGGGGAGCTGCGCCGCGCCGTCGACGGCATCAGCGAGAAGATGCTCGCCACGACATTGCGGACCTTCGAGGCCGATGGTCTCGTCTCCCGCCACGCCTACCCCGAGATCCCGCCGCGCGTCGAGTACACGCTCACACCGCTCGGCCAGGAGCTCGCCGAGGCGATGGGACCCCTCATGGAATGGGTGGGGACGAACGCCGCGATCGTGGGCCGCTGACCGGTGCGCCGGCGGCCGGCCGCCGCCCTCCCGCGCGCGACGAGGGCGGCCGGCCGGCGTGGTGTTCGCCCGCTACTTTTCTGGGCACTGCCGGTGTCCGCGGTTACGGTGTGCCAGATGACGCAAGAACTCACGGCCGCCGTCGCGCCGACCGCCGTCGTACCCGAGCCCCCGCAGCCCGTCGCGCGGCTGGCCGGGGTGGCCGTGCACCTGCCCGGCGACGTACGCGAGGTCGCCGGCGCCGAACGGGAGCTGCACCGGCGCAATCCCGGTGCCGTACCCCGGGCCCCGATGGTCGCGCGGCTGACGGGGGTGCGGCGGATCCACGTCGCGGCCGACGACGAGCAGGCGTCCGACCTCGCCGTCGCCGCGTCGCGGAAGGCGCTTCTGGATGCGGGCCTGACGGCGTCGGACCTGGACCTGCTGATCTTCGCCTCGGCGTCGCAGGACATGGTGGAGCCCGCGACGTCGCACATCGTGGCCGCCAAGCTCGGCGCGACCTGCCCCGTGATGGACGTGAAGAACGCCTGCAACTCCGTGCTGAACGGGATCGAGGTGGCCGACGCGCTCATCGGCACCGGGCGGTACCGGCGGGTGCTGGTCGCGTGCGGCGAGATGCCGAGCCGCGCCGTGCGGCACGACATCCCGGACCGGGAGACGTACGCGCTGTCGGTGCCGGGGTACACGATGTCCGACGCCGGTGCCGCGGTGCTCGTCGAGTCGACGGCGCTGCCCGCCGCGGACGACGTCAGCGCGCTCGACGCGGAGCTCGCCACGCTGACGGCCGCGCCGTCCGGGATCCTCTCCTCGGCGTTCTCCGCCGCGTCGCGGCACTGGGACGTCGGGATGCTGCCCGGGGGCGGGACCGCGCACCCGCGCGACGTCGAGCGGAGCTACTTCGAGATCGACGGGACACGGCTGCGCGAGGCGTTCGACGAGCTGGGGCCCGACGTCGCCCTCGAGGCGCTCGCGAAGGCCGGCCTCACCTGGGACGACGTCGCGTTCGTGGCAGTCCACCAGGTCGCCGTCGCGTACCTGGACGACGTCGCGGCGAGCCTCGGGGTGCCGCGCGAGCGGATGCTCGTGACCGTGGCCGACCACGGCAACGTGGCCTCGGCGACGCTGCCGCTGCAGTTGTGCCTGGCGCGGGAGTCCGGGCGGGTCCGGCGCGGGGACGTCGTGCTGCTGTTCGGGCTCGCCGGCGGGGTCAGCATGGGTGCGATGGTGGTGAGGTGGTGAACACGGCACGGCGCGAGGCGGACGCGGGCACGGCGCGGCTCGCCGTCGTCGTCCCCGCGCTGAACGAGGCGCACGACGCCGGGATCGCGCGGACGCTCGAGGCGCTGCACGCGCAGGAGGACGACGACTTCGACCTCGTCGTGGTGGACAACGGGTCCACGGACGGTACCGGGGACCTGGTGCGGAAGGTGATCGCGGGGTCCGGGCGGTCCGGGCGGTGGCGGGTCGTGGACGAGGCGCAGAAGGGGACGGGCGCGGCCGCCGACACGGGGATGCGGGTCGCGATCGCGGGCGGCGCCGGGCTGCTGGCGCGGACCGACGCCGACTGCCTGCCGCCGCCCGGCTGGACGCGCGTGGTGCGGGCGGCGTTCGCGACGGGAGATGAGCTGATCGCGGGGCGGCTCGTGCCGCGCACCGACGACCGGCCGGTGTCCCGCCGGCAGACCGCGGTGCTGAACGGCGCGCTGTGGCTGGCGAGCACCTTCGGGAAGATCCGGCCCGGGAACCAGGACGAGGGGTACCGGGGGCCGTACGTCATGGCCCCCGGCTGCAACATGGCGATCACCGCGGACCTGTACCAGCGCGCGGGCGGCTTCCCGCGCACCCGCATCGAGGACGTGCACGAGGACCGCGCGCTGGTCAACGCGGTGCGGCGGCTGACGTCGTCGTACGGCGAGCACCCCGAGGTGTGGGTGCGGGCCTCCACGCGGCGCGTGCACGCGTGGGGCCTGCTGCGGACCCTGGGCTGGTACGCCGACCACCGCTACCGCCCCGCGGTGGTGGACATCCGGTGACGGCCCCGGGGCAGGTCCCGTCGGCCCCTGGGGGGAGCACGAGGTTCCCGTCCGCCACCACGAGGTTGCGTCGCATCGGCCCAGGAGCGACGGACGGCAAGGTCGTGGGGCGGACGGGAACCTCGTGGGCCTCGCCCGAGGCGCTGTGGGAGGAGCGGGTGCAGCGGGGGGCGCATCCCGTGGCGTACCCGGCGATCCGGGGGCTGCGGGGGAGGGCCGTCGTGCGGGTGCCGCGGGTGGGGGTCGTGGTGAACGACGCCGCCGTGGCGCGCGAGGTGCTGCTGGACACCGAGCGGTTCTCGAAGGTCGGGCCCGGGTCGCCGTCGGACCTGTGGACGCCGGTGCTCGGGCCGTCCGTGCTGCTGAACATGGAGGGCGCGGAGCACGCCGCGATGCGGCGGGCGCTCGGGCCGATCTTCTCGCCGCGGGCGGTGCGCGAGCTGGTCGACGCCGGGCGCGAGCCGGGCGGGCCGCTCGACGAGCTGGCCCTGCGGCTGGACAAGGGGGAGACCGTCGATCTGGCGGCGACGGTCGCGGCGCAGGCCGGGGCCGTGATCTGCGGGCTCGTGGGGCTGCCGCCCACGGACGCGGCGGTGCGGGAGTCGATGGCGGCGGCGCAGGCGGTGACCGGGATGGTGCGGCTGCACCGGCGCCGGCTCACCGCCGCGCAGGCGAGGCACGCCCGGGGTGTGCTGGAGGGGCTGACGGCGCCCGCCCGGATGGCGTACCGGGCCGGCGACGAGGGGACGGTCCCGGGACGGATGCGCGCGCTGGGACTCTCGGAGCGTGAGGCGATGGGCGCGGTGGGGGCGTTCGTGCTGACGGGGACGGAGACGATCCAGTCGTTCGTGCCGCGGCTGCTCGCGATCGCCCACGACACGGGGTGGATGGACCGCCTGCTGGGGGTGCCGGGGCCGGGTGCGGCGACCGGTCCGGCGGCGGCGAACGGCGGCGGAGACTCCGATCTGCGGCGGCGGATGGTCGAGGAAGGGCTCCGGGTGACCGTGCCGACGCCCGCGATGCTGCGGTCTGTGGTGGCCGGCGCCGAGGTCGGCGGGGAACGGGTCAGGCCGGGGGATCGTGTCGTGATCGCGACCGTGAACTGCTGCCGGGCCGAGGGCGGGTTCGATCCGGACCGGGCGATCAGCGCTGGTGTCCGGCACCTCTGGTTCGGCGCGGGGCCGCACTTCTGCCTGGGTATGCCGCTCGCGATGGCGCAGGTGAACGCGGTGCTGGACGCGCTCGCCCCGGTCGCCGCGGCCGGTGGCACGCCGGTGGTGGGACGACGGCGCGTGGCCCGCGGCGTGCTCGTGCCCGCGTACCGGGAGCTGGCGATCACCCTGGCCCGGACCTGAGTTCTCGGCCGGGACCGCCCGCGCCGGCCTAGGATCCGGGCCGTGGACTGCGATCTCGGCTGCGACGGCTGCGGCGACAACGACGGCTGCGGGGGCGGCGGGCGGGGCTCGGGCTCCCGCGGGTGCTGGTGGGACCTGCTGAGCGGCTGCGACGCGTGCGACCTCCTGCCCGACCGGAAGGACAAGAAGCGCGGACGGCGTCGGCGTCGGACCGGGTCCCACGAGACCTTCGACCGGACGGCGGCGGCGTACGCGGCGGCGGACCTCGTCGACCGCGTGGCCCTGGCCGCGCCGCCCGGGGGCGCGGCACCGCCGCCGCCGGTGCGCTGGTGGTCCGTGCCGCGGCTCGCGGGGATGGCCGCGATCCGGCTGTACCAGAGGTGGATCTCGCCGCGGCTGCCCACGCGCTGCCGGTACACGCCCACCTGCAGCGCCTACGGACTCCAGGCCGTGCGCACGTACGGGCTGGTCACGGGGTCCCGCCTGGCGCTGGGCCGCATCCGGCGCTGCACGCGCCACATTCCGCACGGGACCCGCGATCTGCTGCCGCGCCCGTCGCCGGTCGTGCGAGCGGGGAACGTCCCGGCGCTCACCTGAGAGGCCGTCCGAGAAGGGTGGCCCGGCTTCCGGCCGCTTCCGGCCTGCCGCCGACCATGTCATCTGGGTCGATGGCAACGATTCCGTCGACCGGCATGACATGGTCGGCGCCCTAGTAGGTTTGTGGTGTGGCGGAGGATCTGTTCGTCGATGAGTTGATCGAAGCCGTCCGTGAGGGGCGGATCGATCCCGCGGGCGTCGCGATGCGGTGGTTCGGCGACCCGTATCCGGGGGCACGGGGGAGCCGCCGGGGCGCGCGGGTCCGGGACGAGGTGACGTTCCGGGACCTCGCCGACCGGGTCGGGCGTACCGCCGCCGGGCTGTCGGCCGCCGGGATGGTGCCCAGCGACCGGGTCCTGTTCAGCATCCGCCCGCGCCCCGAGGGGATCGTGCTGATCCTGGCGGCGCTGCGGATCGGGGGAGTCATCGTCTTCGTGGATCCCGGTTCCACGCCGGAGCTCTTCGAGGCGCGGCTCGCGGCGGCGAACCCGCGGTGGGCGGCGACCGAGGCGCTGCTGTACGCGGCGTCGTCGGGCCCGCTGTCCCGGATCGCCCGGTCGCGCGGCCTGCTGCTGCCGGCCTACGGCCGGCTCCCGGTGCGGCACCTGTACTCCGGGTCGTGGCTGCCGGGCGTGCCGCGCGGTGCGCTGCGGGTCGCCCGGCTCGGGCCGACGACGCCGGGCGGGCGAGGGGCCGAGCTCGGCGGAGACCGGAGCGGGCCGCGACCCGCACCCGGCGGTCGGCAGGCCGGGCCGGATCTTGGCACGGAACAGGGTGGGAACCCGGCCGGGCCGGATCTTGGCACGGAACAGGGCGGGAACCCGGCGGGGCCCGATCTCGGCACGGAACTGGGCGGGAACCCGGCGGGGCCCGATCTCGGCGCGGAGCAGGCCGGCCGGGGCGATGAGCCGGCCCGTTCCCGGGACGGCGACCGGGAGGCGCTCGTCGTGTTCACCTCGGGGACGACGTCGGACCCGAAGGCCGTGGTGCACACGACGTCGTCGCTCGGCGGCATGCTCGAGCTGTTCGGCCGGCTCGGCGAGCTGCGGCCCGGGCAGCGCGCGCACACCGACCAGATGTTCCTGGGCCTCCCGGCGATGCTCGCGGGCGGGACCTGGGAGATCCCCGCGCGCACGCCCGCCGCCGACCCTGCGGCCTTCGCCCGGGGCGTGGCGGGCGCGGACTCGTCCTTCGCCGTTCCCGCGGACGTCACCGCGCTGCTCGACGTCGTCGAGGCAGGGCGCGCCGACGGTCACGGATCCGCGCCGTTCGTGGCCGGGAACGCCGCGGCGACGCGGGCCCCGGACCCTTCGGCGGCCGGCCCGCGGATCATGGCGGTCGGTGCCGCCCCCGTCACCCCGGCGCTCATGGAGCGCGCCACGCGCCTGGTCCCGGGCACCCGCTGGATCTGCGTCTACGGCGCCACGGAGATGCTCCCGGCCGCCGTGGTCGACGGGACGGCGAAGGTCGCGGCGGGCGCGGCGTCGTCGGGCGATCTCGTCGGCACGCCGCTGCGCGGCGTCACCGCGCGGATCGATGCCCCGGACGACGACGGCGTCGGCGAGCTGGTCCTCGCCGGCCCCTCGCTCATGGCCGGCTACCTCGCCGACCGCGACGCCGGGCGCCCGCGCGCGGCGGAGCACCGTACCGGTGACCTGGCGCGGCTCGACGACCAGGGCCGTCTCGTCCTGGTCGGCCGGACGCGGGACATGATCATCCGCGGCACGGTGAACATCTACCCCGGCCTGTTCGAGCCGCGCCTGCGTGCGCTGCCCGGTGTCGCGGACGCCCTCCTGATCGGCCTCCCGCAGGTGGACGGCGACGAGAAGGTCGCCCTGGTTCTGGTCCCGGACCCCGCCCCGGCGGCGTCGGACCCGGCACGCGATGCCGGGCGGACGCCGTCGGGCGGCGTGCGGATCACGACCGATACCGCCCTGACCCGGGCGACTGCCCCGCGGCTCGCGGGGATCCTCGACCACGGCGCCCTCCCGGACCTGATCGTCGAGGCGTCGCACGTCCCGCTCGCGGGACGTTCGCGGAAGCCCGACCGCGCGGCCCTGGCCGCGGCGATCACGACCGCCTGAGCCGCCGGACGGGCTCGGCGCCCGAACGGGCCGCGAGCGCGTCCGGGACCGACGTGGCGCGAGCAGCGTCCCCGGGCCGCGGATCGGGCGCCTCGGTGAGACGGGATCGTCACCTGCGGGCGGTACGGTTCGGACTGCAGATTCGTCCGCGCGAGCCGAGGGGGAGCGTATGCGGGTGGTGGTGACCGGGGCGTCCGGGTTCGTGGGGGGCGCCGTCGTGCGTGACCTGGCCGGGCGCGGGCACGAGGTCGTCGCCTGCTCGCGGCGGGTGCCCGCCGCGCTGCCCGACGGCGTGCGGCACGTGGCCTGGGACCTGCGGGACGGGCCGTTGACCGGGCGGGCGCACCCGGGGGACGTGGACGTCGTCGTGCACTGCGCGGCGGCCGTCGGGGACGGCGGATCGCAGGCGGCGGCGTGGGTGGTGAACGTCGAGGGGACGCGCGCGGTGCGCGCGACGTTCGAGAAGGCGCGGTTCGTGCACGTGTCGTCGGGGAGCGTCTACGACCCGACGACGCCGAGCGTGCGGATCCGGGAGGACCAGGGGCCGACGGCGCGGGCCGGCGCGTGGCGGATCCGCTACCTCAACGCCTACGGGGCCACGAAGGCGGCGGCCGAGCGGTGGCTCGCGGCGAGCGCCTCCGAGCCCGATCGCGGGCCGGTCGTGGTGCTCCGGCCGCACGCGATCTACGGGCCGGGGGACACGACGCTGCTGCCGCGGCTGGAGTCCGTGCTGGTGGCGGACCGGTGGCTGCCGCTGCCGGGCGGGGGCGCGACCATGCACCACCTGACGCACGTGGACACGCTCGCCGCCGCCGTGAACGCCGCCCTGGAGGCCGAGATCGCGCCGGAGGTCGCGGCGGGGGTCCCGCTGGTCGCCAACGTGGCCGACGCCGAGCCCGTACGGCTCAAGCCGATCGTCGAACTGCTCATGCTGGCGCGGGGGCGGCACGTCCAGGTGGTGCCGCTGCCGGAGCGCACGGTGCGGCGGGCGGCGGTGCTGGCCGAGCGGGTCGCGTCCTGGACCGGGAGGGAACCGCGGCTGTCGCGGTACGCGCTGAGCCACCTGGCGATGGAGCGGACGTACGACCTGACGGTGCTGCGCGAGCGGCTCGGCGTCGAGCCGCCGGAGACGTCGGTCATGGGGGCCGGGTCCTGGTGAGGGGGGTGCCGGCGACGAGGATGACGCGACGACCGTACGTGCTGCTCTCCGCGGCCGCGTCGCTCGACGGGTACATCGACGACAGCAGCGCGGACCGGCTGCTGCTGTCGAACGAGGAGGACCTCGACCGGGTCGACGAGGTGCGCGCCGGCGTCGACGCGATCCTGGTCGGGGCGAACACGATCCGGGCCGACGACCCGCGGCTCGTGGTGCGCTCCGGGGAACGGCGGGCCGGGCGGGTCGCGGACGGCAGGCCCGCCACTCCCGTGAAGGTCACCGTCACGACGGCGGGCGACCTCGATCCCGGGGCGCGGTTCTTCACGGGCGACGGCGACAAGATCGTCTACACCGCCGGCGCCGCCGCACCGGGCCTTGCCCGGCTGGCCGAGGTCGCGACCGTCGTGTCCCTGGGCGCGGAGGTCACGCCGGACAAGCTCCTGGAAGATCTCGCCGGCCGCGGGATCGGCCGGCTCATGGTCGAGGGCGGCGGCGCGATCCACACGATGTTCCTCACCGCCGGGCTCGTCGACGAGCTCCAGCTCGTCTACGCCCCGTTCTTCGTCGGCGACCCGGACGCCCCGCGATTCGTCCGGCCGGGGACGTTCCCGCAGGACGCCGGCCACCCCATGACCCTCGCCGAGACCCGGGCCATCGGGAACTGCGTCCTCCTCCGCTACCTGACGAACCCCTTGACTGCCACTGGCTGAACTCCAGCCGTTGACCAAGGATCAGTAGCACCGCAGTGCCGCAGATCCGGGATTCGAATGGATTCGAACTGCTACTGACCCCAGTGAGCAGGGGTGTGTAAATCCGAGGGGGGATCGTGCGGGGCGTATTCAAGGAACTTCAGCGGTTTGCCGGGCGGGCACGTGGGTGGTGGGTCGCGGGTCTGCTGCTTGTGGCCGTCGTCGTGCTGCTCGGGGTCATGGTGCTCGACGACGACGGGCGCACCCTGGCCGAGCGGGTCGCCGACGGCGGGTTCGCGAGCGGGGCGCTCGCGTTCGTGATGCCCGCGGCGATCGCCGGGATCGTGCTCGTCGCCGGAGCGAGCGGGGAGCTGCGGGCGATGCTCGCCGTCGAACCGCGGCGCGAGGTCGTCTACCGGACGAAGGTCTCCGCCGCGGCGCTCGTCGTCGTGCCCGCCGTGGCGGCGGCGTACCTGCTGTACGCGGGCGGGGCCTGGGGCGTGCACGCCGCGGCGGGCATGCCGGCCGACGGCGCCGGGCCGGACACGGCCGGACTCGCCGCGGAACTCGCCTGGACCGGGCTCCGCGTCCTGGCGCTCGCGGCCGCCGCGGGGGCGCTCGGCGGCGCGCTGGGCACGATGATCGGGCGCTGGCCCGTGGCGACGCTCGTGCTGTGCATCGCCCTGGCCACGATCGAGCGGGTGTGCCGCGGACTGGACGCGCCGGAGTGGTCCCTGACGATGAACGCGCGGGCGTGGCTCGCGGGGCCGCACGCCGTCGCCCTGACGCCCGGCGGGGCCGGGCCCTGGTGGATGGGGGGACTGGTCGTCCTGGGTGTCGTGGCCGTGGCGGTGGTCGTCGGGTCGCTCGTCTTCCGGCGTCGGGAACTGCGCTGAGGAGCAGACCCGGCCCGGCTGTGCCCACGCGTATCTCGGATCGTGGGATCTTCCGACCGGTAGGTGACACCGGGGGCGAAGAGGCGTAACGTGCATGACGTGCAGACGATCCTCGTAGTACTTCCCGAGCGCGCCGACTGAGGCCACTCGCAGGCTTCGTCAGCGCGCTCACCCCTCGCCTGTCGTCCACGGACGACCGAGGGGTTTCTTGTTGTCCGGATAACTCGCAGGCCCCCTCCCAGGGCGCGACGGCAGGAGATCGATCATGACCGCCACACCGACACCGGCCCAGCTCGCGGCGCGCGCCGAGGCGCGTGAGCAGGTTCGCGCGGACCTCCGTGCGAAGGCTGTCACCGTCGAGGAGGTGACCGGCGCGCAGTCCCTCGTCCGGTCCCTCGAGGAGGTAGGCGTCGAGACGGTCTTCGGGATTCCCGGCGGCGCGATCCTGCCCACCTACGACCCGCTGATGGACTCCGAGCGGCTGCGCCACATCCTGGTGCGGCACGAGCAGGGCGGCGGGCACGCGGCGTCGGGCTACGCGCACGCGACCGGCAAGGTGGGCGTGACGATGGCGACGTCGGGCCCGGGGGCGACGAACCTGGTCACGCCGCTGGCCGACGCGCACATGGACTCCATCCCGATGGTCGCGATCACCGGCCAGGTGGCCGAGGCCGCGATCGGGACGGACGCGTTCCAGGAGGCGGACATCGTGGGCATCACGATGCCCATCACGAAGCACTCGTTCCTCGTGACGAACCCCGACGACATCCCGCGCACGATCGCCGAGGCGTTCCACATCGCCTCGACCGGCCGTCCGGGCCCGGTGCTGGTCGACGTCGCGAAGTCCGCGATGCAGGCGCGCACCGAGTTCTCCTGGCCGCAGGAGCTGAACCTGCCGGGCTACCACCCGGTGACCAAGCCGCACGCGAAGCAGATCCGCGAGGCCGCCAAGCTGCTCGCCACGGCGCGCCGGCCGGTGCTGTACGTGGGCGGCGGCATCGTGCGGTCCGGGGCGTCGGAGCTGCTGCGCCAGCTGGTGGACCTGTCGGGCGCGCCGGTCATCACCACGCTGATGGCCCGCGGCGCCGTGCCGGACTCGCACCCGCAGAACCTCGGCATGCCCGGCATGCACGGTACGGTCCCGGCCGTGGCCGCGCTGCAGAAGGCGGACCTGATCTTCGCGCTCGGCGCGCGGTTCGACGACCGCGTGACGGGCAAGCTGTCCTCGTTCGCGCCGCGGGCCGCCGTCATCCACGCGGACATCGACCCGGCGGAGATCGGCAAGAACCGCGCCGTCGACGTGCCGATCGTGGGGGACCTGCGCGAGGTGATCGCCGACCTGCTGCCGGAGCTCGCCAAGGAGCACGAGGCGCACGGCAAGCCGGATCTCGAGGGCTGGTGGCGTCAGGTGGACGGCTGGCGCGAGACCTACCCCCTGGGGTACACGGGCACCGACGACGGTCACCTCGCCCCGCAGCACGTCATCCAGCGGCTCGGCGAGCTCGTCGGCCCGGACGCGATCTACGCGGGCGGCGTCGGCCAGCACCAGATGTGGGCCGCGCAGTTCATCCGCTACGAGAAGCCGCGCACGTGGATCAACTCCGGCGGCCTGGGCACGATGGGCTACTCCGTGCCCGCCGCGATGGGCGCGAAGGTGGGGCAGCCCGACGCCGAGGTGTGGGCGATCGACGGCGACGGCTGCTTCCAGATGACCAACCAGGAGCTCGCGACCTGCACGATCAACGACATCCCGATCAAGGTCGCGATCATCAACAACTCGTCGCTCGGCATGGTGCGGCAGTGGCAGACGCTGTTCTACAACGAGCGCTACTCCAACACCGACCTGCACACCGGCCACGACACGGTGCGCATCCCGGACTTCGTGAAGCTCGCGGAGGCGTACGGCTGCGCGGGCATCCGGGTCGAGAAGGAGTCTGAGGTCGACGCCGCGATCAAGCAGGCGCGGGAGATCGACGACCGGCCGGTGGTGGTGGACTTCACCGTCTCGCGTGACGCGATGGTGTGGCCCATGGTCGCGGCGGGCGTGAGCAACGACGACATCCAGTACGCGCGCGGCATCTCGCCGGCGTGGGACCGTGAGGACTGAGAAGATCATGAGCCGTCACACCCTTTCCGTCCTGGTGGAGAACAAGCCCGGCGTGCTCACGCGCGTCGCGGGCCTGTTCGCCCGCCGTGCGTTCAACATCCACTCCCTCGCGGTGGGGCCCACGGAACACGAGGAGATCTCCCGCATCACCGTCGTGGTGGACGTGGACGAACACCCGCTGGAGCAGGTGACCAAGCAGCTCAACAAGCTGGTGCACGTCATCAAGATCGTGGAGCTCGACCCCGAGGTCTCCGTCCAGCGCGAGCTGCTGCTCGTCAAGGTGCGGGCCGACGCCGCGAGCCGGTCCGGGGTGCTCGAGGTGGTCGAGCTGTTCCGGGCGCACGTCGTCGACGTCACGCCGGACTCCGTGGTCATCGAGGCCACAGGCACGAGCGCCAAGCTCAACGCCCTGCTGGCGGCGCTGGAACCGCACGGCGTGCGCGAGATCGTCAAGTCCGGGACGCTGGCGATCGGCCGCGGGCCGCGGTCGATCACGGACCGCGCGCTGGAGCGCGTGGTCCGGTCCGCATGAGACCGTCGTGAGCGGAGGGCGGGGGCCGGCGAACGAGGCCCCCGCCCGCAGCGGATCGACGGGCTCAGGCGGCGAACCAACTCGGCCTGACCTGGGCGCACGCCTTTTCCGTGAGACCGGCGTGCGGCCGGGCCCGCGGCGCACAAGACTTCTGACCATCCGAACCGAACAAGGAGCATGAACCGTGGCTGAGCTGTTCTACGACGACGACGCCGACCTGTCGATCATCCAGCAGAAGAAGGTGGCGGTGATCGGCTACGGCAGCCAGGGTCACGCGCACTCGCTGAACCTGCGCGACTCCGGCGTCGACGTCACCGTCGGCCTGCGCGAGGGCTCCTCCTCGCGGGCCAAGGCCGAGGACCAGGGCCTCGCGGTCGCCTCGGTCGCCGACGCGGTCCGGGAGGCCGACGTCGTCGTCATCCTCGCGCCGGACCAGGTCCAGCGCCACGTCTACGCGGACGAGATCGCGCCGAACCTCAAGGAGGGCGCGGCCCTCGTCTTCGGGCACGGCTTCAACATCCGCTTCGGCTACATCAAGCCCGAGGCCGGGCACGACGTCCTCATGGTCGCCCCGAAGGGCCCCGGCCACCTGGTGCGCCGCGAGTACGTGGACGGCCGCGGCGTCCCGGTGATCGTCGCCGTGGAGCAGGACGCGTCCGGTTCCGCCTGGGACCTGGCGCTCTCCTACGCCAAGGCGATCGGCGGCCTGCGCGCGGCCGGCATCAGGACGACCTTCACCGAGGAGACCGAGACCGACCTGTTCGGCGAGCAGGCCGTCCTGTGCGGTGGCGCGTCGCAGCTGGTCCAGTACGGTTTCGAGACGCTGACCGAGGCCGGCTACCAGCCGGAGGTCGCGTACTTCGAGGTGCTGCACGAGCTGAAGCTGATCGTCGACCTCATGGTCGAGGGCGGCATCGCGAAGCAGCGCTGGAGCGTCTCCGACACGGCCGAGTACGGCGACTACGTCTCCGGCCCGCGCGTGATCTCGCCCGAGGTCAAGGAGAACATGAAGGCCGTCCTCGGCGACATCCGGTCCGGTGCGTTCGCCGACCGCTTCATCAAGGACCAGGACGCCGGCGCCCCCGAGTTCAAGGAGCTCCGCGCCAAGGGCGAGCAGCACCCCATCGAGGAGACGGGCCGCGAGCTCCGCAAGATGTTCGCGTGGATCAAGCCCTCGGACACGGACTACGTCGAGGGTTCGGCCGCGCGCTGACCCTGAGCAGCGCAACCACGCACGGCCGTGAGGTGATCACCTCGCGGCCGTGCGGCGTTCGAAGGCGAGGGGGATCGTGATCGCGATCAGGGTGAGGGCCGCGCCCGCGTAGGTGAGGGGGCCCGGCGGGGCCGCGTCGGGGGAGATGACGTCCAGGGCCAGGGCGCCGGTGATCTGGCCCGCGATCATTGCGAGGGTCAGGACCAGGACGCCGATCCGGTGCACGATCGCCGCCGAGATCGCGATGAAGGCGACGCCGATCAGGCCGCCCGTGTACAGCAGCGGGTTCGCGGGGAGGGCGCCGTCGGGGACGCCGTCGAACAGCATCGAGATGCCGAGCGCCACCACGAGCGCCGTCGTGCCCACGACGAAGTTGACGAACGTGGCGGCCAGGACGTCGCCCGCCGCCGCGCGGACGCGGCCGTTGACGGCCTGCTGCCAGGCGGAGCCCACGCCGGCCAGGAGGGGCAGTACGGCCAGCGCCAGGGCCGACGGCGCCCGGGCGTCGTCGGCCATCGCGACCCCGACCGCGACGACCGTCAGGATCGGGCCGACCGCGCGCGGGATCGTCACCAGGCGGACGCCGCCCGGGCCGACGCCGAACCGGTCCACGGCGAGCGAGCCGATCGACTGGCCCGTCACGAACGCGACGATGAACACCGCCACGCCGAGCGAGCCGACGGCGAGGCCCTGGCTCGCCACGAAGAAGCCGCCCGCCGCGCCGCCGAGGGCCTGCCAGGGGCGCAGCGCGCCGTCGCGCAGGGCGGCGGCGAGCCGGCGCAGTCCCGCGCGGCCGCGGCGGGAGAACGCCATGGCGACCGAGAGCAGTACGAGCCCGGTCCCGAACGAGATGACCGCGGCGAGGAACCCGCTGTCCACATGGCCCGCGAGCGTGCCGTTGACCCGGCTCTGCACGGCGGACCCGACGCCGCCCGCGACCGCCAGGACGACGGCGATCACGACGGCCGGATCGATTCGGGAACGGGTGGCGCGCCCGGTGGACGCCGGAGAGGTGGGGGACACGTCGTCGAGCCTACGGACGCGCGAGGTTCCGCGGCACCGCGAGCGGCGTCCGATCGGTCACACCCGGCCCCGCCGCTCCCGGCGATCCACTGGTCATGATCTTCGTCTCTGCGGCAGGATGGGCACGTGAG
The DNA here is from genome assembly GCF_039529775.1 of Myceligenerans crystallogenes. NCBI lineage: Bacteria > Bacillati > Actinomycetota > Actinomycetes > Micrococcales > Promicromonosporaceae > Myceligenerans > Myceligenerans crystallogenes. The sequence continues at coordinate 29,676 of NZ_BAAANL010000010.1, forward strand.
CGACGAGACGCGTGAACCCGGGACGAACGACGTGGCCGAGCCCCTGGACGGGGCCGGCACCGCGACCGCCGGGGAGGCCGCCGGCAAGGCGGTCGTGGACGAGGCGGCTGCCGACGAGACGGCCGGCGGCGACGAGGACCTGCCTGACGAGCTCGCCGAGGACGACGAGGACGACGACTTCGACCCCGCCGCCGTCGACCCCGGCGACTTCGCCTACGACTCCGACGAGGACGACGACGTCGCGGCCGCCGTCCAGGACTTCTGGGAGATGGTGCGGCCCTACGCCGGGATGGCCAAGACGGGCGTCGTGACCGGCGTGCTCGCCTCGGAGACGGTGCCGCCGCCCGCGTGGGCGTTCGGCGAGGACCCGCAGCAGGCCGACGACCTGCTCGACCTGGTGCTGGACGGCACGAAGACGGCGACGTCGTCGGCCGCCTGGGACTACGAGGACGCGGGTGAGCCGCTGCCGGAGGCCGGCGAGCTGTCGATCCTGCTCGACGGCTCGGGCCAGCCGCGCGCGCTGATCCGCTCGACGAGCGTGGAGATCCTCCCGTTCGACGAGATCGACGACGACATCGCCGAGGCCGAGGGGGAGGGCGACGCCACGCTGGAGTCCTGGCGCGCCGACCACGAGTCGTTCTTCCGCCGGTACCTGAGCGAGGGGCGCGAGTTCGCGCCGGACATGCCGATCGTGGTGGAGCGCTTCGAGGTGCTGTACCCGAGCTGATCCGGGTCCGGAGCGCGCCGGTCAGGGGATCGGCCGCTTCCGGAGCCGCCGCGGGCGCGCCGTACGGCCGTGTCGAATCATTTCGTCACGGCCGGGCGGTGCGCCCTTCGTGTGCCTGGGCGCGGTGACCCCCGTCCGCCGGCGACCCGGTCGTTGACACCCTCGGTAGTTACCGGGTAAGCATGCCTCGTGCATACTTACCGAGTAACCATCGGAGGTGGTCCATGTCCGTCCGTCAGGGCTTTCTCGCGCTGCTCAGCGAGCGACCCATGCACGGCTACCAGCTCCGCCAGGAGTTCGAGCGCCGTACCGGCGGCACGTGGCCGCTCAACATCGGCCAGGCCTACACGACCCTCGGCCGCCTGCACCGCGATGGTCTCGTCGAGCCCCTCCCCGGCGAGGCCGTGTCCGACGACGCCGCCCGGCCGGCCGAGGTCTTCCGGCTCACCGACGCCGGGCGCGCGGCCGCCACGAGCTGGTGGGGCACGCCCGTCCCGCGCGGCAGGGCCGAACGGGACGAGCTCGCGATGAAGGTCGCCCTCGCCGTGACGGCGCCCGGGGTCGACGTCGCCGTCGTCGTCCAGGAGCAGCGGGCCGAGACGATGCGCGCGCTGCGCGCGCTGACCCGGGCCAAGCGGGAGATCGATGCCGCCGCCGAACCCGCGCGGGCCCTCGTGGTCGACGCGCAGATCTTCGCCGCCGAGGCGGAGGCGCGCTGGCTCGACCATGTCGAGGCGGCGGAGAGCGCCCGCGGAGCCAGGAACACCGAACCCAGGAACGTGAAGGAAGGGGGCGCGCGATGAGCGTCGTGCTGGAGATGACGGGCGTGGTCCGGGTCCACGGGCAGGGAGCGGGTGAGGTCGTCGCGCTGGCCGGGGTGTCGCTCACCGTGCGCGAAGGTGAGCTGGTCGCCGTGATGGGGCCGTCGGGGTCCGGCAAGTCGACGCTGCTGAACGTGGCGGGCGGGCTGGACACGGCGACGTCGGGCAGCGTGCAGGTGTGCGGGCGGGAGATCGCCTGGCTCGGCGCGGCGGAACGCGCGGAGGTGCGACGGCAGGACGTGGGGTACGTGTTCCAGGACCTGAACCTGGTGCCCGCGCTGACGGCCGCGGAGAACGTGGCGCTGCCGCTGGAGCTGGACGGCGTGCGCGCGGGGGTGGCTCGCGAGCGGGCGATCGCCGCGCTGGTACTGGTGGGGCTGGAATCCGCGCGGGATCGTTTTCCGGAGGATCTGTCGGGCGGTCAGCAGCAGCGGGTCGCGATCGCGCGGGCGCTGGTGGGGCGGCGGCAGCTCGTCCTCGCCGACGAACCGACGGGGGCGCTGGACTCCGTGACCGGCGACGCCGTGATGCGGCTGCTGCGCGACCGGATCGACGCCGGGGCGGCCGGGCTGCTCGTCACCCACGACGCACGCCATGCCGCGTGGGCGGACCGGACGATCCACCTGCGGGACGGGCGGATCCTGAGGTCCGACGGCGCCGGGGAGCCGGCGGACCTGATGGAGGCGGACGCGTGAGCGGGGCGATCGCACGAGCCGTGGCGCACCGGCGGCTGGGGATGCGACTGGCGCGGCGGGATGCGCGGCGGCATCTCGGGCGGACCGTTCTCGTGGTGCTGATGGTGGCCCTGACGGTGGGGGCCGGGAGCTTCGTGGTGACGGCGCTTGCGTCCAACGAGGTGTACGGGCCCGGTGACATCGAGGCCGAGCTCGGACCGGAACTTCAGGCGAAGATCGAAGGGGTGGGTGGCCGGGTCGCACAGGAACCGCCGGCCGTCGACGGGCGGATGGGCCGCGAGAGCAGCGGACCCAGGTCGACCTCGTACACCGAGCTCGAACGCAGCATCTCGGCGGCTCTCCCGGACGGCACCAGGATGAGCCGGATGCTGGAGGGCGAGGTGCTGATCCACCGTGAGGGGGTTCCGATCCGGAACGCCGCGGTCCAGGCCGACCTCCAGGATCCCGCGGTCGCCGCGCGCTTCCCGCTCTTCGACGGGCGGTACCCCGCGGCCGGGAGCGAGGTGATGGTCACCAGCTACCAGGCCCGGCTGGGCTACGAGATCGGCGACACGATCGAGGTGGAGGTCGCCGGAGACCTCTCGCCGGCAACGATCGTCGGCGTGACGGGTCTGATCCGTGACGCGCAGGAGGACACCGCCGTCCTGTTCGGCGAGCCGGGACCGCTGACCCCGCCGAGGGAGGTCGAGCGGAGGAGCTCGGACCACCCCCTGTGGTACGTGTCTGGCGACAGCCCTGTGACCTGGTCGGACGTCGAAGCGTTGAACGACGCAGGGGCTTTCGTCACGAGCCGGCATGTCCTGGGCACCATGACCGGGCACGACGACGAATCCGGGGTTCTCGGATCGGACCCCCGGCTCGACAGGGAGACCCTCGCCGTCACCGTGGCGATGATCATCGTCGGAGTTCTCGAGGCGATCTGGCTGATCGGCCCCGCGTTCGCCATCGGCGCGAGGCGCGACACGCGGTCCCTCGCCCTGCTGGCGGTGAACGGTGCACCCGCCTCCGCCCTGCGCACCGTGATGCTCGCGCGCGCAGTCCTCGCGGGGGCGATCGGCGCCGTCGTCGGCGTCGGGCTCGGCATCGCGGCCACCCTGCTGCTGATCGCCGTGGCGCCTGGCACCGTGTCCGTGCTCGAGATCCCCTGGGCCGGCGTCGCGGTGCTTGCCCTGATCGGCGTCGGCCTTGCCGTGGCCGCCGCATGGCCACCGGCACGGCGCGCGGCGAACGCCGACGTCGCCGAGGTCCTGTCGGGTCGGCGACCGGCCGGCGCCGCGAGCCCGGTTCCGACGGTCATCGGCTCGGTCGCGGCTGTCGGTGGCATCTGCCTGGCTGTCGCGTCCGGGCTGGCCCATCAGGTGATCGGCATCAGCGCCGGCATCGTCGTCACGGCCCTGGGACTTGTCCTGGCGTGCGGAGGGATCGTGGGCCTGCTCGGCCGGTTCGCCGTCCGCGCCCCGTGGACCTGGCGCTTCGCGTTGCGCGACGCCTCGCGCCAGCGTGGCCGGACAGTCCCGGCCATCGCCGCGGTGATCGTCGCGGTGGCCGTCGCGGCGACCGCGCTGACGACGTTCGCCGGGTCCCGGGCGTCGATGCTCAGGGGGAACATCCCGCAGGCGGCCGAAGGGGCCCTCGTGATGAAAGCGGCCGGGTTCGGACAGGTCATCGACGAGGACGCGGCCGCGAAGCTCTCGGATGTCGTCGCACGGTCGTTCCCGGACGCGGGACCGATGATTCCGGTCCGGATCCCCGTCAACAGCGACGGCCTCTCCATCAGCGTCTATGTCCACGAGGCACAACGACTCAACTTCTACGGGGACGAGAGCCCCGCGACCAAGCTCACCGTCACGGATGGTGACGACCCTGGCCTCCTGCGCGCGCTGGGCGTACCGGAACGGCACCACGCCGCGATCCGCACGGCACTGTCCCAGGGCCGGGTGGTCGCGCCGCGTCATCACGTCTTCGAGGACGGCACCATCCGCGTGAACATCGGCCGGTACGACGAGCGCGACGGAATCATGGTGGATGCCGGTGGCCCTACCGGCGTCCCGCTCCCCGCGACGGCGATCGGAGACGTCGGCGAGGTCGTCGGCAACCTGCCGTTGATCCCACCCTCGTTGATCGGTGAGCTGGGAGCGACGGGTACCGGAGTCGGCGCCTACATCGCCATGGCCGATATCCCTTCCGACCTTGCCAACGCTCAGGGAGCACTGCTGCTGCAGCACCTCGCTGCCGCGGGGCTCAGGCCTGACGGCGAGGACGCCACCGTCAAGGCGGATGACGTCCATATCGGGGCGACGGTCGAGGGATCCCACATCCCGGCGGACAACGGATGGTTCACCATCCTGGTGATCGCTGCTGCCGCCCTCTTCCTCGCGCTCACCGGCACCTGGTCGGCGGTGGCCCTGTCCGCGATCGACTCCCGGCCCGATCTGGCTGCGCTCGCCGCGATCGGCGCCACGCCGTCCGCCCGGAAACGGGTCGTGGCCGCCCAGGCGGGGGCCATATCCGTCACCGGAACGCTGCTCGGAGTTCTCGCGGGCATCCCGCTCGGGCTCGCGTTCGAGCTGAACTCGGACCTCCCCCTCGTCGTCCCGTGGGGTCAGGTCGCCCTCCTGGTCCTGGCGGTCCCGGTCCTGGCGATCTCCGCCGCCTGGCTCGTCACCCGTTCCCGGGTGCCCCTCACCCGCCGCCGCGGGTGAAGCGACCACGAGGCTGGCTTCCCGGGCACGAGGTCGGCGTCCGCGCGACTCGCGCGATGCGCCGCAACCTCGTGGTCGTGAGGCCAACCTCGTGGTCGGCGTCAGGCGGCGTCAGCCCCCCGCCCGGGAGTTCCTGGGCGGGGGCTGATCAGGAGAAGGTCAGGCCAGGCGGCGCATCCAGCCGTGGCGGTCCTCCGCGCGGCCGTACTGGATGTCGGTCAGCTCGGTGCGGAGCGCCATCGTCAGCTCGCCCGAGCCGCCGTCGCCCACCGTGACGTCGAAGTCCGACGACGCGAACCGCCCGATCGGCGTCACGACCGCCGCCGTGCCGCACGCGAAGAACTCCTTGACCTGCCCGGACGCCAGGCCGTCCACGAGCTCGGCCGCGGGGATGCGCCGCTCGACGACCTCGTGGCCGCGGTCGGCCGCGAGCTGCAGCACCGACCTGCGCGTGATGCCCTCCAGGATGGAGCCGAGCTGCGGCGTGTGCAGCGAGCCGTCCTCCATGACCAGGAAGACGTTCATCCCGCCGAGTTCCTCGAGGTAGGTGCTCGTCGCGCTGTCCAGGAAGCACACCTGGTCGAAGCCCTTGGCCTGGGCCTCCTGCTGCGGCAGCAGGCTGGCCGCGTAGTTGCCGCCGAACTTCGCGTCGCCCGTGCCGCCGGGCGCGCCGGCCCGGTGGTAGGTGTCCGACAGGTAGATCGACACCGGCTTGACGCCGCTGGCGAAGTACGGCCCCACTGGCGAGGCGATGACGAGGTGCTCCACCACGTTCGCCGCCCGCACCCCGAGGAACGCCTCGCTCGCGAACATGAACGGCCGCAGGTACAGCGAGGAGTCCTCGCCGTCCGGCACCCAGTCGAGATCGGTCCGCACGAGCGCGACGAGCGAGGCCAGGAAGTCCTCCTCGGGCAGCGCCGGCAGCGCCAGCCGGTGCGCCGACCGCGCGTACCGCTGCGCGTTCTGCTCGGGCCGGAAACCCCAGACGGAGCCGTCGGCGTGCTTGTACGCCTTCATGCCCTCGAAGATCTCCTGGGCGTAGTGCAGCACGGCGGTGGCCGGGTCGAGCTGCAGCGGGCCGTAGGGCTCGACGCGGCGGTCCGTCCAGCCGTCGGCGGCGCGCCAGGTGACGCGGGCCATGTGGTCGGTGAAGACGGTGCCGAACTTGGGTGCGGCGAGGAGGGCTGCGCGCTCCTGCGCGGGCTTCGGCGCTTCGTTGCGCCGGACCTCGTAGCGGGCCACGAGATCGTCGAGCTCCGCCGGGAGGGTGTGCTGGTGGGACATAGTGGTCATGATCAGAAGCCTTTCACCGGATGAAGTCAGTGTTCCATGCCCGGCCGGTGAAGGGGACCTGTCCTGTGAGGACACACCCTGCGGCCGGGCGACGAGCCCGGCCGTGGGGTTGTGCTACCCCGCGACCCGGGCCGCGATGTCGGCGCCGATCTGCGCCGTGGTGCGTACGGAGGACGTCGTCGCCCGCTCCACGAGGTCCGCGGAGACGGCCGCCTGGACCGCGGCGGACTCCTCCGCGCGGCCCAGGTGGTCCAGCAGCAGCCCGACCGACAGGATCGTCGCGGTGGGGTCGGCCTTGCCGGTCCCCGCGATGTCCGGGGCGGAGCCGTGCACCGGCTCGAACATCGACGGCGCGGTGCGGTCCGGGTTGATGTTGGCGGACGCCGCCAGCCCGATCCCGCCCGTGATCGCCGCGGCCTGGTCCGTGAGGATGTCGCCGAACAGGTTGTCGGTGACGATCACGTCGAACCGGCTCGGGTTCGTCGTCAGGAAGATCGTGGCCGCGTCCACGTGCAGGTAGTCCGTGGTGACGTCCGGGAACTCCGCGTTGACGGCCTCGACCGTGCGGCGCCAGAGGTGGCCGGCGTGCACCAGCACGTTGTGCTTGTGCACGAGCGTGAGGTGCTTGCGCTCGCGCTTCGCGGCGCGCGCGAAGGCGTCGCGCACCACGCGCTCCACGCCGAACGCGGTGTTCACCGATACCTCGGTCGCGATCTCCGCGGGCGTGCCGACGCGCAGCGCGCCGCCGTTGCCGGTGTACGGGCCCTCGGTGCCCTCGCGGACGACGACGAAGTCCACCTCGCCGGGCTCGGCGAGCGGGCTCCTCACGCCCGGGAAGAGCTTGGACGGGCGCAGGTTCACGTAGTGGTCCAGCGTGAAGCGGAGCTTGAGCAGCAGGCCGCGCTCCAGCACGCCGCTCGGGACGGTCGGGTCGCCGATGGCGCCCAGCAGGATCGCGTCGTGCTGCTTGATCCGCCCCAGGTCCTCGTCGGTGAGGGTGTCGCCCGTGGCGTGCCAGCGGCGCGCGCCCAGGTCGAACTCCGTCGTGCCGACCTTGGTGCCGCTCGGCGCCAGCACCGCGTCGAGGACCTTCAGGCCCTGCTCCACGACTTCGGTGCCGATGCCGTCCCCGGCCACGACTGCGAGATTGATCTGCTGGTCCGTACCGTTCTCCGCCATGAAGGGAGCCTAGCGCGAGACTCGCGGGAAATGAGACGCGAGTCTCGCGACGTGGGACGGTTTCACCGGACTCCCTGCAGCTCCAGCACCAGATCCCGCACCGCCGCGGCGGGCACGAGACCGGCGTCGTCGGCGACCTGCCGGGCGACCACGGCGGGCACGTCCGGGTCGGAGCACAGCACCAGCGGGGTGTCGGCGGCCGAGTCCGGCAGCCGCCCGTGCGAGCCGCGCACCCAGGTCGCGTCCAGCGGCGTCGTGCTCATCGCGTACCGCAGGCCGAGCTGCTTGCGCACGAGGTTCAGGCCGGCGCGTGCCTTCGAGAACCGGTCGGCCGGGTCGAAGAACAGCTCCGCCGGGTCGTAGCCGGGCTTGCGGTGGATGTCCACGCCGCGGGCGAACTCCGGGGCCCGGTCGTCCCGCAGCCAGTAGTAGTAGGTGAACCAGGCGTCCGGCTCGGCCACGACCACCAGCTCGCCCGATCGCTCGTGGTCCAGGCCGTAGGCCGCCTGCGCCGCGCGGTCCAGCACCTCGTCCACGCCGGGCTCGTCCCGCAGCAGCGCCGCCACGCGCGGCACGTCCGCCGGGTCCGCCACGTAGACATGCGCCACCTGGTGGTCGGCGACGGCGAACGCCCGCGACGTCCACGGGTCCAGCAGCTCGCGGCCCTGCTGGGCGTACACCTCCAGCAGGCCCTCGCGCCGCAGCAGCCGGTTCAGGTGGACGGGCCGCGACACCGGCCCGATCCCGTACTCCGAGACCGCCACGACCGTCACGCCGTCGGCCTCCGCCTGGTCCAGGAGGGGCGTCAGCGCCACGTCGAGGTCGGCCGCGGCGCGGTCGGCCTCGGGGGACTCGGGGCCGAACCGTTGCAGGTCGTAGTCCAGGTGCGGCACGTACGCCAGGGTCAGGTCGGCCGCGCGGGTGGTGAGCAGGTGCCGGGTGGCCGACACGATCCACCGCGTCGAGTCGATCGACGCCGTCGGCCCCCAGTACCGGAACAGCGGGAAGTCGCCGAACGCGCCGGTCAGCTCGTCGTGCAGCGCGGCCGGGCGGACGTACGCGTCCGGGGACTTGCGCCCGTCCGCGTGGTAGACGGGCCGGGGAGTCACCGTGACCTGCGTGGTCATCCCCATCGCGTACCACCAGCAGACGTTCACGGCGTGGTAGCCGGGTTCGGCCCGGCGGGCCGTCTCCCACAGCTTCTCCCCGCCCACCAGCCGGTTGTGCTGCCGCCAGAGATGGATCTCGCCCAGGTCGCGGAAGTACCAGCCGTTCCCGACGATGCCGTGGTCGCGCGGCGCGAGCCCCGTCAGCATCGTCGACTGCACGGTGCACGTCACCGCGGGCAGCACCGTGCCGAGCCGCGAGGACCAGCCCCCGCGCGCCAGCCGGGTCAGCCGCGGCATGTGCGCCAGGGCGCGTTCGGTCAGCCCGACGACGTCGAGCAGCAGGACCTGCCTCATCCGACGATCTCCTTCTCCCGTGCGTCCGTCAGGTGCTCGCGCGCCCATCGCAGCTCCGCGGCGATGCCCGCCACGAGGCCGTCGTCGTCCCCGCCGGGGCCGCCCGTGCCGCCGGGGCCACCAGGGCCGGTGAGGCCCGGGCCCGCGGCTCCCGCGGGCAGCACCGTCCAGGTGTACGTCTCCACGTCCAGGTGCGCCTCGTCGCCGTGCGGGGTGGCGCGCACCGCGGCGACCGCCTCGCGCAGCACGCCGGTGGTCGCCGCCAGCGGCGGCTCCGGCCGGGCGTGCAGCGGCACGTGGAAGTGCACGCGCCACGGTCCCTCGCCCGGCAGGCCCGGGCGCCCGGGGGCGGTGCCGAGCGCCTCGCCGAGGTCGTCGGCCGCCAGCACGGTGCCCGACGGCGTCCGCTCCCGCACCTGGTGCAGGTACCGCGGTTCGGCGAACCGGGCGACGGCGGCGCGCGACTTCGCCCGTCCCGGCTCGTCCACGTGGAGGGCCGCGGAGGCCTGCACCTTCACGACCCGCAGCCCCGCGTCCGCGATCCGCCGGACGGCGCCGGCCGGGTCCGCGAAGGACACCGCCAGATGGCACGTGTCCAGGCAGACGCCGACGTGCTCCGGGTCGATCCGCCGCTCGGCCGGTCCGGCGGGGTCCGTCCGCGCGGCGAGCCAGCCGACGACGTCGTCCACGGTGTCGAGCACGCAGCCGGGCTCGGGCTCCACGGCGATCCGCACGACCTTCCCGGTCCGGTCGGCCAGGTCCCGCAGGTCACGGGACAGGGTGGCCAGGGCCCGGGCCGACTCGTCGTCGTCGGCGGGCGTCCACGGCGCGCGCCAGGCGAGCGGCAGGGTCGAGATCGACCCGGCGGCGTCGTCGGGCAGGAGTGCGGCGAGCACGCGCGCGCAGGCCTGCGTGTACTGCAGGCGGGCGCGCTCCGCCCAGGTCGGGCGGTAGACGGACCGGCCCACCACCTCGCTGTGGAAGCCGCCGTACGGGAACGCGTTGAGGGTGCGGACCTCGAGGCCGAGGTCCGCGAGGGTGCCGCGCAGCCGGGCGACGTCGGACGCCGACCCGTCGAGCCCGAGCGCGACCCGCGCGGGCAGCCACAGCCCCACGCCGAGCACGTCCAGCCCGGCGGCCTCGCGCACCGGCCCGGCGTACGCGGCCAGCTGGGCGAGCACGCCGTCCAGGTCCTCGGCGGGGTGCACGTTGGTGCAGTAGGACAGATGCATCGTCGCCCCCTAGGCCCGCACGCCGCGCAGCACGGACGAGCCCTCGAACTCCACGCCGGGCGCGGGCGGTGCGCCGGCCACGAACCCCGGCACCGGGTCGAGCACGAGGTTCCCCGACTGCCCGTAGAACGCGGCCGGGTTGCGCCACAGGACCTGGTCGACGTCGTCGTCCGTGAACCCGGCGGCGAGCATCTCGCGGCCCGTGCGGGCCGTCTTCAGCGGGTCGGAGCGGCCCCAGTCGGCGGCGGAGTTCACGATCATCCGCGCGGTGCCGTACTCGCGCAGCAGCGCGACGGTGCGGCGCTCGTCCATCTTGGTGTCCGGGTAGACGGAGAACCCGGCCCACATCCCGGCGTCGTGCACCAGGGCGACCGTGGTCTCGTTGAGGTGGTCCACGAGCACCCGTTCGGGCGGCAGCCCCGACTCGCGCACGACGTCGAGCGTGCGGCGCGTGCCCGCGAGCTTGTCGCGGTGCGGCGTGTGCACCAGGACCGGCAGGTCCGCGTCGCGGGCCATCGCGAGCTGGGCGGCGAACACCTCGTCCTCGGCGGGCGTCATCGAGTCGTAGCCCACCTCGCCGACCGCGACCACGCCGTCCTTGAGCAGGTAGCGCGGGATCTCGGCGAGGACGTCGCGGCAGCGCGGGTCGTTCGCCTCCTTCGGGTTGAGCGCGATCGCGGCGTGGTGCCGGATCCCGAACTGGGCGGCGCGGAACCTCTCCCAGCCCACGAGGGAGTCGAAGTAGTCGGTGAACGAGGCGGCGGACGTGCGGGGCTGCCCGAGCCAGAAGGCGGGCTCGACGACGGCGCGGACGCCCGCGGCGTACATGGCCTCGTAGTCGTCGGTGGTGCGGCTGGTCATGTGGATGTGCGGGTCCAGGATGCGCATGCTCACTCCTTCGTGGTGCGGGGCGCGGGGGAGTTCGTGGTGGTGCTCGTGCCGGCGGGCGGGACCGCCCCGGCGGGCAGCCCGCCGAGCAGCCGGGCGAGGTCGGGCGGGACGTCGCGGCCGGCGGCGCGGCGCTCGGCGGCCAGGTCGCGGGCCATGCGGGCGAGCTCGGCGTCGGCCCGCTCGGCGAGGTGCGCGACGGCGTCCAGCGGCACGCCCAGGAACACGAGCTTCAGCACGGCGTGCCGCCAGGTGTGCGCGTCCAGGTGGCGCCCGCCGAACGGCCCGGCGCCCGCCGCGACGAGGCTGGTGTCGTTCGCGCGCAGGGCGTCCTCGGCGAGCGGGATGCCCGCGGTGACCAGCGGTTCGGGGAGGGTGCCGCGCACGGCGAGCGCGTCGAGGCCGCGGAGCACGCCGCGCCGTTCGGCGGTGTCGCCCTCGTCGTAGAGCGTCGTGAGCAGGGCGGCGAGCTCCGGGGCGGCGATCGCGGACGTGGTGATCTCACCGGTGGCGACCGTCGCGAGCGCGACGACGAGGGCCGCGCGGGCGGCGTCGTCGGCCGTGCCGTGGACGACGCCGGACGGGTCGGCGACGGGGTGCAGCGGCCCGCGCCCGGCGCGGCGCCCGGCGAGCGCGAAGCGGCGGGGGAGCGCCGCCGGATCCGCGGCGACGGCGTCGCGTGCCGCGTCGAGCCAGTCCGGGTCGCGCAGGAACGGGCGCAGCGCCGCGGGATCCAGTGCCAGGGCATGGGCGCGGGCCGGGCCGGGCGGGTCCTGGGCGCGGGAGGCCGCGCCGCCGGTCGGGACGTCGGTCACGGGGAGACCTCCTTCCAGGCCCGGTGCAGGGCCTCGATCGACGCGGTGACCAGGCCGGGCGCGGCATGGGAGTGCCGCGGCAACTCGACGGCGGCGACACCCCGGTAACCGATGTCCGCCAGCGTCGCGAGCGTGGCGGGCAGGTCGAGGTCCCCCTCGCCGAACGGGCGGTGCTCGTGGTGGGTGCGGGGCATGTCGTCGAGCTGCACGTTGCGCAGCACGGGCGCGGCGGCGCGCAGGGCGGCCTCCACGCCGCCGGGTTCGACGACGAGGCAGTGCCCGACGTCGACGGTGAGCCCCAGGCCGGGCGGATCGCCCAGGTCGCGGCGCAACCGCAGCGCGTCCTCGACCGTCTCGACGAGCATCCCGGGCTCCGGCTCCAGCGCCAGCGGCACGCCGCGCGCCGCCGCGTGCTCCAGGAGCACCGGCAGCCTGCCGAGCAGCCGGGCCCGGCCCTCGGCGGGCCGGTCGCCGTCCGTCAGGACGCCCGAGAAGAACGACACGCAGTGCGCGCCGAGCTCGGCCGCCACCTCGATGGCCCGGACCAGATAGCGCATCCGGGGCTCTGCCTCGCGGTCCACGAGGGCGGGCCGGTGCTTGCGCGCCGGGTCCAGGAGGTAGCGGGTGCCGGTCTCGACGACGACCCCGGCCCCGGCGCCGCCGCGCATCGCCGCGAGCCGCGCGACGGCGTCCCGCACGGCGGCCGGCGGCGCCGACAGGGGATCCAGGTGGGGGAAGCCGACGGTCAGCGCGACGGCGTCGTACCCGGCGGCGTCGAGCAGCGCGAGGGCGTCCGGCAGCGGGTGGTCGCCCAGCCCGTTGGTGCCGTAGCCGAGCAGGAACGGCGGCCTCATGTGATGCTCACCTGCCTGCTGCCCCGGGCCCGGCCCCGCAGGCGCAGCAGGTGCCCGGCCGCGGCCACCCCGCCCAGCGCCAGGGCCGTCACCGGGCGGCCGGAGCGCGCGGCCCAGGTCGCCTGCAGGGGGATCATCGCCTGCAGCCCCGCGCGGGTGGCGGAGCGCGCGGCGCCCGCCGTCGGCGCCGCAGCGGCCCGGAGCTGGCCCGGCAGGCAGGAGGCGGCGTACGCGACGGCCGCGAGGGCGGCCGCCGCGCGCGCGGGACGTCCGGCCGCGAGGGCGGTCGCCGCGCGTGCGGCATGCCCGGCCACGGCGGGCGCGGCCCCCGGGCCACCCGTCGCCTCGGCACGCCCGGCGGGCGCGGTCACGACGGGCAGGAGCGCCCCCGCGAGGGTCACGCCCGCGACCGACGCCGCCACGGCCGTCGTCGTCCCCCGGACCTCGCCGCGGGACAGCACCGTGACCGCCGCGGTGTGCGCGGCCACGCCGGACGCGGCCGGGAGGGCCGCGCGGAGGCTGCCGGTCGTGGCGCCGAGCAGCACGTCCAGGCCGCGGCACGCGGCCATCGCGGCCGGGCCGAGCACGGGATGGTGCTTGAGCACCGTGTCGTAGGCCCAGACCCCGGCCGCGATCCCGGAGGCGACGACGGCGCCGCGGCGCCCGGTCGCCAGCCCGGCGGCGGCGATCCCCGCGCCGGTCAGCACGGCTCCCGTGACCAGCGCCGCGCGTGGCGTGACGCGTCCCGACGGAATCGGCCGCTCGGGTCGCTCGACGGCGTCCAGGTCGCGGTCCGCCCAGTCGTTGAGCGCCATCCCGGCCAGGTACAGGCACGACGACGCCGCCGGGAGCAGCAGGAAGCGCGCCCTGCCCGGCCCGCGGGAGACGCCCGGGACGGGCGTCGTCGTCCCGCGGCCCAGGGCCGCCGCCCGCCCGGCGAGCGTGTCGCCGACGACGGTCAGCACGGCCGGGAGCCGGACCAGCTCCGCGAGGTCCGACGGCGTCACCGGGCCGCCTCGTGCGCCGCGCCGCCTCGGGCGCCGTCCGTCGCGCGCACCTTGGCGGCCGTGTCGCGCAGCCAGTCCACCAGCGCGCGATCCTGCGCCGCGGCGTCGTGGACGTCCGAGCCCCACGGATCCTTGAAGAAGAACCCGAGCTCGGGCACGGGACCCGCGAGGCCCGCCGCGTCCGCGAGGGCGAGCAGCCGCGTCAGGTCGAGCACCAGGGGAGCGGCGAGCACGGAGTCGTAGGCGCTCCACGTGGTCTGCAGGGTGAGCCGCGAGCCGAGGAACCCCTCGGCGTGCACGTGGTCCCACGCGACCTTCACCTCGCCGAGGTCGGGCACGTTGTCGATGTGCAGCGGCGTCGTGGCGGTGCCGGTGAGGGCGCGCAGCCCGCGCGACTTGCTGCTCAGCTTCGAGCCGACGGCGTCCGGGTCGGCGAGCGTGGCGCCGTCACCCCCGCCCAGCAGGTTCGCGCCCGCCCAGGACAGGACCCGCAGGTTGCGCGCCGCGAACGCGGGCGCCAGCACGGTCCGCAGCCAGGTCTGGCCGGTCTTGCCGTCCTGCCCCGCGACCGGGACGCCGCGCTCGGCCGCCAGGCGGGCCAGGGCGGGCAGCGCGACGCTCGCGCTCGGCGTGAAGGCGGCGTAGGGCGCGCCCGCGAGGATCGCCGCGTAGCCGTAGAGGGACGACGCCGGCAGCGGGGCCCGGTCCGGGTCCGCGAGCGCGGCGAGGAGCAGCCCGGGGTCGTCGTGCTCCGGGGCCGGCTCGGGCAGCGGCTCGGTCGACGCGACGTCGACGACGACGACCCGCTCCAGGCCGTGGCGCTCGCGGAAGGCGACGATGTCGGCCGCGAGGCGCTCGGCGACGGCCTGGCCGCTGCCCTCCGGGCGGGCGGGGTCGTGACCGGGCCGGACCTCGGCGTCGGCGGCCTCGAGGGCGTCCCGCGTGAGCGTGACCAGGTGGGCGGGGATCATGCGTGCGTCGGCCAGGGCCTCGGCCCGCTTGGGCAGGGGGTGGTGGGACACGTCGTGACCGCCCACGACGATGCCGTCGAAGTCCGGGAGGGCGGCGTGGCCGGGGAGGGCGGCGACGTCGTCGCGCGCGGTGACGCAGCCGGTCGGTGCGGCGTGACCGCCCGCGAGGGCGGCGAGGCCCAGCACGGCGGTCGTGGCCACCGAGCCGCGCGCCCCGATCAGCCAGAGGCCGGTGGTCGGGCGCCCGCTGCGGGCGGAGGTGGTGCTGTCGGCGTCGGCATGCTCCATGGAGTGCTCCCCGGATCGTCGCTGACCGGGGCAGCGCCGCCCCGGCAGGGTCACGCTAGCCGGACTTGTGTCGAAGATCAATCAAAAGTAGCGATCAAATCCGCACAAGAGGCGGGTGAGGTCGGCGGAAGCCGGTGAGCGGCGGCCCGCGCGTCCCATATCCCGGTGGGTCGCTACCGCCCTGCCCCGACCTGTGGCAGCATGGCCCGCATGACACCGTGGATCACCCTGCGCTCGGCGATCATCATTGCCTAGCGCGTCCGGCAGCCACCATGCTGGACGCGCAGACCTTCCGTACCCGGAGGGTCTTTTTTGTTGCCCGTACGGACGGAAGAGACCTACGCATGACCGCCACACCGTTCCACGCCGTCGACGTGCCGTTCCACGCCGGCGTGCCGTTCCATGTCTATGACACGACCCTGCGCGACGGTGCCCAGCAGGAGGGCATGAACTTGTCCGTCACGGACAAGCTCGCCATCGCCGCGCAGCTGGACGAACTCGGGGTCGGTTTCATCGAAGGCGGCTGGCCGGGTGCCGTACCCAAGGACACGGACTTCTTCGCGCGCGCCGCGAAGGAACTCACGCTGCGCAACGCGGTGCTCGCCGCGTTCGGCGCGACGCGCAAGGCCGGGCTGCGCGCCGGCAACGACCCGCAGGTCCGCGCGCTGCTCGACGCCGGGACGCCCGTCGTCACCCTCGTCGCCAAGTCCGACGTGCGCCACGTCGAGCGCGCGCTGCGGACCACCCGCGAGGAGAACCTCGCGATGATCTCCGACACGGTGAGCTTCCTGGCGGGCGAGGGCCGGCGCGTCGTCCTCGACGCGGAGCACTTCTTCGACGGCTACCGGTACGACGCCGCCTACGCCCTGTCGGCCATCCGCGCCGCGCACGACGCGGGCGCCGAGGTGCTGTGCCTCTGCGACACGAACGGCGGCATGATCCCCAGCTGGGTCTCCGGCATCGTCTCGGAGGTGGTGGAGGCGCTGGGCGGCAGCGCCGTCGTCGGGCGGACCGGCGACGACGGGCGCCCGGCCGGGCCGGTCATCGGCATGCACGCCCACAACGACTCGGGCTGCGCCGTGGCCAACACCCTGGCCGCCGTCGAGGCGGGCGCCACCCACATCCAGGGCTGCGTCAACGGCTACGGCGAGCGCACAGGCAACGCCGACCTCATCGCGGTCACGGCCAACCTGCAGCTCAAGCTCGGGATGGACCTCGTGGGCGAGCACGGCCTGCGCGAGGCGACCCGGATCGCCCACGCGATCAGCGAGGTCACCAACATCTCCCCGTTCGCCCGCCAGCCCTACGTGGGCCAGAGCGCCTTCACGCACAAGGCGGGCCTGCACGCCAGCGCGATCCGCGTGGACCCCGACCTGTACCAGCACATGGACCCCAAGGACGTCGGCAACGACATGCGCATGCTGGTCAGCGACATGGCCGGCCGCGCCTCCGTCGAGCTCAAGGGCCGCGAGCTCGGCTTCGACCTCTCGGACCGCAAGGATGTCCTGGCGGCCGTCACCGACCGCGTCAAGCACGACGAGGCCCGCGGTTACACGTACGAGGCCGCGGACGCCTCCTTCGAGCTGGTGCTGCGCGACGAGCTCGGCGAGCTCCCCAGGTACTTCGAGACCCAGTCCTGGCGCACCATCGTCGAGACCGTCCCCGACGGCCACACCCCCGCCGACGTCTACGGCCCGGAGGCGGAGGCCTTCGCCGAGGCCACGGTCAAGATGACGGTCGGCGCCGAGCGCATCGTGGCCACGGGCGAGGGCAACGGCCCGGTGGACGCGCTCGACCGCGCCGTGCGCCAGGCGCTGACCCCGGTCTACCCGGAGCTCGAGCGCTTCGAGCTCATCGACTTCAAGGTCCGCATCCTCGACAACGAGCAGGGCACGGACGCGCGGACCCGGGTCCTGGTGGAGACGTCCGACGGCGAACGCAGCTGGTCCACGGTCGGCGTGGGCCCCAACGTCATCGAGGCCGCCTGGGAAGCCACCACGGGCGCTTACGTCTACGGCCTCATCAAGGCCGGGGTGGCCCCCGCGAGGTGAGCGCGAGCGTGAGGTGGTGCCCGCGACGGCGGGCATCACCTCACGGTCAGGTCAGTCGTTGCGGGAGGTCCGGCCGAACGCCATGCGCTGGCCGGCCACGGCCTCCGCCGTCAGCTTGATCGCTTCCTGGCTCTTGTCGTACGTCCGCTGCGCGACCCGCACGAACAGGAAGTCCACGATGGTCAGCTGCGCGATGCGCGAGGCCATGGCGCCCGCGCGGAACTTCGTCTCCCGGGCCGTCGTGGCGAGCACGAGGTCGGAGACCTTGCCGATCGGCGCGTCCGGGTAGTTCGTGATGGCGGCCGTGATCGCGCCGCGCCCGCGCGCCAGCTCGAGGGCGGTGTTCGTCGCCGTCGTCTGCCCGCTGTGCGAGATGCCGATCGCGACCGAACCCGGGTCGAGGACCGCGGCCGAGGACTGCTGCAGGTCGGCGTCGGGCGAGCAGAACGCGATCCGGCCGATGCGCTGCAGCTTGATCGCGAAGTCCAGCGCGGCGATGTGCGAGGCGCCCACACCGTAGATCGCCAGCTGGGGCGCCACCGCGATCGCCTCGGCGAGCTTGTCGATCACCTCGCGGTCCACCGTGCGGGCGGTGTCCTCGATGGTGCGGGCCTCGTGGAACGCGATCTTGCTGACGACGTCGTCGACGCCGTCGGTCTGCGTGAGCTCGCCCTGGGCGATGCCGGAGCGCTCCAGCTCGAGGTCCCGGCGGCTCGTGGCCTGGGCGAGGTCGATCCGGAACTCCGGGTATCCCGCGTAGCCGATGGCGCGGCAGAACCGCACCACCGTGGCCTGGGAGGTGTCCGCCTCACCGGCGAGCTCGGTGATCGTGGAGGCCACGACCAGGCTCGGGTTCTCCAGCACCGTCTCGGCGACCCGAGCCTCCGCCGGGCGGAGCGTCGGGAGCGAGCGGCGGAGCTTGACGAGCACATCACCGGTCATCGGCGGTATCTCCAGAGGTCGTCGGACCGGGGTTGGTCACGTCATCCCCGGTGTGTTGGGTAGGACGTCCGGCAGTTCGGTGGCGCTGAACTGCGAGGTCGCCATGGAGCTGAACATATCGGCGCCGGCGTCGGAGTGCTCGGTGGTGGTGTGCCGCCCGTCGACCCTGACCGTCAGCCACGGACGGTATCCCACCACAGAGGAGGCGTCGTTGGCGAGCTTTCGCGCCAGGACCTTGGCGCCGTCGAGCGGCGAACCGTCCGACGGCACGAGCCGGACACCCGGGCGTTCCAGCATGAGGTTCTCGTACAGCGACTCCGTCAGCGGCGACGGGCGGTGCGCGAGCCGGCCCGTGATCGACGCGAGCTGCGGGATCTCCGGGCTGAGGGCGGTGGCGAGCGTGGCCGCGAGGTGGCGCCCGGCCTCGGTGAGGATGGTGTTGGCGATCGGGTCGCCGTCCTCCGCGGCCGCCATGACTGCGGGGGCGAACGACGCGAGCTTCGCGGCCCGGTCGTTGCTCATGTACAGCTGGGCGGGCCAGCTCGGCACGGGGCCGAGCTTCTGGACCGCCACGTTCAGCAGCCGCTGGGACCCGCCGCGCGGGCGTCCGTCGTGGGCCGCGGTGGCGGCGCGCAGCGCCTCCGAGCCGACCCAGACCCCGGCACCGAGGTCACCGAGCAGGTGTCCCCAGCCGTCGGCCCGGCGCCAGCGGCCGTTCTGGTCGAAGGAGAAGGCGACGGCGCCCGTGCCGACCGACAGCACGGCTCCCGGGCGGCCGCGGAGGGCGCCCATGTGCGCGGTCAGGGCGTCGCCGGCGACGGCGGTGCGGTTCGTGCGCAGCATCGAGCCCATGACGTCGTGGATCTCGGCCGTGCTGGGAACCACCGAGGTCAGGCCCGTCGCGCCGACTGCGGCGGCGTGCACGACGGGAGGTGACTCGAAGTGGTACTCGGCGTTCTTCACCCAGTAGAGAAAGGTCTCGCACAGGCCCCGGACGACCTGGGCGGCGTTGCTGCCCTCGGGCCCGATCTTGACGGGGTCGCCCTCCAGGGTGAATGAGATCGAATCGCCCGTGCCGGGATGCCGGGCTCCCATGAGCTCGGCGCTCAGACGTGAGCCACTTCCGCCCACGTCCATCGCGACGATCCAGCCGGCGTTGCCGCCCACAGCTGTCCCGTCCCCTCCGGTGTCAGTCTGCACCGATCTATTCTGACATGATCTTTCCCCAAGATAGTGCAAAGAGTCGCGGAAATATTCGCATATTACTGAGGGAAATATCCGGCATGGCGAGACGTGCTAAGGGGCGCGGGATCCGCAGGGCGGCGCGGCTCGCGGGGTATCCGTGTGACAGTTGCCGTGTCACGTTTTCGTAACGGTGGCGACCTCAGGTTGGGGCGTCGCGCGCCGTGAAGGTAATCTTCGCAAGTGGTGGTAAGTCGGGTAACTGCATTTCACGCGGTCCGATGCCGAGCGGAAACTGGTGTGACAGGAGAGGGACCGAGTGATCGCCGATACAGGTTACGAACGGACGGAGTCGATCCCGCCGGTGCGGGTGTCCTCACCCACGGAGGAGCGCAACCCGCGCACGCGTGACATCGACCTCGTCTCCACGCCCGAGCTCGTCGCGATGATCTCCGACGAGGACGCGCGCATCGTCGACGCGGTGCGGGCGCAGCACCCGCAGATCGTCGCCGCGATCGACCTCGCCGTCGACGCGATCCTCGCCGGGGGCCGCGTGCACTACGCCGGGGCCGGGACGTCGGGCCGGATGGCCTTCATGGACGCCGCCGAGCTGCTGCCGACCTTCGGCGTCGGCGAGGAGATGTTCGTCGCGCACATCGCGGGCGGCGCCGGCGCGTTCGCGCGTTCGGTCGAGGGCGCCGAGGACGACGTCGCCGCCGGGCGCGCGGTCCTCGAGGGCGGCTCCCGGCACGACGTCGTCGTCGGCATCGCCGCGAGCGGGCGCACGCCCTACGTGCGGGGCGCGTTCGAGGCCGCGCGCGAGCTCGGCGCGGCCACCGTGCTGATCGCGTCGAACCCGGTCGCGCCGCTCGCGGCGCTGGCCGACGTCGCCGTCCTCGTGGACACCGGGCCCGAGGCGATCACGGGCTCCACCCGGATGAAGGCCGGGACGGCGCAGAAGCTCGTGCTGAACACGCTGTCGACGGCGGTCATGGTGCGCCTCGGCAAGACCTACTCGAACTTCATGGTCGAGGTGGTCGCCACGAACGAGAAGCTCCGCGGACGGCTGGTGCGGCTGCTGGAGCAGGCGACCGGCCACGAGACCGAGAAGTGCGAGCGGGCGCTGCGCGAGGTCGGCGGCGACCTGCGGGTCGCGCTGGTGACGCTGCTGGTGGGCGTGGACGCGACGGCCGCTCGCGCCGCGCTGGAGGCCCCGGGGGTGCGCGGGGTACGAGGGGCCCTGGACCACCTGCGCTGAGCTGCCGGGCGGTCCGGGCATCGCTCCCGGTCGCGGCAGCGGGGAGAATGCGGTCGTGGCGAAGAAGAAGAGTGGTGGCGCGACGCCCGCCGTCGTCGTCCTGGAGAAGGCGGCCGTCGCGCACACCCTGCACGCGTACGAGCACGACCCCGCGCGGGAGGATTTCGGCACCGAGGCCGTCGACGCGCTGGGGCTGCCCGCCGAGCGGGTGTTCAAGACGCTCCTGGCGGACGTCGACGGCGCCCTGGCCGTCGCGGTGGTCCCGGTGGACCGGATGCTGGACCTCAAGGCGCTCGCGCGGGCGGTCGGCGCGAAGAAGGCCGCGATGGCCGACGTCGCGCGCGCGGAGCGCGCGACCGGGTACGTGGCGGGCGGCATCTCGCCGCTCGGGCAGAAGCAGCGGCACGTGACGGTGCTCGACGAGTCGGCCACGGCGTTCGACGTCGTCTACGTCTCGGGCGGACGCCGCGGGCTGGACATCGGGCTCGCGCCGGCGGACCTGCTGCGGCTGACGAACGGCACGGCCGCGGCGATCGCGCGCGGCTGAAAGAAGTGGGTCGCCCAGGTCAGGGTGTGGGGCGCGCGCCGAAGATCGCGGTGCCGACGCGCACGATGGTGGCGCCCTCGGCGATCGCGAGGTCCAGGTCCGCGGACATGCCCATCGACAGCTCGCGGGCGTCCGCCGTGCCCGGGGCGCCGGAGGCCAGCACCTCGTCGCGGATCTCGCGCAGGCGCGCGAAACCGGCGCGGATCGCGGCGTCGCCGGCCCGCTCGCCGTGGGGCGTCAGGCGCGCGCCGATCGTCATGAAGCCGGTCAGGCGCAGGCCCGGGAGGGCGGCGACGTCGCGCGCGAGCGCGCCGGCGGCCTCCGGCACGACGCCGGACTTCGACTCCTCGCCCGACACGTTGACCTGCACCATCACGTCGAGCGGGGCGTCGTCGCCCGTGCGGCGGGCGGAGAGCGCCTCGGCCAGCCGGAGGTCGTCGACGGTCTCGATGCCGGTCACTGTCGGCAGCATCTGGTTGATCTTGTTGCGCTGCAGGTGCCCGATCATGTGCACCTCCAGCACCCCGGCGGCGACCCGGCCCGCCAGGTCGGGCGCCTTCGCGACGAGCTCCTGGACCCGGTTCTCGCCGATCAGGCCGACGCCCGCGTCGACGGCGGCGAGGACGGCGCCGGCCTCCTGGGTCTTGGTCGCGACCAGCAGCCGGACGTCGCCGGGCGCACGGCCCGCCGCGCGGGCGGCGTCGGCGACCCGGGAACGGACCGCGGCGACGCGGTCCGCGATGCGTCCCGCGTCGGGACCGGCAGGGCTGTCCGGGGCGGTGGAGGTCGGCACGCCCCGAGTCTACGGACGACGACGCCGCCGGGCGGGTGCCCGTTCACACCGGGGACGGATCAGGGGAGATCCGGGACAGGACCAGGGCGATACCCGGTTATGTGCCCCGGACGAAGTGCGACAGAATCGGCGGCATGCTTCGGACGCTGCTGAACATCATCTGGCTCATCTTCGCGGGCCTCGGGCTCTTCCTCGGGTACATGCTCGCGGGGATCATCTGCTGCATCCTGATCGTCACGATCCCCTTCGGCATCGCGTCCTTCCGGATCGCCGTCTACTCGCTGTGGCCGTTCGGCCGGGCGGTCGTGGACCGCAAGCAGTCCGGCGTCGGCGAGGTGATGTCGCTCGTGGGCAACATCATCTGGGTGATCGTGGCCGGCTGGTGGCTCGCGCTCGGGCACATCGTCACCGCGATCCCGCTGTTCGTCTCGATCATCGGCATCCCGATGGGCTGGGCGAACCTCAAGCTCATCCCCGTCTCGCTGATGCCGCTCGGCAAGGAGATCGTCGAGAGCGACGCGATCCTGCCCACCTACCAGCGCTCGGCCTGACGGCGCCGGCCCCGGCGGCGGGCCGCCGCCGGGGTCAGACCGGCCCGACGTCGAGGCCGCGGAGCACGACCTGCCCCGCCTCGTCGCTGGCGGCCAGGTCGACCACCGCGGTGATCGCCCAGTCGTGGTCGCCGTCGGCGTCGTCGATCACCTGACGCACCCACCACATGCCCTCGAAGACCTTGCCGGTCTCGGTCGTGAGGCCGCCGTCGGGGATCTCGGCGCCCGGTTCCAGGATGGTGACCAGCGACGACGCGCGCGCGGCCGGGCCGATGCCGATGGCGTCGTCGCCCTGCTCGTCGAACAGGTCGTCCAGGGCGTCGCCCCAGTCGTCCGCGGTCCAGCCGAGGGTGCCGTCCAGCTTGCCGAGCTCCTCGTACGCCTCGCGGGCCGCGAGCTCGACGCGGCGGAACATCGCGTTGCGGACCAGGCGGCGGAAGGAGCGCGGGTTGCCCGTGACGGGGCGGGCGGGTGCCTCGGCCCCCGCCTCCGCGAGCTCCCCGTCGACGACGAGGTCGGCGTCGTCGTCCACCGGATTCTGCAGCCGCTCCCACTCGTCCAGCAGCGACGAGTCGACGTTCCGCACCAGCTCGCCGAGCCACTCGATGATCTCGTGCACGTCCTCCGTGCGGTGCTCCTCGGGGACCACCTGGCGCACGGCGCGGAACGCGTCGGCGAGGTACCGCAGCACCACGCCCTCGGTGCGCTCCAGCCCGTAGGCGCTGACCAGCTCGCCGAACGTCATCGCCTTCTCGAGCATGTCGCGCACCACCGACTTGCAGGACAGCTCGGCGTCGGCGACCCACGGATTGGTCTGCTTGTACGTCGCGAACGCCGGGGCGAGCAGGTCCTCCAGCGGCTTGGGCCAGGTGACCTCCTCCAGCAGCTCCATGCGCTCGTCGTACTCGATGCCCTCGGCCTTCATCGCCCCGATGGCCTCGCCGCGCGCGGTCTTCTGCTGGCCGAACAGCACCTGGCGCGGGTCGTCGAGGGTGGCCTCGATGACGGAGACGACGTCGAGCGCGTGCGTGGGGCTCTCGACGTCCAGCAGGTCCATCGCCGCCAGCGCGAACGGGGACAGCGTCTGGTTGAGCGCGAAGTCGCGCGGCAGGTCCACCGTGAGCCGGGCGCTCGGGCGGTAGCCGGACGGCCGCGACGGGTCCGGCACGCGCACGCGTTCGACGACGCCGGCCTGGCGCAGGCTGCGGTAGATGCGGAACGCCTGGCGCACGTGGTTCGCCTGCGTGGCCTCCGTGTCGTGGTTCGCCGTGAGCAGGTGGCGCAGGGCCGCGATCGGGTCGCCGCCGGGCCGCGCGAGGACGTTCAGCACCATCGCGTGCGAGACGGTGAAGTTGGAGGTGAGCGGCTCGGGATCGGCGTCGCGCAGACGCTCGAACGTGGAGTCGGTCCAGTTGACCGCGCCCGTGGGGGCCTTCTTGCGGACGATCTTCTTCTTTTTCTTCGGGTCGTCGCCCGCCTTGAGCACCGCCTTGCGGTTCTCGATGACGTGCTCGGGCGCCATGACGAGCACCTCGCCGAGCGTGTCGTAGCCGGCGCGACCGGCCCGCCCGGCGATCTGGTGGAACTCGCGTGCGGTGAGGTGGCGCATGCGCTCGCCGTCGAACTTCACGAGGCTGGTCATCAGAACCGTGCGGATCGGCACGTTGATGCCGACGCCGAGGGTGTCCGTGCCGCACACGACCTTCAGCAGGCCCTTCTGCGTGAGGCGTTCGACCAGGCGCCGGTACTTGGGGAGCATGCCCGCGTGGTGCACGCCGATCCCCGCGCGCAGGAACTTGCCGAGGATCTTGCCGAAGCCGGTGGAGAACCGGAAGTTGCCGATCTCCCCGGCGATGGCGTCCTTCTCGTCCTTGCCCGCGATCTTCATCGACAGCAGGGCCTGCGCCCGGTCGACGGCGTCCTTCTGCGTGAAGTGCACGACGTACACCGGCGCGCGGTGGGTGGTGACCAGTTCCTCGATCGTGTCCGTGAGGGGTTCCAGGACGTAGCTGAACGTGAGGGGGACCGGGCGCTCCGCGCCCGTGACCTCGGCGACGTCCCGGCCGCTGCGCTCGCCCAGGTCCTCGCGCAGCTTGGTGGTGTCGCCCAGCGTCGCGGACATGAGGACGAACTGCGTGCCCGGCAGCTCCAGCAGCGGGACCTGCCAGGCCCAGCCGCGCTGCGAGTCGCCGTAGTAGTGGAACTCGTCCATGACGACCTGGGAGATCGCGTCCTCGCCCGCGAGCGGCGAGCCGTCGCCCCGGGTCTGGCGCAGCGCGAGGTTGGCCAGGATCTCCGCCGTGCAGCAGATGATCGGGGCGTCCGGGTTGACCGCGGAGTCGCCGGTCATCATGCCGACGTTCTTCGAGCCGAACGCCGCGACCAGGTCGAAGAACTTCTCGCTCACCAGGGCCTTCAGCGGGGCCGTGTAGTAGGTCCGGCCGCCCCTCCCGGAGCGGTGCGCCGCCAGCGCCGCGAACTGCGCGCCCATCGCGACCATCGACTTCCCCGACCCGGTGGGGGTGGCGAGGATGACGTGCGAGCCCGTCATGATCTCCAGGAGGGCCTCCTCCTGGTGGGGGTAGAGCGGCCGTCCGCCGTCGGACGCCCACGCGGAGAAGTTCTCGAACAGCACGTCGGGGTCGGGCGCCTTGCCCGTCGGGGCCGGGATGTGGGGGAGCAGGGTTCCTGCGGGGCGCGGCGTCGTCGTGGTCGTCATGATGACTGCATTGTCGCAGGCACCGCGGACCCGTGGCGGTTACCGGGGACGACGGCGCCGGCGGTGGTGCTCGACGACGTCCCAGAGGGTGCGGTAGTAGGCGACGCGCTCCGGGTCCGGGACGACGCCGTAGGCGGCGAGGAACTCCGCCTCCAGACCCGGGTCGCGGAAGCGGCGTACCACCGAGCGGGAGGCGACGGCCAGGTCGCTCCAGCGGTCGGCCACGCCGAGCTCGCCCACGTCGACGTGCGCGGCGAACGAGCCGTCGTCGTGCAGGAGCGTGTTGGGCACGCACGGGTCGCCGTGGCAGACGACGAGGCGATCCACCGGCGGCGGCTCGCCGATGCCGGCGCGCACCGCGTCCGGCAGCGCCGCCGTGCGGGACTCGGGTGTCCACAGGAACGGGCAGCTCGCGACGGGGGCGGCGTCGTGCAGCAGGCGCAGGCCCTCGGCGACGGAGCGCGTGGCGGTCCGCGGGTCGTCGCGGAACCTCGGGTCGATCGCCGAGATGCCCGCGCGCTCCTGGGTGAGCAGCCAGGCGCCGTCGTCGCCGCGCCCGGCATCGACCACCTCCGGGACCCTCGTGAAGGGCGAGACCCAGCGGAGCCGGCCGGCCTCCGCCACCGGGTCGGGGCAGGGCGCGCCCTCCGGCACCCACTTCAGGTACTGCGCCGGGCGCCCCGGTGTCGTCGCGCCGGGGGGCGGGAAGCCGGCGTCCTGCAGGCGGAAGGTGAGCCCGCCCAGGTCGTTCCGCCAGACGGGTGTGACGCTGCCCCAGCCCACGTACCAGCCGGCGAGCGCGTGAACCGCGTCCGGGATCTCGACGGGAGCGGGGTGGACACCCCGCACGACCATGGTCGGCACGCCATCATGTTGGCACGGAACGGGTGAAAAAGTGCTCCCAGTTTCAGGCCGGTCAGGGAATGGCAAAACACGCCCGGGCGGGACGTGTGCGCGGAAACCGACCTGCCGGACTCGCCGTGGATGCGCCGGGCCCCGGAATCCTCGCGAGGCAGGGCGTCGTGCCCTGCCTCGCGAGCGGTCAGCAGGCGCCCAGGTCCCGCCAGGCACCCCATTCGCCGGACTGGCCCGGGATCTCGCCCTGGGTCCACCACCTCGCCTCGTAGGTGCGGTTCTGGTACGAGACCCGCGCGCCGCCGAGGTACACCGACGTCGGGATCCAGGCCGCCGCGGCGCAGGTGCCGGGGTTGGTGGGCGGCGGGGTGGTCCCCGTGCCGCCGACGTTCACGTCGACGCACGCGTAGAACGCGTTGCCCGTGTTGGAGACGTTCCACCGGGCCAGGATCTCGTGGTTCCCGGACGGCAGGCCGCTCAGCGTGTGGCTGACGGTCGCCGGAGGCTGGGCGCCGCCGTCGTCCACGGTCTTGAACAGCCGCCCGTCGACGAAGTACTCCCACGTCGAGGTGTTGTGCCGGGCGGTCAGCGTCCAGGTGAACGTGTGCGTGCTCCCGATGGCGGCGCGCCGCCAGCCGAGGGAGTCGTCGTCGAGGTTCGTGAAGCGCGAGCCGCCGGAGCACTGCAGGGAGCCCTTCGGCGCCTCGACGCTCTGCGGCTCGTACTGGATGCCCTGGCAGTCGTGGCTCACGGCGCCGCCGGCGCACTGGGCCTGGCGGCTCGGCGGGTCGGAGACCCAGCCGTGGGCCTGGGCGGACGGCGTCGGCGCCGCCCACAGCACCGTGACGGCCAGCGCGAGCGCGGCCAGGGCGGTGAGCGCCGTACGGGCAGGTGAGTCGGCAGGCAGGCGGGCCGGCGCGAGCCGGTGCGTGGCCGGGATGGTTCCTTTCATTCCAGATCACCTCGGTCGGTGGGGTGGGGCACGGTGGCTCCGTGCCGGTTCACCTCGACCGTAGGAATCCGCTGGTACCGCCGGCATCGGGGCAACCACGTAACGCGCGGCGAAATGTGGTTTCCCCTCAGGCCTCAGACGCGCGCGAGCACCTCGCCGTGCACGATCGCGAACCAGCCGTCGGCGGACTCGGCCCAGTCCTGCCAGCCCTGGGCGAGCTGCTCGAGGGCGACGTCGTCGGCCAGCGCCGACTCCTTGGCCTGCACCGCGAAGTTCGACTCGGTGCAGCGCTGCGCCCACAGGTCGCCCCACCAGCGGCGGTCCTCGGGCGTGGCGTAGCACCAGACGCTCGCGGTGGGGACGAGGCCGGACGGCTCGAACCCGGCCTCGCGCACCCAGGACAGCAGGCGGCGCCCGGCGTCCGGCTCGAAGCCGTACGCGTGCGTGACCTCGTGGTACAGCGTGTTCCACTCGGTCAGCGCGGGGGAGCCGGGATACCAGGTCATGGCGGCGTAATCGGCGTCGCGCACGGCGATGAGACCGCCCGGCCTGGCGACGCGCTTCATCTCGCGCAGCGCGGCGACCGGCTCCGACAGGTGCTGCAGCACCTGATGGGCGTAGACGACGTCGAACGTGTTGTCCTGGAACGGCAGCGCGTAGACGTTGGCCTGCTGGAACGTCACGTTCGCGTCCGGATGGGCGGAGGCGAGCTCGCGGGCCGCCTCGAGCACGCCGCCGGCGGCGTCGACCCCGACCACCTCCACGCCGTACCGCTCGGACAGGTCGACGGTGACCGTGCCCGGCCCGCAGCCCACGTCGAGCACCCGCATGCCCTCGGTCAGGTGCGGCAGCAGGAACGCGGCCGAGTTCGCCGCGTTACGGGCGCGGTGCGAGCGCAGCACGGACTCGTGGTGGCCGTGCGTGTACGACTCCGACTCCTTGGTCAGGTCGGACCGGTGGTGACCGGGAGCGTCGATCGCGTCGACGGGATCGGTGCCCGCTGGCGCGTCGTGCGGGGGCGCCGCGGAGTCGGTACTGGGTCTCATGCGTTCACGCTACCGACGTGCGGCGTGCGTCACACACAGGTTCTCACTGTGCGGGACGGCAGGCCGTGAGCCTGCGAAGATGCTTCACATGTCCAACTTGACCGATCGGAGGGCCGGCCGCCTGCTGGGCGGCCCGGGGCGGGTGCCCGGGCTCGACATCGCGCGCGGTCTCGCCGTGCTCGGCATGTTCACGGCCCATGTGGGGGTGACGTCGGAGGATCTCGCCACCCTGGAGGGGTGGCTGGGGTTCGCGCACGGCCGGTCGTCGATCCTGTTCGCGACGGTGGCGGGCGTGTCGCTCGGCCTGGTCACGGGGCGGACGACGCCGCCCGAGGGTGCGGGTCTCGCCGCGGCGCGCCACGCGATCCTGGCGCGGGCCGCCGCGCTGATCGTGCTCGTCGCGTTCCTGGACCTGCTGGGAACGCGGGTGGCGCTGATCCTGGGTTTCTACGCGACGTACTTCGTGCTGGCGCTGCCCTTCCTGCGGTTGCGGCCGATGCAGCTCGCGGGGTGGGCGGCGGCGTTCGCGGTGTGCGGGCCGCCGGTCGCGTACTACGGGCCCGAGCTGCTGGCGCGGCTCGGGCTGCGGCTGCCGCGCGACGGGTCCGGTGCGTTCACCGACTTCCTGCTCACGGGGCACTACCCGGCGGTCGTGTGGATGGCGTTCGTGCTGGCGGGGCTGGCGGTGGGCCGGAGCGACCTGAGGAGCCGCAGCCTGCGGCTGGCCCTGGTCGTGACCGGGTTCGGGGCCGCGTTCCTGGCGGCGCTGGTGTCGGAGGTGATGACCGCGGGGGCGGGCGGCCGGGAGGCGATCGAGGCGAACCACGACGGGACGCTGTCCGAACGGGCGGTCGGGGGAAAGCTGGCCTGGGACGATCCGTGGCCTACCCCGGATTACCTGTGGCTGCCCGGTCCCCACGACGACACGACGCTGGAGGCCATCGGCTCGGGCGGCTTCGCGCTGGGTGTCATCGGGCTGTGCCTGTTCGCGGGCCGGATCGGGGCCCTGGTCCTGGCGCCTCTCGCGGCGGTGGGCGCGCTGGCGCTGACGGTCTACTCGGCCCAGATCGTCGCGATCTGGGCCGTGACGGCGAGCGGCTTCGACCTCCTGGACCCGCCGACGAACGAACCGCTCGGCTGGATGGTCCTGATCGCCCTGGCCGCGGCCACGGTGTGGCGCGTCCTGTTCGGGCAGGGCCCGCTCGAGCGTGTGATGGCGGCATGGGTCCGCTGGGCGACGGGCACGCCGCGTGTGAGGTAGCGCGGCCGGTGCCCGGGGTAGGTCCTGCCTCGGGCACCGGCGCGTCAGGGCGGCCCGTAGCCTTGGTCCGTGAGATCTGGTCCGGTCGCCGTGAGCGTGCTGGCCGCCGGCGAACGGCGGGCGGCGGCCGGCGCGCACCTGCGGCGGGCCGACGCCCTGACCGCGGTGTGGCGCGAGGCGCGCGAGGCCGGGCGGAAGCACGCGATCGAGGACTTCCTGTTCACGTACTACCCCACCCGGATGAGCCACCTGCGGCGGTGGCATCCCGGGGCCGGGGTGGTACTGGCCGACGACGACGGCGACGGCGACCGCGGCATCGGCGGTGCCGGCGCACCGCGGGACGACGACGAGCTCGCGGGCCCGGCCGACCCCGGGCCGCCCGGAGCCGGGTGGCGCTGGTACACGCGCGTCCCGGCGGGCGTGACCCTCGACCGGGAGGCGTTCCTGGCCGAGCGGGGCGACGCCGTCCGGTACCTGCGGGAGCTGCTGGCGGCGACTACGTCGCGGGCGGGGACGTTCGGCTGCTTCGGGCTGCACGAGTGGGCGATGGTCTACCGCGACAAGGAGGCCGGGCGGGACCACCGGCACCCGCTGCCCCTGCGGCTGGGGCACGCCGGGACCGACGCCGTCGTCGAATCACACCCCGTGCGGTGCTCGCACTTCGACGCCTACCGGTTCTTCACGCCCGAGGCGCGCGACCGCAACGCCCTGCGCCCCACGCGCGCGACGCAGCCCGCCCTGGAACAGCCCGGCTGCCTGCACGCCAACATGGACCTGTACAAGTGGTGCCTGAAGCTCGGGCCGGCGGTCCCGGGGGACCTGCTGCTCGACGCGTTCGAGCTGGCCCGGGACATCCGGTACACCGACATGGCGGCCTCGCCGTACGACGTTTCGGGGTACGGCGTCGCGGCGGTGGCGATCGAGACGCCGGAGGGCAAGGCGGAGTACGTCCGCCGCCAGCGGGACTTCGCGGAGCGGGCGGCGGGGATCCGCGCCCGGCTCGTCGCGGTCTGCGACCTGCTCGCCGTGTGACGAGCTGCTGCCGCGCGGCGTGCCGGCCGGCCGATCGGCCGGTCCGCGGCGGCGTCGTCCGGCACGTAGATTGGGCGCGTGCGTATCGCTCGATTCACCACCGGAGATGATCCCAGGTTCGGACTCGTGCAGACCGAGGGGGACAAGACCTTTCTCGCCGTGCTCGGCGGGGATCCGCTGTACATGCCGGCGATGCCGACCGGCGAGCGCGTCGAGCTGGGCGACGGCGTCCGGCTGCTCGCGCCCGTGATCCCGCGGTCGAAGATCGTCGCGGTCGGCAAGAACTACGCCGCGCACGCCGCGGAGATGGGCGGCGAGGTCCCGGCCAGCCCGCTGCTGTTCTTCAAGCCGAACACCGCGGTCATCGGGCCGGACGACCCGATCGTGCTGCCCGACTTCTCCGACGAGATCAGCTACGAGGCCGAGCTCGCCGTCGTCATCGGCAAGGTGTGCAAGGAGGTGCCCGAGGAACACGCGGCGTCGTACGTCCTGGGGTACACGGTCGCGAACGAC
This sequence comes from Myceligenerans crystallogenes, assembly GCF_039529775.1. Classification (NCBI taxonomy): domain Bacteria; kingdom Bacillati; phylum Actinomycetota; class Actinomycetes; order Micrococcales; family Promicromonosporaceae; genus Myceligenerans; species Myceligenerans crystallogenes. Next base: position 60,313 of record NZ_BAAANL010000010.1, read on the forward strand.
GTGACCGCGCGGGACGCGCAGCGCACCGACGGGCAGTGGGCGCGCGCGAAGGGTTTCGACGGGTCGTGCCCCCTGGGTCCGTGGATCGACACGGACCTCGACCCGGAGGACGTCGGCGTGATGTCCCGGCTCAACGGCGAGACGAAGCAGGACGGCCGCACGCGCGACCTCGTGTTCGACGTGCCGTTCCTGGTCTCGTACATCTCGCAGGCGATGACGCTGCTGCCGGGCGACGTGATCCTCACGGGTACGCCCGCCGGGGTCGGCCTGATGGACCACGGCGATCGCGTCGAGTGCGAGGTCGAGGGCCTGGGCGTGCTGGCCAACCCGGTGCTGCGCCGGAACTGACGGGCTCCGTCCCGCCGTTCCCGGGCAGCGCCTCCCCGGGTGCGGCAGGGCCCCGGGACGCCGTCCGGCGGCGCCGGCTGTGGAAAACCTCCGGGCTCCGCGGGTGCGCACGATTAGGCTGGAGCCCGTGACTTCCTCGACCTCCGTCCGCGTCCGATTCGCCCCCTCGCCCACCGGCATGTTCCATGTCGGCGGCGCGCGCTCCGCGCTGTTCAACTGGGCGGTGGCGAAGCAGTCCGACGGCGGTGTCTTCGTGCTGCGCATCGAGGACACCGACGCGTCCCGCAACCAGCCCGAATGGGTCGACGGGATCCTGTCCGCGATGGAGTCGCTGGGCATCACCGCGAGCGACCCGGCGTTCGAGGGGCCGTACTACCAGTCGGAGAACGCGGGCCTGCAGAAGGAGGCCGCCGCCAAGCTGTACGCCGAGGGCAGGGCGTACTACTGCGACTGCACCCGCGACGACGTCGCCGCCCGCACCGGCAACGCGCAGACCGGCTACGACGGCCACTGCCGCGACCGCGGCCTGGAGCAGGCCGAGGGCCGCGCGCTGCGCTTCCGCACGCCGGACGACGGCGAGACGCAGGTGATCGACCTGATCCGCGGCAACCCGTCCTTCCCGAACGCGACGCTGGAGGACTTCGTCATCGCGCGCGGCAACGGGTCGCCCGTGTTCCTGCTCGCCAACGTCGTCGACGACGTGGACGAGAAGATCACGCACGTCATCCGCGGCGAGGAGCACCTGCCCAACACGCCCAAGCAGCAGCTGCTGTGGGAGGCGCTCGGCGCGACGCCGCCCACCTGGGCGCACCTGCCCGTCATCGTCAACGAGAAGCGGCAGAAGCTCTCCAAGCGCCGCGACAAGGTGGCCCTCGAGGACTACCTGGCCGACGGCGTGCTGCCCGCCGCGATGGTCAACTACCTCATGCTGCTGGGCTGGGCCCCGGGCAACGACGAGGAGATCCTGCCGTTCGACGAGCTGGTGCGCCGGTTCCGCATCGAGGACGTCAACTCGTCCTCGGCGTTCTTCGACCTGAAGAAGCTCACGGCGTTCAACGGCGAGTACATCCGGGCGCTGCCCCTGGACGAGTTCAAGACCGCCTGCGCCCCCTACCTCACCGCGCCCCACGCGCCCTGGACCCCCGAGCAGTTCGACGCCGCCGCGTTCGACGCCGTCGCGGAGCTCGCCCAGACGCGCGTCGCGCTGCTGGGCGAGATCACCGGCAACGTCGACTTCCTGTTCCTCGACGAGCCCGTCTTCGACCAGGATTCCTGGGACAAGGCGATGAAGGGCGACGCCGCCGCGTTGCTCGCCGACATGCGGGCGGCGCTCGCGGACGCGACGTGGGAGGCGGAGCCGCTCAAGGAGCTCGTGACGGCGGTCGGGGAGAAGCACGGGCTGAAGCTGGGCAAGGCGCAGGCCCCGGTGCGCGTGGCGGTGACCGGCCGCCGGATCGGGCTGCCGCTCTTCGAGTCGCTGGAGGTGCTCGGGCGGGAGCGGACGCTGGCCCGCGTGGACGCGGCGATCGTCCGGCTCGGCGCATGACGGCGGTCGAGACCGGCGGGGTCGGCGTGGTGGCGCCGCCGCCGGCGTCCGGGCGCCCGGGCGTGGCCGGGCTCAGCTACCCGCAGGCCTGGCGGGGCTCCGCGCGGTACCGCTGGTGGCGGCCGCTGCTCGCGCTGGCCGTGATGGCCGGCGGGGGCGTGGTGTTCTTCGTGTTCTCGGGGTTGTCGCAGATCGGCGCGTGGGCCGCGTACAACCTGCCTGGGTTCCTCGCCGCGATGAGCTCCACGGACACCGGGGGCGTGCTGGAGGACGCCGCGTGGCTCGTGTCGCCCCTGGGCATGCTGTCCACGAACATCGCGCTCGGGATCCCGATCCCGTTCGCGATGCTTGCCGCCCTCGTCGCCGCCGGGAGCGCCGGGGTCGCGTCCTCGGTGACCGGCCGGCTGCGGTGGGGCCTGATGCTCGGCGCGGCCGTGACCACGATCCTCGTGCTGGTGCCGCTCGGGTTCGCGATGGAGGCCGTGGCGCCGTCGTCCGGCGAGAGCCTGACGATCGCGCCCGAGGCCGGCTGGCAGCTCCTGGCGGTCGTGATCCTGCTGACGACGCCGTTGCAGGCGGCCGGTGAGGAGTACTTCTTCCGGGGCTGGCTGACCCAGGTGGTGGGCGCGTGGTGCCGGCCGGCCTGGCTCGCCGTCGTGCTGCCGATGCTGGTCTCGGCGACGTTGTTCGCGCTCGCCCACGGGGTGCAGAACCCGTGGCTGTTCGGGGACCGGTTCTTCTTCGGGATCGTGGCGAGCCTGCTCGTGTGGCGCACCGGCGGGCTGGAGTGCGCCGTCGCGCTGCACGTGGTGAACAACCTGTTCGCCTTCGGCGCGGCGATCGCGACCGGGACGATGGAGGAGTCGCTGCTGATCACCGAGGTGGAGCCGCTGTCCGGCATCCTGAGCATGACCGGCACCGCGGTGACCGCGCTGGTGTTGCTCGGCTTCGCCCGCTGGCGCACGGCGCAGCGGCTGACCGCGGTGGCGCGGGAAGGAGGGCTCGCTCATGGCTGACCTGGACGGTGTCCTGTTCGATGTCGACGACACCCTGGTCGACACGCGCGCGGCGTTCGCGCGGTCGCTGCGGGCGATCCAGGAGCGCTATCTCCCGGGCGCGAGCCTGGAGCAGATGCTGCACCAGTGGCGCTCGGATCCGGGGGGCTGGTACCGCCGGTACACGCGCGGCGAGGTCGATCACCTCACGCAGCGCCGGCACCGCGCGGCGTACCTGCACGAGACCTTCGGCGGCGAGCCCGTGACCGAGGAGTCCTTCGCCGCGTGGGACGAGCTGTTCTGGGGCACCTTCGAGCGGTCCTGGACGGCGTTCGACGACGCCGCGCCGGCCCTGGCGGCGGCGCGTGCCGCCGGCCTGCGGGTGGGCGTCGTGACGAACGCCGCCGTCGAGCTGCAGGAGCGGAAGCTGGCGGCGGTCGGGCTCACGGACCTGCCGGTGCTGGTGGGGGTGGACACGCTCGGCTTCGGGAAGCCCGACGCGCGCGTGTTCGCCGAGGGAGCCCGGCTGCTGGGGACCGATCCGGCGCGCACCGCGTACGTCGGGGACGAGCCCGAGGTAGATGCCGTGGGCGCGCGCGACGCGGGGCTGCGCGGCGTCTGGCTCGCCCGGCCCGGCGTCCGGAAGCGCAGTCACGAGACGCAGGGCGACGAGGAGCTGAGGTTGTCCGGGATCGCCGTCATCGGGACGCTCGCCGAGCTGCCGCAGGCGCTCGGCACGGGTCCGGGGGATCCCGCGGCGCGACCGGCGGCGCGTTCGGCGACGGGCGCGTGACATATCGCACCGCAATCCGCTTTGGCACGTCGGCGAGTGTCGGGTAGTGTTTTCCCTCGGTGACGCCCTTCATCTGGGGGAGCGGACACCCCCTTGGGGTATGGTGTAATTGGCAGCACGAGTGGTTCTGGTCCACTTAGTCTAGGTTCGAGTCCTGGTACCCCAGCGCAGTTCACGGCTACTCTTCTCGGAGAGTTTCCGGGTCTCAGGCCCCCATCGTCTAGTGGCCTAGGACGCCGCCCTCTCACGGCGGTAACACGGGTTCAAATCCCGTTGGGGGTACGCAGTTCCTTCCAGGTCCGGGCCTTGTGGCTCCTGCCGGAAGGCTGTAGCAGGAAAAGTTCAGGCCCCCATCGTCTAGCGGCCTAGGACGTCGCCCTCTCACGGCGGTAACACGGGTTCAAATCCCGTTGGGGGTACGAGACGGACGGGCGGAGTGTGTTCGGCTGATGCCGAACCGCTCCGCCTTCTCGCGTTTCCTGGAGGCCGTGCCGTTCAGCCGGCGGGATCGACCGGGCGGACCTTGATCCGCTGGGTGCGGGGCGTCGACGGGATCCCGGCGTCGTCGTCGGCCTCCTCCTGCCGCGGCGGCATGATCGACGGCGGCATCGCGACCGGCCGGGGCTCCTTCTCCGGCGTCGGGTGGAACAGGTCCTCCATGAGGGCCCGGTAGAGGGTGGCCGAGCTCGGGACGTAGTCGACCGTGTTCAGCTCCTGTTCCTGGCCGGCCGACTCGAAGTGGAACGTGCCGTAGTTCAGCAGCTGGCCCAGGAGGTTCTGGCGGTAGCCGATGTCCGTGACCTTGTCGCGGGGCATCGTCGCCACGGTCTGCACCAGGAAACCCGTCACCGACATCAGGCGCAGCTTCGTCATGAGGAGCCAGTCCTGGCGCCATTCGACGTACTTCCAGACGAACCGCAGCGCCACGAGCGCCCAGGCCCAGAAGAGCCACACGAGGACGTCGCGCATGCCGCTGCTCGCTCCCAGGAAGATCGCCACGAGCAGGGCGAACGAGCCCACCGTCGTCAGCGCCGGCTCCCACAGCAGGATCCAGTGGCGGTGGGTCGCGAAGACGATCTCCTCGCCGCTCAGGACGTACTTGCGCAGGCCCCTGTGCCGCCGGAGGAAGTCCTCGGTGCCGGACACGGGCTCAGAACCCCTCGAGGATCCCCGTGAACACCTGCTCGAAGAAGGTCGCGATATTGACCACGGCGTCCCAGATCATGTTCCAGACGGCGATGACTGTGTCCGAGGCCCGGTGGGGATCGGTGATGATCATGGACAGGACGGCGATGACCACCAACCAGATGATGATGAGTCTCAGCCTGGGTGACATCTGACTTCCTCACGACGACGGGGCGCGTGCGGCCCGGAGCACACGTCCATCAAAGAGTACTTTCCGGGCCGCAACACGCCGATCATCATGGGCGGCGTGGCGCGAAGTTCGAGTGAAGACCCGATGTGGCAGTGGTCAAGATCTCACTTCGCGCTCACTCGCCCGCGCGGTGCAGCACCTCGGTGAGCTTGTTCGCCGCCGCGACGACGGCGGCCGAGTGCAGCCGCCCCGGCTGCCGGGACAGCCGCTCCACCGGGCCGGACACGCTGACCGCGGCCACCACGCGACCCGACGGCCCGCGCACGGGGGCGGAGACGGACGCCACGCCGAGCTCGCGCTCCGAGACCGACTGCGCCCAGCCGCGCCGTCGGACGCCCGACAGGATCGTGGCGGTGAAGACCGCCTCGCGCAGGCCCCGGTGCAGGCGATCCGGCTCCTCCCAGGCGAGCAGGATCTGGGCGGCGGAGCCGGCGTGCATCGTGAGCGTCGCGCCGACCGGGATCGAGTCGCGCAGGCCCACGGGGCGCTCGGCCGCGGCGACGCAGACGCGCTGGTCGGCCTGGCGGCGGTAGAGCTGGGCGGACTCGCCCGTGTGATCGCGCAGGGCGATCAGCACCGGGTTCGCGGCGGCCAGGAGCCGGTCCTCGCCCGCCGCCGTGGCCAGCTCGTTGAGCCGGGGGCCGAGCACGAAACGACCCTGCATGTCCCGTGCGACCATACGGTGATGCTCCAGCGCCACCGCCAGGCGGTGCGCCGTCGGACGGGCCAGACCCGTCGAGTTGACCAGCTGGGCCAGGGTGGCAGGTCCGGCCTCGAGAGCCCCGAGAACGGACGCGGCCTTGTCGAGCACGCCGACTCCGCTAGTATCGTCCATACCTCGATATTGCCGTCTCATGGCGTGAGATGGCAAGTCGGTACCTGAGGAACGATCGTGAATCAGGGAGAAACTAGAAGTGAACTGGAGGTTTGAGCGCCGTGAGCGGAGGGTGCGGGCCGAGGAACGAGGCACGCGCCCGTAGCGGAACGGGGCTCAAACCGACACGTGACGAGGAGGCGACCCCGAATGGCCGGCACGCTGGCGGAGAAGGTCTGGGAGGCACACCTGGTGCGCCGTGGCACCAACGGTGAACCGGACCTGCTGTACATCGATCTGCACCTCGTGCACGAGGTGACAAGTCCCCAGGCGTTCGAAGGGCTCCGCCTCGCAGGGCGCCCCGTGCGCCGCCCGGACCTCACGATCGCCACCGAGGACCACAACACCCCGACCCTCGACATCGACCAGCCGATCGCCGACGTGACGAGCCGCACGCAGATCGACACGCTGCGCGCCAACGCCCGCGAGTTCGGGGTCCGGATCCACAGCCTCGGCGACGCGGACCAGGGCATCGTCCACCAGGTCGGCCCGCAGCTGGGCCTGACGATGCCCGGCCTGACGGTCGTGTGTGGCGACTCTCACACCTCGACGCACGGCGCGTTCGGCGGCCTCGCGTTCGGCATCGGCACCTCCGAGGTCGAGCACGTGCTCGCCACGCAGACGCTGCCGCTCCAGCAGTTCAAGACGATGGCGGTCACCGTGAACGGCGCGCTGCCCCCGGGCACGACGTCGAAGGACATCATCCTGGCGGTCATCGCCAAGATCGGCACCGGCGGCGGTCAGGGCTACGTCCTGGAGTACCGCGGCGAGGCGATCCGCAAGCTGTCGATGGAAGCGCGGATGACCATCTGCAACATGTCCATCGAGGCCGGCGCCCGCGCCGGCATGATCGCGCCGGACGAGACCACGTTCGAGTACCTCAAGGGCCGCCCGCACGCGCCCGAGGGCGCGGACTGGGACGCGGCGGTCGAGTACTGGAAGACGCTCAGGTCCGACGACGACGCCGAGTTCGACGCCGAGGTCGTCCTCGAGGCGTCCGACCTCGAGCCGTTCGTCACCTGGGGCACCAACCCGGGCCAGGGCCTGCCGATCTCCGCGTCCGTCCCGGTGCCGTCCGAGATCGCGGACGAGTCCGAGCGGGTCGCCGCCGAGCGCTCCCTGGAGTACATGGGCCTGACGCCGGGCACCCCGCTGCGCGACGTCAAGGTCGACACCGTCTTCATCGGCTCCTGCACCAACGGCCGCATCGAGGACCTGCGGTCGGTCGCGAAGGTCGTCCAGGGCAAGAAGAAGGCCGACGACGTCCGCGTGCTCGTGGTCCCGGCGTCGGCCCGCGTCCGGATCCAGGCCGAGGCCGAGGGTCTCGACTCCATCTTCAAGGACTTCGGCGCCGAGTGGCGCAACGCCGGTTGCTCGATGTGCCTCGGCATGAACCCGGACCAGCTGGCGCCGGGGGAGCGGTCCGCGTCGACGTCGAACCGCAACTTCGAGGGCCGGCAGGGCAAGGGCGGCCGCACGCACCTGGTCTCGCCGCTCGTCGCGGCCGCGACGGCGATCCGGGGCACGCTGTCCTCGGTCGCGGACCTGGGGCTGGGCGAGGACGTCGACCTGACCACGTTCGACGGGACCCCGCTGGACGGCGTCGGCGCGCCGCCGATCACCGAGACCGTCGTCGACCTGCCGATGCCCGTGCCGGCCGGGGCGCGCTGAGGCGCGGCCCGAAGGATTCTGGAGAACACCATGGAGAAGTTCACGACCCACACGGGCGTCGGGGTGCCGCTGCGCCGCAGCAACGTCGACACCGACCAGATCATCCCCGCCGTCTACCTCAAGCGGGTGACGCGCACGGGCTTCGAGGACGCGCTGTTCTCGGCGTGGCGCAACGACCCGTCGTTCGTGCTGAACCAGGACGCGTACCGCGCGGGCTCCGTGCTCGTGGCGGGGCCGGACTTCGGCACGGGCTCCTCGCGCGAGCACGCGGTCTGGGCGCTGAAGGACTACGGGTTCCGCGTGGTGCTGTCGAGCCGGTTCGCGGACATCTTCCGCGGCAACTCGGGCAAGCAGGGACTGCTCGCGGGCATCGTGGCGCAGGAGGACATCGAGATCCTCTGGAAGGTGCTGGAGAACAACCCGGGCACCGAGGTGACGGTGGACCTGGACGCGCGCACGGCGACGGCCGACGACGTCACCGTGCCGTTCCAGATCGACGACTACACGCGCTGGCGGCTCATGGAGGGGCTGGACGACATCGGCCTCACGCTGCAGCACGCCGACGAGATCACGGCCTTCGAGGAGAACCGGGCGAGCTGGCGGCCGAGGACGCTGCCGGCGAAGCACTGGCCGACCGAGGTGGTGGAGCCGGCGCGGCCGGTGGGCTGAGCCCGGTCCCGGCCTGACGGACCCTCGTCAGCGCACCGAGTCGACGCCCTTGTTCGCAAGGGCGTCGGCTTTCTCGTTCCCCGGGTCGCCGGCGTGGCCCTTGACCCACACCCAGCGCACCTCGTGCCGCGCGACCTCGGCGTCCAGGGCCTGCCACAGGTCGACGTTCTTGACCGGCTTCTTGGCGGCCGTCTGCCAGCCGTTGCGCTTCCAGCCCGCGATCCAGGTCTTCATCCCGTTCATGACGTAGGACGAGTCGACGTGGATCGTCACGTCGCTGGGCCCCTTGAGCGCGCGCAGCGCCTCGACGACCGCGGTGAGCTCCATGCGGTTGTTGGTGGTGGCCTTCTCGCCCCCGAAGATCTCCTTCTCGTGCGTCCCGGAGCGCAGCAGCGCCCCCCAGCCGCCGATCCCGGGGTTCCCCTTGCAGGCGCCGTCGGTCCACATCTGGACGGTGGGACGGGCGGTGGTGGTCTCAGGGCTGGTCACGGGGATCGACGATACCCGTGCCGGCATCATGCTGACATTCCTCGGCCCTCACCCTCCGCGGAGCCCTGCGTCACGTCGGTGTTCATGCTGACCTTCCTGGTGCTCGGCTGCGGGCGAGCGCCTCGTTCCTCGGCCCTCACCCTCCGCCGAGCCCTGCGTCATGTCAGTGTCCCGGCGTAGCGTGGCGGTCGTCAGAGGACGCAGGTACGACGACGAAGGCGAGGCACCATGAAGTTCGGGTTCATCGGAAGCTTTGGCACGCCGGAGCAGCACGTCACGCTCGCGCGCGAGTGCGAGGCGCACGGCTGGGACGGGTTCTTCACCTGGGACGCGATCAGCATGGGCGCATTCGGGCCCACCTGGGACCCGTTCTCGGTGCTCTCGGCGGTCGCCGTGGTGACGGAGCGGATCACGCTCGGCGCGATGGTCTTCGCGCCGCCGCGGCACCGCCCGTGGGAGTTCGCGCAGCGGGCGCTCACGGTGGACCACCTGTCCGGCGGACGGCTCGTCCTGCCGGTCGGCGTCGGCGTGCTGGACGACGGCGGCTTCGCCTCGGTCCCCGGGCAGCCGACGAGCCTGAAGGAGCGGGCACAGCTGCTCGACGACGTCCTGACGTACCTCGACGAGTCCTGGAAGGGCGCGCCGTTCGAGTTCCGCGGCAAGCAGATCGAGGCGGGCGAGATGGTCTTCCCGTCGCCGCCCGTGAACGGCCGGATCCCGGTGTGGCCGGTCGGAGTGTGGGACGCGGAGCGCCCGCCGGTGAAGAACCTGGAGCGCACCCTGCGCTGGGACGGCATCGTCACCCAGAACCGGGGCACGGTACAGGAGCCCGGGCCGGACTCGGTCGCCTCGCTCACCGGGTGGCTGCACGCCCAGGAGGCTTGGACGGCCCGCGACGCGGGCCGCCCGTTCGACGTCGTCGCGCAGGGCAAGCTGCCCGACGACCGCGAGAAGGCCGCCGACCAGGCCCGCGCCATGGCGGCGGCGGGCGCCACCTGGTGGGTCGACTCCTGGTGGGACCCGGCGACGACCACCCCGGAAGACCTCCTCCGCAAGGTCAGGCTGGGCCCGCCGCAGATCTGATCACTCCCCGGCGGCTCCGTCGGAGAGCTCGCGGGCGATGTCGAGGTGACCGGCGTGGCGGGCGTACTCCTGCAGCACATGGAAGCAGATCCACAGCAGCGTGGGCGGGGTGCCGGCGGTGAAGCGCCCGCCGCGCGCGCCCCGCTCGTCGAGCGCGTGCTCCGCGAGGATCTCCGACGTCCGGGTACCACCGTCGTGCAGTGCGGCGAGGAGTTCGTCGAGCAGCGCGCCGGGCTCGGCGTCGTCTGCGACGTGCCACCGGCCGTGCGGATCCTCCGCCTCGTGATCGCCCCACGGCGCGTCGACCGGTTCGGCGAGGAAGCCCCAGCGGAACCAGCGGCGTTCCATGTGCACGAGGTGGGTCAGCATCTCCAGCGGCGTCCAGCCGGAGGGCAGGCGGGAGGTTCGCAGCTCGTCGTCGGACAACCCGCGCAGCTTGCGTTCGACGGCCCCGCGGTAGTAGTCGAGGTAGGCCGCGAACTGCGCCGCGGGGTCGGCGGAGTCGAGCTGCGGTTCCCGCTCGGAGAGCGGCATCAGCGCTCGATCCCCAGGTCCTCGACGACCTCCACCCGCGGCGCCGCGCACAGCAGCGGCCCGGGTACGAGGAGCTTCGAGCGGCGCACGCCGCTCCCCATCAGCGCGAGCGATCCCGCCTCCATGAACCGTGAGTCGACGAGCACCCGCCACCCCTCGGGCAGCCCGATCGGCGTGATCCCGCCGTACTCCATGCCCGACTCGGCGACGGCCCGGTCCTGCGCCATGAACGACGCCTTGCGCACGTCGAGCAGCTTCCGCACCCGCTTGTTCACGTCCGCGAACGTCGAGGCGGGCACGACGACGCCGGCCACCCGCTCGTCCTCGCCCCGCTTCCCGGCCACCACCACGCAGTTCGCCGAGGCCCCGGGCGGCAGCCCGTGCAGCTCGTTGAGCGTCGCGGTATCGGCATGCCCGGGATCGATCTCGGTCACGGCCACGGCCGCCGCGACCTCGGGTTCGCTCTCGGCCCAGGCCCGCAGCGCGGCCTCGACCGGCCCGGCCAGCAACCCGGGATGCTCCAGCGCCGGCTCCCACACCAGATCCCCGAGCCGGGGAAGGGTCTTCTCGCTCATGCCTCCATCCTGCCCGATCGCGAGGTTGCCATCCGCGGCATGGCCCAGGGCCGCCGGCCGTCGCCGACAGATTCAGCCGAGGAATGCCCCCGCCCAGCGGTCGATCACGGTGTCGATGTCATCCGGTGTGAGATCTGGTTCCAGCGCGTCGATCGCCAGCGCTGCGAGTTCGTTGCTCGTGACGAGCATCTCGACATGGGAGAGCCCGGTGATGACCGCATCCCCCCATGTCGGGTCAGCAGTCTCGGCCTCGAACGTGGAACGGACGTCACGGCCGTTGCTCGTGGCCAGAAGCCGCCAGAGATCGCCGGCGTCCTTGGCCAGGACGCGGTTCCGCCCGGTGGCGTCACGATCGATGATGCGTTCCGCGAGCTTGTAGGCCTTGGCGCAGATCAAACCCGCGTGTCCCGCGACGTACGCCGGGCGGACCGAACCCGTCTCGAAATCCTCGAACGCTTCAAGGCTCCGGTCCAGGACTGCCAGCTCGATTCCAGGTGCGGTCCGGGAAGCGACCTTGCCGTGGTGGTTCAGCAGGCGCGGCGAACGCCGGCCGCCTCCGGAGATCGAGGTCGGAACGATCAGGTCCACTTCGCCTTCCGGGATCCCGTTGTCGGAGATCCCGGTCGCCCACAGGCCGGGCTGGGCCGCGTACTTCTGCCGCGCGCCTTCGAACCGCTCGGCCTCGAGTTCTCCGAGGGGCCGGAATCCGGCGCCACGCATGGCGTCGACGAGGAGCGGGGAATCGGCGACAAGGCTTGGCGTCAGGGACAGGTCGCCGTCCTTCGTCGTCGTCGACGGGACCACGAGAGACTTGGTGCGCTCGTGCACGGCGTGTGATCCGATCACGGTGACGGCGTCACTGTGATCCGACAGTGCGTCCAGCGCGCGGCAGAGCGACTTCCGGCTGGTGATCAGGCTTGTGTGCGGCGTGAGGTAAGGGTTTTTCGCCGCAGCTGGTGACGGGTGCGCGTACGGCTGCTCCGCAGGGGACTCAGCCAGTACACGCGGTCGTCCGGAGGTCATGTGGTCTCCACGAGGGTGTCGATGATCATGTCGGCTTGCTCGGGCATCCGCTGCACACCCCCGAGGCAATCCATGACCACCTGCCACGCGTCGGCGTACCACGTTCCGTCCGAGTCCATCCAGCGGCCGATCTCGCTGTAGCCGTCGAACTGGACCAGCGACATTAACGGGCCTCGCTCATCCGGTCCACGCGGAGCAATTCCGATTGCTCTTCGAGATGCGTAAATGTCATCGACGTAGAAAACTGGCCAGGTTTCGTCTGCCCAATCGACGATCCGGTTCGCCGCGGCGTCACCAGTGCGAGCCCATTCGATGCCGTTCTCAGTGAGTTTGTCCTGAAGGTTCTCCCAGCCTTCGGCCAGTACGAAGTCCGTGCGCCACGGGCGGGCCACGAGCCGTGCCGAGCGCGCAGCTCGATACAGCAGCTTCCTGAGATCGGTCGGCTTCTGGTTACTGTCCAGCAGACCGAGCCTCGTCCACCGGTCCAGCCACTCGTCGGCATCGTCCGGACGGACGCCGAACTGCGGATCGATGAGCCAGCGGGCGGTCCCGATCGCCGATGCTCGCGAGATCCGCTGGAGGTTGGCGTCGAGGTCGACGGCGCGAAGCATCCGGACCGCGATGCCGAAGCTGGGTTCACGTTCACCGTTCTCGAACCGGGTGACGGTCGACGTCGCGACATCGGCGAGCGCGGCGACATCGCGCGCCGAGAGCTGGGCTGCGATTCGCGCGCGCTGGAACTGCTTGCCGATGTCCATGGCTCCACCATTCCAGGGGTGTTGCCAATTGGCAACACCCCTGGAAGAGGGCCTGTTGCCACGTGGCAACGGCGTCGTCTGAGACGCGCCGTCGTACCCTGCGCCGGAGGGAATACGGTTACCCCGTGCACGACGTCCTCCTCGGGTTCACCACCATCGCCGCCGTGATCGCTGTCGGGTACCTGCTCGCGGCCGTCAAGCTGCTCGACGCCGGCGCGCAGACCGTCCTGACCCGGCTCTCGTTCTTCGTGGCGAGCCCGTGCCTGCTGTTCGTGGTGATGTCCGAGACCGAGGTCGCCGGGTTCCTCTCGAAGAACCTCCTCGCGACGGCCGCCGGGGTCGCGGCCGCGGCGATCCCGTACGTCCTGGTCGCCGTGCTGGTCCAGCGTCGTCGGCCCGACGAGATCGCCATCGGCACGATGTGCGCCTCCTACTGCAACGCCGGCAACCTCGGCCTGCCCGTCGCCGCCTACGTGCTCGGCGACGCCGCGCTCATCGCCCCGATGCTCCTGCTGCAGCTCGGCCTCCTCCAGCCGATCGCCCTGATGATCCTCGACGCCGGCCGCGAGGGCGTGCAGCGCAGCCGCTCCGAGGCGTTCTGGCGCGCCGTCCGCCTCCCGTTCACGAACCCGCTGACGGTCGCCACGCTGCTCGGCCTGCTGGTGTCGGTCACCGGATGGCGCCCGCCGGCCTTCGTCCTCGAACCCGTCGACCTCATCGGCGGCCTCGCCGTCCCCGGCGTCCTGATCGCCTACGGCGTCTCGCTCCGCCTCGGTCCGCTGCCCGGCCGCGGCGTGCCGCCGCTCGAACTCGGCTTCGTCACCTTCCTCAAGCTCGTGGTCCAGCCGCTCGGCGCCTGGACCGCGGGCCGCCTGCTCGGGATCGACGACGTCGCCCTGGTGGCGCTCGCGGTGACCGCCGCCCTCCCGAGCGCGCAGAACATCTTCGTCCACGCCACGCGTTTCAACCGGGCGACCCTCCTGGCGCGTGACGCCATCTTCGTCACCACTCTCGGCTCGGTCCCGGCGATCACGGTCATCACGCTCCTGGTGGCGTAGCGCGGCGGGCGCCGTCGGCGGAGCGGGAATCAGGGACGGTTCCGCGCCATCCAGCCGACGGACGAACCATGGTGAATATCCTGGCGGGATGGTCCAGCGAATTCGGGTGACGGTGCGCGGGCGGGTGCAGGGCGTCGGCTTCCGGGCCACCGCGGCGCGCGCCGCGCAGCGCCTGCCGGTCGCGGGTTTCGTGCGCAACGCGCCCGACGGTTCGGTCGAGGCGGAGGTCGAAGGCGATCCGGACGCGGTCGAGGCGATGCTCGCCGTCCTGCGCGAGGGGCCGACGGCGGCCGTGGTGACCTCGGCGGAGGTCGTGGACCTGGAACCGAGCGGCGAGGAGACGGACTTCCGCGTCACACGTTGAGCATCGACGAGCACCACCCTGGCGGTTTGACCGGCTCACCGGCAACCAGCCCGCGGGCTCGCTCCATGTGGCAGAACGTTACGGATTCCGTGACGTTCTGCCACATCGAGCTTCGCTCCATGTGGCAAAGTGTCACGGAATCCGTAACACTTTGCCACATGGAGCGAAGCGAGGAACGGTTGGATGCGGCTGAGCTCGCGGACAGGATGCTGGCTCGAGGAGTGTCGTCGTTGACCACCGAGCGGGCTGCGGCGCTCTTGGGTGTGCCCCCGGGGCAGGTGCGGAATCGCCTCAACGCTCCGATGCGCCGGGGCGCATGGGTGCATCCCTTGAACAGCTTGTGGGTTCCGGTTCCGCCCGAGTTCCGGGACTGGGGCGCGCCGCCGGGGATCGAGATCGTTGATCTCCTGATGAGGCATCTCGGGGTGGAGTACTACGTCGGCTGGTTGGCGGCCGCCGAGATCTACGGAGCCGCGCACCATGCGCCGCAGGTGTTCCAGGTCGCGGTCTCGCGTCGAGTGCGCGACCTCGACGTCGGGCGAACCTCGTTCAAGTTCATGACCCGTTCTCGCTGCGGCGGGCTGCCCACGCGCCAGTGGCGAACACGTGCCGGCGCGGCACGGGTTGCCACCCCCGAACTGACGCTCCTCGACGTGGCGACCGACGTCTCGGCGGTCGGTGGCCTGAACAACGCGGCGAACGTCATCGTGGAACTTGCCGAAGCTGAACCCTTCAGTGTCGCAGATCTAGCGAATTTAGTCGAAATGTTTCCTGTAGCTACCTTTCGGCGTGCAGGATGGATTTTGGAGACTTACGGTGAGGGTATTCATCTGGATGAATTGGCGGACATCGCGCTTCGTGGCCCGCACTCACTCTCCAGACTCGACCCCTCACGCAGCCTCAGTGGACCTGTCGATGCCCGTTGGCGGCTGCGTCTCAACGCAACCGTGGAGCCTGACCTGTGATCTCGACCAACCACATCGCGGCCTGGGCGGCCTCCCACCCCTGGCCGACCCAGCAGCAGGTAGAGCAGGACCTGCTCTTGTCTCGCGCGATCTGTGCCATCGCCGACGACCCCTACCTCGGCGAGGAGCTCACCTTCCGAGGCGGAACGGCGTTCCACAAGCTCCACGTGGACACGCCCTACCGATACAGCGAGGATCTCGACTACGTCCGGTCCTCGGCCGGAGGGATCGCGCAGCTCACGCGTACTCTCACCGAACTCGGTGCATCCCTCGACTTCAGCGTCAAGACGAAGATCAGCAAGTACCCCAAGGTGTACTGGCGGACGACGGCCGCGAACGGCGTGCCCATCCGGATCAAGATCGAGGTCAACACTCACGAGCGTTCACCCGCGCTGTCGCCGGTCCGCATCCACCACGCGGTCGTCTCCGACTGGTGGTCGGGCAAGTCCGCGGTCAAGACGTTCGACGTCGCCGAACTCGTCGCCACGAAGATCCGTGCCCTCTACCAGCGTTCCAAGGGTCGTGACCTCTTCGACCTCTGGCTCGCGCTCACGTCGGTCGGCGTGGAAGCGGACAAGATCCTTGCGGCGTTCGAGCCCTATCGTCCCGAAGGGCTGACCGCCAAGCTGGCCGTCGCGAACCTGCGGGAGAAGGTCGCCGACGGCACGTTCCGCGCGGACCTCGGCCCGTTGGTCACGGCGATGCCCACGGCGTACTCGATCGAGTCGGCTGCGGAGACGGTGATCGATCAGCTGCTCGACCATCTCGACGCCTGATCGGTGCTGGGGTCACCTTCCAGGTGGACGTCACCACGACCGTCGTCGTCGGGCAGCTGTACGGCCGGGTTCATGACGGAAGTCACGCCACGGCATCGGCGTGCAGACCATAGGCTGGGGCCCATGGCTTCCCATTACGACGTCGTCCTCCTCGGGGCCGGTCCCGGCGGCTATGTCGCCGCCATCCGCGCGGCCCAGCTCGGTAAGTCCGTGGCCGTCATCGAGGAGAAGTACTGGGGTGGTGTCTGCCTCAACGTGGGCTGCATCCCCTCCAAGGCGCTCCTGCGGAACGCGGAGCTGGCGCACATCTTCACGCACGAGAAGGACCTGTTCGGGATGTCGGGCGAGGTGTCGTTCGACTTCGGCAAGGCGTTCGACCGCTCGCGCGTGGTCGCGGACGGCCGCACCAAGGGCGTCCACTTCCTCATGAAGAAGAACAAGATCACCGAGTACGACGGCCGCGGGTCGTTCGTGGACGCGAACACCATCGACATCGCGCTCAACTCGGGCGGCACGGAGCGCGTCACCTTCGACAACGCGATCATCGCGACCGGGTCGAAGGTGCGCCTGCTGCCGGGCGTCGAGCTCAGCGACAACGTCGTCACCTATGAGCAGCAGATCCTCACGCGGGAGCTGCCGGGCTCGATCGCGATCGTCGGCGCGGGCGCCATCGGCATGGAGTTCGCGTACGTCCTGAAGAACTACGGCGTGGACGTCACGATCATCGAGTTCCTCGACCGCGCGCTGCCGAACGAGGACGCGGAGGTCTCCAAGGAGATCGCCAAGGCGTACAAGAAGCTCGGCGTGAACATCCTGACGTCGACGGCCGTGCAGACCGTCACCGACAAGGGGGCCGACGGCGTCCACGTGGCCTTCAAGGGCGTCAAGGACGAGAAGCCGGGCGAGATCACGGTCGACAAGGTGCTCATGGCGGTCGGCTTCGCGCCGAACGTCGAGGGCTTCGGCCTGGAGAACTCCGGCGTGGCGCTCACGGACCGCGGCGCGATCGCCATCGACGACCACATGCGCACCAACGTGCCGCACATCTACGCGATCGGTGACGTCACCGCGAAGCTCATGCTCGCGCACGTGGCCGAGGCGCAGGGTGTCGTCGCGGCCGAGACGATCGGCGGCGCCGAGACCCAGACGCTGGGCGACTACCGGATGATGCCGCGCGCGACGTTCTGCTCCCCGCAGGTCGCATCGTTCGGGCTCACCGAGCAGCAGGCGAAGGACGAGGGCTACGAGGTCAAGGTCGCCAAGTTCCCGTTCATGGCCAACGGCAAGGCGCACGGCCTGGGCGACACCCAGGGCTTCGTCAAGATCGTGTCGGACGCCAAGTACAACGAGCTGCTCGGCGCGCACATGATTGGCCCGGACGTGTCCGAGATGCTGCCGGAGCTGACGCTGGCCCAGAAGTGGGACCTCACGGCCGACGAGGTGGCGCGGAACGTGCACACCCACCCGACGCTGTCGGAGGCCGTGCAGGAGTCGATCCACGGGCTCGCCGGCCACATGATCAACCTGTGATCGGCCGGTTGGCCGCCTGACGGCGGCCGGCCTGGCGAGAGGCCCGGATCCGCGGAATCCCGCGGACCCGGGCCTCTTTCGTATGCGGTGCGCAGGGGAGTCTGAGGATGCGGTAGGCCGGGAAGTGCCAATCTCGTGGTGCGGGTATGGCACGACGGCGGGCGCCGCGGCGTCCCGATGTAGCGGGCGGGTGGGCGGCGCTGTCGTGAACCTCGTTGCCCCTGCGTGCGACTGCACAGGGGAGAGGAGGCGAGATGAGCGATGAGTTGCTGGTGGTCCGGGCCCAGCTGGGTAACCGGGCCGCGCTGGAGGCGCTGGTGGCCCGGTGGCAGGGGCCGGTGTGGTCGTACGTGCGTCGCATGCTGGACGCCGAGCGCGCCGACGACGTGGCGCAGGAGGCGTGGGTCGCCGTCGTGCGAGCGCTGCCCCGGCTGCGCGAGCCTGACCGGTTTGCCCCGTGGTTGTTCACGATCGTGCGGCGATCGGCGCTGAACCGCCTGCGGGGCCAGTACGCCGACCGGCACGACCTGATCGGCGACTTCGCGACCGAGCTCGACCGGTCCGGCGTTGCGTGTGATCCCGTCGACGGCCTGGTGGATCGGGCGGAGATGGTCGCCCGCCTCGCGGGGCTGCCGTTGCCGGAGCGCGAGGTCCTGGTGCTGCACTACCTCGAGGACCTGTCGGTGCAGGACTGTGCGGAGGTCTGCGGGGTTCCAGCCGGGACCGTGAAGTCACGACTGAGCCGTGCGCGCCGCATGCTGCGCGAGCACGTGGAGAAGGAGGGTGAGCGGACATGACGGACGAGGAACCTCTGGTCACGCCATCGGAGCTGGTCGCCGGGCTCGACCGCACGCTGTCGGTGCGGGCTCGCGTCCGTGCGGTTGCGGCCCTGGTTCTGGGCCTGGCCGGTGCGGTGTTCATCGGGGCGCTGTGGTGGACGGAGCCCGGCCGGTTGCCGGTGCTGACCCAGGTGACGTTCGGCCTGTGCGCCGTGTTCTGCCTGGCCTGGGCCGGGTACGGCACCTGGCTGCTGCGGTCGCGGGTCCCGCTGTTCGCCACAGACCGCGTGGTGGCGGCATGGATCAGCCTGGCGGCCTCGGGGCTGGTCGGTGCCGTGCTGGTCGCGATGGTCGTCCGGCGCGGATCGGGACCCTGGGGCGCGGTCGCCGTGGCGGCGGCGTTCGTGGCTGTTGCGATCGTGCTGGTCGTGCGTGCGCACGCCCGGCGCGCGGCTCTGCTGGGACGCGAGCGCGAGCTTGCGGTGCGCGTGCCGGACGACGGCGCGTAATAGCCTTTGCGTTCGCAACCAGTCGGACTTCAGGCGTTCCGCGACGGTGTGATCGGTCAAGGCGCCGCCACGCAGGAGGATGAGCGATAGTGCACCCGATCCCCACGGTCATCGACGACGCTCACCAGCGGGAGCGCCGGTGACCAGTGACATTTTCGACCTCGCCACCGAGGTCGCCGAAGCCGCAAGGGATCGTGCGTCAGCGTTGCGGTTCGTCGTCCGGTTCGCCGAGTGCTGGCTCGGCGAACCGCTGGACGTCACATCCGGGGCGCTTGGCGGCCAGATGGACGCACGGGAGGCAGATCTTGGCGTTCGACTGCCACCCGCGGTGCGTGAGTTCCACGGGCTTGTCGGGCGGCGCCACGACCTTTTCAGCAACCAGGACGTGTTGCTGTCCATCGTCCAGCGGCAGGTGTACATCGACGAGGGCGCACTGATCGTTCGACACGAGAACCAGGGTTCCTGCCGGTGGGGCATCCTCCTGGGAGACCTGGAGGAGGACGACCCGCCCGTCGTCGTGCTGGCTGACCTCGCGGACAAGGCCCATGAGCGGTGGGAGCCGTGGACCGGCACCTTCTCCGCGGCGGCGAGCCAATGGCTTGTCTACGAATCGTGCATGCGTCCCGGGCTCGGCGATCTCGCCACGGAATTCGAACGACCTGAGGACCTTGCCGAGCTCACCGCTCGCGGCAGGCCGCTGAGCATCTCCCCGTTTCCAACGGGGCACCTGAGCGTCCGGACCGAGGCGCGGTGGCTACAGATCGATGACGTGATCGTGCTGGCCGACGAGACGACGATCCTGATCAGCGC
Organism: Myceligenerans crystallogenes; assembly: GCF_039529775.1. Lineage (NCBI taxonomy): Bacteria > Bacillati > Actinomycetota > Actinomycetes > Micrococcales > Promicromonosporaceae > Myceligenerans > Myceligenerans crystallogenes. The sequence continues at coordinate 79,837 of NZ_BAAANL010000010.1, forward strand.
ACGGACTCAGGAGGCAGCCGACATGTTTCGTCGCCGCTACCCGGCGGACTGGCTCGACGAGTAGCGACGGCGGTTGTCGTCCGGCCAGGTCCCAGGCGGGCAGTACCTTCTCAGCCATCTCGAACGGTTGACCACGTTCTTCGTTGACGCGGCTGAGGCAGGCGAGGGAATTCTCGTCTGGATCGATTGATCGATGCAGCGCCGATCGGTCAAGACCCGCCGTGGCGCGTGGTCGACCCGTCGGCCGAACGAGGCGAGCGACGGCGCCAGGCCGAAGGGGCCCGGCGCCGTCGCCCTACGTGACGGGTGCTGCGCTCAGTCCTGCGACAGACCTGCCGCCGGTGCGACGCGGGCCGCGCCGCGGGCGGGTACGGCGGCGGCGAGCAGGCCCGCCAGGGCGGTCGCGAGCACGACGACGGCGAGCTGCCACCACGCCACCCGCATCGTGCTGCCGTGCACGAGCGCCGTCCGTACGAACGTCTCGTAGCCCACCCACGCGAACGTGATCCCCAGCGCCGTCCCCAGCAGGGCCGCCACCACGGCGAGCAGCATTCCCTCGGTCGCGAGCATGCGGTGCAGCTGCCGCCGGGTCAGGCCGAGCGCCCGGAGCAGGGCGTGCTCGCGGGTACGTTCGAGGACCGACAGCCCCAGCGTGTTCATGATCCCGATCAGGGCGATCACCACCGAGATCCCGAGCAGCCCCAGCGTGAGCCAGGTGAGGGAGGCGATCTGCTGTTCGTCGGCGGCCTCGGCCTGCAGCCCGTCGGCGATCTCGGCCCCCGACCGGGCCGCCAGCGTGTCCAGCTCGTCGACCAGGGCGACAGGATCGGCGTCGGCGGCGGCACGGACCCAGACCGCGCGGGAGCGGACGACCGCACCGAGCTCCGCGAGCGTCTCCGGCGCGACCATCGCAGCCGCTCCCCACCCCTTGAGGTCGGCGTCGTCCACGGTCAGCCGGGTCATGCGGTCCCCGACCCGGACCGAGACGACCCGACCGGCCAGCTCGCTCGCCACCGGCCCGTGCGCACCAGGATCGAGCCGGATCGTTCCCGGCTCCACCTCCGCGAAGGCGCCGCCGTCGCGGGCGACGTCGGCCGCGTCGGGTGCCGTCAGGATCAGCAGCGGCCCCTTGATCTCCTGGATCTCGCCCACGACTCCGTCGACGGCGATCGCCGCCGCGGCGCCGTCCGCCCCCTGCGCCTGCTCCAGGACCGCCGGGCCCAACGGCCGTCCGGCCGAGCTGATCGCCACGTCGAGGGGATGCACCGTGCCGTGGTTGAGGTCGACCGAGGCGCGCGTCGTCTCCAGCCCGGTGAGCACCGCCGTCGTCAGGGTGACGCCGACCAGCAGGGACGCCGTCGTCGTCGCGGTGCGGTGCGGGTTGCGGGCCGCGTTCGTGGTCGCGAGGCGCCCGGCCGGGCCGAGCAGCCGGCCGGCCACCCGAACGAGGAACGGCATGAGCACCGGCCCGGCCAGCATCACCCCGGCGAACGCCGCTCCGCCGCCGGCCAGCAGCATCACGATGCTGTCCCGCGAGGCCGCGGCGACGAGCAGCCCGCCGCCGCCCGCCACCAGGATCACGGCGGGCACAAGCCGACGTCGCCCCGCCCCGCCGTGCGCCCCGCCGGCACCGGCCGGCCGCAACGCCGCCAGCGGGCTCACCCGGACCGTGCGCCGGGTCGGCAGCCAGGACGCGACCAGCGTCACGCCGATCCCCGCGGCCAGGCCGCCGATCAGCCACGTCCACGACGGCGCCGCGTACGCCAGCGGCATCTCCGGGGCGAGCGCGCCGATCACGGCGACCAGCCCGTACCCGAGCCCGATCCCCAGGACGACCCCGGCCAGCGAAGCGACCGACCCGACCAGCAGCGCCTCGCGGCGCACGGCCCCGGCCACCTGCCCGCGCGTCGCCCCCACGCAGCGCAGCAGCGCCAGCTCCCGCTGCCGGCGGCCGAGCAGGATCCCGAAGGTGTTCGCGATCACCAGGACCGACACGAACGCGGCCACCCCGGCGAACACCAGCAGCACCGCGGTCACCGTGTCCACGTTCCCGGTGTGCTTCGCCAGGACCGTGGCCAGCAGTTCGTCCGGGTCCATCACCCGGGCGCCGTCGGGCAGCCTGCCGGCGTCGCCGGTCACGGCGACCGGGCTGATCGTGAGACTCGGGTCGTCCCGCCAGGTCAGGAACTGCTCGAACGTCACGTACAGCGACGCCTGCCCGGCGGGCGACGGCGAGTCGACGACGCCCACCACCCGCACCGTCGCGACCGCGTCCACCTTCCCGACCCGTACGGTGTCGCCGACGGCGATCTCCCGTTCGTTCGCGGCCCACACGTCGACGACGGCCTCGTCGGCCGCCTTCGGGAAGCGCCCCTCCCGCAGCGGCTGCCAGCGCAGCGGCCCGGCGCCGGCCAGCGGCGCGACCGAGACGGCGGGGAATCGCTCCCCGTCCGCGCCCTCCAGGGACAGCATCGCCCGGCCGGTCCAGGCGGCGTCGTCGGCCCCACGTGACTCGACGTAGCCGAGCGCGGCGGCGCCGTCGAGGTGCGTGACCAGGTGGTCGGCCCCCCGGAACGCCGCACCCGCACCGTCCAGCAGGCCGGCCCGCCAGCCGGTCGTCAGGACGCCGATCACCACGACGAACGCCGCCGCGACCGCGACCGAGATCCCGGCGGCCACGTACCGGCGGGCATACACCCGCAACGACGCGCGGAACACGGTTCGCATCAGGCGATCCGCCCGTCCGCCAGGGTCACCACGTCGTCCGCGAACGCGGCCGCGTCCGGCTCGTGCGTGACCATCACCACCGTCTGCCCCAGCTCGTCCACCGACCGGCGCAGCTGCTCCAGCACCTCCTGCGAGGTCGCGGAGTCGAGGTTCCCCGTCGGCTCGTCGGCGAACAGCAGGTCCGGCTCCGTGATCAGCGCCCGCGCGATGGCGACGCGCTGCTGCTGGCCGCCGGACAGTTCCGCGGGCCGGTGGCCGAGCCGGTCCGCCACGCCGAGCGTCTCGGCCAGCAGCCGCGCCCGCTCGGTCACGGCCGGCTCGACCCGGCGGCCGGCCAGTTCGTACGGCAGCACGATGTTCTGCTCCGCGGTCAGCATCGGCAGGAGGTTGTACGCCTGGAACACGAAGCCGATGTGCTCGCGGCGGAAGACGGTCAGGGCGTCGTCGTCCAGCGTGCCGAGGCCGGTGCCGCCGACGGTGATCGTGCCCGCGTCGGCCTGTTCCAGCCCGGCCAGGCAGTGCATCAGCGTCGACTTGCCCGAACCGCTCGGGCCCATGATCGCGGTGAACCGGCCGCGCGGCAGGTCCAGGTCGACGCCGCGCAGGGCGTGCACCCGGGCGTCGCCCCTGCCGTAGGTCTTGGTCAGGCCGCGGGCGGCGGCGGCCAGGGTGGTCCGGGGCGGTGAGGTGGTCGTCATGTGAGGGTCTTCCGGTAGGTCCTTCGGGATCGGGGTGCAGTCCACGTCATGACCCGTTGCGCGGGCGTATGCGGAATCCGATACGCCGGCGATACCTGCCGGCGCCTAGGCTCGTGCCGGTCACGGCTGCATCCTCGGGTCCTCGCCGGCGTCGGCGTACATCTCCGGGCACCCGTCGCTCGTGGCCTCCGGCCGGAGCTCGTAGTGCCAGGGCTCGTTGGCGTATGTCTGGCACAGCCCGTAGGCGGCGCCGTGCGCGGCGAGCCACGCCTGGGCCGCCGCCGGGCCGAGATCGACGGCGTCGCCCGAGACGTGCTGCGACGTCTCGGACGTGGCGGCCCACCGGGCGGCCTCCTCCTCGGAGCCGTACCGCGCGACGGCGTCGGCGAACAGCCGGTCCTGGAGCGCGGCCGACCGCCAGCCGCTGGTGACGTCGAACGTCATCCCGGAGTCGGTCGCGGCGGTCCGCAGCGCGTCGAGCAGGGCGGGGTCGAGGCGAGCCACCGAGGGGACGTCGTCGTCGAACACCGTGGTGCCGTCCGGGACGACGCCGTCCGCGACCGTCAGCCCGTCGGGCGTCACGCGCTCGCCCTCGTCGGAGCGCGGGAGCCGGTCGGCGGACGCGCCGTCCTTCCTCCCGCCGGGGTGCGGGCCGGGCGGGCCGAGGCCCGCCTTCTGCCGGACGGTGGTCGCCGACGACGCCGAGGCGGGCGAGGACCCGGCCGCGGCGTCCGGGACGTCCTGTGCCCCGGTCAGCGCGAGCGCCCACGCCCCGAGGGCGCCGGCGGCGAGGCCGGTCAGGAGCATGACGAGGGGACGTCCCGGCGGACGCGGGCGGCCGGCGTGGCCGGGTGTGTGGTCGCGGCCGGGCCCGGGGCGGGTGCGACCGCCCACCGCGGATGGCGAGGAAGGTCTGCTGAACATGCCGCCAGCCAAGGCGCCGCGGCGTTGCCGCTCCGTATGCGCTTTTCGATACGACGGCGATATACCCGCCGCTCGTACCATCGGAAGGTGCGCGTGCTGATCCTCGAGGACGAACCCGACCTGGCCGGCGCCGTTCGCGACGGCCTGCGGCTCGAGGCGATCGCGGCCGACGTCGCCGGGGACGGGGACGCCGCGCTGGAGCTGCTCGCGGTCAACGACTACGACATCGCCGTACTCGACCGCGATGTCCCGGGCCCCTCCGGGGACGAGGTCGCGCGCCGGATCGTCGCGGGCGGCAGCGGCATGCCGATCATCATGCTCACCGCCGCGGACCGGCTCGACGAGAAGGAGTCCGGGTTCGAGCTCGGTGTCGACGACTACCTCACCAAGCCGTTCGCCCTGCGCGAGCTGGTGCTGCGGCTGAGGGCGCTCGACCGCCGCCGGGCGCACAACCGGCCGCCCGTCCGGGAGATCGCGGGCCTCCGGCTGGATCCGTTCCGTCGCGAGGTGTACCGCGACGGCCGGTACGTGGCGCTCACCCGGAAGCAGTTCGCCGTGCTGGAGGTGCTCGTCGGGGCCGACGGCGGCGTCGTCAGCGCCGAGGAGCTGCTGGAACGGGCGTGGGACGAGAACGCCGACCCGTTCACCAACGCCGTGCGGATCACCGTCTCGGCGTTGCGCAAGCGGCTCGGCGAACCGTGGGCGATCGCCACGGTGCCCGGCGTCGGCTACCGCATCGACGACTCGGGAGCCGGGCGGGGGAGCGCGGGGTGAACAGGCGATCCGGGCTGAGCGTGCGGTGGAAGCTCACGCTCAGCTACACGGGGTTCCTGATGCTGGCCGGAGCGCTGGTGCTCGGGATCACGTGGCTCTTCCTGCTGCGGTTCATCCCGCCGCTCTCGCTGGGCGGCATGCTCGAGGGAGCGTTCGACCCGCGGTTGTACGTCGGGGGAGCCGGGCCGCGGGTGTTCATCCCGGCCGCCGTCCTGGTGATGCTGTTCCTGCTGGTGTTCGGCCTGGTCGGCGGGTGGATCCTGGCCGGTCGCATGCTGGCTCCCCTGGATCGGGTCACGCGGGCGACGCGGGTCGCCGCGGCCGGGTCCCTGTCGCACCGGATCGCGCTGCCCGGCCGCCGGGACGAGTTCCGGGAACTGGCCGACGCGTTCGACGCCATGCTCGCCCGGCTCGAGGCGCACGTCGGCGAGCAGCAGCGGTTCGCCGCCAACGCCTCCCACGAGCTGCGTACCCCGCTGGCGATCACCCGGACGCTGCTCGACGTCGCGCGCCGCGACCCGGACCGGGACGTCGACGCGCTCCTGGACCGGCTGCAGGCCGTGAACACCCGGGCCGTCGACCTCACCGAGGCGCTGCTGCTGCTCGGCCGGGCGGAGCAGAGGTCGTTCACGCCCGAGTACGTCGACCTGTCCCTCCTGGTCGAGGAGGCGATCGAGACGTTCCTGCCGCTCGCGGAGTCGCGCGCGATCTCGATCGAGACGTCCGGGGACGACACCACCCAGGTGGCCGGTTCGCGCGCCCTGCTGCTGCAGCTGGTGACCAACCTGGTGCACAACGCCGTCGTGCACAACCTGCCCCACGGCGGGACCGTGCGGGTCACGACCCGCACCGCGTCCGGGATCGCGGCCCTGACCGTCGAGAACTCCGGCCGGGAGCTGACGCGGGAGCGGCTGGCGGTGCTCGCCGAGCCGTTCCAGCGCGGCGCGGAACGCACGCGCAGCGACCATGCCGGAGCGGGCCTGGGACTGGCGATCGTCCGCAGCATCACCACCGCGCACAACGGAAGGCTGGCGCTCGCCCCCCGCCCCGCCGGCGGGCTGCGCGTCACGATCTGGCTCCCGGCCCGGTCGTCGCCGGCCCCGGGGTCCTGAATCGCCGGCCCGGCGGCTGTGCGGTGCCATCGTGTGACGGAGGTGCTGCGCGTCGGAGGCGAGGAGAGCGTTGCCGCTATTTCAGAGAGGTGAGGAGAAGGAAGCGGCATCATAGCCTCGCCGTGGGACAGCGTATCGTCAGGCGGGGACGAGATCCGCGAGATTTTGCGGGGTCACGAGGCCGCATCCCGCCGGAAGATGCTCCGGCGCTTCCATTCCGATGAACAGCGTCGCGTCGTCGGTCACGGAGGGCCGGCCCTGGTCCACGGTCGCCCCGTTGGCCTCGTGCAGTCCCAGGAGGTCGGCGACGGTCAGGTACGTTCTGCCCCGGATGCTCTGCACCAGCTGGGCCGTGGTCGCCGAGTTGTTCTCGACGGTGTTGAATGCGGGGTTCCCTCGGAGGTTGAGGTGAAGCCAGATGGCTTCCCAGCCGTTGCCGGTCTCCTGGAACAGCATCGGCAGGGAGACCCTGCCGTGTCCGGTCAGGTCGGACTTGGCGCGGACGGTCGCGGGTTCGAACGGCAGTCCCTTCTGGGCGGGCGTACGGATCATGTAGCCCGTGAACGCCTCGGCCGCGGTGTCGAAGTTCTCACCCGAGTACACGTTGATCTGGGGAACGAGCACATCGGCGGGGATCTCGAGGAGATCCACGTCGATGAACTCCGAGGCGCCGTCGGGCGCATCGGTGATGTCGCCGGAGTGGCGGTAGCCCTTCCCGGTCAGACTCGTCCATGACGAGTGCCCGGTCGTGAAGAGATCGGCGTCGAGCATCTGGCAGGACAGGTCGTAGTCCGTCCTGCGGCTGGTCTGGCGCCAGTAAGCGAAGAAGCGCAGCGTCTCGCCGCCGACGGCGGTGCGCGATCCCCGAGGAAGTGTGCCGAATCCACCCGCCTTCATGCGGCCGGACAGCGGAAGAGCCGTACGGAGCATGCCGGGATCCACCACGATCCGGCGGTGCCCGGCGAGGCGGCGCCGGACCTCCTGGTCGCACATCCCGATCAGTTCGGCGGCGGATGAGGCGTCAAGCGGCATGCGTGTATCCGCGGTGGACCACGGACGTCCCAGCTTGTTCACGAAGAGACGCGGCCACACGTCCGATTCCCGGTTCATCAGGTGCTCGCGCAGCGACAGGACCACGCGCCCGGCGACGTCGGGCAACGTCCCTTCGACGGCCGCCACGACTGCCGCACGGTCCGCTCCGGACCCCGCGGTTCGCAGCAGACGGTCCACGGTGCGCACCAGCGCACCCGGCGCGACGGCGAGCGTGTCAAGGACACGCCTCGTGTCCGACGTCGCGAAGGCCTGTTCGACGCGTGCCGGCAGCGTGTCCGGCGCCGGTTCGGAACCGCGGGCGACGGCGAACACCCGGGCAGCGTGCGGCCACTGCGGGTACTGGCCGGCGTGCAGCCGCTCGCCGAGCCGCTTCCACTGCTCACGGTGGCGTACGACGTCGGACAGTTTCAGCTCGTCAGCATGCACGACGCCGTTCAGCGCCGCCAGCATCAGCCTTCGCCACGACCTCGGGAACGAACGGAAGCGTGTCGGCTCCGTCAAGGTGGGATCGCCGTCCGACAGCGCGCACGCGAGCCGCAGCACGTCGGTCACCGTCGCCACGCGCGGTGGGACCAGGTGCTCCACGCGCACTCGGTTGACCGTCGCCAACGACTCCCGCATCGAGATCTCGTCGAGTGCCGGGCCGCCGCCGTCGGCCGAGATGTCGTAGCGGAAACGGGCCAGATGGAGCAGCGCGGTCCGGTCCTCGTCGTTGAGCGGGACGGTACTCCCCGTGAGCCGGTGAAGCAGCAGGTCCGCCTCGGATTCCACGGGGCCTCCGGCGTGCAGGACCGTCATGCGCTCCGTGAGGCCGGACTCGAACCTCTCGTGCTCTGCCAGCAACTCGTCGTACGAGTGCTGGTACCGGCCGTAGGAAGGCAGCGCCAGGAGGTTCAGCAGTCCTGACCGCCGTGGGCTCGCGCCCGAGTCCGCGAGCTTCGGGTCCTGCATCGCCTGGCGCAGGCACGACTCCCAGAACTCAAGGGTGGCCGGCACGTCCTTCGGGAAGGACTTGAAGTACACGTTGTGCTGGACATGGTCCCCGACGATCCGCCGGACCGCGGCCAGCGTCGTCACCGCCAGGTTCATGGCATCGTGCGGATCCATCGCACCGACCGCTCGCAGCAGGGCGGCCGAGGCCTTGAAACCGACGGACATCAACGACACGTCGAGCTGGCGGGCCACCTTCGTCGCATCACCCGGCCGCGAGGCAGGGACCGGTACCCGACCTGCCTTGCCGATGATGATCTCTTCTGCGCTCACGAACACGGGTCGCATCCTGCCACCGCGACGGCAGCAGTCCGTCGGGTTTTTCACGGGTGCAGCCCGGTGCCGAGGCGGGCGGCAGGTCTACGATCTGGTGGTGCGACTGTTCGAGAACCTGGCTTCCACGCGGCGACCTGCGTGGCCCGAACTGCAGTCGCTCGTCAGCGGCGCGTCGGTGACCGTGGAGGTTCTCGCGCCCGACGCCGCGACCGCGCGTCGTACGCTCGAACAGCTTCAGGTCACGACGTCGTCGTACCTCGGCGCGGTCGTGGTGCACACCGGCGGTCTCCTGATCGACCACGGCTGGTTGCGCGTCTACGGGAGTCCGTCGTCCGGCGACGCGGACCGCCTGATCGGTCTGGCGGCGGTGAACGGGTTCCCGGCGTCACCCGAGCCCTCCTGGTTCCCGGGGCACGGGCTCGTCGTCGCGCACGACGTCCTCGGCGGCACCTTCGTGCTCAACGGACACGACCCCGAGGCAGCGGGAAGGCCCGGGAAACCGGGCGAGATGATCTACCTCGCACCCGACACCCTGCAGTGGGAGCCCCTTGACGTGGGCCACGCGGCCTGGCTCGCGTGGGCCCTCGGCGGCGGCCTGGAGGATTTTACGGAAGGGCTGCGCTGGCACGGCTGGGAGGCCGAGACCCGAGAGCTCGGCGGCGGCCGGGGGCTGAACGTCTTCCCGCCGCTCTGGTCCAGGCAGGCCCACGAGGACCTGGATGCCACCAGCCGCCGCGACGTCCCGATGGCGGAGCTCGTCGAGATGGCTCGATCGGCCGCCGCTCAGATCGACGGCGTCGACGTCGGGCCGCTGGGATCGTTCGAAGGTCACACGGCCGATCCACGGTGACGCCCGGGCCTCGGCGCCCGTCGGCGAGGGGCCTTGCGGGGCCGTGCGACGCCGGGCGCTGACGGCCGCGATGTCGGCAACGTCACGCCCCGATCGGTCCGGGTGGTCGAGGCCGGCTCCTACGCTGGTCGCCGTGTCGCTCTCGCTCTGGCTCGCCCTCCTCGGGGCGAGCGTCCTGCTCTCCTTCACGCCCGGCGCGGGTGCGATCAACACGATGGCGAACGCGCTGAGCTCCGGGTGGTGGCGGTCGATCTGGGGGATCCTCGGTCAGCAGCTCGCGCTGCTGGTGCACGTGCTGATCGTCGCCGCGGGGCTGGGCGTGCTCGTGGTGCGGACCCCGTGGCTCTTCGACACGATCCGGTACGTCGGCGCCGCCTATCTCGTGTTCCTCGGCGTGCGGCAGTTCTTCTCCAGGGCGTCCGACGACGACGCCGTGAGGGTCAGCGGCGCGGCCCCGGAACCGGCGTTCTCGATGTTCCGGCGCGGCGTCCTGGTGAACCTGACCAACCCGAAGGCGATCGTGTTCTTCCTCGCGTTCCTCCCGCAGTTCGTGCGCCCGGAGCTGCCGCTGGCGGGCCAGTACACCGCGTTCGTCGCCACCGTCGTCACGGTCGACGTCCTCGTCATGTGGTTCTTCTTCGCCACGACCGCCCACGGCCTCGGCCGGCTGACCGCGGGGGAGACCGGCAGGCGGATCGTGAACCGCGTCTTCGGCAGCCTCTTCGTCGGCGTCGGGGTACTGCTCGCGGTCATGCACTGACGCGTCGGTGATCGATGGAGCAGTACGGCGGTGGCCCGGTCGGTGCCTGTGTGACCTACCAGCGCTACTCGCGCTTGTTGCTGCCCTAGCCTGTCGCCCGACGGACCTACGACGCCGTCCGGTTGCTCAGGACCTCCTGAACCGCCTTCTCGGTGTCGGAGACGAATCGCTGGAACGACGGGAGTTCGCGGACACGGCCGTCGACGTCCAGGCGTTCGAGCAGCAGACGTCGTCGGCGGCCGAACTCGCGGTTGTCGTTCTGCCGACGGCGTCCGGTGTTGTTGCTCGCCGTCCGCATCGCGTCGCGCAGGACGTCCTTCGGGTTCCGGGTGGACTCGATGTTGCGCAGTGACGGGAGACCGAGGGGTTCGCGACCGGACGGACGCCCGCACACCTGGCGGATGTCGGATTCGCTGGTGAGCAGCCAGGCCTCCGTCATCTGAACCGGAACGATTGCGACCCCTCGCACACCGCACCGGTCGAGTGCGTCACGGACCTCGCGCAACCGGTCGTCGGGGTCGGGGCTGTCGCTGTCACGGTGGACGAAGAGCAGGTCGAACGTGCCGCCGTCGGCCAGCGCGTCGCGGATCTTGTGCTCGACCGGGAGGCTCTTCGTGATCGCCGTGAAGCCGGTCGCATCGGCGCCTGCCTGGACGATGACGTCCTCGATGACGCGCAGGAGCCCGTCGTCGCTGGTGCCTTCCCGGAGCATCATGAAGGACACCGCCGGCGTCGCTGCGCGCCTCACCGTGTTCGACCGTGGTAGTCGGTCAGCGCGGCGGGGCCGAGGCTGAGGTCGGCCCGCTCGGCTCGGTCGGTGCCTTGCAACGGAGCCAGTCGCATGGTGGATGCGGCGGTGCCGTTCCGGCGCACGCGGGAGCGGACGGCCACCAGGACGTCGTCGGGCGCCTGCAACTCGATCAAGGCGCCGGAATGGGTGTTGATCACGACCTGCCGCCAAGGGTTGTCCGGACCCGGCGGAAGGGCGGGGTCGTGGGCGAGCAGGTGCAGGAGCTCGTCCATCGCTTCGATGCTGCCCGGGTGGATTCCGTTCTCGGGTTCCTCGATCGCGTACAGACCTGTGGCCTCCGGGTCGTGCAGGAGCGTGCACAGGGCGAGAAACCTCAGCGTGCCGTCCGAGAGCTCGCGCGCCGGCAGGAGTGGTCCGTCGCCGGCAGCCGCAAGCAAGGTGAGAACCTCGCGGTTGGTGTCGTGCTCGACGTCGATCTGCCGGACGTCGGTCAGCGCCGACAACGATGCGGCAACCGCGGCGAATGCGTCCGGGTCGGTTTCCCGCAGGCGCAGCAGCACTGCCGGCAGGTGGTCGCCGTCGGAACCGAGGCGCGAAGCGCCGAAGGCGCTCTCCGGGCGGCGGAGGGCGGCCGGGTTGAGGCTGAGCACCTGCCAGCGCTGCATCTCGCGGCGGATCGCGAGCAACACCGGTTCGTCGGCGCGTGTTGCCGTACCGACCACTGTGCGGGTCGTGGCCTTGGTGTGTTCGAGCAGCGGGGTCGTCAGGGCCGACGACGTCGGTCCGAGCGCCAGGACGGCCTCACGAGCTATGACGAGTTCGCGACGCTTCCGTTCCGGCGCGTGCTCCCGGATCTCGATGTCGATCTCGTAGCGCAGCCGGGTGTGCGGGACCGCGACCGTTTCCCCGAGATCCGAGGCGACGGTGTCCGCGACAGTCATCTCGGCGGCAAGCTGCATCCGGGCAGTGCCTGGTGGCTGCGCGTCCCAGAAGAGCCGGGCCGGGGCCGACCGGTCGGCGTCGTTCGCCCGGATCCCGGCCAGGGCGTCGGACACGTTCTGGTCCGCGAGCGCGGAGAGCAGGACGATGGCGTCGAACATGTTCGACTTGCCCACGGCGTTGGGCCCTGCGATGCAGGTGAAGGAGTTCAGGTCGGCGGTGAATCCCAGCAGGTTCTTGAACCCGTCGACCTCCAGACGGGTCAGCATGCGTGCTCCGTTCGGTACTGGGCAGTCACGAGCCCCAGTATCGCCGATCGACGCTTCCCGGCTGGAGTCCCCTTCCCTGCGTGTTGACGCGCAGCCGGCTGCAACGAACCGGACACGCCATCGGGACGAATGTGGCGCCCGTCACATCATTGACTGTAAGTTGGCTGCATACCGCATCGACGACGATCGGAGAGTGCGATGTCCATCCACCCACGGACCAAGCATCTGGCGATTCCCGGCAATCGGGGGCGGCGCGTGGTCGCCGCGGCCCTCGCCCTTCCGCTGGTGGCCGGCCTCGCGGCCTGCGGCGGCGGGGGCGGTGACCCCGCCGACTACCCGGAGGACGACATCGAGATCGTCGTCCCGTTCGCCGCCGGCGGCCCCACCGACACCGTGACCCGCATGATCGCGGAACCCATGTCGGAGGAACTTGGCGCGCAGCTCGTCGTGCAGAACGTGGAAGGCGCCGGCGGCACGGTCGCGGCCGGGCAGGTGGCCACCGCGGACCCGGACGGCTACACCGTCCTGATGCACCACATCGGCATGTCCACCGCCCCCGCGCTCTACGGCGAGGACCTCGCCTACGACCCGGTCGAGGACTTCAGGACCATTGGCCTCGTCACCGAGGTGCCCATGACGATCGTCGCCCGCAGCGACCTCGAGCCGGAGACGCTGGAGGAGTTCGTCGCGTACGTCCAGGAGAACCAGGACACCGTCACCATGGCCACCGCCGGTGAGGGTGCGGCGTCGGACCTGTGCGGACGCCTCCTGACCAGCGCCCTCGGCGTCGAGGTCACCGTCGTGCCCTACGACGGCACCGCGCCCGCCATGGAGGAGCTGGTGGGCAAGCAGGTCGACTTCATGTGCGACCAGACCACCAACACGACCGGCCAGATCACCGACGGCGCGATCAAGGCGTACGCCGTCACCACGCCCGAGCGGATCGACGCCCTGCCGGACCTGCCCACCACCGCCGAGGCCGGTCAGCCCGACATCGAGGTGTCCGTGTGGCACGGCCTCTACGTCCCGGCCGGGACCCCGGACGAGATCGTCGAGAAGCTCACCGGCGCGCTCCAGGTGGCGCTCGCGGACCAGGCCGTGGTCGACCAGATGGCGGAGCTGGGCACGACACCCGTGGAGCAGGACCAGGCCACGCCCGAGGCCCACACCGAGCTGCTGACCGAGCAGATCGACTCCTGGGCCGAGGTCATCGGCTCGCAGGGAGGCTGAGATCAGCGCGTTGCGACCCCGCTCGACGGGCGACGTCGTCGCGGGCCTGATCTTCCTCGCGCTCGGAGTGGCCTTCGCGGTGGGCTCACTCGGGTACGAGCTCGGCGAGCTGCTCGACATGGGGCCGGGCTACCTCCCGCTCGTGCTCGGCCTCGCCCTGGCCGCGCTGGGGCTGGCCTGCGTCGTCAAGGCGTACGTCGCGCCCGATCCGGTGCCCGACGCCGGTCCGGCCGGCCCCGGCGGTCAGGGCGCACCGTCCGTCGTCGTCCCCGGCGACGGTGCGCCCGCCGGCGCGCGCGACGCCGTCCCGTCCGACGACGCCCCCGACCCGCGCCCGCTGGCCGGCCTCGAGTGGCGTCCCGTGCTCGCGATCGCCGCCGCGATCGTCTTCTTCGCGCTGACGATCGACGGCCTCGGCCTGATCCTGGCGACCTTCGGCGCCGTGCTCCTGTCCTCGCTGGCCCGCGGCGGCGTCCCCTGGCTGCGCGTGGTGATCACCTCGGTGGCCCTGACGGCGCTGTGCTGGGTGGTCTTCGTGCTCGCGCTGCAGCTGCGCCTGTCCCTGTTCGGCGACTGGCTGGGCGGGTGACATGGACCTCCTGGACAACCTCGCGCTCGGCTTCTCCGAGGCGCTGGCCTGGCACAACGTGCTGTTCTGCCTGCTCGGCGTCGTGCTCGGCACGGCGGTGGGCGCGCTGCCCGGCATCGGCCCGACGGCGTCGATCGCCCTGCTCCTGCCGCTGACCTTCGGGTTCGACGACCCGGTGTCGGCCATCATCATGCTCGCCGGCATCTACTACGGCGCCCAGTACGGCGGTTCGACCACCGCGATCCTGCTCAACATCCCGGGGGAGTCGTCGTCGGCGGTGACGGCGATCGACGGGCATCCGATGGCCCGGCAGGGCCGGGCGGGCGTGGCCCTGGCCGCGGCGGCGCTCGGCTCCTTCTTCGCCGGATGCGTGGGAACGCTCGTGCTGGCGGCCGCCGCGGCCCCGCTCGCGCGGGCGGCCCTCACGTTCGGCTCGGCCGACATGTTCTCGATCGTGGTGCTCGGCCTCGTCGCGTCCATCGCGCTGGCCAGCGGGTCCACGCTCAAGGCCCTCGCCATGATCGTGCTGGGCATCCTGCTCGGCATGATCGGGCAGGACACGTTCACGGCCGTCCCGCGGTTCACCTTCGGGCTGCGCGAGCTGTGGGACGGGCTGAGCTTCGTCTCGGTCGCGGTGGCGATCTTCGGCATCGCGGAGATCCTGAGGAACCTGCACGACCCCCGCACGCGCACCCGCGTGGCGGCCGAGGTCACGACCCTCTGGCCGACCCGCGCCGACCGGCGCCGCATGATCGGCCCGGTGCTGCGCGCGACCGGCCTCGGCTCGGTGCTCGGCGTGCTGCCCGGCGGCGGGCACGTGCTGGCCGCCTACGGCTCGTACGCGGTGGAGAAACGCGTCTCGCGGCACCCGGAGGAGTTCGGGCACGGCGCGATCGAGGGCGTCGCGGGGCCGGAGGCGGCGAACAACGCCGCCGCGCAGACGTCGTTCGTGCCGCTGCTGGCGCTCGGCCTGCCCGCGCACCCCGTGATGGCACTGCTGCTCGGCGCGCTGATCATCCAGGGCATCCAGCCCGGCCCGGGCGTCATGCAGGCCCAGCCCGAGCTGGTGTGGGGGCTCATCGCCTCGATGTGGATCGGGAACGTGCTGCTCGTGGTGCTCAACCTGCCCCTGATCCGGGTGTGGGTGCGGCTGCTCGACGTGCCGTACTCCATCCTGTTTCCCGCGATCATCGCGTTCGCCTGCATCGGCACGTATGCCATCGACCAGAACCCGTTCCACGTGCTGGTGATGGCGGTGCTCGGGGTGGGCGGGTTCGTGCTCGTGCGCTGCGGCTGCGAGCCGGCGCCGCTGCTGCTGGGGTTCGTGCTGGGCCCGCTGCTGGAGGAGCACCTCCGCCGTGCGCTCATCCTCTCGAAGGGCGACCCGTCGGTGTTCCTCACCCGGCCCGTCTCGGCCGTGCTGCTCGGGCTGGCGGCCCTCGCCCTGGTCGTGACGGTTCTGCCCGTCATCCGCCGCAAGCGCGACAGGGTCTTCACGGAGGAGGGCTGAGGCGGTCGCGTCGTCGTGCTCACACCGTCAGCAGCCCCCGCACGAGCGCCGTCGCCGCGCCCGCGACGGCGACCCCCACCGCGACCCGCGCGGCGACGCGCGCCGGGACCCGCCGCGCGCACCACGCCCCGGCCGCCACGCCGGCGCCGACGGCGCACGCCAGCACGGGCCAGACCCACCACGCGGGCGCGCCGCCGGCGGGTACGGACCCGAGCAGCAGCTTCGTGGCGACCGACATCAGGTTCATGGCGAGCAGCAGCGGCTGCAGCGTCGCCGCGAACGACCGGTGCTCCCACCGCGTCGCCAGCGCGTAGGCCGCCCATGCCGGGGCGGCGACCCCCGAGGTCGTGTTCATGAAACCCGCGGCGAGCCCGGTCACGACGGCGGCGCCCCGGCCCCGCACGCGCGCTGCGCGCCGCAGCGCGGCCGACGCCGCCAGCGCGAGCAGCACGGACCCGCCGACGACGACGTCGAGCCAGGCCGTGTCCGCGGCCCGCACCATCAGCGCCCCGAGCACCGACCCGACCACCATCAGCGGCAGCAGCGCCGCGAACCGCCGCCAGTCCACGCGGTCGCGCAGCGCCCGCAGCACCAGCAGCGAGGTGACCACGGCCGCCACGTTGCTCACCAGGACGCCGGCGGCGGGCCCGAGGAACAGGGTGAGCACGGGGGCGGCGACCATCCCGAGCCCCATCCCGGCCACCCGCTGCAGCCCGGCCCCGAGCACGCACGCACCGCACGCCGCGAGCAGCACCCAGGTGTCCACCCTGGGCACGTTACCGGTCGCGGGGGCGGTCCGGTCAGGCGTCCGCGTCCTGCGGGGCCGGTGCGGGCGGTGACTCCAGGAGGCTGCGCAGCACCATCGCCGCCGCGCCCACCGCGGGCGCGAGCGCGACGTCGGGGGCGAGTTCGGCACGGACCGTATGGACGTGGCGCATGAAGACGGAACGTTCGAGCACGGCCTGGAGGGCGTCGCGGTACACGGGACCGACGTCCCCGGTGAACGCGTTGCCCGCCAGCACGACACGGCCGACGTCGAACAGGTTCACCAGCGTCACCGTCGCCGTGGCCAGCATCCGGGCCGACTCCTCGACGAGCCCGGCGGCGGCGGGGTCGCCGTCCCTGGCCGCGCCGGCGACGGCCAGGAACACGGACAGCGGGTCGGACGGCGAGCCCGGGGCGGTGCCCGGCAGCGCACCGTGATCCAGCCGCAGGCGCGCGGCGAGCCCGGCGTCGGCCCGGGCGCGGCTCGCGACGGCGGTCGGCCCGGCGACGGTGTCGAGGCAGCCGCGGTTGCCGCAGTCGCAGCGCGCGCCGCGGGCGTCGATCGAGATGTGGCCGAGTTCGACGCCGTTCGACGTCGTCCCCCGGTAGGGGTGCCCGTCGAGCATGATCCCGGCGCCGATCCCGGCCGACATGAACACGACCGCGAAGCTGGCCGGCGCGTCCTTGGCGGCCTGGATGCCGATGCCCGCCGCGGTGGCGTCGTTCTCGATCGTCACGGGCAGCCCGGTCGCCTCGGCAAGGGTCGCCGCGACCGGGTACCCGAGCCAGGCCGGCGTCGGCTGGGGGGTGAGGAGCACGCCGGCGTCGCGGTCCTGCGGACCGTGCGTCGCGAGGCCGATCCCGGCGACGGCGGAACGGTCCACCCCGGCGTCTTCCAGCAGGCTCCGCACGTGCCCGGCGAACTCCGCCACGACCACCCCGGGCTCGCGCTCACCCGCACCCGCCATCCGGCGTCGCGCGACCACCCGGCCCGCGAGATCGACGAGCACGCCGACCGCGGCGAACCGGTCGAACTGGATGCCGACCATGTAGCAGGCCCCGGCCGCCAGCTCCAGCAGGCGCCGGGGCTTGCCCCGGCTGGAGGGCACGGTACCCGTCTCATGGACGTAGCCGAGCGCCATGAGCTTGCGGACGGCGTGAGTCATGGTGGCCTGGGTCAGGCCCGTCTCGCTCGCCAGCTCCACCCGGCTGATGGGCCCCTGGTCCCGGATGATGTCCAGCACGGCCGCGAGCGTGGGCGGGCGCGTACCTGCGCCGAACGATCTCACGAAATCTCCCCCTCGGTGGTCCGGCCATACTTTAACGGCTCAAGTCCTCCGTGCCCGCGCTCCGGCCGGTGCGTCACCTCGCAGCATCACTGCCCGCGCCGGCCGGCGTGAGATGCAGGAGCACGGCCTGCGCCGGCCACAGCGTCGGCGGCTGGAGCCCCACCTCCATGAGCGTGCTCCCCGGCAACGTGACGCCTTCGGCCAGCCAGCCTGGCGTGATCCAGCCCCATTCGGCGGCGCCGATGTCGTCGCGTACGCGGACCGTGTAGCGGCGCGCGGGATCGAGCCCGTCGAGGCGAACTCGTTCGGTCAGCGCTTCCTCCAGGGACGCGACGGTCGCGATGGTGAAGACGGCCTCCGACCGGTCGGCGGACACCACGCCACGGACCCGCAGGGCCGGGTCGGAGACGTCCGGGTGGACCACGGACCCGGTGTGCAGCAGGTCGCGCAGCTCCTTGTAGAGGGCGGCGAAGGCGCTGATCTGCGTGGTCTCCTCGACCGTGCAGCCGAGCAGATCCCATTCGAAGCCCGCCGAACCGTGCAGTGAGGTCGCGATCCGGTAGGACAGCGCGGTCGCGCGCCCCGAGGAGTGCGCGGGTGAGGGGCCCACATGCGCCCCGATCAGCTCGGGCGGCAGGACGAGTTCGGTCCAACGCTGGATGTCCTGGCGCTCCACCGGGTCGTTGGAGTCCGACGCCCAGACCCGGTCGGTGTGCTGGAGGATGCCCAGGTCGGTGCGGGCGCCGCCGGACGAGCAGGACTCGATCTCGAGACCCGGGTGATCGGCTTTGAGGCGGTCCAGCAGCCGGTATGCGGCAAGCGTCTGAGCGTGGGTGCCGGGTGCGCCGGCGTGCACCGGTTCGACGAGGTCACGATTGTGGTCCCACTTGACGAAGTCGACCCCGAGCCGCTCGATCACCGCCGACATCTGCCGCCGGACGTGGTCGAAGGCCTCGGGGTCGGCCAGGTTCAGCACGAACTGCCCCCGAAAGGAGATTCCGGGAGGTGCGGGCACCGAGACCGGGCTGGCCAGGAGCCACTCCGGGTGGGTGCGGGCGAGCTCCGAGTCGAGGTTGACCATCTCCGGCTCGAACCAGAGCCCGAACTGCATGCCGAGGTCGTGGACGAGACCGGCCAGCGGCTCCAGGCCGCCGGGCCAGACGGCGGCGTCGACCTCCCAGTCCCCGAGCCCGGCGCTGTCGTCGCGGCGGCCGAGGAACCAGCCGTCGTCGAGCACGAACCGCTCGACGCCGACCTCCGCTGCCCTGCGGGCGAGGCGGGCCAGCCGCTCCGGGTCGTGGTCGAAGTAGACGGCTTCCCAGGTGTTCAGCACCAGTGGCCGCGGGGCGCGGGGGTGCTGCGGGCGGGCCCGCAGCCACGTGTGGAACCGGTCGGCCACGCCGTCGAGCCCGGCGTCGGACCACGAGAAACAGGCGGCCGGCGTGCGGTACGTCTCGCCCGGCTCCAGGCGGATTTCGCCGGGTCGTAGCAGCTCGCCCACGCCGAGCAGCGTCGTGTGATCGGTGACGCGGTCGGTGCGGTGCCGTACGTCGGCGCTCCATCCGAGGTGGACCGCCCAGACCTCGCCGGACCGGTTCCGCGGCGTTCCCCGCGAGGCCAGCGTGACCCAGGGCGCGTCATGGCCGCCGCGGCCGCGGCGGCTCTCCCGCACCGTGGCGCCACGGGGCATCACCGTGGTCAGCGGTAGCTTCTCGCGGGTCCAGCGGCCGGAGAAGGTGGTCACGTGATCGGCCGCCCGGGGGACGGGCAGGGTCGCCTCGATCCACGAGACCTCGACGACGCCGCGGCCCGTGTTGCGTAGCTCGTGGTCGATCCGGACCAGCCCGCCCGCGCCGATCTCGATGCCTGTGCGGAGTTCCAGGCCCTCGTCCGGGTCGGTTGCCGTGACCTGGACCTCCGACGCGGAGCGCTGCTCGGACGTCGCCTTCCAGCGGGGGAACACCGGGTTGCCGTCGCGTGCGACGAGCAGGCCGGGCCGTCCCGGCCACCCGTCGCCCTCCTGCGGCAGGAGCGAGAGCCGGCGGGCGGCGTCGAGCGTGCCCGACGGTTCCTGGCGTTCGGTCGCGCGCACGAGATCGCCCAGTTCCGGCTCGGTCAGCGGCCCGGGATCGTGCCCCCAGTGCAGCACGCCGGGCAGGCCCGCGGGTGGGTGCGTGAGCACCAGGGCGACGCCGTCGCGCCGCAGGAGCATCGGGGTGGTGGTCATGGGTGATCGGTCTCCGTCCGGATCGACGCTGAGTCTTGACAGACTAAATTTAGCACGTTAAGAATATTGCTACGGCGCCATGACGGCGCCCGGAAAGCTCCGGGGTCGTGACCCCGGCCGTGAAAGGACGACGATGTCACTCATCACCAGGACGCGAGGCCGCGTGGTCGCGGCGCTCGCCGGCGCGGTAGCACTCGGTGCGCTGCCGGCCGGCTGTTCCGGCCCGGCATCCGGGGACGGCGGCGGCGCCGACGACACGCTGGTCGTGTACACCGGTCAGACCGGTGACTACCAGATCAACTTCAACCCGTTCTCGCCGTCGCGCATCGGCGGGCTCGGCACCATCTACGAGCCGCTCTTCTTCCACAACAAGGCGCAGCCCGCCGACCCGGTGGCGCTGCTCGGCACCGAGCAGTCGTGGAACGACGACGGCACGGAGCTGTCCGTCACGCTCCGCGAGGGCGTCACGTGGTCCGACGGCGAGCCGTTCACCGCCGACGACGTCGTCTTCACCTTCGACCTGCTGAAGGACAACCCGTCGGTCAACAGCATCGGGTTCGAGGGCGAGGTCACCGCGACGGACGACACGCACGTCGAGTTCGGCTTCGAGGAGCCGGCCTTCGTCAAGAGCCCCGACCTGTTGTCGGTCCCGATCGTTCCCGCGCACCTGTGGGACGGCGTCGACCCGGCCACCGACGTCATGGAGCAGCCGGTCGGCACGGGTGCGTTCGTGCTGGGGGAGTTCAAGCCGCAGGCGTTCACGCTGACGGCCAACCCCGGCTACTGGGGCGGTGCGCCCGCGCTCCAGCGGATCCGCTACGACGCCCTC
The DNA here is from genome assembly GCF_039529775.1 of Myceligenerans crystallogenes. Lineage (NCBI taxonomy): Bacteria > Bacillati > Actinomycetota > Actinomycetes > Micrococcales > Promicromonosporaceae > Myceligenerans > Myceligenerans crystallogenes. The sequence continues at coordinate 100,399 of NZ_BAAANL010000010.1, forward strand.
TCCGGCAACCAGGCGGGTGCCGACGGCATCGCCGCCGGAACGATCGACTGGTTCACGGGGCCGATCCCCGATGTGGCCGACACCCACGAGAACTTCCCCTCGTACGAGGCCTTCACCCGGTGGCAGAGCCAGATGGTGCTGGCCACCTGCTCGGACGCCGGCGCCGGATGCACCGGGCCGCAGACGGATCCGGCGGTCCGGCACGCCCTGTACGAGGCCCTCGACCGGGAGCAGCTGAACTCGCTCGCGTTCACGGGAACCGCGGGCGAGATCTCACCGGCCTTCACCCTCACCCCGAGCCAGGACGAGTTCGTGACCGGCGTCGTCGACGAGACCGTGGCGCCGATGGAGGCCGATCCCGCCGAGGCCGCCCGGATCCTCCAGGACGCCGGCTGGACGCGCGGTGCCGACGGGATCTACGCCAAGGACGGTGAGCGGCTGACGCTGACGGTCGAGGTGGTCACCGGCTGGACGGACTACATCACCGCGATCGACACCATGGCCGCCCAGGCGCGGGAGGCGGGTATCGAGCTCGTCTCCGCCCAGTCGTCGTGGAACGAGTGGACCGAGAAGAAGGCGTCCGGGAAGTTCGAGCTGGTCATCGACTCGCTCTGGCAGGGTCCGGCTCCCGATCCGTACTACCTGTACAGCTACTTCTTCGACTCCGCCACGACCGCCGACGTCGGCGAAAGCGCCGGGAACAACTACGCGCGGTTCTCCGACCGCGCCGTCGACGAGGCGATCGCCGAGCTGGCGACCCTGCCGCTGGACGACGCCGCGGCGCGCGAGCCGCACTTCGAGACCATCCAGCGGGCGGTCCTCGAGGAGATGCCCTACGTGCCCGTCCTGACCGGCGGCACGACGAACATCTGGAACACCGCCGAGTTCACCGGCTGGCCGTCCGACGAGGACCTGTACGCGTTCCCCGCGAACTGGTCGGCGCTCGATGCCGCCGAGATCTTCAAGCGGCTCGAGCCGCGGTCCTGATCCGGCCGTCATCCCCGAGGAGGTCTCCCGATGAACTATTTCCTGCGCAAACTCGGCTTCTACGCCGTGGCCCTGTGGGCCGCGCTCACCGTGAACTTCGCGATCCCGCGCATGATGCCCGGCGACCCCGTCGACATCCTCCTGGCCAAGCTCCAGCAGCGCGGCGGCACGGTGACGCCCGAGACCCGCGAGGCCTACGCGCTCCTCCTCGGGGGTGACGACTCCGTCCCGCTCTGGCAGCAGTACCTCGACTACCTGCGGAACCTGCTGCGTGGCGAGCTCGGGGTGTCGGTGAGCTACTACCCGGCCGAGGTGTCGGACGTGATCAGCCAGTCGATCCCCTGGACGGTCGTGCTCGTCGGGCTCTCGACGGTCATCGCGGCCTGCCTCGGGGTCGCCCTCGGCGCGTTCGCGGGCTGGAGGCCGGGTACCTGGCTCGACTCGCTGGTCCCGGCGACCACCCTGCTGGCCGCGGTGCCGTACTTCTGGCTCGCCCTGCTGCTGACCTATGTGCTGGCCCGGGTCCTGGGCTGGTTCCCGATGCAGGGCGGGTACGACGTCGCGCTCACCCCGGGATGGGACGCCGACTTCGTCCTCTCGGCCGTCCGCTACGGGTTCCTGCCCGCGCTGACCATCGTCCTGGCGTCCGTCGGGGCCTGGCTGATGGGGATGCGCAACATGATGGTCTCCACGCTGTCGGAGGACTACATCCTCACGGCCGAGGCCAAGGGGCTTCGTCCCGGCCGGATCCTGCGGAACTACGCGGCTCGCAACGCTGTTCTCCCGTCCGTGGCGGGCTTCGCCATCTCGCTGGGTTTCGTCGTCTCCGGTTCGGTGATCACCGAGCAGGTGTTCTCCTACCCCGGGATCGGCAGCCGGCTGCTGGGGGCGGTCACGAACAACGACTACGCGCTCATGCAGGGCGTCTTCCTCTTCATCACCCTCGCCGTGCTGGGCGCCAATCTCGTGGTGGACCTGCTGTACGGCCTGATCGACCCGCGCACCCGCGCCCGGTCCTGACCTGGGACGGCACCCATGACGAATCCAGTCCTTTCCGTTGACGCGTTGTCCGGCGACGCCCCGTCCGGCGCCGCCGCCGGGCGGTCGCACATGCCGGACCAGCCGGTACACCCGGGGCGGCCACCGCGCACGTGGCGGCTGATGTCGCCCGGTCTCCGGGCACTGCTGCCCACGATGACGCCGTGGCTCGCCGCCGGGCTCGTGCTCGTCGTCGGCGTCACGTTGTTCGGCCTCCTCGGCCCCCTCCTCGTGGGTGATCCTCGCGAGATCCGTGACCTCGGCCTGGCTCCGCCGTCGGCGGAGTTCCTGCTCGGGACCACCCAGACCGGGCAGGATGTCCTTGCCCAGCTCGCTCACGCGACCCGCGGGTCGCTGGAGATCGGGTTCCTCGTCGGGGTGCTGGCCACGGTGTTGTCGGCGTTCTTCGGGATCTACGGGGCGTATCGCGGTGGCGTGGTCGATGAGGCGTTCTCGTTGTTGTCGAACGTGTTCCTGGTGATCCCGGGTCTGCCGCTGGTGATCGTGATCTCTGGTTTCGTGCCTCGGGAGAGCCGGGGGTTGTGGACGATCGCGGTGGTTCTGGCGGTGACGGGCTGGGCGGCGTCGGCTCGTGTGTTGCGCGCGCAGACCTTGTCGGTGCGTGGCCGGGACTACGTGGCCGCGGCGCGGGTCGCGGGGGAGCGGCCGTGGCGGGTGATCGTGGTGGAGATCCTGCCGAATCTGCTGCCGGTGATCGCGTCGCAGTTCGTGTTCGCGGTGATCGCGGCGGTCCTGTCGGAGGCGGGCCTGTCGTTCATCGGCCTGGGTGCCTCCAACTCGGCCACGCTGGGCACGATGCTGTTCTACGCGCAGAACGGTTTCGCCCTGTCGCTGGGCGCGTGGTGGTGGTTCGTGCCGCCGGGTCTGGTCATCGCGCTGATCGGGACGGGTCTGTCCCTGATCAACTTCACGATCGACGAGGTCATCAACCCCAGGCTCCGCAACCAGCGCGAGCAGCGTCGACGTGTGCGCCGCGCGCGTCGTGCCGCACGGAAGGAGCAGCTCTCGTGACGACGTCGTCGACCCCCGTCCTGACCATCGAGGACCTGACCGTGGTCTACGAGGCCGAGCACCCCGTCACCGCGGTCCGGGACGTGAGTCTCGCGCTGCACCCCGGCGAGATCCTGGGCCTCGCGGGCGAGTCCGGCTGCGGCAAGACCACGCTCGCGTACGCCGCGGCGCGGCTGCACCGCCCGCCGGCCCGGATCGCCTCCGGACGGATCACCTTCCATGACCGCTCCGGCGAGGACATCGACGTGCTCGGGCTCGACGACGCCCGGCTGCGTGCGTTCCGCTGGGACAAGCTGTCGATGGTCTTCCAGGGGGCGATGAACTCCCTCAACCCGGTCACCACGGTCCGCGCCCAGCTGAGCGACACCCTGCGCACCCACCGGCCCGAGCTGTCGCGCGCCCAGATCCGGGAGCGCTCGGCCGCCGTCATCGAACGCGTCGGCGTCGACCCGGCCCGCCTCTCGTCGTACCCGCACGAGCTGTCCGGCGGCATGCGCCAGCGGGTCATGATCGCGATGGCCATGCTGCTCGAGCCGCAGGTCATGATCATGGACGAGCCCACCACCGCGCTCGACGTCGTCGTGCAGCGCGACATCCTCCGCGAGATCGTCCGCCTGCGCGACGACCTCGGCTTCGCCGTCGTCTTCATCACCCACGACCTGCCGCTCCTGCTCGAGATCAGTGACCGGATCGCGGTCATGTACGACGGCGAGATCGTCGAGCTGGACACCGCCGCACGCCTCCGGCAGGAGGCGCGGCATCCGTACACGCGCAAGCTGCTCGGGTCGTTCCCGAGCCTGTCGGGCGAGCGCGGCGCGTTCATCCGGACCGGCGCCGAACCCGAGGAGCGCTCATGACCACCGTCACCGTGACCGACCTGGTCAAGGACTACACCCTCCGCTCCGGCCTCCGGCGGACGCGGCTGCGGGCGGTCGACCGTGTCGGCCTGGAACTCGTCCCGGGGCGGACCGTCGCCCTGGTGGGGGAGTCCGGCTCGGGCAAGTCGACCATCGCCAGGATCCTGCTGCGGATGGAACGGCCGAGCGCGGGGTCGGTCGAGATCAGGTCCGACGGCGTCCCGGTGCCCGCCCGGGATCACCGCCGCCACGTGCAGATGGTGTTCCAGGACCCCTTCGCGTCCCTCAACCCGTTCCATTCCGTCGAGCACCACATCGCCCGCCCGCTGCTGATCCACGGGCGCACCCGCACCCGGCACGAGACGCACCAGCGGGTGCTGGAGATGCTCGAACGCGTCAACCTGAGCCCGGACGTCGCCGCCCGCAGGCCCCACGAGCTGTCCGGCGGGCAGCGGCAGCGCGTCGCCATCGCCCGTGCGCTGGCCCCCGGCGCCCGGGTCCTGGTCGCCGACGAGCCCGTCTCCATGCTCGACGTGTCGATCCGCCTCGGTGTGCTCAACCTGCTCGGCCGGCTCCAGCGCGAGTCCGACCTCGCCGTGCTCTACATCACCCACGACCTGGCCACGGCCCGGCACTTCTCCGACGAGATCGTGGTGCTGTACCGCGGGCGGGTGGTGGAACGCGGCCCGTCCGACGCCGTGATCCTCGACGCCCGGCACGAGTACACGCGCCTCCTGGCGCTGTCCGCCCCCGATCCCGAGCGGCCCGGCCGGGTCGTCGGTGACGCGCCCGCGCGCGGCGTCATCGGCAACGACCGCTGCTACGACCACTACGCCGGGGCCTGGGTCGAGGCCGGGACCCCGTCGTCTTCCACCCCGAGGAGCATGACATGACCTATCTGCCCGCGACGTTCCGCGCGCTCCACGAGCGCTGGTCCCTGACCGCCCCGTCTCCCGGCACGGTCCCCGAGCCGATCACAGCGACGCTCGCCGCGGGCATCCCGGCGGAGGTGCCGGGCGAGGCGCACCTCGACCTGCTGCGGGCCGGCCTGATCGCCGACCCGTTCGACGGGGCCAACGAGGCCGGCCAGCAGTGGATCGGCGACACCGACTGGACGTACTCGACGACGTTCGCCTGGAGCGACGACGGCGCCGCCCGTCACGACCTGGTCGCCCACGGTCTGGACACGGTCGCCGCGGTGGAGCTCAACGGCGTCCTCCTCGGACGCACCGAGAACATGCACCGGTCGTACCGGTGGGACGTGCGCGCCGCCCTGCGCGAGGGCGAGAACACGCTCACGGTCTCGTTCACCGCCCCGGTTCCGGAGGCAGCGGCGCGCGCCGCGCGCGACGGCGCCCTGCCCCGGGTCAACCATCACGAGTACAACCAGTTGCGCAAGATGGCGTGCTCCTTCGGCTGGGACTGGGGGATCGACGTCGCGGGAGCCGGGATCTGGAAGCCGATCGGCCTCGACTCGTGGTCGGGGGCACGGATCACCTCGGTGCGGCCGCTGGTCGACGTGACCGCGGGCGACGGCGCGCACGACGGCCACCTGGAGGTCCATGTCGGCATCGAGCGCGACGGCGTCCGCGGCGACGTGGAGGTACCCGTGGCGCTCGCGGTGACCGGGCCGGACGGCCGGGTGCTGCACGCCGCCGGGAGCGTCGCGCCCGGTCAGGACTCCGCCACCGTCAGGCTGACCGTTCCCGGCGTACGCCGCTGGTGGCCGGCCGGGTACGGCGACCAGCCGTTGTACGACGTCGAGGTCAGCCTGCCGCCGGTGGTGGGCGAACCGTCCGGGGTCCCGGCGTCGGATGCCGCCCGGTGGGCGGGCCGGGTCGGCTTCCGCACGGTCGCGCTCGACACGTCCGACGACGACGGCGGGGCCGCGTTCCGCCTCCTGGTCAACGGCGAGCGGGTGCTCGTCAGGGGCGTCAACTGGATCCCCGACCACGCCTTCCTGACCCGGGTCGACCGCGACAGGTACGCGCGGCGGATCAGCGACGCCGCCGAGGCGAACGTCAACCTGCTGCGGGTCTGGGGCGGCGGCATCTACGAGTCCGACGACCTGTACGACCTCGCCGACGAGCGAGGGCTGCTCGTCTGGCAGGACTTCCCGTTCGCCTGCGCGGCGTACGGCGAGGACGAGCGGATGCGCGCGGAGGTCGAGGCCGAGGCGCGGGAGAACATCGCCCGCCTCAGCCCGCATCCGTCGCTCGTGCTGTGGAACGGCAACAACGAGAACACCGTCGCGTGGGTCGACTGGGGCTGGGCGGGGCGCCTGGCCGGGCGGCCCTGGGGCGACCACTACTACTCGGAGCTGCTGCCGGGCCTGCTCACCGAGCTGGACCCGACCCGGCCCTACTCGCCCGCCAGCCCGTACTCCTTCGGCGACTACCGCAGCCCGAACGACGAGCGCTACGGCACGGTGCACGTCTGGGACGTGTGGAACCGCGAGGACTACACGGCGTACGCGCGCTGGCGGCCGCGGTTCGTCGCCGAGTTCGGGTTCCAGGGCCCGCCCGCCTGGTCCACGCTGACCGGCGTCGTCCACGACGAGCCGCTCGACCCATTCGGCGAGCAGATGCTCGTGCACCAGAAGGCGAACCTCGGCAACGCCAAGCTCCGGCGTGGCTGGACCGGGCACCTTCCCGATCCCCGGTCCATCGAGGACTGGCACTGGACGTCCCAGCTCAACCAGGCGCACGCGATCAGGTTCGGCGTCGAGCACTTCCGTTCCCTGACCCCGTACAACACCGGCACCGTCCTGTGGCAGCTCAACGACAACTGGCCCGTGGTGTCCTGGGCAGCCGTCGACTTCGCCGGGCATCGCAAGCCTCTCTGGCACGCCCTGCGCGACGTCTACGCCCCGCGTCTGGCCACGCTGCAGCCCCGCGCCTCGCAGGAGGCCGCCGCGAACACGTGGGAGGGCACCGAGCCCGAGCCGGACGTGCTGGCGCTCGTCCTCGTCAACGACACGGCGGAGCCGTACCGGGGCTCGTTCGTCGTGACCCGTGAGGACTTCGGTGGCGCGGTGCTCGCCAAGGTCGTCCTGGACGTGACGGTTCCAGCCCGGGGCGCCGCCACCGTGGAGATCCCCTCCGGCGTCGCGGTCTTCGAGGACCCGGGTTCCGAGGTGCTGGTGGCCGTCGCGGGCGAGGAGGACGCCGGGTTCGCGCCGTCGTACCGCTACGGGGCGGAGGTCGCCGGACAGCGGCTCGAACCACGGCCGCTGCGCGTCGTGGCCGACGCCGACGCCGTCGACGGCGGCTGCGAGCTCCACGTGAGCGCGACCTCGCTGGCCCGTGACGTGTTCTGCCACGCCGACACCGTCGATGCCGACGCCCGCGCGGACCGCGGCATGATCACGCTCCGGGCCGGGGAGTCGGCGACGCTCCGCATCGCGTCGCCGGCCGGTGCCGACCCGGCGGCGTTCGCGGCGGCCGTGCGGTGCGCGAACGACCTGACCGGGCCCGCCGGGCCCGGCGTCCCCGGCCGGGCCTGACGCCCCTCGACCTCGCCTCCCGGCACCGACGCCGGGAGAGCGACCACCCGACCGGCGGGCGGGAGCCCGCCGGTCCGTCCCAGGAGGTTCAACGATGAACTTGCCACCCCTTCCCACGCGGCCACCGGCGCCGCCCCGCCGCGGGCGGCTCGTCCGCCGCGGTCTGGCCGCCGTGGTCGCGGCACTGACCGTGTGCGGCGTCTCCGCGACGGTCGCGGCGGGAGCGCCCGCGGGCGACCGGTCCCCGGGCGAGCGGGCCGCCGCCGGCCGGGCCGTCAAGGTCGACCTCGCCGACCCGGCGGCCACCGCCGCGACCCGCTCGCTCTTCGCCTACCTGCGTGATCTCGACGGCAAGGGCGTTCTCTTCGGGCACCAGGAGGACCTGGCGTTCGGCGAGACGTTCGGCCAGCCCGACGGGACGTCGTCGGACGTCCTGCACGTGACCGGGGACCACCCCGCCGTCATCGGCTTCGACACGCTCGAGAAGGCCGGGATGCCGCTCGCCGAGCGGGAGCGGAACGCGCTCGTCCTGGCGCGTGACATCAGCCGGGCGCACGCGGTCGGGGCGATCCCCACGATGACGGTCCACCTGGAGAACCTCGTCACCGGGGGCGACTTCTACGACACGAGCGGTGACGCGCTCCGCGCGGTGCTGCCGGGCGGGTCCCACCACGCCGAGCTCACGGCCTACCTCGACCGGTTCGCCACGACGGCGCGGAACGCCGTGGACGGGCAGGGCCGGCCCGTCCCGATCATCTTCCGGCCCTGGCACGAGAACGGCGGGTCGTGGTTCTGGTGGGGCGCCGCGTTCGGGACGCCCGGTGAGTACGCCGAGCTCTACCGCTTCACGGTCGAGTACCTGCGGGACGTCAAGGGCGTGCACAACCTGCTCTACGCCTTCTCCCCGGGCGGCGGGTTCGGCGGCGACCCCGCGTCTTACCTGCGGACCTACCCGGGGGACGCCTTCGTCGACGTGCTCGGGATCGACGCGTACGACGACTCCGGGGCGTCGAGCAGGTTCCTGACCGGCCTGACCGCCGATCTCGGCATGATCGGCGACCTGGCGCAGCAGCGCGGCAAGATCAGCGCCTTCACCGAGTACGGCATCTCGGGCGGCGTCCGCCCGGACGGCCAGAACGCGAACACGCACTGGTACACCGACGTGTTCCGGGCCATCGCCGCCGATCCGTCGGCCGCCCGGACCGCCTACATGATGACCTGGACGAACTACGGCGGGGACTCGAGCCCGTACACGCCCGTCGACGGTGAGATGCTGCCGGACTTCCTCGCCTTCCACGACGACTCCCAAACGTACTTCGCCGACGACCTGCGCGGGGTGCACACCGCGAGCACGACGCCGGTCGCCTCCTCGGCCGCGCACCTCGCGAGCCCGGCGGACGGCGCCCGCGTGGCGGCGGGCCCGGTGACCTTCCGGGCGTCGGTGACCGGCCATGCCGCCGACCGCGTGGTCGTCACCGTCGCCGCGGGGGAGACCGGCGCCGAGCACCGGGTCGAGCTGAGCCCGCCCGGCCCCGGTGAGCTGTGGTGGACCGGGACCTGGGACGTCCCGGCCGCGGAGCTCGACAACTCCCGGCGTGACCTGACGCTCGCCGTCCACTCGGGAGGCGACCAGCTCGCCTCGACCGCCTCGACCGTCGTGCTGGGACCGGAGCCGCAGCTTCCCCCGGGCGTCGTCGACGACTTCGAGGGCTACGGCGACGACGCGATGCTGCGCTCGACCTGGGCGCCGCAGAACAGCAACACCCTCGAGGTCCTCCGCGCGGCGGAGGGCGGGGCGGTCGGTGGCGGTACGGCCGCGATGCGCATGAGCTACTCGTTCGCGACGCAGAGCTACACGGGCGCCGGGCGCCGGATCGCCGGCGACTGGTCGGCGTTCCGCGAGTTCGAGGCCTGGATCGACCCGGACGCCTCGAACAACCGGCTCGTGCTGCAGCTCGTCGCCGACGGGGTGGCCTTCGAGGCGTACCCGTCGCTGGCGGGTGACCAGCCGTACCTCGCGGCCGTCCCGTTCGCCGACTGGCGTCCCGCTCCGTGGGACACCGCGCACGCGGACCGGCGGCTCGACGCGGCGACGCTCGCGAAGGTCACCCAGTTCAGCGTCTTCGTCAACGCCGCCGACGGCGGCGCGACGGCCGGAGCGGTGACCGTCGACGAGCTCCGCGCGAGGACGTAGTGGCGCGGGTCAGTCGCGCACCAGGCCCTCGGCGGCGAGGTCGGACCAGAGGCCCTCCGGGATCGGGGTGGCCAGCCGCTCGGCGGTCTGGGTGACCTGCTCCGGCGTCTCGCACCCGACCGCGACCGAGACCACCGCCGGGTGCCGCAGCGGGAACGCGAGGGCCGCGGTGGGCAGCGGCACGCCGTGCGCCTCGCAGACGTCGGCGAGCCGGTGCGCCCGGGCCACGGCGCCGGCCGGGGCGGGCGCGTAGTCGTACCGCGCGTCCGCCGCCGGCCGGTCCCGGGCCAGCAGCCCCGAGTTGTACGCGCCGGCCGCGACGACGCCGACGCCGCGCTCCAGCGCGAGGGGCAGCAGATCGTCCAGGGCGCCCTGCTCCAGGAGGGTGTAGCGCCCCGCCAGCATGACGAGGTCGAGGTCGCTCTCCGCGACGAACCGCGCCGGCAGCGCCGACTGGTTCATCCCCACGCCGACCGCCCGCACCACGCCCTGCCCGCGCAGCTCGATCAGCGCGGGCAGGGCCTCGGCGAGCACCTGGTCGCCGAAGTCGTCGGGATCGTGCACGTACACGACGTCGATCCGGTCCAGCCCGAGGCGCGCCAGGCTCTCGTCGATCGAGCGGCGCACGCCGTCGCGGCTGAAGTCCCACTCGCGCCGGGTCGTGGCGGGCACGGCGAAGCTGGCGTCCTGCTCGCCCTCGTGCCCCGGGTTCGGCACCAGCAGCCTGCCCACCTTGGTCGACAGGACGAACTCGTCGCGCGGGCGCCCGCGCAGCGCCGCCCCGGCCCGCTGCTCCGAGAGCCCGAGCCCGTAGTGGGGTGCCGTGTCGAACCAGCGCACCCCGGCCGCCCACGCCGCGTCCACGACCCAGGCCGCGTTCTCGGGGGTGGTCGCCCGGTACAGGTTGCCGAGCTGCGCCGTCCCGAGCCCCCACGGGCCGGGCAGCGGGAACGGGGCGGAGGCTGCCGTCATCGCAGCAGGGTATCGGCCTGAAGCGGCGACAGGACCCCTGGTTATGATCACCCGGTGGACACGCCGATGCCGACACGCCACGACGACGCCCCGGACGGCGTGCTGTCGCAGTCCGAGGCCGTCGTCCACGGGATCAAGCGGATGCTCCTGAGCGGCGAGCTCGGCCCGCGCTCGCGCCTCCCGGTCGAGAAGGACCTGGCGGCACGCCTCGGCGTCAGCCGCGGCTCGCTGCGTGAGGGCGTCCGCGCCCTGGTCGCGATGGGCATCCTGGAGACGCGACAGGGCGCCGGCACGTACGTGACCTCGCTGGACGCCCGCCTGCTGCTCGCGCCGGTCAGCTTCGTCGTCGACCTGCAGAGCGCGGACGGCGGGCGGCGGCTCCAGCACGTGCGCCGCGTGCTGGAGGTCGAGGCCGCCGGCGCCGCCGCCGTCCGCATCGACGACGCCGCCCTCCGGCAGGCCGACGCCGTCCTGCGTCGTTTCGAGGAGGGCGCGGCCGCCGGCGGCGCGGGCGACCACCGGCGCCACATCGAGATCGACGTCGAGTTCCACCGCATCATCGCGCGCGCGTCCGGCAACCCCGTCCTCGAGGCGCTGATCGAGGCGCTCGCGAGCAGGACCGTGCGGGGCCGGATGTGGCGCGCGATGCACGAGCAGGGCGCCGACGAGCGCAGCCATGCGGAGCATCGCGCGATCCTGGCCGCGATCGCGCGTCACGACCCCGACGTCGCGCGCATCCGGATGGGCGCGCACCTGCTGGCCGTCGAGGAGTTCCTCGCCGCCGACGACCTCCCGGACGACCTCCCCGCGGATCTCCCGCCGGGGGACCTCCCGCCGGCGGGAGATTCGCCGGCGGGAGATCCGGTCGAGCCGGCCCCCTGACCCGCGCCTGGTTCCGCTCAGCCGACCGCGCGGAAGGTCGCGTCGGCGCGTTCGGTGGCGGTGCTCACCGGGTCGACGCGGAGCAGGTAGCCGTAGTGGCGCAGGTAGCGGTCCGGGTAGTTGAAGGACCGGTACGAGGTCCACGACGAGGACGCGAGCCCCGCCACGGGCGTGAAGCTCGCGTCGGCGCGGAACGTGGCCGACCCGTCGTAGCGCTCCAGGTCGACGTCGTAGTCCCAGTGCCGCAGGTAGTAGCCCGGGTAGTTCACCGACATGAACGACACCGTGCCGCTGCCCGCCAGCCCCGGCACGACCCGCCACTGCGAGTCCTGCACCGGCGACACGTTCGCGTCGATGCGCGCCTCGAAGTTGCTGTGCCGCACGTACCGGTCCTGGAAGTTGTACGACTGGATCCGCTGCACGGCGCGGCTCGGCCACTTCGCCAGCACCCGGCCGGACTCCGCCGCCGTGAGCTGCAGGATCGACCCGTGCCGCTTCTTCGTCCCGCCCAGGGCGTACCCGCTGACGGTCTGGAAGTTCTGCGTGCTGCCGAGGTTCGAGCTGCGCAGCGGCATGTACCCGCGGCCGGTCGCGTACTGGTCGAGCCACAGGCCCCAGGAGGATCCGTTGTTGAACGGCATCCACATCGGCCCCTCCACGACGTTCCCGCCGCCCGTGCCGTTGGTGATGCCCATGTGCGACAGGTCGCCGATCCGCGTCCAGCCGCCCAGGATCGAGTTGCTGCCCTCGATCGTGATCTGCCCGTCGGCCGAGGCCCGGTAGTACCGGTAGCCGCCCGTGCCGTTCGGCACCTCGACGATCTGCGTGTCGATGATGCCCTGCGTGCCGCTGCCCCGGTTGATGTAGAGCTGGGGCGAGGTGAACGTGCGGAAGTCACTGGTCCGCGAGTAGTACACGCGGTGCTTCTTCACGCCGTCCACGGTCGCGTTGGTGGCCCAGTACACGACGTAGTCACCGGTGGCGGGGTTGTAGATCGCCTCGGGCGCCCACGCGTTCCCCGCGCCGGAGATCCCGCTCGCCACGTCCACGAGCCGCGGCTCGGACCAGTTCACGAGGTCCGTGGACTCCCACACGACCAGCGACCTCGACCCGTTGTTGGCGGCGTCGCTCCAGGAGGTCCCGTTCGCGATCCGCAGGTCGGTCGCGATGATCCAGTACCTGTCGCCCGCCGGGGAGCGCACGATCGCGGGGTCGCGCACGCCCTTCGTGCCGAGGTTCGAGACGAGCACCGGGGCGCCGTCGCTCAGGTCGGTCCAGTTCAGCCCGTCGGTGCTGTGGGCGAGGTAGATCTGCTCCCCGGTGGCGTGCTCGCCGGTGAAGTGGGCCATGAGATAGCCCGTGAACGGGTCGAGCGCGGCGGCGCGCCCGGCGGTCGCCACGGTCAGGCCCGTGGCCAGCAGGACGAGCGCGGCGATCATGGCGGCCAGCGAGGCGGCCGTCCGTCGTACGCGGATGGTGAGGGACATCGAGCACACTCCTTCGTGTCTCAGGTCGTTCCCGGTGTGGTGTTCTCGCGGAAGGCAGGGTTCCGGCACGCGGAGGGTCGTGGCCGACGACGACGCTGTCGGCCACGACCCCCGGCGACGCCCTAACCGCGCCGGAAGTGCTGGGCCGTGGCCGTGTTGCACGTGTACATGGACAGCCGCGCGCCCTCGGCGGTACCCCACTCGTAGTTGTCGAGGCAGAGGCCGCTCGCCCGGTTGCGCAGGGCGAACCAGCCGTTGCCGCGGTCGACGACGGACCAGTCCTGGTTGGTCCCGCCGTTGCAGGTCCACAGGCCGACGTCGGAGTTCAGCGCCGTCGAGCCGCCGAAGTGGTCGAGGCACTTGCCCGCGTGCAGGTTCTTGATCCGGTAGAACCCGCCCGTGGAGGTGAACTCCCACTTCTGCACGGCGTAGCTGTTGCAGGAGTACAGCTTCACCAGGGCGCCGTCGGCCGTGTTCCAGTCGTAGTCGTCGACGCACTTGTCGCTGTGCCGCCCGCGGATGCCCGGCTGCCCGGAGCCCGTCTCCTGCGGCTGGCCGAAGAACGGGAGGCCGGCGTCGTCCCAGTACAGCTGCTGGGCGCGGGTGTGCCGGTTCGGGTCCGTCAGGGGGTCCGGGTTCGGCGTGGCGTAGTCGCGGGCGTGGTAGATCAGCATGTCCGTGGTGCCGTCCTCGGCCACCGTGAAGCTGCCGTGCCCCGGCCCGTACACGCCGTTCGCGGTCTGGAAGACCGGCGTGGACCTCTTGGTCCACGAGGCGGGGTTCAGCAGGTTCGCCGACGACGACGCCCACACGTACCCCAGCTTGTACCGCGAGTCGGTGGCCGATGCCGAGTACGCGATGATCACGCGCCCGTTCTTCACGATCGGCGACGGGCCCTCGACCACGCCCGCCACGCCCTCCATCTCCCAGGCGTGGGTGGGCCGCGCGATCTCGATCGCCGACGCCGTGTCGATGGTGGTCGGCGACGTCATGCGCGCCAGGTACATGTGGCTGTTGTAATTCGTGCTCGGGCTGTCCTGCGCCCACGCGAAGTAGCGCGTCCCGTTGTGGGTGAACGACGCCGGGTCGAGCTGGAACGAGTCCCATCCGGTGTTCAGGCGGGCGGGCGCGCTCCAGGAGCCGGTGGTCGGGTCGGCGGACGTGTTGCGCATCCAGTACAGCCGCTGCGCGAAGTTGGCCGTGCTGGGCGACGCCGAGAAGTACAGGTACCAGGCGCCGTCGACGTACTGGATGTCCGGCGCCCAGATCCACCCGGACAGCGCGCCGTCCGACGGAGCAGTGAACGCGGTGACGGGCGCGGCCGTGCCGAGCCCGGCGAGCGTGCGGGAGCGCCGCACCTCGACGCGCTTGTAGTCCGGGACGGACGCGGTCATGTAGTAGTAGCCGTCGGTGTGCCGGTAGATCGCCGTGTCGGCCCGCTGCTTCACGAGCGGGTTGGGCACATCGACGAACTGGGCGCTCGCGGGCGTCGTGCCGAGCGTGACGAGGCTGACGGCGACGGCGAACGCGCCGAGGATCCGGCGTACCGCGCGGGCGCGGACGAGCCTGGAGGCATCAGTCATCTCTCCTCCTTGAGAGAATGTGAACGCTAACACCCGTAGTCTGCGGCGCATGAGGTGCCAGGTCAAGCCCGGAAAACGTTGTCGGGGCGAGGGTTCTTACGAACTTGTAACGGCGGGCCGACCGGTGTGGAAACGCTTCCACACGCCCGGTACGGTCGGCGCACCTCGAACTTCCAGGGAGCCCAGTGAGCTGGCTGCAACTCGTCCTCCGCCGTGGCACGGCCGAGGCCGGCGTCCTCGCCGTCATGACCGCGCTGACCGTCGCCGCCTGCTCGGTGCTGGGCTCGCTGGCGGTGCTGCTCACGGCCGCCCAGGACCGTGCGCTGGGCGCGACCCTGGTCCAGGCGCAGCCGGACGACGTCGTCCTCCACGCCGACCTGGCGCTCGACGGGTACCTGAACTCCCCGGGCGACGCGCGGGTCGCCGTCGACACCGCCGCCGCGACCCTGTCCGGCCTGGCGGGCACGACGGCGCCGACGACGTCGGTCTGGCCCACCACCGGGGCGATGCTGATGTCCGACGACGCCGCCCGCCCGGCCACCTACCTCGCCACCGTCCCGGACCCGGACCTGGTCCGCGTCGTGGCGGGATCGATCCCGGAGCGGGACGCCCGGGCCGGCGGTGCGGTGGTCCCGGTCGCGATCCCGGCCGCGGCGGCCGCCGACCTCGGCTGGACGGTGGGCGACCGGTTCGAGTTCTCCGGCAGCAACGACCGCAGCGAGGTGACCGTCGAGGTCGCCGGCGTGTACGAGATCTCGGGCCCGCCGTCGGCCTGGCGGCAGGACCTGCTCGACGGCACCGGCTTCGACCCGGCCTTCCCGCTGCCGGAGTCCTTCGGCTTCACGACGGTCCGGATCTGGGGGCCGCTGCTCGTCCCGGAGGCCGTGCTGCTCGACGGCGTCGTGCCCGCGTCCGACGCGCGGGTCTCCGTCGCGCCCGGCCTGGACGGGCCCGGCGGCCTGACGGGCCTGGACCAGGCCGGGGCCGCGGCCCTCCAGGACCGGCTGGGCCACGGGCAGGCCGTGCTCGAGGGCGCCACCGAGGACGTGGCCCGTTCCGCCCGGCTCACGACGTCGCTCGACGACACCCTGGCGGGCGTCGCGGCCGGCCTCGCGGTGACCCGGACCGGGATCGTCGTCGTAGGCCTCGCCCTGGTGCTGGTCAGCGGCGCCGCGCTGCTGCTCGCCGCGCGCCTGCTGGCCGAGCAGCGCGGCACCGGGCTCACGCTGATGGCGGCGCGCGGGGCGTCCCGCCGCCAGCTGCTCGCGGCCGCCGCGGGCGAGGCGGCGGTCGTCGCGGTGGTGGCGGCGTGCGTCGCCCCGGCGCTCGCCGCCCTGCTGGTGGCGGGGCTGGCGGAGGTGACGGCCGGCGGTGCCGCGGCCGTCCCGTCCCTCGCCGGGGTCGTGACCACGCCCGCGCTGTGGTGGACGTGCGCCGTGAGCGCCGTCCTGTTCGCGGCCCTGCTGGTGGTCCCGGTGCTGCGGGCCGTCGACGTCGACGACGACGTGCGGGTGGCCCGGCCCGGGGCGACGACGTTCCGGGCGGTGCTCGTCCGGTCGGGCGGGACGGCCGCGGTGCTCGTGCTGGGCATGGTCTCCGCCTGGCAGCTCACGCGGTACGGCCCGGCGTCGGCCGGCGGCGGGACCGATCCGGTGCTGGTCGCCGCGCCCGCGCTGCTGATCCTGTCCGGCGCGCTGCTCGTGACCCGGGTGCTGCCGTTCCTCGCCCGGCTGTCCGACGGCGCCGCCGCCAGATCGCGGTTCCTCACCGTCCCGCTCGCCGCCTGGGAGACCGGGCGGCGCCCGGAACGCGCGGCCGGGACCGCCCTGCTGGTGACCCTCGCGCTCGCGGGCGGCACGTTCGCCCAGGTGACGCTGGCGACCTGGCGCGCGTCGCAGATCGACCAGGCCACGCTCGCCCTGGGCGCGGACGCCCGGCTGACGGACGTCCCCGGCTCGCCGCTGGACGCGTCCGAGCGCGCCGCGGCCGTGCCCGCGCCCGGGGGCGGGGGGTTCACGCCGGTCACCGACCGGATCGTGCCGGTCGGCCCCGTCCACGACGACGCCCGCCTGTCGTCCCGGCTCCTCGCCGTCGACGACCCGGCCGTCCTGCGCGGGCGGGTCACGCCCGGGGCGGGACTGGCGGGAGCCGGGACCTGGCCTGAGAT
Organism: Myceligenerans crystallogenes; assembly: GCF_039529775.1. Lineage (NCBI taxonomy): Bacteria > Bacillati > Actinomycetota > Actinomycetes > Micrococcales > Promicromonosporaceae > Myceligenerans > Myceligenerans crystallogenes. The sequence continues at coordinate 117,103 of NZ_BAAANL010000010.1, forward strand.
CCATGCCGTCCTCGCTGCCCCGTCCGGGCCGGCGGCCGGCGTCCCGGTCCCCGCCGGGACGGAACGGCTCTCCGCGCGCGTCGAGGCCCGCATGGACGCTCCCGTCGACCTCCAGGTGCAGGTCGGCGTCGTGCTGGAGGACGCCGACGGCGTCCGCGGCCAGTACCTGCTCGCGCGAGCGCCGGGGGATCCCCAGGAGATCGCGCTGCGCGACGACGGTCCCGCCGGTCCGGGCGTGCGCATCGTGGGCATCGTCGTCCAGGCCGTCGCGCCGGAGCTGACCGATCCCATGGAGCTGATCGGGTCCGGCGACGTCCCACCCCTGCGGATCACCGTCACGGACCTGCTGGCGACCGACGCGGCGGGCGACCGCACCGAGATCGGCCTCGGCCGGCGGTGGGCGGCGAGCTCCCTGCCGCCGGCGGGCGGCGCGGTGGTCGGTCCGGGCACCGGGAGCAGCAGCCCGGCGCCGGTGATCGCCGAGGTGGATCAGGGCGGCCTGACCCTGACCCAGGACGTCGATCCCGTGGCCCTCGCCCTCGGGAGCATCGGCCTCGTGGCCGCCCCGGGAGCGGCGCACGGCGACGTCCTGAGCGGCCCGGGGACGTCCGAGAAGAACCCGCTCCCGGTCGTCGTCAACCAGGCCCTGGCGACGGCGGCCGAGGTCGGCCCCGGTGACGTCCTGCGGACGGACGTGCCGTTCGTCCACCTCGAGGTGGCGGGCGTCGTCGGGCATCTGCCGGGGGAGTCCGGGCAGGGCATGCTCGCGGACCGCTCGGCGCTGCAGGCGGCGGAGCTGGCGGCCGGCCGTGCGGCCCGGGCGCCCGACGCCTGGTGGGGATCGGTGCCCGGCGACGACGCCCGCGAGGTGGCCGCGTTCACCGCGGCCGCGGAGGACACCGGCGTGCTGCGGACCCTGGCCGCCAAGCGTGCCGCGCTGCTCGAAGGTCCCGACCGGGTGGGGCTGCACGCCGCGCTCTGGCTCCTGACCGGCGCGGCGATCGTGCTCGCCGGGGCCGGGACGGCCAGCAGCGTGGCCACCGGGCTGGCGCTGCGGCGGCTGGAGCTCGCGCGGCTGCAGGCGCTCGGCGTGCCGCGCGGGAAGCTCGTGCGTGCCGTGCTCGCCGAGCAGGGGATCCTCCTGGCCGCCGCGTTCGTCGGCGGGGCGACGGCGGGCGGCCTGGTGGCGGTGCTGCTGGCGCCGGTGCTCGCGGTCGGGCCCGGCGGCGGGAAGCCGGTGCCCGAGGCCGTCCTGCAGGTGCCGTGGCCGGCGCTCGCGTTGCTGGGCGCCGTGGCCCTGCTGGTCACCACGGCCGTGACCGCGGCCACGGCGAGGGCCAGGGTGCGGCGGGCGTCGTCGGACCTCCTGCGGATGGGAGCCGACCGATGAACCGCCCCGCGTACCTGCTGCGCACCACCGTGCAGGGGATCGGCGCCGCCGGGCGCCGGGCCCGGCGGGACGCCGCGTTCGTGCTGGCCTACGGCGCGCTCGCGGCGGCGCTCGCCGCCGGGGCCGTCGCCGCGCCGCTGGCGCTGACCCGGGCGGCGGACGACGGGCTGCGGGCCGCGGTGACCCAGGCAGGGACCGCCGCGGACGTCGTCGTGACCCACCAGGGGGCGCACGACCTGCGGAGGTTCCGCTACACCGGCGACTCGTACGTTCCGGGCGCCACCGCGGCGTCGCACGACGTGCTGCCTCCGAGCGTCCGCGCCGTGACCGCGGAACCCGTCACCGTCCTGGCCTTCGACCCGGAGTCCGCGCGGACTTCCGAGGGGGCCTTTGCCGTGCGGCTCGTCCACGCCGGGGGCGCGGACGTGACCTGGACCGAGGGCGAGGCGCCGGGCGCGTTCGCGGGGAAGCGCGGGGCACCCCTCGACGTGGGTCTCTCCGCGGCGGTGGCCGGCGCCATGGGACTGCGGGCGGGCGACACGTTCGAGCTGCCGGGCGGCGGGCTGACCGCCCGGGTGTCCGGTGTGTTCCGGCCCGCGGACGCCGGGGACCCCGGGTGGACCGACGTCCCGGACGCCTTCGCCCCGGGAGAGGGCGGTGCCCTGGGCCGGCCGGTCTCCGCGCTGATCTCCACGGCATCGGCCCTCGCGCTGCTCGACCTGCCGGAACCGGGACCGGAGCAACTCCAGCGCTCGCTCTCGGTGAGCACGCGGTTCCCCGTGGATCCCGCGGAGTTCCGGGCGAGCGCGCTCGGCGCGCTGCGGCAGGATCTCGTGCGGGCCGACGAGGATCCCGTGCAGCTCCAGGCCGACGCCACCACGAACCTGACCCGGTTCGTGGCGGGACCCGCGAACCTGCTCGCCGTCCTCGACGCGTACGACGCCCGCCTCGCGGTCGCCCGGGGTCAGGCCCTGACGGTGCTGACCGGGCTCGTCGCTGCCTGCGGGCTGGTGCTGTTCCTGGCCGCGAACCTGCTGGTCGCGCGGCGTCGCGGGGCCCTGGAGCTGGAGCGCGCGCGCGGGGCGTCCGTGCCGTCGGTGGCGCTGCGGGCGGGCGCGGAGTCGGTTCCGGTCGCCCTGCTCGCGGGCGTGGTGGCGTGCGGCGCGACCCTTCCGGCGGGCGGGCCGCCGTGGGGCACCGGCGTCGTGCCCGCGGCGCTCGTGCTCGCCGTCGCGGCGGGAGCGCCGGTGGTGCTCTCGGCCGGGGTGGCGGCGTCGTCGTGGACCGGGCGGCGCGTCGCCGCGAACCGGCGCGACCGGGAGCGCGGCGCGCGGCTGCGCCGCGGGTGGCGGCTGGCGGCGGAGCTCACCGTCGTCGCGCTGGCCTCGGGGGCGGTGGCGGCCGCGCTGCGCCGCGGCATCGTGCCCGGCGGCGACCTGCTGGTGGCCGCCGCGCCGATCCTGCTGGCCGGGGCGTGCACGGTGCTCGTGCTGCGGTCCGTCGCCGCGGCGCTCCGGGCGGCCGCCCGGAGCGCCGCGGGGGGGCGCGGGCAGGTGCCGCTCGTCGCGGCGTCGCGGGCCGCGTGGTCCGGTGCCGGGAGCCGCCAGGAGCAGGAGCGCACGGCCGCCGCGGCTCCCGTGCTCGCGCTGACGATCACCGCGGCGCTCACCGTGTCGTGCGCCGCCGCCGCGACGACCGTGCGGGACGGCCAGGAGAACGCGGCCGGCACCTCCGTCGGCGCTCAGGCACGGGTCGTGCCCGGGGACGACGCCGGGCTCGCCGGCCGGGCCCTCGCCGGGGCGCCCGGCGTGACCACCGCGGCCGGGACGGTCCTGGCGGAACGCACCTTCGCCGGGGGGAGCGGGCTCAAGGCCACGCTGTTCGCCGTGGACGCGGCGGCCTTCCCGCAGTTCCGCGCGCTGGCCGGCGGCCCGGAGGTCGCCGCCGGGGACCCGGTGCCGGCCCTCCTGCACCCCGGCCTGGTCACCGCGGCCGAACTCGTCGACCCGGACGTCTGGGTCCTGGATTCCTCGGTCCCGCTCACCGTGGCGGGCACGCTCGACGTCGCCGGGACCGGCCCGTACTGGGGCCCCGAGATCCCGGCGGAGCCCACGGTCGTGGTCGACCGCGCGGCACTCACCGCGTCGCTCGGCCCGGACGCCGCCGAGCTGCCGGTGGACGTGGTGTGGCTCGACGGACCCGGCGCGACGGAGTTCGCCGGGGAACTGCATGCCGAAGCTTCCGGGAGCCCGTCGTCGTCGGCCGTCGTCACGACGCGCGACGGCGCGGCCGCCGCGCTGCGCGACGACCCGCTCGCGGGCGGGCTCGTGGCGCTCTACCTGGTGTCCGCGGGGCTGTTCACCGCCCTCGGCGTCACGGCCGTGGCGCTCACCGTGCTCGCCACCGCCGCCGGGCGGACCCGGGCGCTCGCGGTGCTGCGGACCCTGGGCCTGCCCCGGGCCTCGGGGCGGGCGCTCGCGCTGGCGGAGCTGTCGCCGGTGCTGGCGGTCGCGCTGGCGGCGGGGACGGCGTCGGGGGTCGTGGTGGCGGTCGGGCTGACCGGGGCGCAGGACCTGGGGCTGCTCACCGGCGGCGGCCCGCCCGATCTGGTCCTGCCGTGGTGGCCCTTCGCGCTCGTGGCCGTCACGACGGCGGCCGGGCTGGTCACGGCGGTCGCCCTGGAGGCGCGGTCCCGGCGGCACGTGCGGATCGGGGAGGTGCTGCGCGGATGGTGAGGGAGGCGGTGGCGCCGGGTGGTCCGGGGCGGCCGGGCGATCCGGGGCCGGGTGGTCCGGGGCCGACGACGAGGAGGCGGACATGAGCGAGACGACGACGATGACCCGGCGGGACCCGGAGGAAGCCGGGGCCCCGGCGGGGCGCGAGCCGGCGGACCGGGCGCTCGTGGAGTGCGAGAGCCTGGTGCGCATCTACCAGGCCGAGGGGATCGAGGTGCAGGCCCTGCAGGGCCTCGACCTGCGGGTGGAGCCGCGGGAGGTCGTGGCCGTGGTGGGCGCGTCGGGCTCCGGGAAGTCGACGCTGCTCGGCATCCTGTCCGGGCTCGACACGCCCACCGCCGGGCGCGTGCGCGTCGGGTCCTGGGACCTGACCGCGATGACGCGGGCCCAGCGGGTCACCTACCGGCGCGAGACCGTGGGGTTCGTCTGGCAGCAGGCGACCCGGAACCTGCTGCCCTACCTGACCGCCGCGCAGAACGTGGACTTCCCGCAGGCGGTCGCGGGCGTGCCGCGGGCCGCGCGGGCCGCGCGGACGCGGGAACTGCTGGCGATGCTCGGGATCGAGGAGTGCGCCGACCGCCGGCCCGGGCAGCTGTCCGGCGGGCAGCAGCAGCGGGTCGCGATCGCCGTCGGGCTGGCGAACGGGCCCGAGCTGCTGCTCGCGGACGAGCCCACGGGCGAGCTCGACACCACGACGTCGGCCGAGGTGCTCGCCGCGCTGCGGACCGCCAACGCGGAGCTCGGCACCACGATCGTCGTCGTCACGCACGATCCGGGCGTCAGCGAGCACGTGCGCCGCACCGTGGCCATCCGCGACGGGCGGACCAGCTCGGAGGTGGTGCGCAGCACCCGCACCCGGGACGACGGCACCGAGCACACCGTGGCGGAGGAGTTCGCCGTGCTCGACCGGGCCGGGCGCGTCCAGCTCCCGCGCGAGTACCGCGCGGCGCTGGACCTCGTGGGCCGGGTGCGCCTGGCGCTCGAGGAGCACCAGATCACCGTTCGCTCCGGGAGGGAGAACTGATGGAACCGCTCGTCAGAGTGGACGCGGTCAGCCGCACGCACGGTCGCGGGCCGACGGCGGTGCGCGCCCTGGCCGGGGTGTCGTTCGAGGCGCGGGCCGGGGAGCTGGTCGCCGTCGTCGGGCGGTCGGGATCGGGCAAGACGACCCTGCTCAACCTCGTCGGCGGGCTCGACCGGCCGGACGAGGGGCGGATCGAGGTCGCGGGCCGCGAGGTGTCCGCGCTGGACGAACGCGGGCTGGACGCGCTGCGGCGCGACGTCGTCTCCTTCGTGTTCCAGTCCTTCGGGCTGCTGCCGACGCTGTCCGCGGCCGAGAACGTCGGCGTGCCCCTGCGGCTGCGCGGCACGCCCGTGCCCGAGCGGGAGGCGCGGGTGCGGATGCTGCTCGACCTGGTCGGGCTGGGCGATCACACCGAACAACGGCCCGGGGAGATGTCCGGCGGGCAGCAGCAGCGGGTCGCCATCGCCCGTGCGCTGGCGGTGTCACCGCAGCTGCTCGTCGCGGACGAACCCACCGGGCAGCTCGACTCCGAGACCGGGACGGCGGTCATGGCCCTGCTGCGCGGCGTCGTCGAGCAGGAGGGCACGACGGCGCTCGTCGCCACGCACGACCCGACCCTGATGGCGCTCGCGGACCGGGTGCTGCACCTCCAGGACGGCCGGCTCACGGAGAAGATGCCGGCGCCGGCCTGACGCCCCGCCTCAGTGCGCGCGGGGCCAGATCGCCGTGAAGCGGGCTCCGCCCTCCGGGGAGTCGCCGACCGTGACGCGGCCGCCGCGCCGCCCGACGAGGGCGGCGACGAGGGCCAGGCCCAGTCCCGCGCCGCCGGAGGTCCGGGAGCGGTCGTCGGCCACCCGGTAGAAGCGGTCGAAGATCTTCGCCCGGTGCTCCCGGGGCACGCCCGCGCCGTCGTCGTCGACCAGGACGCGGACGCTGGACTGCCCGGCGAGCACCGAGACGACGATGCGCGTGCGGGTGTACCGGGACGCGTTGCGCAGCAGGTTGTCGAGCACGAGCTCGATCTCGGTGTGCGCCGCGGACGCCCACGCCTCCGAGGCCATCGCGTTGACCGTGAGCTGGACGGAGGGTTCCGCGCCCAGTGCCGCCCGCGCCCGGGTCACGGCCGCGCGGGCCTCGCCGACCAGGTCGACGTCGTCCGACGGCGGCAGCTCCCCGGCGTCCGACCGGGCCAGCGCGAGCAGCCCGTCGAGCAGCGCGGACAGGCGCACCGCGTCCGCGAGGACGTCCTCGTGCACCTCCTGGGAGATCTCCGGGTCCGGGTTCGCGACGGCGACCTCCGACTGCAGCCGGATCGACGTCACGGGGGAGCGGAGCTCGTGGGCGGCGTCGCCCGTGAACCGGCGGAGGCGCTCGGTCGTGGCGTCCGCGCGGTCCAGCAGCACGTTGAAGTCGTCGGCCAGCGCCCGCAGCTCGCGCGCGGTCGCGTCCGGCACCTCGACCCGGGTCCCGGGCGCGAGCCGCCGGACCGACTGCCGCATCCGCGCGACCGGCCGCAGCGCCGAGCCGACGGCGAACCAGATCGCCACCCCCGCCACCGCCGCCCCGGCGAGGGCCGTGACCAGCAGCCAGCGCGCCCCCGACAGCTCGGCCGCGCGCTGCCCGACCAGGCTCGTCCCGGCGACGACGAGCCGCTGGCTGCCGTCGGGCGCGGTGACGACGGTGCCGTGCCAGCGCACGGGCTGCGCGCCGCCGGTCGTCGTGGGGATGCCCGCCTTGAGCGTGCGGACCTGCTCGGGGGTCAGGTCGGGGTCGGTGCCCGGAGCGTCGGCGTCGCCGTCGTTCTCGTCGACGACGACGGCGCCCGCCGTGTCGAGCACCCGGACCTCCAGCCCGTCGGGCGCGACGGGGGTCCGCCCGGCGATGACGTCGGACGCCGCGGCGTCCAGCACGATGCCCATCTCGGTGTCCCGCGCGTTGGTCAGGAGCAGCCCGAGGCCCTGGCTCGCGGCCCAGGCCAGGCCGAGCAGGCAGACGAGGGTGACCGCACCGGCCTGCAGCGTGATCCGCAGGCGCAACGACATGTCCACTACCGTGCGTCCCCGAGCTGGTACCCGTGCCCGCGTACCGTCCGCACCAGCCCGGCGGCACCGGCCTCGGACAGCTTGCGGCGCAGGTAGCCGACGTAGACCTCGACGGCGTTGCGGGTCGCGGCCTGCTCGTCGCCCCAGACCTCCGTCAGCAGCTCCTGCTTCGTCCAGACCGTTCCGGCGCGGGAGGCCAGGGTGACCAGGAGGCGGTACTCGCGCGGGCTGAGGGGGATCTCGGCGTCGTCGTACCGCACCGTGCGCGTGCCGCGGTCGATCGTGAGCCCCGCGACGCGGATCGGGCCGCGCGGGGCGGTACCCGCCGCGGCGCGGCGCAGCGTCGCGCGGAGCTGGGCGACGAGCACCACGAAGGAGAACGGCTTGACCACGTAGCCGTCGGCGCCGAGGTCCAGCCCGTCCGCCTGGTCGATCTCGCCGTCCTTCGCCGAGACCAGCAGCACCGGCGTCGTGTTGCCGAGCGCTCTCAGCTCCTCCAGCACCCGGTAGCCGGACAGGCCCGGGATCATGATGTCGAGCAGGATCGCGTCGAACGACCCGGTGCGCGCCAGGCGCAGCGCCGCGGGCCCGTCGGCGGCGGTGGTGACGTCCATGCCCTCGCCGCGCAGCCCGCGGTCCAGCGCCTTGCGGACGCCCGGCTCGTCGTCCACGACGAGGATCTGCGGTCTCATGCCTGCCAGCATGCCGTACGCATCTGCTCCGCGGAGACGTTCCCACCAGCGCTCTCAGCGTGATCTCAGCCGGCCGCGGCGTCTCAGGAAGGTCTCAGGGGCCGCGCGAGAGGGTTGGGGATGTCAGACAGACGAAGCACACTTGAGGGTGAACGAGGAGCGCGAGATGAATGCCAAGACGAAAGCCCTGATCGCCGCCGGGTCCGGGATCGCCGTGGGCGTGACGGGACTGGCCCTGACGACGATGCCGGCCGGCGCCGACGACGCGCCGGTGCTGCCCGAGATCAGCGCGGAGGAGCTGGTCGCCTCCACGCTCGAGGCCGAGCCCCTGGCGTTCCAGGGCCGGGCCGAGGTACGGAACGAGCTCGGGCTGCCCACGATCCCCGGCATGAGCGACGTGCTCGACATCGAGGCGGTGCGCGTGTTCCATGACGGCGCGGAGAGCGGCCGCGTCCAGGTCGAGCGGGTGGACTCCGAGCTGGTGATCGTCAAGAACACGAGCGAGGCGTGGGTCTACGACTCGAAGGAGAACTCGGCCCAGCACCTGACCTGGACCGAGGCCGACGCGGAGGAGCTGAAGGAGCACCACGCCCGGCCGGACGCGGCCGACCCGTCCCAGGCGGCGAGCGGCGTCATCGAGCAGCTCAGCCCGTCCAGCGACATCGTGGTGGACGGGACGGCGCGCGTCGCGGGCCGCCCCGCGTACGAGCTGGTGCTGACGCCGAAGGCCTCGGAGAAGACGCTGCTGCGCGAGGTCACCGTCGCGGTCGACTCCGAGACCCGCATCCCGCTGCGCCTGGAGGTGTTCGCCAACGGGACCACCGAGCCGGCGCTGTCGCTCGAGTTCACCGAGTTCTCGGTCGGGGAGCAGGACGCCGAGCTGTTCGAGTACACGCCGCCGCAGGACGCCGAGGTCAGCGAGCTCGACGCCGACGCCGCCGAGAAGGTGGCGAAGGAGCACGCCGAGCGCGCCGGCGACGCGAAGGGCGCGCGTGACGGCGGCTCGTTCGCCCGCGAGCTGCCCGGCACCGAGATCGTCGGCGACGGCTGGGACGCGGTGCTGATCGCCCAGGCGCCGGAGGCGCGGCCGGAGGACCTCCCCGAGGACCTGCAGGAGGACCTGCCCGAGGGTCTCGAGGAGTTCATGGGTGAGGGCGCGGGCGAGCGCGGGGACAACCGCGACATGAGCGGTGGTGACATGAGCGGCATGCTGGGTGGCCTCGGCTCGCCGGTGTCCGGTGACTTCGGGACCGGGTTCCACGTCGAGACCGCCGTCGGCGGCGCGATCTTCACCGAGGACGGCAGCATCGCGGCCGGCGCGGTGCCGCAGCAGGTGCTGGTCGACGCGCTGGACGAGCAGTGACCACAGTGCACGCCGCCGCGACGGCGGTACCGGAGGCGGGCTCCGCCACCGGTACCGCCGTCGCGGCGCGCACGCGTGGCCTGCGCAAGGAGTACCGCGGCACGGCCGTGGTCGACGGCGTCGACCTGGAGGTCCCGAGGGGCGCCGTCGTCGGCATGCTGGGGCCGAACGGCTCCGGCAAGACCACGACGATCCGGATGCTGCTGGGCCTCGTGGCGCCCACGGAGGGCGAGATCGAGCTGCTCGGCGCGCCGATGCCGCACGACGCCGATCTGGTGCTGCCGCACGTCGGCGCCCTCGTCGAGGGGCCGGGCTTCCACCCGTTCCTGTCCGGCCGGGAGAACCTGCTGCGGCAGGCCGCCGCCGAGCCGCTGCTGGCGAGCGGCGGGCTGCACGCCGCCGTGTCCGACGCCCTGGAGCGGGTGGGCCTGGCCCGCGCCGCGAACAAGCGGTACCGGGCGTACTCGCTCGGCATGAAGCAGCGGCTGGGCCTCGCCTCGGCGTTGCTGGCCCCCCGCAAGCTCGTCGTGCTCGACGAGCCGACCAACGGGCTCGACCCGGCGGGCACGCTGGAGATCCGCCGCATCATCGCCGACCTGCACGCGCGCGGCGTGACGGTGCTCGTGTCCTCGCACCTCCTGGCCGAGGTGGAGGCCACCTGCACGCACGTCGTCGTCCTCAACGAGGGCGTCGTCGTCGCGCAGGGCCCGCTGGCGGGCCTGCTGGAATCGGGCAGCCCCACGCTGCTCGTGTCCACGCCCGACGGCGCCCGCGCGGTCGAGGCGCTGCGGGACCGGCGGATCCCCGCCCGGCTCGCGCCCGACGGCGTCCGCGTGGACACCACGACGACTTCCCCGGCCACCGTGATCGAGACGCTCGTGCGCGCCGGGATCGGCGTGGACGAGGCCCGGCGGGAGCGCACCGGCCTGGAAGAGGTCTTCGCGCGGCTGACGCACGACGTCGGCGACGTGGTCGGGGAGCTCGGCGACGATCTGGAGGTGGCGTGATGAGCGCGAGTGCGGCGAGTGCGCGCCCGGCTGCGGGCGCCGTGACCGACGGCCCGGCGACGGCGGGCGCGGGTCCGGACGTGGCCGAGGCGGAGCGTCCCTCCTGGGCGCCCGCCGGCCTGGCCGGCCGGACCCGTGCCCCGCTCTGGCGGGTGCTGCGCGCGGAGGTGGCCTGGGTGTTCCGGCGCCCGCGGACGCTGGCCGTCCTGGGCCTGCTGACGGCGATCCCGGTGATCACCGGCGTGGCGCTGAACATCGCGCTCGGGCCGCAGGCCGCCGGGCCGGACGGGCCGGGCTACACCGGGTCGCCGGGTCCCGCCCTGCTCACGTCGATGGCCACGAGCGCGTTCGCGTTGCCGCTCGGGTCGCTGATGACGCTCCTGATGATGCTGCTGCCGCTCACCGTGGCGATGGCGGCGGGCGACGCGCTGGCCGGAGAGCAGTCGCACGGTGCGCTGCGCGGCTGGCTGCTCGCCCCCGTGTCGCGGGGGCGGCTGCTGCTGGTGAAGTCGGTGGGCGTGTTCGCCGTCGGGCTGGTCGCCGCGAGCCTGGTGGTCCTGTCGGGCTTCCTGACCGGGCTCGCGCTGTCCGGGACGGACGGCCTGGTGTCGATGTCCGGGGACCAGCTGACGTTCGGGGACGTCCTGTGGCGGCTGGCGCTGGCCGTCGGCTGGGCCGCGCTGTACCTGATGGCCGTGGGCGCGGTCGCGCTGGCGATCTCGGCGTCGACCGAGCACCCGATGGTGGTCGTGGTCAGCGTGCTGGCCGGGCTGATCGTCTCCGGGGTGCTGATGCAGATCGACGCCCTGGAGCCGATGCACCCGTACCTGCTGCCGACGGCGGTGTTCGGCCTGACCGACCTGATCCGGGATCCGCTGGCGTTCGGCGGCATGGGCGAGGGGCTGGTCCGGGCGGGCAGCTACCTGGTCATCGGCATGTCGCTGGCGTACGCCCGGATCACCACGAAGGACGGCTGAGGCCGGCGGGCGCGGGCGGCTCCGCCGCGTCCCGCGCCCGGAACGGCGAGGAGTCCCCGCTCACGGCGAACCGTGACCGGGGACTCCGGGAAGGCCGCCCGCCCGGCCGGGCAGGCCGCCCGCCCGGCCGGGCAGGCCGCCCGCCCGGCCGGGCAGGCCGCCCGCCCGGCCGGGCAGGCCGCCCGCC
>NZ_BAAANL010000011.1:0-95114 GCF_039529775.1 Myceligenerans crystallogenes
CAACATCCCCATAACGAGGATAAATTTGGCATTGACTATCAAGCACACTGTTGAGTTCTCAAACAACCGACGCACACCGTCCCGTGCTCAGACCGATTGGTCTGAATCCAAATCCGGGGCAACCTCTTCAACCTATCACCACTCATTCCGTCCCGCAAACTCGGCGATCTTTTCGATCAAAGAGTCCACATTGAGACGGCCGCGAGCCGTGAGTCTCGGAGGAGATTCGCCAGTCCCCGGCTCGGCCGGACGTTCACCTCTCGGTTCCCGTCCGTCCGCCTGCCCGTCGGGCTGACGTCGAGAACATTACACACACCCGACGCCGCATGCCAACTCGCGGGCAGTGACCCCCGCCACACGGCATCCCCGCTGGTCCGCAAGCATTTTGGCCCCGCTGTACCCGGAGCGCACCGTCCCTTGTGACGGCCGCCACCACCCCGTGTCCGCCGGCTGTTTCCCGCCGATCCCATGACCGCGACCCGACCCGTCCCCGGGACCAACCCGGCCCAGCTTTGTCCGCGAAGGTCCCGGGGGCCGGCTCCGGCCGTGCCTACTTCGTCGAGAACGCCGCGTCGAAGGCCGCGGTGGGGGCGTCGAACGCGAGGCGGCGCACGAACTCCAGGGCCTCGGGGGCGCCGGACAGCCGGTCCATGCCCGCGTCCTCCCACTCCACCGAGATCGGGCCGGCGTAGCCGATGGTGTTGAGCATGCGGAACGCGTCCTCCCAGGGGACGTCGCCGTGCCCGGTCGAGACGAAGTCCCAGCCGCGCCGCGGGTCCGCCCACGGCAGGTGCGACCCGAGCCGGCCGTTGCGGCCGTTGGTCATCCGCTTCTTCGTGTCCTTGCAGTCCACGTGGTAGATGCGGTCCTGGAAGTCCCAGAGGAACGACACCGGGTCCAGGTCCTGCCACACCATGTGCGACGGGTCCCAGTTCAGCCCGAACGCCGCCCGGTGCCCGATCGCCTCCAGCGTCGCCCGCGTGGTCCAGTAGTCGTACGCGATCTCGCTCGGGTGCACCTCGTGCGCGAACCGCACCCCCACCTCGTCGAACACGTCGAGGATCGGGTTCCACCGGTCCGCGAAGTCGCGGTAGCCCGCCTCGATCATCTCGGCCGAGGCCGGCGGGAACATCGCCACGTACTTCCAGATCGACGAACCCGTGAAGCCCACCACCGTGTCGACGCCGAGCTTCGCCGCGAGCCGGGCCGTGTGCTTCATCTCCTCGGCCGCGCGCCGCCGCACGCCCTCGGGATCGCCGTCACCCCAGACGACGTCGGACAGGATGTCCCGGTGCCGCTGGTCGATCGGGTCGTCGCACACGGCCTGGCCCTTGAGGTGGTTGCTGATCGCGTACACCTTGAGCCCGTGCCGCTCCAGGAGCTCGAGGCGCCCGGCCACGTACTCGTCGTCGTCCCAGCGCCACGGGTCCAGGTGATCGCCCCAGCAGGCGATCTCGAGGCCGTCGTAGCCCCAGCCCGCGGCGAGGCGCGCCACCTCCTCCAGCGGCAGGTCGGCCCACTGGCCCGTGAACAGGGTGATCGGTCGTGTCATCGTTCTCTCCTTCGTACGTCTGATTCGTGCGTCGGGCCGGCGGTCAGGAGGCACGCCGTCGCAGGACGACGGCGGTCACCGCGCCGCCGACGACGACGAGCGCCGCCAGCACCCATCCCGACCAGCCAGGAAGGCCGGCCGTGGCTTCGCCGGAGGCCTGGGCCGAGCCGTCCCCGGCGACGGGTCCCGCCTCGGCTCCCTCCGGACCGGCGGCGTCCTCGCCCGGGTCCTCCTGCCCGGAACTCCCGTCCGCGGACCCGTCGTCCCCGGACCTCTCGTCCCCGGACCTCTCGTCCCCGGACCCGCTCTCGTCCGAGCCCGCCGGCGCGGCGTCGTCGGGCGCCTCCGGCGGCGCGACGACGTCGACCTCGGTCTCGACCTTCGCCGTGCCCGGTTCCTTCACCCGCGCGGTCAGGGTCCAGTGCCCCTCGTCGAGCAGCACCTTCTCCGAGAGATACCAGCCGACGCCCTCGGGCGCCGAGACGAGCGTGACCGGGCCGGCCTCGTCGCCGGAGGCGGAGACCGCCCGGACGACCACGACGGCCGACTCCTCGACGGGATGCCCGTCCCCGGCCCAGGTCAGGGCCGCGGAGATCCGGCCGCCGCCGTCCGTGCCGAGCTCGACGTCGATCTCGCCGCCGTGGGCCGCCGCCGGAAGGGCGGCGGCCGGTCCGGCGGCGAGGCCGAGCGCCAGCGCGAGCGCCGGTCCCAGGCGTGTCAGCTTGCGCATGTCCGTTCCTCTCCGACTCGGGGGCTCTCGCCCCGCAGGGTCTCGGCACGGGGCCGGAGCGCGTCCGCCCCGTGCCGAGGGTGGGCCGGTGATGGTCACCGGGCCCTGCCGCCGGCTTCCACCGCACCCCGGGGACCCTGGGCCAGGGTCGGTCCCGGGGTCAGCGCGGTGGCGGCCGACGGCGGCTGACGGGGCGTGCGCCGTCAGGACGGCGCACGCCCCAGGTATCTCAGTCGCACTCCTCCTCGATGGTCACGACGAGGGTTGCCTTGCCGGTCCTGGCGAGTTCCCAGTCCCCAGTCGGCGTCAGGACGGTGCCGCGCGCCGGCGTGGCGACGACCTGGTACGCACCCGGGGCGAGGTTCGCGAGGTCGCGGACCTTCCCCTTCGGCTTGCCGTCGACCCAGCGGTGCACCTCGTAACCGCGCACCCCCGGGAGCACGACCGGTGCGATCGAACCGCCGGCGTCGCACGTCGCCTGCGTCACGACGACGTCCGGCGTGTTCGGGTCGGGGCACTCCGGCTGCTCGAGCGTCACGAAGAGCACGGCGATCCCGTTGCTCCGCACCTTCCAGTCGCCCGTGCCGACCAGGGCGTACCCGTCGGCCGGCCGTGCCGCAATCCGGTAGGACCCCACGGCCATGTCGTCCAGGTCGGTCACGAGGTCGCCGGCGGCGCCGTCGACCCACTCCCGCACGACGTAGGACCTCACGCCCGTCACGTCCGCCGGGACCAGCGAACCACCCGTGACGACCTCGGCCCCCGAGCTGTCGTACGCGCACGTCGGCTGGATCACCTCGACCGCGGGTTCCGCCTCGAGGAGGTCGGGCTCGGCGATGGTGAACGTGAGGGTGTCACCGGTGACGGTCTCGTCCCCGGACGACGCCCGCACCTGGACGGTGTGGGCACCCGGTGCCGAGATCTCCAGCGGGGCGGTGTACTCGACCCACCCGCCGTCGTCGACGTCGACCTCCCGGTAGACCTGGACACCGTCCGCTCCGCCGGTGGTCTCGACCGTCACCGTGACCGGTCCGAGCCACTGCCCGTCAGGGCCGTCCGGCTCCGCCGGCGACACCGTCCCGGTCACCGCGAGCGGTTCGGTGGCGCCCACCTGCCGGAAGTGGGCGAACGACGCGGTGGCGGCCGACTGCTGGGGGCCGCCGAGGGCGAACAGACCCACCCGGGCGTCCTGCAGCCCGTCGTGCGTCACCGGTTCGGCGAGGGGCGTCCACTCCTCACCGTCCGCGCTGTACTCGCCGGTGAAGGTGCTCCCGGCCTTGGACAGCCGCAGGTGCCACACGCGCGAGTCCAGGCCGCTGGCGCCCGGCTGCGGTTCCTGGATCACGGCGCCGACCTCGCTACGCAGCTCGATGCGCTGCGTGACGGCGCTGCCCGGCGCGTTGTCGGTCACGACGTCGAGCTTGACGTAGTTGTCGTCGTCGCCGTACGCGATGAGACCACCCTGCTGGTACTGCTGGTCGAAGTCCGACCCGTCCACCAGGGTCTCCACGGTCCAGTCACCGTCGGGCAGGTCCTGCACGACGATGTTCGGCGTGCCGGTGTTGTCGCCGGTGTAGATGTCCGTGGCCGTCGTGTCGATCTCCAGCGCGCCACCGGTCACCCGGTAGCCCGTCGGGTCCTCCCGGACGACGTCCCAGCGGCAGCCGTCGAGAGCGTCCCCGTCGAACTGGTCGTCGGGCCCGGGAGCCGCGGCGGTGTCGTCCGGGGTGATGTGGAACCAGTCGAACCGGGCGTCCACGACCTCCGCGGCCGAGCCGGTACCGGCGAGCGCCACGAGCCCGATCCGCGGGTTCTCGATGCCGGCCAGCGACTTGGTCTGCGGCATGGCCGTGAAGTCCACGCCGTCGGCCGAGTACGACGCGGTGAGGTCGTCACCGTCGCTGCTGGCCAGTCGCACATACACCGTGTCGGGGTACGCCGCGCCGAGAGCCGCCGTGTTGGAGTCGCCGACCTCGTTGGGTGCGCCCGCCTCCTCGCGGATGTACTGGAAGATCCGGGTGGCCGCGTCGGCGGGTGCCGAACGGCCCTGGAGCACCATCTTGGCGTAGT
The DNA here is from genome assembly GCF_039529775.1 of Myceligenerans crystallogenes. NCBI lineage: Bacteria > Bacillati > Actinomycetota > Actinomycetes > Micrococcales > Promicromonosporaceae > Myceligenerans > Myceligenerans crystallogenes. The sequence goes on from NZ_BAAANL010000011.1 coordinate 4,353, forward strand.
TGTCGGCGTCGCCGTAGATCACGAGCCCGGCCTGCTGGTACTGCGCGTGGGCCGGGATCGTCACCTTGGCGGTCGCCGTGAACGGGCCGTCCGGCAGGTCCTGCAGGACGATGTTCGGCACGGTGACGTTGCCGGTGCCGTAGAAGTCCGTGACCGTCGCCGGGATCGTCAGGACCCCGTCGGCGACCTGCAGGTCCTGGTTGCGGTCGAGCACCGTCCAGCGCTCCGGGTCGAGCTCGGCACCGAGGAAGTCGTCCGACCGCCCCGAGAGGCACGGGGTCGGTTCCGGCGTGGTGCCGGTGACCTCGACCGTCGCGTACTCCACGGAATAGGCGCCGCGCTCGTCCGTCACCCGGACCTGGAGCCGGTAGGTGCCCGTCCGGTCGTAGGTGTGCTCGAACGAGGCCGTGCCGTCGACGAATCCGTCGCCCAGCCCGGCGTCCCACGCGTACGTGAGCGGGCCGGTCCCGTCGGGATCGGTGGCCTCCGCGGTGGCGGTCACCGTCAGAGGGGCGTCACCGGCGACGGGGTCGACCGTCAGCTCGACCTCCGGCCGCTGGTTGTCGCTCGCCCCGCGGCCGTCGATCTCCATCCAGTTGACGTTGATCCCGCCGGACAGCAGGACGAAGTAGAGCGTGCCCGAGCCGGACGGGACGTTGCTCAGCGCCGTCCCGACGTCGGTGTACTGCTGCCAGCCACCGGTGTCGGGCACCGTGATGCGGCCCAGTTCCGGGCCGTCCGGGGCGTCCCAGCGCAGCGACACCTCACCGCCGCCCACCTCCGAGGCGGCTCGCAGCGAGATCGAGTCGACGCCCGTCAGGCCCACCGGCTCGTGCGCCCAGTAGTCGCCCGGTTCGATGAACCCGATGTTCTGGCCGCCGCCGGCGGTGTCGCCGGTCTCCTCGGCCCGCACACCCGGGTCACCGGATCCGTCGCCGATGCCGTCGGCGCGTCCCGTCTCCGTGAAGAACTCGGACTGGACCAGCTTCGGCTGGAGCACCTGCAGGTCGGTCCTGGTCAGCGGGACGCCGGCCGCACCGCCGTCGTCGGTGTAGAACGCCTCGATCACCCAGAAGATGTTCGCGTCGATGCCGTGGCCCTCGTCGCGGGCGGTCTGGATGACGCCCGAGCAGCCGCTCAGCTCCTCGAACGGGTGGGCGTGCGACTCGTGCCCGAGCGACGTGAACAGGGTGACGTCGTCACAGGTCACCTCGCCGTCGGGGTCGGTGACCTCGACCTCGTAGCGCACCTGGTCGCCCCACTCGAAGAAGCCGCCGTTCTCCGGGAAGGTGATCGACACCTCCGGGGCGACGTTGCCGACCACGATCGTCACGTTCGCGACGCCGGAGTTGCCCGCGGCGTCGGTCGCGACGAGCTGGGCCGTGTAGCGGCCGTTCTCGGTGTAGGTGTGGCTCGGGTTCGCCTCGGTGCTCGGCTCGGAGCCGTCGCCGAAGGTCCACTGGAGCGAGATCGGCTCCCCGCTGGGGTGCCGCGTGCCCTCGGAGGAGAACTGGACGGCCAGCGGCGCCAGGCCGTCGGTCACGTCGGCCGACGCCTGGGCGATCGGCCCCGCGTCGCCCTGGACGTAGTCCACCCGGTACACGCCCGAGCTGTCGTTGTTGCCGCCGAAGCCCGAGCCCCAGTCCACGACGTAGAGCGCGCCGTCCGGGCCGAAGTCGAAGTCCATCGGCCGGTCGAAGCCCGCCCCCGGGTCGAACTTCCCGGGCAGGACGCGGTTGATGTCCACCAGGTCGTCACGCTGCTCGCCCGCGAGCTGGAACGAGTACATCCGTCCCTGGTTCCACTCGCCGAACAGCGCCTTGCCGTCCCAGTAGGCCGGCCACTTCACGTCCGACTGCAGGGCCGGGTCGTAGATGTAGACCGGGCCGCCCATCGGGGCGCCACCGCCGCCGATCTCCGGGAACAGCGGGTTGGCGGCGTACCCGTACCAGACCTCGGCCTCGACGGCGGGCGGCAGCTGGGTGATGCCGGTGTTGTTCGGCGACTCGTTCACCGGGCCGCCGTCGCAGTCGTAGGCCGCGCCGGACTGACCCGTGGCGAAGTCGTGGTCGCGGTAGGCGCTGTTCGCGCCCGCGCAGTACGGCCAGCCGTAGAAGCCCGGCTCGCTCACGACGTTCCACTCGACGGTGCCCGCGGGGCCGCGGTCCGGGTTCGCCGATCCGGCGTCCGGCCCGTAGTCGGCGACCAGCACGTTGTCGTTGGCCGGGTCGACGCCGATCCGGAACGGGTTGCGGAAGCCCATCGCGTAGATCTCGGGCAGGGTCTTGGCCGTCCCGGGGGCGAACATGTTGCCCTCGGGGATCGTGTACGTGCCGTCGTCCTGCGGCGTGATCCGCAGGATCTTGCCGCGCAGGTCGTTGCTGTTGGCCGCTGTGCGCTGCGAGTCGTAGTTCTCCCGGCCGGACCGCTCGTCGAGCGGCGCGTAGCCCTGGGACTCGAACGGGTTCGTGTTGTCGCCGGTGGCCACGTAGAGGTTGCCGGCGGTGTCGAACACCATGTCACCACCCGCGTGGCAGCACGTCTGGCGCTGCGTCGGGATCTTCAGCACGGCCTTCTGCGTGGCTGGGTCGATCGTGCCCGACGCGGCGTCGTAGTCGAAGCGCGACACCCGGTTGTGCGGGCCGTCGGCGCCGACGTCCTGCGGGGACCAGAACAGGTAGATCCAGCCGTTGGCGGCGAAGTCCGGGTCGAGGACGACGCCGGTCAGCCCGTCCTCGTTCGACTGCGTCACCGACAGCTTCATCGCCGTGCTCGTGGTGTCCGTCGCCGGGTCGATGGTCTGGACGCGCCCGTCCCGCTCGACGTAGAAGACGGTGCCGTCGGGGGCCACGTCCAGCATCATCGGGTTGGCGGTGTCCTCGTCGAGCGGCACCATCTCGTAGCTGTCGCTCTGCGTGGCCGCGCAGTCCGAGTCGACGACACCCGCCGCCGTCCGCAGGCCGCCCAGGAGGTGCTGCAGGAACTCCGGCTCGGCGAACGAGGCGTCCGTGTGGCCGCCGCCGGTGTACCAGGAGCGGCCGCCGTCGTAGGCCTGGCACCAGGCGATCGGGTGCTCGGCGCCCATGGCGCCGCTCCCCGCCGCGTAGCTGGACTCGTCCAGCGAGGCCAGGACGTGCACGTCGTCGCGGGGGTTCGAGCGGAAGTTGTACCACTCGTCGTACCGGTTCCACCGGTCCGGCAGGTGCTCGGTCGAGGCGTGGTCGTGGTCCTCGACCTTGACCGTGGCGTCCTGGTTCTGCGGGTGGGAGGCGAAGTACGCGCCCACCAGCTCGCCGTACCAGGGCCAGTCGTACTCGGTGTCCGAGGCCGCGTGGATCCCGGCGTAGCCGCCGCCGCTCTGGATGTAGCGCTCGAAGGCGGCCTGCTGGTCGGCGTTCAGCACGTCACCGGTCGTGGAGAGCCAGGCGACGACGTCGTACTTCGCCAGGTTCTCGTCGGTGAACGCGCCGGCGTCCTCGGTGGTGTCGACGGCGAAACCGTTGTCGACGCCGAGCTGCTCGATCGCCGCGATGCCCGCGGGGATCGATCCGTGCCGGAATCCGGCCGTCTTCGAGAAGACGAGCACGCTGAACGGGTCGGCCTCGGCCGCGGCCGGTGCCGCGGCCGCCTGTACGGCCGAGGACATCGTGGATGGGACGGACTGGGCGGCCGCCTGGGCCGGCAGCGTGCCGGCCAGGGTCATGGGAGCGGCGACCGCGAGGGAGGCGACGACGGCTGCCAGCCGTCTGCCCGTACGCGGTGCTCCCCAGAGCAGGTTTCTCACCAAGAACTCCTTCGTCGTCGAACGGTCTTGTCGCGCTCCGGGGATCCGATCCGTCGGCCCTGACGGGGTCGGACACCGGGTGGTCGGTCACGGGGACCAGGCCCGGGTCACGGGCCGGCCTCCTCTTTCTCGCCGGGTGGTTCCGGTGGTTCAGGTCAGGGCGATCCAGCCGCCGCCCTGCTGCGAGCTGCGCTCCACGGCGTCCAGGACCCGCTGCACGGCCAGGCCGTCGGCGAACGACGGCCGCGGCTGCCGGCCCGCGGCCAGGTCCTCCACGAGGTCGACGACCTGGTGGGTGAACGCGTGCTCGTAGCCGAGGCCGTGGCCCGGGGGCCACCAGGCCCCGACGTAGCGGTGCTCCGGCTCGGTGACCACGATGCGGCGGAAGCCCGCGGTGGCCGCCGGCTCGGACGCGTCGTGGAAGTGCAGGACGTTCATGTCCTCGAAGTCGAACGCGATCGAGCCGCCGGACCCGTTGACCTCGATCCGGATCGCGTTCTTGCGGCCCGCCGCGAAGCGCGTGGCCTCGTAGGTGGCCAGGGCGCCGCCCGTCATCCGGCCGAAGAACACGGCGGCGTCGTCCACGGTGACGGGCCCGGTCTCCGTCCCGGCCGTCCCGGACAGCCCGGAGAACTCCGTCGCCACGGGGCGCTCGGTCACGAAGGTCTCGAGCGTGCCGGAGATCCCGGTGAGCTGCTCGCCGGTGATGAACTGCGTCAGGTCGACGATGTGGGCGCCGATGTCGCCGAGCGCGCCCGAGCCGGCCTTCTCCTTGTCCAGCCGCCAGTTCAGCGGCGTGGCCGGGTCCGAGAGCCAGTCCTGCAGGTACTGCGCGCGCACGTGCCGGATCTGGCCGAGGCGGCCGTCGGCGACGAGCTGCCGGGCGAGCTGGACGGCGGGGACGCGCCGGTAGGTGAAGCCCACCATCGCCAGCACGCCGCGCTCGGCGGCGCGCTCGGCCGCCGCGACCATCCGCTCGGCCTCGGCCACGGAGTTGGCCAGCGGCTTCTCGCACAGCACGTGCTTGCCGGCCTCCAGCGCCGCGATCGCGATCTCGGCATGGGTGTCGCCGGGGGTGCACACGTCGACGAGGCCGACGTCGTCCCGGTCGAGCAGCGTGCGCCAGTCGGTCGTCGCGTCCTGCCAGCCGAGCCGGTCGGCCGCGGCGCGGACGCCGTCGGCCGAGCGTCCGGCGACGACCCGCATCTCGAGGTCCCAGGGCAGGCCGAAGAAGCGGGGGGCGGTGCGCCACGCGTGGGAGTGCGCGGCGCCCATGAACGAGTAGCCGACCATTCCGACGCCGAGGCGCGACCGGTCTGCGTCACCCATGAGTGTGGTCCTTCCGTCGTGGGGCCCGGACCCGTTCGCGGGCAGCCGGGGCCGCGGCGGCGGGCTCGGGGCCCGCCGCCGGGTCGTGGGACGCGTCGGTCAGGACTCGAACGCGTTGGGCAGGTACTGCTCGACGTTGTCCGCCGTCACGACGGGCGCGAAGAGCTGGATGGTGCGCGGTACGCCCGACGACGCGAGGTCGCTGAGGTTCTTCTCCTGGGCGACCATCCGGGCCAGCTTCACGCCGTCCGCCGCCTGGGTGGACGGGTAGACGACGGTGGCCTGCACCACGGAGTCGCCCTCCTGGATCTCGCGCATCACGTTGGCCGAGCCCGCGCCGCCCACGAGGAAGAACTCGTCGCGCCCGGCGTTCTCGATCGCCTGGAGGACGCCGACGCCCTGGTCGTCGTCGTGGTTCCAGATGGCGTCGATCTCGGGGGCCGCCTGCAGCAGGTTCGCCGTCACCGACTCACCGCTCTGCACGGTGAACTCGGCCGCGACCCGGTTGTCGACGTCCAGGCCGCACTCGTCGAGCGCGTCGGCGAAGCCCTTGCTCCGGTCCTGCGTGAGCGGCAGCGAGTCGATGCCCGCGATCTCCGCGACCACCGCGTCGGGCTTGTCGCCGAGCTGCTCGCAGATGTACTGGCCGGCCGAGACGCCCATGCCGTAGTTGTCGCCGAGCACCGTGGCGCGCGCGGCGAACGGGTCGGAGAACTCACGGTCGACGTTGATCACGGGGATGCCGGCCTCCATGGCCTCCATGGCCACGTCGGTGAGCGCCGCGCCGTCGAACGGCAGGAGCACGATCGCGTCCACGCCGTCGGCGATGAAGCCCTCGATCTGGCTGATCTGCACGTTGACGTCGTTGGTGCCCTCGGCGACGCGCAGCTCGACGTCCTCGTACTTCTCGGCCTCGGCCTCGGCCGCGGTCGTGATCGCGCCCATCCAGCCGTGGTCGGCCGCGGGGGCGGAGAAGCCGATGACGACCTTCTCGCCGGGCTCGTCGTTGTCCGAGACGGCGCCGGCCTGGGCCTCGGTCTGGTTCTCCTGGGCGGGCGGCTCGTTGCTGACGCAGCCCGTCACCAGGAGCGCCGAGGCGGCGAGGACGACGGGGACGCCGAGCAAACGGCGCCGGTGGTTCAAACCTGTGGACATGAGATCTTCCTCGATTCGGTCCAGCGTGGGTAGGGGTCGGTGAAGGGGGGGTTCTGGGGTGGGCGGTGTCAGCTCGATCTCGACGGCGCCGAGATCCGCTGCTGGAGCAGCACGGCGGCGACGATGATCGCGCCCTTGGCGATCTGCTGCACCGAGCTGTCGAGGTTGTTGATGATGAAGACGTTCTGCAGCGTGGCGAAGATGAGGACGCCGATGACCGTGCCGATGATGGTGCCGCGGCCCCCGGCCAGGAGCGTGCCGCCGACGACGACCGCCGCGATCACGTCGAGCTCGATGAGCATGCCGTTCGTCGAGGAGCCCGCGCCGGTGCGGGCGAGCATCATCACGCCGCCGATGCCGACCGTGAGCCCGGCGAGCCCGTAGACGTACATCATGTGCCGCTTCACCTTGATGCCCGCGAGGCGGGCGGCCTCCGGGTTGCCGCCGATGGCGACCGTCCGGCGGCCGAACGTCGTGCGGTTGAGCAGGAACCAGCCGGCGACGACGACGAGCGCGAAGATCCACACGATCTTCGGCACCCCCAGCAGGTCGCCCTGGAACGCGCCCTCGAACGACGGGACGTCGACGATCTGGGTGCGGCGGTTCGCGATGAGCTCGGCCAGGCCGCGCGCCGCCACCAGCATGGCGAGGGTCGCGATGAACGCGACGACGTTGCCGAACGCGATGATCACGCCGTTGACCAGACCGGCGGCGAGCCCGACCAGGAGCGCGCACATGACCATGACGATCCAGCCGTACTGCCCGGCCATCGTCTGCGTCGACAGGGTCGAGGCCCACACGGTCGTCAGGCCGAGCACGGAGCCGACCGACAGGTCGATGCCGCCGGTGGTGATGACGAAGGTCATCCCGATGCTCATGACCCCGATCACCGAGGCCAGGCTCAGGATGATGGTCAGGTTCGTGAGGCTCGCGAACCGCTCGCCGCCCGTGAGGAAACCGACCAGGCACAGCAGGAGCAGGGCGACCACCAGCCCCAGGTTGCGGACCGTGGTGCCGGAGAGGCGCGCGAGACCGCGAGCGCCTCCGGCCGGGGTCCTCGGGGCGGGGGCCGCCGGGCCCTGCGACTTCACTTGCTCGCTCACGCGACACTTCCTTCCATGACCATGTCGAGCACGTCGTGCTCGGAAATCGAGTCGGCGGGTCCTTCGCGCACGACCTGTCCGTCGGAGACCACCAGGACGCGATCGGCGAGGCCGAGGACCTCGGGGATCTCGCTGGAGACGACCAGGACGGCGGTCCCGGCGTCCGCGAGGCGCCGTACGAGCGCGTAGATCTCGGACCGGGCCCCGACGTCGACGCCGCGGGTCGGCTCGTCGAGGAGCAGCACCTTGCAGCCGTGCACGAGCCAGCGGGCGAGCATGGCCTTCTGCTGGTTGCCGCCCGACAGCGTGCGGATGGCACGGTTCACGTCCGGCGGGCGCAGGTCCAGGGCCGCGGCCTGCTCGGCCGCCGCCGCCTTCTCGGCCGTCTCGTCGAGCCAGCCCGCGCGGGCGATCCTGGCGAACGACGACAACGTGATGTTGCGGTAGACGGGCTCGTCGAGCACGAGGCCCTGGCTCTTGCGTTCCTCCGGCGCCAGGCCGATGCCGGCGCCGACGGCGCCGGACACGGAGCCGGGCCGCAGCGTCACGCCGTCGAGCGTCACCGTGCCCGACGACGAGCGCCGTGCGCCGTAGATCGTCTCGAGGATCTCCGAGCGTCCGGAGCCGACCAGCCCGGCGAGACCGACGATCTCACCGGCGCGGACCCGCAGCGACACGTCGTGGAAGACGCCCGCGAGCGACAGGCCGCTCACCTCCAGCCGCGTCTCGGCGTCGCCGGGGACGCCCGGGCGGTCCGGGAAGGCGTGCTCGACGGACTTTCCCGTCATGAGCTTGATGAGGTCCGCGGTCGGCGTCGTGGCCACGTCGAGGTTGCGGCTGACGGTGACCCCGTCCTTGATGACGGTGATCCGGTCGCCGATCCTGCGGATCTCCTCGAGCCGGTGCGAGATGTAGATGATCGCGATGCCCTGCGCGGTGAGCTCGTCCACGACGCGGAACAGGTTGTCCACCTCGCCGGAGTCGAGGACGGCCGAGGGCTCGTCCATGACGATCACCCGCGCGTCCCGCGACAGGGCGCGTGCCATGGAGACGATCTGCTTGCCGGCCGCCGACAGCGTGCCGACCTCGCGGTGCGGACCGATCTCCGGGTGCCCGAGGCGCTGCATGAGTGCGCGGGTGCGGGCGGCGACCGCGCGCCGCTGCGTGAATCCGGCGGACGCCAGCTCGTGGCCGAGGTAGATGTTCTCGGCGACGGTGAGCCCGTCGACGACGTCGAGCTCCTGGTACATCGTCGCGATGCCGTGCTCCAGGGCGGCGACGGGGTGCGCGATCCGGATCTCCTCGCCGTGCAGCCGGATCGTCCCGGCGGTGGGCTGATGCGCTCCGGCGAGGACCTTGATCAGTGTCGACTTGCCCGCGCCGTTCTGCCCCAGGAGGCAGTGGACCTCGCCGGGCAGCACGTCGAGGTCGACACCGTCGAGCGCCTTGGCGCCCGGGAAGTGCTTGACGATGCCTTGCATCTGCAGCAGCGGTGCTGCCTGATCCTCGATGACCATACGCCGACAGTAGGAGGCACTTATGACAACTGTCAATCAAAAGTTCGGGTACTTTTGGATCGTGACCTTCCCGTGACGGGAACGGCAGGCGTAGGAGTGACGAGGAAGGGGGCATGATTCACTGTGCTCATGGAAGGGTTGGCGAAGTTCCCGCCGAGGCCAACGGGGGCCGGCGACATGTTTCAGCTGTTCAGGGACGGGGCTCCGCGAACACGCGCCTCCCTGGTGACCGAGACGGGCCAGTCCCGGTCCACCGTCGCCGCGCGCATCGACGCCCTGCGGTCCATCGGCCTGCTCGCCCCCGCCGGGGAAGCCACCAGCACCGGCGGCAGGCCGCCGTCGACCTTCGCCTTCGACCCCGCGTCGCACCTGGCGATGGGGGTCGACCTCGGGGCCACCCACGCGCGCATCGCCGTCACGGACCTCGCGGCGGAGCCGATCACGATGATCGACGAGCCGCTCGCGATCGCCGACGGCCCCGACCGCGTCCTGACCTGGGTCGCCGAGACCGGCCGGAAGCTCGTCGCCCAGACCGGGCGCGAGATGGAGGATCTCGTCGGCATCGGCATCGGGCTCCCCGGTCCCGTCGACCACCGCACGGGCAGGCCCGTCAACCCCCCGATCATGCCGGGCTGGGGCGACTCCGACGTCCCGGCCGAGCTGTTCGCGCGGCTCGGGGCGCCCGTCATGGTGGACAACGACGTCAACATCATGGCGCTCGGCGAGCACCGCACCACGGCGCCCGACGTGGACGACCTGTTGTTCGTGAAGGTGGCGACCGGCATCGGCGCGGGCGTCATCATGGACGGGCACCTGCGCCGGGGAGCGCAGGGTGCCGCGGGCGACCTCGGGCACATCGCCGTGCCGGGCCCCGCCGACATCCCCTGCCGGTGCGGCAACACCGGCTGCCTCGAGGCGGTCGCGGGGGGTGGCGCGATCGCGGCCCGGCTCCGGCAGCAGGGCATCGCGGTCGAGACCACCCAGGACATCGTCGACCTCGTCCGGTCCGGCGACGTGGCGGCCGGTCAGGCGGTCCGGCAGGCCGGGCGCGACATCGGCAGCGTGCTCGCCGCGTCCGTCAGCCTGCTGAACCCCGCCCGGATCGTCGTCGGCGGCATCCTCGCCGGAGCCGGGGAACACCTCATGGCCGGCATCCGCGAGGTGGTCTACCAGCGCTCGCTGCCGCTGGCCACGCGGGACCTGCGGATCACGCCGTCGGAGGCGGGCGCCCCGGCCGGCGTCGTCGGGGCCGCGACCCTTGTCACCGAGCAGTACCTTGCGCCATCGTCCGTAGAGACGCTCATCACTGCCAAGGAGGTCATGTGAACACGCGTACCGCACTGGTCGTCCGGGGAGGATGGGAGGGCCATGACCCGGTCCGGACCACCGATCTGTTCGTCCCGATCCTGAAGGACGCCGGTTTCGACGTCGTCGTCGAGGACTCGCTGGAGATCTACGCCGACGAGGAGGCGATGGCGCGGACCGACCTCGTCCTCCAGTCCTGGACGATGGGCGACATCCTCGTCGAGGAGATGCACGGGCTGCGGGTCGCGGTCGAGAACGGCACCGGCCTCGCGGGCTGGCACGGCGGCCTGCTCGACGCCTTCCGGAACGCGACCGACTACCAGCACATCGTCGGCGGCCAGTTCGTCGCCCACCCCGGTGACTTCGTGGACCACGAGATCGTGGTGCGGCCCGAGCGCTCCGGCCACCCGGTCGTGGAGGGCCTCGAGTCGCCGGTCCGGCTGCGCACCGAGCAGTACTGGGTGCAGCACGACCCGGCGTGCGACGTCCTGCTGACGACCACGCACGAGCCCCGCCCGGACACCCCGTGGCACGAGCCCGTCACCGTGCCGGTGGCCTGGACCCGCCGCTGGGGCAAGGGACGGGTCTTCGCGTGCACCGTCGGCCACGGCGTCGAGGAGCTCGAGCACCCGGCGATCCAGCGGATCATCACGCGCGGGCTGCTCTGGGCGGCGCGTCCGGGGCAGTAGCCGCAGGATCCGCTCCCCGTCCGCCGCGCTCCGGCGGAACGCGGCGACGCCCGGGACACCACCGTGTCCCGGGCGTCGCCGTTCCCGCACCGGCCTCAGCCGGCGTCCGGCAGGTCCTTCACCCGCACGTCCCGGTAGAAGACCGTCTCCCCGCCGCCGTGGTTCTGCAGGCCGACGAAGCCCTGGGCGAGGTCACGGGCGGGGTCGGTACCCGTGAACTCGTTGACCAGGACGCCGTTGAGGAAGACCTGGACGGTCTGGCCCACGACGCGGAGCTCGTAGGAGTTCCACGATCCCGGCGGGTTCAGGGCGCCCGCGACGGCGTCGCGGTCGGCGCCCTGGAAGCCGTAGACCGAGCCGGTGGTGCGGTCGGGCTCGTCGGACGCGTCGATCTGGATCTCGTAGCCCTGGTCGACCGCGACCCACGGGTCGTCGCCCGGGTCCGGGAAACCGACGAAGACGCCGCCGTTGTGGTCCGCGACCAGCTTCCAGTCGAGCTTGAGGCTGTAGGCCCCCAGCTCGGTCGGGTGCCAGAGCAGGCCCAGGCCTCCGGTGGTGCGCAGCGAGCAGTCGCCGTGGCGGCCGAACGAGCCGGGACCCGCCATCCGCCAGCCGTCCAGGGACTCCAGCGTGCCGTCGAAGAGCGCCGTCGAACCCTCCTCGTAGTCCTCGGCCCCGCAGATGTCGGGCTTGCCGCCGACGGTGAGGAGGTCGAGGTTGACGTGGCCGTCGTCGTCCGCCTCGTGGCGCAGGGTGATCGTGTTGACGCCCGCGCGCAGCCGCATCGACCGGGTGGCGGTGTCCCAGGTCTCCCAGTTCCCGGTGGGCTCCAGGGTCCAGGGCTCGATCTCCTGGCCGTTGACCAGCACCGAGATCTTCTTGGCGCCCTCGAACGGGTGCGGGCCGTTCGCGTACCGCAGCCGCACCGGGTAGGTGCCCCGGCGGGCGACCGTCGTCATGAACCGGACGGAGGCGCCCACCTCACCGAGGCCGTCGACGAAACCCGAGCCCGAGTAACCCGAGTGCTCGGCGTCGACGTCGGCGGAGCCCCGCAGGGTCGCCTCCTCCGCCTCGTGGTAGCCGCGATCCGCGGGGGCCCGGTAGCCCGGGATCTCGTTCAGCGTGTACCAGGCCTCGGTGTTCCACAGCTCCCGGCCCCCGGCGTCGGTGAACGGGCGCGGGCTGCGCAGGTGCACCACGCGGCCGGGTTCCAGCCCGTCCACGGTGAGCCGGACGCTCGTGCGGTCGGCCGAGACCTCTGCGTGCGTCACGACCAGCGGTCGCTCGTCGATCTTCGGGCCGCCGTAGGTGGGCCGCGGCACGTAGCGCCAGTGGTCCAGGCGGAACGCCGCGTTCGGGTCCTCGGCGATCCTCGCCACCGTCTCGCCGGACAGCGGCTGGGTGTAGCCGACCTCGAACCCGTCGCCGGTGGCCCGCAGCTCGGTCATGTCGAACGCGGCTGCGCCGTTCGGCGTGAGCTTCTGCAGGCCGTAGCGCAGCTTGTCGGGCTCGCTCCAGTTGCCGCCCTCACCGATCCCGCCGACGTAGATCGCGCCGTCAGGCCCGACGACGGTCCGGTTCACCCCGGCCTCCAGACCCGCGGAGTGACGGAACACCGCGCCCTGGTACTCGCCGCCGACCTTCTCCAGGAAGCCGCGCTGCAGGCCGCCGTAGGTGACGTCGCCGAAGAGCAGCTGGCCGGCGTACGGGCCCTCGGTCAGCTGGACCGGCGCGCTCGGGGAGTTGCCGATCTCGTTCTGCGGCACCCACAGCGCGGGAGCCGAGACGGGGACGTCGTCGAACGGACCTGCCGGGTTGGTGAAGTGGTTGAAGAACCTGCCCTGCTTCACGTGCACGAGCTTCGAGCTGGGCAGCCAGGCGCCCTGGTTGTCCATGACGAACAGTTCGCCGTCGGGCCCGCGCACCATGCCGTTCGGGGTCCGCAGGCCGCCGGCGACATAGGTGATCGCACCGGTGTCGCGGTCGACGCGGATCGCGGTGCCGCGGTTCCCGGCCGGCTGCGGGTCCGTGGTGGCGCCGCCGTTGTTGATCGCGACCGACAGGTTGACGTAGAACGCGTCGTCGTCGTGCAGCAGGCCGAAGGCGAACTCGTGGAAGTTGCCGCCGAACGGCCACTCGGCCACCGTGCGGTGCCGGTCGTAGAAGCCGTCGCCGTCCGGGTCGGTGAGCTCGGTGAGCCGGTCGCGCTCGGAGACGTAGATCGACCCGCCGATCACCGCCACGCCCATCGGGTTGAACAGGTCCGTGGCGACCTTCCGCACCGTGACGTCGTCCCTCGACGTCGCCCCGGTCACGTTGTCCAGGAGGAAGATCTCGCCGGGTTCGGGGTTCTCCACCCAGCCACCGGGGCTGACCGAACCGGAGGTGGCCACGACGAGGCGGTCGCCCATCCAGTCCAGGGCCGCGACCATGGGCTCGAAGCCCTCGGGCCGCAGGTCGGTGAGCGTGTAGCCGGGGTGGACCGCGTCCAGCCGCATCCCGTCGCCCGCGGTGTCGCCCTGGCCCTCGCAGTACTTGGTGCCGGGCGCCGTCACGCGCACGACGCCGGCCTCCGTGCTCAGGACCGACGACGGGACGACGGCGAACTCCGCCGCGCCCGGCGGGCGCCACTCCAGGCGCAGCACGGCGCCGTACGCGTTGTCGAAGTGCTCGGCCCGCAGCTCGTGGTACCCGGCGGTGAGCTCGGCGCTGCCGGTCACGGACTCCTCGCCGTGCAGCCCGTCGTTGTCCACGACGACGAGGTCGTCCAGGAGGAGACGCGAGCCGTCGTCGCTGGTGAGACGGAACTCGTAGGTGCCGTCGGCCGGCACCCGGAGGTTGGCGAGGGCCTGGGTGATGAAGCGGTCACCCAGGCCGAAGTCCGCGTCGCGGTAGTCGATGGTGCCGGTGAGCCGGTCGACGTTGGGCGTCTGACCCGAGCGGAGCGTGCACAGCGCGTCCAGGTCACGCGCCATGTCGTAGGTCCGCAGGGTGACGCCGGGTTCCTGGGGTGGTGGATCCTCGGCGGAAGCCGGCGGGGCGACGAGCGCCCCCGCCGACAGCAGCGCCGTCGTGGTGATGGCGGCCGCAGCTGCGGCCGCGCGCCGGAAGGGACGGGTCGTTCTCACGCGCACTCCTCGGTCGTCCTTGACCTTACGGGTCAGAAACTACGAGGACTTCTGCCAGACGTCAAGCAAAAGTACGCATGTTGGTGAATGAAACTTCGTCCCTGGCCGTCAGAACGCATCGGGGCCGCCTTCCAGGAGCTTCTTGAAGCCGTCCTCGTCGAGGATCGTCAGGCCCAGTTCCTCGGCCTTGGCGGCCTTGGAGCCCGCGTTCTCGCCGACGACGACGTAGTCGGTCTTCCTGGAGACCGAGCCCGCGGACTTGCCGCCCGCGGCGATGATCGCCTCCTTGGCGCCGTCCCGGGTGAAGTCCTCCAGGCCGCCCGTGACCACGACGGTCAGGCCCGCCAGCGGGCCCTGCGGCTCCAGGCCCTCGGCGGCCTGCGCCGCCATCGCCTCCGGACCCGGGTGACCGGGCGTCGCGAACCGGACCCCGGCCGCCGCCCAGGCCTCGACGATCTCCTGGTGCCACGGGACCTCGAACCAGGCGATGACCTCGTCCGCGATCACGGGGCCGACGCCCTCCACCGCGGCCAGGTCCTCCTGCCGCGCGGCGCGGATCGCGTCCAGCGACCCGAACCAGTCCGCGAGCGCCCGGGCCGCGACCGGTCCCACGTGCCGGATGTTGAGGGAGACGATCTGCCGCCAGAGATCCTTCGTCTTGGCGAGCTCCAGCTCGTTGAGCAGCGTGTGCGCGCCCGACGACGGTTCGTCCAGGGACTCCCCCGCCTCGATGGCGGCGCGTTCCTCGGCCTTGTTCAGCTTGCGCTTCTTGCGGAAGGGGGTGCGCACCCGGGCGACGCCGTCGTCGTCCACCTTGGGCGCGCCCGTCTCCGGGTCGCGGACGACGACCTCGATGGGCACCAGGTCCTCCAGGGTGAGGGAGAACAGCCCGGCCTCGGTGCGCAGCGGGGGCGTCGCGGGGACCTGCGGCTGGGTGAGGGCGGCGGCGGTGACCTCGCCGAGGGCCTCGATGTCGAGGCCGCCGCGGGAGCCGATGTGTTCCACGCGGCCGCGCACCTGGGCGGGGCAGGACTCGGCGTTGGGGCAGCGCAGGTCGACGTCGGCCTCCTTCATGGGCCGCAGCGCGGTGCCGCACTCGGGACACTCGGCGGGCATGACGAAGTCCTCGCGCGGGTAGCCGTCGTCGGCCAGCGCCGTGACGGGGCCGAGGATCTCGGGGATGACGTCGCCGGCCTTGCGCAGCACGACGACGTCGCCGATGCGCACGCCCTTCGCCTTGACGACGTCCTGGTTGTGCAGCGTGGCCTGGCGGACGGTGGAGCCCGCCACGGTCACGGGTTCCATCACGGCGTACGGCGTGGCACGGCCGGTGCGGCCGACGCCGATCTGGATCGCGAGCAGGCGGGTGTTGACCTCCTCGGGCGGGTACTTGTACGC
The DNA here is from genome assembly GCF_039529775.1 of Myceligenerans crystallogenes. Classification (NCBI taxonomy): domain Bacteria; kingdom Bacillati; phylum Actinomycetota; class Actinomycetes; order Micrococcales; family Promicromonosporaceae; genus Myceligenerans; species Myceligenerans crystallogenes. The sequence goes on from NZ_BAAANL010000011.1 coordinate 19,761, forward strand.
GATGGCCCAGCGCGGCGCGCGGCTGGTGGTGCCGAGGCCGAGCTGCTGGGCACGGTCGTCGACCTTGACGACGATGCCGTCGAGCTCGTGCTCGATGTCGTGCCGGTGCTCGGCGAAGTACTCGATCATGTCGAGCGCTCCCGGCAGGCCCTCGACCACCCGGTTGTGCGGCGAGACCGGGATGCCCCACTGCTCGAAGAGCGCGTAGGCGTCGGACTGGCGGACGAGCTCGGCGTGCTCGCCCGTGGTCCACTGCAGCGCGCCGACGCCGTGGGCGTACATCCGCAGGCCCTCCAGGCGGGCGAGCCCGGCCTCCAGGTTGAGCCCGTCCTTCTGCTCCAGGAGCTGCCGCAGCCCGCCGGCCGCGGCGTTGCGCGGGTTGGCGAACTGGGGGAACCGGCGCAGCGCGGCGAGGCGCGCCTTCTCCTCGTCGAACTCCCGGCCCGCGGAGTGGGCCGCGGCGCGCTCCCGCGCGTCGGCCACGACCCGCTCGCGGAACTGCTCCTGCAGTTCGTTGAGCCGCGCGAAGGTGGCCACGGGGATGAACACCTCGCCGCGCACCTCGACGAGGTCGGGGTGGCCGTCGCCCGCGAGCTGCTGCGGGATGCCGGCGATCCGCAGCACGTTGCGGGTGACGTCCTCGCCCTCGCGACCGTCCCCGCGCGTCACGCCCCGTACCAGCCTGCCCCGCTCGTAGACCAGGGAGATGGCGAGCCCGTCGATCTTGACCTCGCAGAGGAACCCCGGCGCCGCGCCCTCCTCCAGGTGCAGGTCGCGGTGCACCTTGGCCGCCCATTCGGCGAGCTCGTCCGTGCCGAACACGTTGTCGAGCGACAGCATCCGCTCGACGTGCGCGACGGTCACGAAACCGGCCGCCGCCGTCCCGCCGACGGTCTGGGTCGGCGAATCGGGCGTGACCAGGCCCGGGAACTCCGCCTCGAGGGCCTCCAGCTCGCGCATCCAGCCGTCGTACTCGGCGTCGGACACCGCCGGGGCGTCGTTCTGGTAGTACGCCTCGCGCGCGCCCTCGATCCGCTCGGCGAGGTCCGCCCAGCGACGCTGCGCCCCGATCGACTCGGCTTCCGCCTCACCGACCGGGGCCTCGACGGGTGCGTCCTCCAGGACGACGGACTGGGGCTTGATCTTCCGCTCGCTCACGGAACCATCATGGCCCGACTGTCTGACATCGACGACGGGTGAGGCGGAGGGTGAGGGCCGAGGAACGAGGCACTCGCCCGGAGCCGAACCCGAGGAGATGGCAGAGAAGGCTCTGACATCGACGCAGCGGGCGTCGGTATCCGCGCCGGGTCAGGCCATGGCAGCCGCGATGGGTCAGCCGCCGACTCGTACCGCCGCGTTCGCGATCTTCTCCTTCAGCTTCGGGAGCAGCCCCGCGTACGCCTTCGGCTCCACGGGCAGCAGCCACTGCTTGAGCTTCTGGCCGGTCGTGATGTCGAGGCCGAGGTCGGCCAGCGTCTCGTCCACGTTGTGCAGCGAGAACGGGATGACGTTCGTGCCCCGGGCGTGCTTGCCCTTGGTCCGCTGCTCCATCCAGCGCACGCGCTCGGCCACCTGGGCCCGCCGCTCGGCCACCGGCGGCAGGTCGATCGTCCCCGCCAGGTACGCCCCGATCCACATGGCGCCCACCTCGGCCGACAACGGGCTGAAGAACGAGGAGTTGTAGCCCGCGAAGGTCAGGTTCTCCACGTCGTGCGGGAGGATCTGGTGCCAGAGCTGGAAGTTGCCCTCCTCGTCCTGCAGCCGCCTGGTGATCACGTCGTCCAGGAACGGGATGCGCTGGTGGAAGCCGGTGCCGCAGACGACGACGTCGGCCCGCACCGTGGCGCCGTCGGACAGCTCCGCGTGCGTGCGCCCGTCGGCCGTGACCACGAACCGCGAGATCTCCGTGTCGCGGTGCACCGTGATCGTCCCGGCCGCGACCTGCTCGTAGAACCCGTCGGTCGCCAGGGAGACCGTGCTGCTGGCGATGTCGGCGAACTCGCCGTCCGGCACCAGGCCGAGCTTCTTCAGGCCGAGCTGCCTGCCGACGAACGCGCCGAGCGAGTCGAGCATCCCCTGCCGCACCGGGTTCCCGGGGCCGTGCAGGAACTTCTCCATCCCCGTGGACTGCGTCTGGTACCGGAACAGGTTCTCGCCGAACCGCGTCAGCAGCAGGTACTTCATGTTGAGCGCGCCGCCGATCAGCTTCGGCATCTTCCACAGCAGGTGCCGGGCCACGACGGTGGTGCTCGCGGCGACCTGCCCGATCTCGGCGGCGACGTCGCACGCCGACTTGCCGTAGCCGACGACGACGACGTGCTTGTCCCGCACCGACTCGATGTCGTTCAGCTGGCTGGAGGCCACGAGGCGGCCGCCGGCGCGCACCAGGTCGGGGTAACCCGCGTAGCGGGGCAGCACCGGGTCGGAGAAGATGCCGTTGGCGATCACCAGGTGGTCGAAGCGCTCGGGCGCGCGCAGCGGCGCGCCGGCCGGGCGGGCGGTGACCAGCCAGCCGTCCTGGCCGGGCGTCGGCTCGGCACGGACCACCTCGGTCGACAGGCGCAGCGCGGACTTCAGGTCGAACGTCCGCACGTACCGCTCGAGGTAGGCCTGGACCTGGGCGCCCGTCGGCCACTCCGGGTACTCCCGGGGCATGGGCAGGTCGGAGAACGCGTACGAGTCACGGTTGTTCTGGGTGCGCAGGCCGGTGTACCGCCGCGTGATGCTCCACACGCCACCGACATCGGGGGCCTTCTCGTAGACCGTGACCTCGTGCCCCAGCTCCTTGAGCACCTTGGCATGGGCCAGTCCCGCGAACCCCGCTCCGACAACCGCGATCCTCACGTTTTCCCCCGCTTCTTCGACCGGAAAAGTTCTTTCATCGACAATCCGGTCGAATCGTAGCGCCATCCGGGGGCCCGGAACAGCCCCTCAAACGGAAATCTTCCGAACGGGCAACAGTGGTATGACCTGCCCGGCAACAGGCCGGCCAGCAGCCCGTCCGCGGTTCACCAGCGGCTGGTCTGCACGGGCTCGAGGAAGCGCACCGGGAGCGCCGCCGGGTAACGCGTCCACAGCGAACGCACCATGGGGATGCCCTCGGGAGCCACGAGCAGCTGCATCTGGGGAATCCGGTGGACGACCGCGGAGATCGCGGTGCGGCCGATGATCGACGCGACGCGCTGCGCCGGGCAGCTGTGCGGCCCCACCCCCCAGGTGAGGTGGTACCTGCCGCCGGCGTCGGACAGCGGGTCGTCGATCGCGAGGGCCGGATCCGCGTTCGCCGCCGCGATCGCCGGGACCAGGGCGTCGCCGGCCGCGACGAACCGGCCGCCCAGCTCGCAGTCCTGCCGGGCGAACCGCGGCAGCACGTTCACCACGGGCGGGCGCACGCGCGACACCTCGTCGACCGCGTCGCTCACGTCCAGCCGGCCCCCGTAGAGCCGGGCGGCGAAGCGCCCGTCCGTCAGCAGCATGTGCAGGCCGCCCGCCACCCAGGCCACCTCGGCGTCGTGCGCGATGACGAACATCTCGGTGAGCGCCGTCATCACCTCGACGTCGTTGGCCATGGCGGAGTGCCCGGTCATCGCCGTGGTGAGGTCGCCGCCCGGCTCGAGCCGGTGCGCGGCGACGTGCTCCATCATGATCTGCATGGCCTCCCCGGAGGCCTCCACCGCGGCGTCGCCGGCGGCGTAGATGTCCCGGGTCAGGACGCTCATCCGCTGCGCGCCGGAATGGCTCAGCCCGAGCAGCTCGCCCAGCACCTGCACGCACAGCGGCACCACGAAGTCCTCGACCAGATCGGCCGCCCCGCGCCCGGCCAGGCCGTCCAGGATCGCGTCGCAGGCCACCTCGACCGACAGGCGCAGGCGCGTCTCGTCGATCGCGGCGAACGCGTCGTCGATGGGCGCGCGCAGCCGGCGGTGCCGGGGCCCGTCGACGTAGTAGGCGTTCTCGCGCGGCGCCATGACCGCCAGCAGGCCCGGCGGGAGCGTGCGCTCCCGCGCGTACCGCCAGTTGTTCGGGTCCCGCGAGAACATCATCTCGCTGCGCAGCACCGAGGCGGTCTCCTCGTAGCCCAGCACCAGCCAGACCGGCACCCCGGGAACCATGTCGACCGGCGCGAGCGCACCCCAGCGCGCCCGCAGGCCCTCGTAGTCGTCGTACGGGTCGAGCACGTCCTGCGTCCCCAGCAGGGCGGGCCTGCCGGGAATGTCCTCGAGCCTCGTGCGATCGGGGCCCACCGTCAGCCTCCTGGATTGCATTCCGTCCCCCTGCCCCCTGTGGCGCACCTCGTCACGCAGGTGCTTCGGCGAACGCCGGATACGTCAGCGCGTGCTCGACCAGCTGGACGAGCGCCTGCGCCGCCGAGGTCTTGTTGCGTGCGTCGCAGCGCACGATCGGAGTCGTCGGCAGCAGGTCCAGGGCCGCCCGGATCCGCTCGACCGGGTACTGCGGCGAGTCCGGGAACTGGTTGATGACGACCGCGAACGGCATCTTCGTGCGCAGCTCGAGCTGGTCCAGCACCTCGAACGACGACTCGATGCTGCGGGTGTCGACCATCACCAGGGCTCCCACGGCGCCGTCGGCCAGACCCGCCCACAGGTCCCAGAACCGCCGCTGCCCGGGCGTGCCGAACATGTACAGCGCGATCTCCGACGACACCGTGAGGCGGCCGAAGTCGAGCGCGACCGTCGTCGTCGACTTCTCGGGCCGCCCCGGGTCGATCCCGACGCTCGCCGTGGTGATCTGCTCCTCGGTACGCAGCGGCTCGATCTCGCTGACCGAGCCGATCAGCGTCGTCTTGCCCACGCCGAAGGCACCCACCACCAAGACCTTCACCGACCGCGCCACGCTGGGCGCGAGGTGCTGGCCGGCAGAGGTCGATTCAGATGTTGCGGAGTCCATCGAGCACCTTCTCCAGGATGTCCCGGCCAGGCAAGACATGGGCCTGGTGGTTGGATCGGATCGTCAGGTGGCCGGAGTCCACCAGGTCCGAGACAAGTACCGCGACAAGGCTCACGGGCAGGGCCAGGTACGCCGCCACCTCGGCGAGGGCGAGCGTACCCCGGCACAGCCGCACCAGGTCACGCTGCTGCCGCGTCGCGTTCGACGGCGCCGGGCGCCCGTCGACCGCGACCAGCAGTGTCTCCGGGCGCAGGGTGTTGCGGGTCGGGTGCGCGCGCCCGGAGGTCAGCACATAGGAACGGACCGGATGGTCCCGGTACTCGTCTCCCTGAGACATGCAGATCCCCGCCTCTCACCTGGGAAGTGTGGTCAGATTCCCGTTGACGCCTTAGTTCTCCAGCGCCTCGGTGCGCAGCGTGCGTTCCCCGATCATGAGGACCTGGGCCTGCATCTGCTGCGCGACCAGCGCCGGGTCGATGTTCGCGTCGGTGACCACGGCCAGCCGCGAGCCGTCGCCCGCCCCGCGCACGAACAGGAAGCCGCCCTCGAACTCGACGACCACCTGCCGGATCGAGTCCCCGGTGCCGAACTCCCGGCTCATACCGATACCGAGGGCGGCAAGACCGGCGCAGGCCGCCGACACCTTGTCCGCGACGTCGACCGGGGTCTGGTCGGTCCGCACCTTCATCAGGCCGTCCGAGGTGAGAACAACGACGTGCCGCACTCCGCGCACTCCACTGATGAGCTCGAGCATCCAGCTGTTCTCGTCGGCTTGGGTCATGCCTTCGGCCTGCGTGGTCATCGGTCCTCCGGGGTCGCGCCGGCGTCCGCCGACGGATCGCTGCTGTCAGAAAGGTTCGCGGGCTTGGGGTCCACGCTGAAGAAGGCGCCCATCCACTGACCGGCCTCCTCAGCAGTCTGTTGCCGGACGGGCCTGCTGGGAGCGTTGTTGCTCGCTCCGGGTCCTACGGTGTCCATGGCGGCCGCCTCCCCGCGGCGGGAGCGCCGCTGCGGCAGGGCGATCGGCTCCGGGAACTCGTCGTCGTCCGAGCCCGTCGGGCCCGGCGCGGCGCCGGACGGCCTGGTGGTCGTCGTCAGCTCCGACGGCGCCGGGGCCGTCGTCGTCGAGGCGGGCGGGACCGGCCAGAGTTCGTCGCTCACCGTGGACTCCTTCGGGTCGGCGGTGTCCGCGTCCCGGGTGAGGTCGTCCGCGGACGGGGCGAGCTCGGCCAGCTCGAACGGCGATTCCTGCTCGAACGGCGCGGCCGACGGCGTCACGGGCAAGATCTCCCGGGTGGTGTCGGATCCGGCGTCCTGGGGCGTCAGGCGGGCCGAGTACTCGTTCGACCCCGAGTACTCGCTCGGCGCCGAGGCCTCGGCGATCGCCGTGGCGGCGGAACCCGCGGGCATCGCGGCCGGCTCCGCCGGCCCGCGGGTCGGCAGGCTCCCCGACGGCGGCACGGACGGGACGCGGACGTGCTCGCCCGTGCCGGCCGTCGACGGCGCGACCGGCTCGGTCAGCTCGCCGGGGATCATCACGATCGCGCGCAGGCCGCCGTAGACCGATTCGGTGATGTCGACGCGGAAGCCGTGGCGGCGCGCGTAGGTGCCGACGACGGCGAGGCCGGTCTGCGGGATCTCGCCCAGGTCGGTGATGCTGACCTGCTTCTTGCCGGAGGCGATGTCGCGCGCCTGGTCGAGCTGCTTCGCGTCGAGGCCGACGCCGCAGTCGTCGATCTCGATGACCGCGCCGCGCTGCACCTGCCGCAGCGCCACGAGCACCTGCGTCGTGGGCGGCGAGGACTGCGTCGCGTTGGCCAGGAGCTCGGCCACGAGGTGGATGAGCGGCTCGACGATCCGGGCGGAGACGGCCACGCCGGGGTCACCCGAGACCTCGACGCGGTGGAACGCCGTGATGCGCCCGGCCGCGCCCTGCACGACGTCGGGCAGCGCGAGCGGCTCGTTCCACTGCTGGCCCGGCCATTCCCCGCACAGCGCGGCGAGGCTCTGGGCCTGGCGCGCCTGCTGGGCGGCCGCGTGGTCGACGCGCATCGAGGTCTGCAGGATGTCCGGGTCGGTGGAGTGCCGCTGCACCATGCGCGACGCCTCCTCCTGGATCCGGTGGGCGGAGGCCTGCACCTTGCGGCCCAGGGAGACGACGGCGACCTGCACCGCGTCGCGGCGCGCCACGCGCTCCTCCTGGACCTGGGTCAGCGAGATGCCCGCCTCCTCGAGGCGCTTGAGCGAGTGGTCGTCGTCGATCCGGGGCAGCGGCGGCACCGGGTCGTTCGCAAGGAACGCGGGCAGCTGCTGCGTCACGAGGGCGTCCAGCGCGGCGCGGCGCTCCTCGGCGATCTTCTCGAAGGCGTGCGCCCGGTGGGCGTAGATCTGCCCCTCCGTCGAGTCGGTCACGGCGCTGCGCTGCGCGACGACGGCGGCCACGACCGAGAGGGCGATGGCGGCGGCGCCGACCGTCCAGCCGAGCGCCCTGCCCCCCGTGACCGGGCTGAAGAGTACGGGCGCCACCAGTACGAAGGCGGCCACGCCGGCGACACTGACCCAGGGCGCGACCTGGCGAAGCCTGCTCGGCGGTGTAGAAGACGTCGAGCTCACAGAGCCGGTCCCCCTATGTCGGATTTCGTCACGTCGGATGTCGTCGCCGGGGCCGCGTCGAGGCCCCGGGCACAACTGAGGGCGAAGTGCCCTTCGAGCCTGAGTTCTACCACAGGAGTAATTCCCGGCGGTACCCCTCGAACGTGGTCCGATCAGGAATTTTCTCCGGAAGCCCTGGGATCTCGCCACTCGAGGCGCGATACGCGAATCCGCCGAAGTTAGGGTTCCTCCATGGCCGCACCCCCGCGCACCCCGCTCGACCCCGGCTCCGACCCGGCGGGCGACGTCTTCGCAGATCCTTTCGGGTGGCTCGAGGACGTCTCCGGCGACCGGGCCCTGGGCTGGGTCCGCGAGCGCAACGCCCTGTCCGCCCGGGCGCTCGGCGGCGACCTGTTCACCGCGATCGAGGAGCAGGTCCGCGAGGTGCTCGACGCGCAGGACAAGATCCCGCACGTCGCGCAGATCGGCGGGTACTACTACAACTTCTGGCGGGACGCGCGGCACGTGCGCGGGATCTGGCGGCGCACGACGCCGTCGTCGTACACGAGCGACCGGCCCGACTGGGAGACCGTCCTGGACCTGGACGCCCTCGCCGAGGCGGAGGGCGAGAGCTGGGTGTGGCACGGCGCGTCGGTGCTGCGGCCGTCGCCGGAGGAGGTCGCGGCGGGCGTGCCGTGGCGGCGCGCGCTGGTGGACCTGTCCCCGGGCGGGTCGGACGCGGACGTGACGCGCGAGTTCGACCTGGTCGAGAAGCGCTTCGTGCCCGCGCAGGAGGGCGGGTTCGTCCGGCCCGCCGCCAAGGGGTCGGTGGGCTGGGCCGACGAGGACACGGTGTTCCTCACGACGGATCTCGGGGAGGGGACCACGACGACGTCGGGCTACCCGCGGATCGCGCGGCTCTGGCGGCGAGGAACCCCGATGTCCGACGCCGTGACGGTGTTCGAGGGCCAGGAGTCCGACGTCGCGGTCTCGGCCTACCGGTCGCGGACGCCGGGCTTCGAGCGGGACATCGTGGTGCGCACGCCGTCGTTCTTCACCAGCGAGACGTGGCTCGTGCGCGACGCCGGGACGCCGGACCAGGAGCTCGTGCGGATCGACGTGCCCGACTCCGCGAACGTCGGGTTCCACCGCGAGTGGCTGCTGGTGCGGCTGCGGGAGGACTGGACCCCGCCGGAATTCGGCGGGGCACCCGTGACCTACCGCGCGGGCTCGCTGCTCGCCGCGCCGTTCGACGCGTTCCTGGCCGGTTCGCGCCGCCTGACGGTGCTGTTCGAGCCGACGCCGACGTCGTCCCTCGCGGGGACCACCTGGACCCGGCACCACCTGGTGGTGAACGTCCTGGAGGACGTCACGAACCGGCTGCACGTGCTCACGCCGCCGGAGCTCGCAGGCGGCACGGACGACGCCGCGGGCGCCGCCGGCAAGACTGCCGGGGCCGCGGGCGGCGGCGCCGCGCCCGCGGGCGACGACGCTGCCGCCGGGCGACCGTGGGTCCGGTCGGAGTTCCCGGTCTCCGGCGAGCTGCTGGCGGTCGGCACGGGCGCGGTCGACGTCGTCGACTCCGACGACGTCTGGGTGACCACCACGGGCTTCCTCACGCCGCCCACGCTGAGCCGGGCGACCGTCGTCGGCCCGGACGCCGAGCCCGCGCCGCCGGTGCCGCTGAAGGCGGCGCCCGCGCGCTTCGAGAGCGCCGGCATGGTCGCGCGGCAGCGTTTCACGACGTCCGACGACGGGACGCGGGTGCCGTACTTCCTCGTGGGCCGCGCGGACGTGCTGGACCGCGGCGACGCCCCCACGATGCTGTACGGCTACGGCGGGTTCGAGATCTCGCTCACGCCCGGGTACTCCGGGGGGATCGGCCGGGCCTGGCTGGAACGCGGCGGCGTGTACGCGGTGGCGAACATCCGCGGCGGCGGCGAGTACGGCCCCGCCTGGCACCAGGCCGCCCTGCGGGAGCACCGGCACCGCGCGTACGAGGACTTCGCGGCCGTCGCGCGCGACCTGGTCGCCTCGGGCGTCACCACGCCGGCGCGACTCGGCATGGAGGGCCGCTCCAACGGCGGGCTGCTGGCGGGCAACATGCTCACGCAGTACCCGGAGCTGTTCGGCGCGATCATCGTGGGCGTCCCGCTGCTGGACATGAAGCGGTACACGCATCTGCTGGCCGGCGCGAGCTGGGCGGCCGAGTACGGCGACCCGGACACCGACGACTGGGAGTTCCTGCGGCGCTACTCCCCCTACCACCTGTTCGACGGCGCGCGCGCCTACCCGCCCGTCCTGTTCACGACGTCGACCAAGGACGACCGCGTCCACCCGGGCCACGCCCGCAAGCTGGCGGCCCTCATGCTGGCGCACGGCAAGGACGTCACCTACTACGAGAACATCGAGGGCGGCCACGGCGGCGCCGCGGACAACGCCCAGGCGGCCCACATGGCGGCCACCCACTGGACCTTCCTCTGGAACCGCCTGACCCCTGGAAACGACGCCCCTTCGCCCCCCGCCTAGGCAATGCGGTCGGCCGGTAGTCGGAGGAGGTCGTTCCGATGTCGAGAAGTCGGCCCCCCGAGGGGCCGACCGCACTGACAGCCAACCGACTCCTCGACAACGGGCCGAAGGGGCCGTCTCGCGGCGGGATGGAATCGGTCGGCCGTGCGGTTCGTAGACTTGATGGACGTGACCGCCTCCCTGGCCGAGTCCGCCGGCGCGCCCGCGCCGTCGCCGGACACCGGTGCCTACCTCGACCACGCCGCCACGACGCCCATGACGTCGGCGGCGCTGGCGGCGTTCGCCGAGCACGCGCGGCACACCGGGAACGCGTCGTCGCTGCACTCCGCAGGACGGGCCGCACGGCGGACCGTCGAGGAGTCGCGGGAAGTGGTGGCGCGGTCGCTGGGCGCGCGGCCCAGCGAGGTGATCTTCACCGCCGGCGGCACCGAGGCCGACAACCTCGCGATCAAGGGGATCTTCTGGGGGCGGCGCGCCCAGGACAAACGGCGCACGCGGATCCTGGTCTCGGCCGTGGAGCACCACGCGGTGCTCGACCCGGCGTTCTGGCTGGCGGGGCACGCGGGCGCGCAGGTGGTGCTGCTGCCGGTTGACGCCGAGGGGCGCGTCGACGTCGACACGCTGCGCGCCGAGCTCGCCGACCACCCGCAGGACACCGCGCTCGTCTCGGTCATGTGGGCGAACAACGAGGTCGGCACGATCCAGCCCGTGCGCGACGTCGTCCGCGCCGCCCGGCCCTACGGCATCCCCGTGCACGTGGACGCGGTCCAGGCGGTGGGCCAGCTGGAGGTCGACTTCGCCGCCTCCGGCGCCGACGCCCTCACGGTCAGCGGTCACAAGCTCGGCGGCCCTGCCGGGGTCGGCGCGCTGCTCGCACGCCGTGACCTGCCGCTCGACGCCGTCCTGCACGGCGGCGGGCAGGAGCGCGGCGTCCGGTCCGGCACGCTCGACGTGCCCGCCATCGCGGCGTTCGCCGTCGCGGTGCGCGACGCCGTCGCCGGGCGCGCGGCCTACGCCGCCCGTGTGGCGGCCCTCCGGGACGGGCTCATCGAGCGCGTGCACGACGCCGCGCCCGACGCCGTCCTCTGCGGCCCCGACCCGCGCACCGACCCCGAGCTGCGGCTGCCCGCCAACGCGCACTTCGCGTTCCCGGGCGCCGAGGGCGACTCCCTGCTCTACCTCCTGGACTCCGCCGGGGTGCAGGCCTCCACCGGCTCGGCCTGCCAGGCCGGCATCCCCCAGCCCTCGCACGTGCTGCTCGCGATGGGGGTGGCCGAGGACGCCGCGCGCGGCGCGCTGCGGTTCTCCCTCGGCCCGACGTCGACCGCCGACGACGTCGACCGCCTGATCGCCGCGCTGCCCCAGGTCGTGGAGCGCGCCCAGGCCGCCGGGCTCGCGGGCACGAACCGCGGCGCGAGGAAGACCGCGGAGCACGGGCCCGCCAACGACGGCCTCGTCCCTCGGCCCTCACCCTCCACTCACCCGTCGTCGCCGCCAGCAGTTCACTCCGACGGCTCCTCGAGCTCCGCTACGGGCGACGGCCTCGTCCCTCGGCCCTCACCCTCCGCTCGCCCGTCGTCGTCGTCGAAGGAGCACCCCGCATGAAGGTCCTCGCAGCGATGTCCGGCGGCGTCGACTCCGCCGTCGCAGCCGCCCTGGCGGTCGAGGCCGGCCACGACGTCGTCGGCGTCCACATGGCGCTGAGCCGTAACCGCGACCGGTTCCGCAACAGCTCGCGCGGCTGCTGCTCCATCGAGGACGCCGGCGACGCCCGCCGCGCCGCCGACATGCTCGGCATCCCGTACTACGTGTGGGACCTGTCGGAGACGTTCGAGGAGACGGTCGTCGCCGACTTCCTCTCCGAGTACGAGGCGGGCCGCACACCCAACCCGTGCGTGCGCTGCAACGAGCACATCAAGTTCGAGGCGCTCCTCGACAAGGCCACGGCGCTCGGTTTCGACGCCGTCGCGACGGGCCACTACGCACGCATCGAGATGACCACGACGACGGGGCCCGACGGCGCCGACACCCTCACGCGTGAGCTGCACCGCTCCCCGAACGACGCCAAGGACCAGTCCTACGTGCTCGCGGTGATGGGCCCGGAGCGGCTCGCCCGCGCCATGTTCCCGCTGGGCGGCTACGCGTCGAAGGACGAGGTCCGCGCGGAGGCCGCGGCCCGCGGCCTCTCGGTCTCCGCGAAGCCGGACTCCTACGACATCTGCTTCGTGGCCGACGGCGACACCCGCGGCTTCCTGCGCGACCGGCTCGGCTCCCGCCCGGGCGCCGTCGTCGACACGTCCGGCGAGGTGGTCGGCGAGCACGACGGCGCGTACGCGTTCACGGTGGGCCAGCGCAAGGGCCTCGCCCTCGGCCGCCCGGCCGCCGACGGCCGGGCCCGCTACGTCGTGGACGTGCAGACCTCCACGAACACCGTGGTGGTGGGCCCGGCCGAGCTCCTGAGCGTCAACCGCATCGAGGGCGACAAGGCGATCTGGTTCGACGGCGTCCTGGGCAGGATCGCGACCGACGCGGACGGCTGGTTCGACACGGAGATCCAGATCCGCGCCCACGGCGCCCCGGTCCCGGCCCGCATCCGCGCGAAGCACGCGTCCACCGCGGCGCCGTCCGAGATGGAGATCGAGCTGACGGGCACCCCCCTGCGCGGCGTGGCCGCGGGCCAGTCGGTCGTCGCCTACGCCGGCACCCGGGTCCTCGGCCAGGCCACGGTCACGCACGCCCGGCGAGCTTGACCTGCGGGTCTCACCGGCCCGACGACTCAGTAGCCGTCGGGTTGATGCGACCTCCCGCAGTGGCGATCACGATCGCCACCACAGCCGAGATCGACCTCCGTGGCGACTACGATCGCCACCTCGGACGGCGCAGAATGGGGGCATGGCCTCGCTTCCGCCGCTGGTACCCGTTCGCGAGTCGTTGTCGCCCGGGGAGCGGCGGCGGGCTGCCCGGCAGCTCCTGCTGGGCGGGTTCGGGCCCGACGCGCAGGCTCGGCTGGCCGGGGCGCGGGTCGTCGTCGTCGGGGCCGGCGGGCTCGGGTCGCCGGTGCTGCAGTACCTGGCCGCGGCCGGCGTCGGGACGCTGGGGATCGTGGACGACGACGACGTCGCGCCGTCTAACCTGCAGCGGCAGGTCGTACACCGGGCCGACGACGTCGGGCGGGCCAAGACGGCGTCGGCGGCCGACACCCTGCGCGCGATGCGCGGGGACGGGCTGGAGGTCGTGGAGCACCGGGTCCGGCTGGACGCGGGCAACGCCGCCGCGGTGTTCGCCGGGTACGACGTCGTCGTCGACGGGTCCGACACGTTCGCCACGCGGTACGCCCTGTCCGACGCCGCCGCCTCGCTCGGGATCCCGGTGGTGTGGGGCACGGTGCTCGGGTGGGACGGGCAGGTCTCGGTGTGGTGGTCGGCGGCGCCGGGCGGGCGCGCGATCACGTACCCCGACGTCTTCGGGCCGCAGCCGCCCGAGGGGGACTCGTGCGAGACGGTCGGCGTGCTGGGCCCGGCGTGCGGCGCCGTCGGGTCGGCGATGGCGGTCGAGGCGGTGAAGCTCCTCACCGGGACGGGCGACGTCGCGCTCGGGCGGCTCCTCGTCTACGACGCGCGGACCTCCGGCTGGGAGACGATCCCGCTCGCGGCGCCGTCGTCGGGCGACGACGCCGAGATGACCGGCGAGCGGCACGGCACCGTCGGCGACACCACGGCCGGCGACGGCGGCGGACGGCCGAACTCCGGCGCGCAACGGGCCGCGGCAGGGAGCGCCCCGCCCGTCGTCGTCGCCGCCGCCGACGGCGATAGCGATGGCGATAGCGATAGCGACGGTCGCCCGGACGACGCGTCGCGGCTGCCCGACGGCGCGCTCGTCGTCGACGTCGGGCGGTTTCCCGCGCGGTTGCCCGACGGCGTATCCGCCGTACGGGTCGACCTCGAGGCACTCGCCGCCGGAGAATTGCCCCATGCACTCGAAGTTCACCCGGTGGACGCCCCCGTGGTCGTCGTCTGCGAGCGTGGCCTGCGGTCACGCGGCGCCACGGCCCTCCTGCGGGACCTGGGATGGCGCCGGGTGGACCCCTCAGGTCACCTGCTGTTCACCGGCGCTTCGGTATGGCGTGGGCAAGGGGACACGGCTCACTCCTAGCGTCATCGACGACCGTCCCCCCACGCCCAGGTAGATCCGGAGTCACACCGATGACGCTCACCCCCGAGTCGCGGCAGCTGCTGCCCGTCGCGACCAAGCCCAGCCACGCACGCGGCAAGCGCGTCGCGGCCACCTGCTACTGGAAGTGCGCCGACGCCTGCTCGCACCCGGTGCCGAACAAGAGCGCGAACGAGTACTTCCGCGACATCGCCTCCAAGGCCATGTCGCGCCGCGTCCTGCTCGGCGGTGCCGCGGTCGCCGCGAGCGCCGTCGTCGTCGGCGCGACCGTCCTGGACCAGGACGGCGCCGCCCAGGCCACCACGCTCGGCGAGCACGGCGGCCGCTGGCCCGGCCACGGCGGCCCCGGCGGCCAGGTGAAGGGCCTCTCGTTCGGCCCGATCCAGACGCAGGACGCCGCCGTCGACGCGTTCACCGTCCCCGAGGGCTACGAGTGGTCGGCGATCGTCCGCTGGGGCGACCCGATCCTGCCCGGCGGCCGGTCGTTCGACGCCGCGAACCAGTCGCCCGAGCAGCAGAAGCTGCAGTTCGGCTACAACGTCGACTACCTCGACATCCTGCCCTCGGACCCGCGCGACCAGAAGAACATGGTCGAGACCCGCCGCGGCACGCGGGGCCTGCTCGTGACGAACCACGAGTACACCAACCGCGAGATCATGTTCCCGGCGGAGATGGACGCCGCCAAGGGCCGCGCCATCGAGCGCGCCGCGCACGGCATGTCGGTGGTCGAGGTCGCCCGCCGCCGCGAGGGCCAGCCGTGGAGCTACCTGCGCGTCGCCCCGCGCAACCGCCGGATCCACATGGAGACCGAGTTCGTCGTCGACGGCCCGGTGGCCGGCAACGACCTGCTCAAGACGGTCGAGGACCCCACGGGCACCAGGGTGCGCGGCACGCTGAACAACTGCGCCGGCGGCACGACGCCGTGGGGCACGGTGCTGTCGGGCGAGGAGAACTGGAACGGCTACTTCAAGGTGGCGGCCGGCAACCCGCGCTCGCAGCGCTACGGCATCGGCACCGCGGCCACCCGCTACGGCTGGGAGCTCGACGACCCGCGCTTCGACGCCACCACGCCGGGCTACGAGAACGAGCCCCACCGCTTCGGCTGGGTCGTCGAGCTCGACCCGTACGACCCGCAGGCCGCCCCCGTGAAGCACACCGCGATGGGCCGCTTCAAGCACGAGGGCGCGAACATCATCGTGGCGCCGGACGGCCGCGTCGTGGCCTACATGGGCGACGACGAGGCGTTCGACTACGTCTACAAGTTCGTCTCGCGGAACAAGATGAAGCCGGGCGACGACCGCCGCTCGCGCGCGTTCAACAAGACGCTGCTGAGCGAGGGCGACCTGTACGTCGCCCGGTTCGCGGGCGACTCCCCCGCCGCGGAGATCGACGGCAGGGCGACCGTCCCGTCGGACGGCGCGTTCGACGGCACCGGCCAGTGGCTGCCGCTCGTGGTCGACGGCGTGTCGCACGTCCCGGGCATGTCCGTGGCGGAGGTCCTGACCTTCACCCGGCTCGCCGGCGACGCCGTGGGCGCCACCAAGATGGACCGTCCCGAGGACGTCGAGCCGAGCCCGTTCACCGGCAACGTGTACGTGGCCTGCACGAACAACTCGAGCCGCGGCAACACAGGCGCCAAGGAGGCGGCGACCGAGATGAACCCGCGCAACCAGAACCGCGACGGGCACATCGTGGAGATCGTGGAGGGCGACGAGCAGACCGGCACGGAGTTCACCTGGAACCTGCTGCTGGTGGCGGGCGACCCGAGCGTGAACGGCAGCACCTACTTCTCGGGTTACCCGAAGGACAAGGTGTCGCCGATCTCCTGCCCGGACAACGTGGCGTTCGACCTCAAGGGCAACTTGTGGATCTCGACGGACGGCCAGCCGTCGTCGATCGCGAAGTGCGACGGCCTGTTCCGGGTGACGCTGACCGGCGCCGAGCGGGGCAAGGTGGAGCAGTTCCTGGCCACGCCGCGCAGCTCGGAGGCCTGCGGCCCGCTCGTCGACCTGCGCGACCAGATGGTCTACGTCAACGTCCAGCACCCGGGCGACGACGGCTCGTTCGCCGCGCAGACGTCGTTCTTCCCGGACTACGTCGCCGAAGGCGCCACGCCCGCGGCCGGTGACTGGCGCGGCCCGCGGCCGTCCACGATCCAGGTGTACAAGAAGCGCCGCTGATCGTGCTCCGGGCCTGAGCCCGGACCGACTCCGATCCGCCGTCCGGACGGCGGTACCCACGGGTGCCGCCGGCCGGACGGCGGTTAGGGTTCTGCCATGCGCATCGTCGTCACCGTGAAGTACGTCCCGGACATCAACACGGACCGGGGCTTCGAGGATCGCCGGGTCCGCCGCACCCCCGACGAGGGCACGCTGAACGAACTCGACGAGAACGCGGTCGAGGCCGCGCTCCAGCTCGTCAAGGCCGCGGGCGAGGGCGAGGTCATCGCCCTGACCGTCGCGCCGCCCGACGGCGATCCCGCGCTCCGCAAGGCGTTCCAGCTCGGCGTCGACCGCGGCATCCGCGTGTCCGACGACGCCCTGGCGGGCGCCGACTACTTCGGCACCGCCGCGGCGCTGGCCGCCGCCGTCCGCAAGCTCGAGGAAGACGGCCCCGTGGACCTGGTGGTCACCGGCATGGCCGCCCTCGACGGGCTCGGCTCCGTCATCCCGACGCTGCTCGCGGCCGAGCTCGGCCGCCCGGCGCTCACGCTCGCCAAGAAGGTGACGGTCGCCGACGGCGTGCTCGCCGTCGTCCGCGAGCACGACGACGTCACCGAGGAACTCTCCGCGCCGCTGCCCGCCGTGCTGTCGGTGACCGACACGGCGAACACGCCGCGCCTGCCGAACTTCAAGCTGATCATGGCCGCGCGGAGCAAGAAGGCCGAGGAGTGGACAGGATCCGACATCGGGCTGGCGGCGCCCGCCGCGCGCACGGAGACGCTGAGCGCCGGGCCGCGCCCCGAGCGCCCCGAGGTGCAGCTCGTCACCGACAAGGGCGAGGGCGGCAAGGCCCTGGCCGCTTACCTCATCGAGAACGACCTGGTCTGAGAGGGATCCCCGAGATGACGAACCGCACTGTTCTGGTCCTGCTCGACCCGGCCACCGAGGTCCGCTCCAGCGTGCTGGAGCTGTTCACCGTCGCCCGCGGGCTCGGCACCGTCGAGGCGGTCGCCCTGGAGGCGCCCACCGTCGAGGTGCTCGCCCAGCTCGGCGCGTACGGCGTCGAGACCGTACGGCAGGCGGAGTTCTCCGCCGCGGGCGGCGGCGTCGTCAAGGGCGACGAGCGGCACCTGCCCGCGCTCGTCGCCGCGGCGCTGACGGCGGCCGTGCGCCGGGCCGACGCCGACGTCGTCCTGCTGCCCAGCAGCTTCGCCGCGAAGGAGGCGGCCGCACTGACCGCCCACGCGCTCGGTGCCGGGCTGATCATCGACGCGGCCGGGGTGGCCGAGGGCGCCGACGGCCGGGTCGTGGGATCGAAGCGCGTGTTCGCCGGGTCGTGGGACACGGCCTGCGCGGTGACCACCCCCGTCGCGGTGCTGACGATGCGCGCGAACGCCGTCGTCCCCGTGCCGGCGGACGCGCCGGTGAACACCGAGACCGAGCCCCTGGCCGTCGACGTGCCGGAATCCGCCGTCACGCTGACGTCGCGCGAGGTCAAGCCCCGCGTGGGTGACCGGCCGCCGCTGGAGGAGGCCGCGATCGTCGTCGCCGGCGGGCGCGGCACCGACGGCGACTTCGCGCCCGTCGTGGAGCTCGCCGACGCGCTGGGCGCGGCCGTGGGCGCGTCCCGCGACGCGGTGTTCGAGGGCTGGTGGGACACGTACGTGGGCCAGACGGGCGTGACGGTCGCCCCGCGGGTCTACATCGGCGCGGGCATCTCCGGCGCCCCGCACCACCGCGGCGGCATGCAGGCCTCGCAGCACATCGTCGCGGTGAACAGCGATCCGGAGGCCCCGATCTTCGAGATCTGCGACTTCGCGGTCATCGGCGAGCTCGCCGACGTCCTCCCCCAGGCCGCGGAGGAGATCCGCAGGCACAAGGGCTGAGAGACGGCTCCGCCCCGGCCCGCGAGTCCTGCTCGCGGGCCGGGGCGGAGCCGTCCCGGGTCAGTGCACGCGCGGGGCCGGTAGCGGCTTCGTCGTGTACTTGAGGCGGGGAGCCTCCGGGGTCTCCATGCCCTCGCCGAGGTAGTAGGAGACGTGCGGGGGCTGGTTGTACCCCGTGTTCTGCCAGGCCACCGCCAGGCGGTACTGGGAGTCCGACATGAGGGTGCGGAGCCGGTGCCGCGTCGGGTCCACCGTGGTGGCGATCCGCAGCGCCGTCGAGTCCTCCGTGCGGGTGACGATCTCCTCGCGCCAGTCACCGAACAGGTCCGCCTGGAGCGCCACGTTGCCCTTCGTCGTGTTGCTCGTCAGCGTCCCCGCGGCGCGGTAGAGCACGTTCTCGGCCTGCGCCGCCGGGTCCCACTTCGCGATCGTCGGGACGCCCGACGCCGTCGCCATCGAGTAGTCGTGGTCGCCGATCTCCCGCAGGAGGTCGCCGTCCCACCACGTCACGAAGTTGGCGGCCGGGATCTTGTCCGAGATCTTCTCGCCCGCGGCCGTGTACATCCCGCCGGTCCGCGAGTTCCAGGCGTAGTCCCCGCCGATCACCCACGCCTCGGCGCCCGGGTGCGCCGGGTCGACGTCGCCGGCCGCGGCACGGCCGGTGTCCTGGACGGCGTCCGTCGTCCAGCGCACCTCGCCCGACCCGGCGGACCGGAACGAGCTGCCCTTGTTGCCGGACGCGCCCATCGACTCGTGCGGCGTGTACACCTCGAGCCCGTCGGTGGCCGGGTCGAAGTCGCTGACGTGCAGCGCGTCGCCGTGGCCGAGGCCCGTGGCGTAGAGGCCCTCGCCGTCGTCGTCCACGACCATCGCGCCGAAGACGATCTCGTCCTTCTGGTCACCGTCGACGTCCGCGACGGACAGCTGGTGGTTGCCCTGGCCGGTCCACTGCTTCCCGGCCTCGTTCGAGTCGAACGTCCAGCGCCGCCGCAGGTCCTCGCCGTCCCAGTCGTAGGCGGCCACGACCGTGCGGGTGTAGTACCCGCGGGAGAAGATCGCCGACGGCGTCTCCCCGTCCAGGTACGCCGTGCCCGCGAGGAACCGGTCGACCCGGTTGCCGTAGGTGTCGCCCCAGTCGCCGACGTTCCCGCGCGGCGGGACGTAGTCCGCCGTGTCGAGCGCCGCGCCCGTGACGCCGTCGAACACCGTGAGGTACTCCGGGCCGGTGAGCACGTAGCCCGAGGAGTTGCGGTAGTCCGCCCCTGCGTCACCGATGACCGTGCCCGCGCCGTCCCTCGTGCCGTCGGACGTCTTGGCCATCAGCTCGGCCCTGCCGTCGCCGTCGTAGTCGAACACCTGGAACTGGGTGTAGTGCGCGCCGGCCCGGATGTTCCGGCCCAGGTCGATCCGCCAGAGCCGGGTCCCGTCCATCTCGTACGCGTCGAGGTACACGTTGCCGGTGTAGCCCGCCTGCGAGTTGTCCTTCGCGTTGGACGGGTTCCACTTCACGACGACCTCGTACGTCCCGTCGCCGTCGAGATCCGCCGCGGAGGCGTCGTTCGCGCTGTAGGCGTACGTGCCGCCGTCCGGCGTGACGCCGCCCGCCGGCTTGTCGAGCGGGAGGTCCTTCGCCTGGCCGTCCCACGGCGTGAAGGTCCCGGTGACCCACCGTTCGGTCGCGTCGCTGCCGGTCACCGCGGAGATGCGGTACCTCGAGCCGGCCGTGCCCGCCGGGTCGGTGACGTTGGTCGAGCCCTTCACCGGGGTCCGCGTGATCCGCTTCCCGTCCCGGTACACGTAGAACCTGATCGACCCGGGGTCGTCGCCCAGCAGGCGCCAGCCCAGGTAGACACCGCCCGACGGCAGCGCCGCCGCGACGGGCGCGCGGTCGATCCGCTCGGCCTGCCGCGCCAGCAGCGTGTCCGCCGTGGAGGTGATCGTGTCCGACGACGCCGAGGGGCCGCCCGCGTTCATCGCCACCACGGTGTAGTAAAAGGGCACCGTGGTGAGCACGTCCGTGTCCTCGAAGCCGGTCGACGACGTCGTCCCGATCGCGACCTGCTCCCCGTCCGCGGACTCCGCGCGGAACACGCGGTAGTAGGCCGCGCCGTCGACGGCGTCCCAGCCGAGCGACACCGAGTTCTTCGCGACCGTGCCGAGCCTGGCCCCGCCGGGGGCGGCCGGGACGGTGACGCCGTCGTCGGTCGTGGAGACCCGCAGCGGCGCGCTGGACAGGCCCTCGGCGCCGGACGCCGTGAGCTTGGCGACCGTGTAGGTGTGCGTCAGGCCCACCAGGGCGGTGGTGTCCGTGTGGCTCGTCCCGGTGACGTCGGCGACCTTCTCCTTCTGCGCCGAGCCCTCGGCCTGGCGGTAGATCCGGTAGCCGGCGGCGTCGTCGACCCCGTCCCACGTGAGCGGGACGGACGCCGTGGCGTCGCCGTCGAACGTCACGTCGCCCGCGGCGACGTCGCCGACGCCCACCTCCAGCGGCGTGATCGTCAGGCCGTTGAGCCAGCCCTTGGCGACGACGTCGAGCGTGCCGTCGGTGACCTCGACCGGCTGGACCGTCTTGCTGGTCACCGTGCCGCGGCCCGCGTTGGCGGAGCCGTAGTTCTTGCCCTCGAGGGTCAGGTCGAGGCTGGCGGTGCCGATCATGTCGCCCCAGTACGCGGTGACCGCGTAGCTGCCGGGAGCGACGTCGACGGCGAACGGGGTGGTCGCGGACGGGAGCGAGAAGTCGCGCTCCATGTCGTCCGGCGGCGGGGTGTAGTTCGTGCCGCGGTCGCGGCCGCCGGGGCCGGCGGTGCTGGTCCACCCGTAGCCGTCGCCCGTGGCGTACAGGGTGTTCTGGTCGACGGCGGTCCAGCCCGCCATCGTCACGTTGCCCGCGAGCTGGAGGTCGAACTGGTACAGCGGCTTCTTGGTGGTGAACGAGACGGCCTCCGACGGGGCGGAGTCACCCCTGCCGTTCTTGGCGACGACGCGCAGGTCGTAGCCGGTGCCCTCGGCCAGGCCGGTGACGTCCGCGACCGCGACGGTCGAGGTCGTGGCCAGGGCCCAGTCCGCCGCCCCGGACTCGCGCCTGTACACCTTGTAGATGTCGGCGCTCTCGGTCGTGTCCCAGGTCAGGCGGACGCTGGAGCTGGAGACCGCGCTGGTGGCCAGGCCCGTCGGGGCGGCGGGCACCGCGGCGGGCGGGTCGACGGCGACGACCTCGCCCGAGATCGGCGTCGAGGCCTCCTTCGTGCCCGTGGCGACCAGGCGCGCCATCTGGATGGCGCCGTACTCCTGGAAGTGGGTGTCGTCCGTGGTGCCGTTGGGGCGGTTCGGGTAGACCCCGGCCGGGACGTGCAGGAACACCGACCTGGCCTCCTCCGCGCCGATCTCGGTGAGGTAGGCGCGGCTGCTCGCCGACAGGTCGACCAGCGGCACGTCCAGCTCGGCGGCGAGCTCGCGCGCCTGCTGCACGTACTCGGGGAACGAGACGTTCGCCTCGCCCGTGGCGGCGTCGAACGAGCGCCGGGAGACCGGCGTGACGACGATCGGCGTGGCGCCGCGCTGCCGCGCGCCCTCGACGAAGGTACGCAGGTAGTTGCGGTAGTCGGCCGGGGCCGCGAAGCGGTCGTCGACGCCGTAGCTGTTGTCGTTGTGGCCGAACTGCGCGTACAGCACGTCGCCCGGGCGGATCTGCGTCAGCACGCCGTCGAGGCGGCCCTGGCTGATGAAGTTCTTGGTGGACCGGCCGCCGATCGCCCGGTTCACGACGACGACGTCGTCGGACAGGTAGCGGTCGATCATCTGGCCCCAGCCCGCCTGCGGGACCCAGTACGGGTCGTACGTCTGGACCGTCGAGTCGCCGGTGACCCAGGCGGTCGGCCTGGCGCCCGCCTCGCGCTGCGCCTTCGGGGTGATCGTGAGGGCCGCGAGCTTGGGGGCGGTGCCGGAGAACTCCAGGTTGAGCTGGCCGTCCACGAGGGCGATGTCGAACGAGGTCTCGACGTACTCGCCGGGGCCCGCCTGCGAGGCAGCGACCTTGGGCATCTGCTCCGCGGTGATCGCGATGTCGGTGTCACCCGCCGCGTCGCCCGCGACGACCGTGACCGTGTAGTCGCGGTTCGGCAGGTCGGCGACGAGCTCGGTGTCGCCGACGGTGACGAAGTCCGACCTCAGGGCGTCGTCGGTGCCGCGGTCCGTCTCGGTGACCGCGGACGGGTCCACGAAGCCGAGGCGGGACTCCGCGGTGTAGGCGGTCGAGGCGCGGACGGCGGTGGCGCCGTCGGCCACCGCGCCGGAGCCGAGGTCCAGCCGGAGGCCGGTGCCCGGGACCTCGACGTCGGCGGCGCCGACGAGGGAGCCGACGGCGGCCGCGCTGGGCGCGCTCGCACCGGAGGTGTCGGTCGCGGTGGCGCGGTAGTAG
This sequence comes from Myceligenerans crystallogenes, assembly GCF_039529775.1. Lineage (NCBI taxonomy): Bacteria > Bacillati > Actinomycetota > Actinomycetes > Micrococcales > Promicromonosporaceae > Myceligenerans > Myceligenerans crystallogenes. The sequence goes on from NZ_BAAANL010000011.1 coordinate 42,425, forward strand.
TGCACCGTGCCGGTGTCGATGCCGGAGTCGGTGGCGAACACCGTGCGCTCGCCGGTGGTGGCGACCGGGGCCCACGGGCCGTCCGGGCTGTCCGCGCGCTCCAGGGTGTAGCCGGTGGCGCCGGTGACGGCGTTCCAGCGCATGGTCAGGGAGTCGCCGGTGGCGTGGGCGACGCGCACCGAGGTCGGTGCGGCAGGGGCCGCGCTGGCGGCGACGGCGGTGACGACGCCGGCCGGCAGCGCCAGCGCCGCGGCAATCGCCACGGCACGGCGACGCCGGACTTCTCGGGGAAAGGCAAAGGGCACGGGGGCTCACCTCGCGGTCTCTTCGTCGAGCTGCGGCGCTCCGTCGTCGGAGCGCTGGGAACGGGCGGGCGAAACCCTTCGGCCATTGAAAGGTTTCATTCGCTCGGAGCCCATCATGCATGAGGCGGCCGACCGTGTCCAGACCGATCCGGAAAGCGCTACCCGTGGCGGCCGGCCGGCGGACACCCGGCGGCCTGCCGGGTGGCCGCGCGACCACCCGGCTAGCCCGTCGTGACGAAGACCTGGATCGAGAGGGCGTCGAGCGTGGTGGTGCCGTCGCACCGGCGCTCCTCCTCGTCCGGGGGCTCGGGACGGTCCCAGGCCGAGTCCCAGACGCGGTTCCAGCGCCGGGCGGGCGCGGCGGTGCCGGAAGCGCTGCCGGAAGCGGCGTCGTCGGGCGCGGTGTCGTCGGGCGCGGTGTCGTCGGGCGCGACGCCGTCGGGCGCGACGCCGTCGGGCACGGCGCCGTCGGGCACGGCGCCGTCGGGCACAGCGGCGCCGGCCGCGGCCGCGGCCGCGGCCGCGGCCGCTCCCGTGCCGGGGACGGGCGCGAGGCGGACGACGACGTCGGACAACCCTCCGTTGAGCACCACCAGCACGTCCGCGTCGGCGTCCCCCGGCCCCGAGCGCAGCATCTGCAGCACCCGCAACCCCGGCGTGCCCCACTTCCCGCCGTCCATCTGCTCGCCGGTGCCGGCGTACCACAGCAGGTCCGGGTCGGGCTCGTGCGGCCGCGGCGTCCCGAGGAAGAACGAGTCCGCGCGCAGCGCGGCGTGCTCGTGCCGCAGCCGGGCGAGGAACCGCGTCGTGGCCAGCAGGTCCTCGCCCGCCGCGTCGAGCTTCCACGGCACCCAGGAGGTCTCGTTGTCCTGCACGTAGGCGTTGTTGTTGCCGCCCTGCGAGCGCCCCGACTCGTCGCCGGCCGTGATCATCGGCGTCCCGGCGCCGAGCAGCAGCATCGCGAGCAGGTTGCGCTGCGACCTGCGCCGCAGCGGCACGATGGCCTCCCACGGCTCCTCGTAGGCGTCGTCGCCCTGCGGGGTGTGCCCCTCCAGGCCGTGGTTCCAGGAGAGGTTGTTGTCGGTGCCGTCGCGGTTGTCCTCGCCGTTGGCGTGGTTGCGCTTGTGCTCGTAGGCGACCAGGTCCGCGAGCGTGAAGCCGTCGTGCGCGGTCACGTAGTTCACCGACGCGACCGGCCCGCGCACCAGCGGCGGGTCCCCCGGGCCGAACAGGTCCGCCGAGCCCGCGAGCCGCGTGGCGAGGTCCCGTAGCCCGCGCATCTCGCCGCCGTGCGACCCGTGCTTGGGGGCGTCCAGCCAGAACCCGCGCACCGCGTCGCGGAACCTGTCGTTCCACTCGGCGATCGGCGGCGGGAACTGCCCGGTCTGCCAGCCGCCGGGCCCCACGTCCCACGGCTCGGCCACGAGCTTCAGCCCGGACAGCAGCGGGTCGGTCTGCAGCGCCACCAGGAACGGGTGGTCGGGGTCGAACCCGTAGTTGCCCCGCCCGAGCGTGGTCATCAGGTCGAACCGGAACCCGTCCACGCCGATCGTGGTGGCCCAGTACCGCAGCGAGTCCAGCGCGAGCTGCACCACCCGCGTGCGCCGGAAGTCCAGGGAGTTGCCGCAGCCGGTGACGTCCGCGAGCGCCGCGGGCGACGCGCCGTCGTGCAGGTAGTAGACGGGGTTGTCGAGGCCGCGCCAGGACAGGTGCAGGCTGTCCTGCCCGCCCTCGCAGGTGTGGTTGTAGACGACGTCCAGCAGCACCTCGATGCCGGCCTCGTGCAGCAGGTGCACCATGCCGCGCACCTCGTCGAGCACGGCCTCGGCGCCGCGGCGCTGCGCGGCGCGGGTCGCGTAGGCGGTGTTGGGCGCGAAGAACCCGAGGGTGTTGTAGCCCCAGTAGTTGGTGCGGCCCTTGGTGGCGAGCCAGGGCTCGGTGGCGCTCGCGTGGATCGGCAGGAGCTCGAGGGTGGTGACGCCGAGCGCCTTGAGGTGCTCGATGGTCGCGGGGTGCGCGACCCCGGCGTAGGTGCCGCGCAGTTCCTCGGGGATCCCGTCGTGCAGCATGGTCAGCCCGCGCACGTGCGCCTCGTAGACGACGGTGTCCGCCCAGGGCACGCGCGGCCTGGTCAGGGGTGGCGGCGGCGGCAGCGGGCCGACGACGACGCCGTGCGGCACGTGCGCGATCGAGTCCCGCGGGTCGGCAGGCCCGTAGGGATCGGCGACGAGGGCGTCGCTGCCGGGGGCCGACGGCGAGCCGAGCACCTCGGGCGCGTAGGTGACCCTGCCGACCAGGCCCCGGGCGTACGGGTCCACGAGGAGCTTGGCGGGGTTGTACCGCAGCCCGGCCCGCGGGTCCCAGGGCCCGTAGGCGCGGAACCCGTACCGCTGACCGGGCTGGACGCCCGGGACGTGGGTGTGCCAGACGCCGTAGACCGGGCCCTCGAGCTCGATGCGGCGCTCGCCGTACCGGGCCGGGTCGGTCTCGGGCAGGCCGGGGTTCACGACGTCGATGAGGCACAGGTCCATCGCGGTGGCGTGCGACGCGAGGACGGCGACGTCGATGCCGCCGTCCCGCGTGGGGTGCACGCCCAGCGGCGGCACGTGGCTGCGGTGCCGGGTGGGACGCTTGAGCGGCCGGACGACGGGCCGCGGCTCGGGATCTCCGGGGAAACGCTGGGGTGTGGCTGTGACGGGCGGGGACTTCCGTTCGGGCGCCATGGTCCCATCGTGGCAAACCCGCGGCCCGCAAGCAGCATCACTTCGGATCTATCCACGGACGGTGCGCGCGGTTACGCTTCCCGCATGCCTGACGCCGACTTCAACAACGGCCCGGCCGGCAGGGGTGCCGCCGAGGCCGACGTCGTCGTGATCGGGGCCGGCCTGTCCGGCCTCGTGACCGCCACGGAGCTCGCGGCCGCGGGCAAACGGGTGATCGTGCTGGACCAGGAGCCGCAGCCTTCCCTCGGCGGGCAGGCGTGGTGGTCGTTCGGCGGGCTGTTCCTCGTGGACTCGCCGGAGCAGCGCCGCCTCGGCGTGCGCGACAGCGCGGAACTCGCGTTCGCGGACTGGCTGGGCTCGGCGCAGTTCGCCGCCGGGGCGGACCGCGGCGTAGGGCCGGATCGGTACGGGTACGACTGGGCCAAGGGCTTCGTCGAGTTCGCCGCGGGCGAGATGCGTCCATGGCTGCGATCCAAGGGCGTGAGCTGGTTCCCGCTGGTCCAGTGGGCGGAGCGCGGCGGCTATCCGGCGGGGACGGGGATCGTCGACGCACCGGGGGCGAGCGCTCCCGGCGGCTCGGCGCCCGGCGGCGTCGTCGGCGATCAAGCTGCCGAGGGCCGCGGCACTGCCCCCGGGCAGATCGCGCACGGCAACTCCGTGCCGCGGTTCCATGTCACCTGGGGCACCGGGCCGGGGATCCTCGCGCCGTTCGTCGCGGCCGCGCGCGAGGCGCACCGCGCCGGGCGGCTGGAGATCCGGTTCCGGCATCGCGTCGTGGAGGTGCTGACGTCCGGCGGCGCCGTGACCGGTGTGCGCGCGCAGGTGCTGGCCGACGACGCCGCCCCGGGCCGCGCACCCTTCGCGGGGCGCGGGGCGCCGTCGTCCCGCGAGGTGACCGGCGAGGTGGAGCTGCGCGCGCAGGCCGTCGTCGTCGCGTCGGGCGGGATCGGGGCGAACCACGCGGTCGCGCGGGCCCGCTGGCCGGAGTCGGCCGGGCGGCTGCCGGAACGGATGCTGTCGGGGGTGCCGGACTCCACCGACGGGCTGATGATCGGGATCGCGCGCGACGCCGGGGGCGCCGTCGTCCACGAGGACCGGATGTGGCACTACCCCGAGGGGATCGCGAACCACTCCCCCGTCTGGACCGACCACGGGATCCGGATCCTGCCCGGGCCGTCGTCGCTCTGGCTCGACGCCGACGGCGGGCGGCTGCCCGCGCCGCTGTACCCCGGCTTCGACGCGCTCGGCGCGCTGCGGCACATCACGAGCCGCGGCGACGACCACTCCTGGTTCGTGCTGAACAAGACGATCATGGAGAAGGAGTTCGCGCTGTCGGGCTCGGAGCAGAACCCGGACCTGACGGGCCGGTCGGTGCCGCAGCTCCTCGACCGCGTGCGCGGGCGGGCGGTCCCGGTGCGCACTTTCGCGGAGCAGTCGCCGGAGTTCGTGTGGGGGTCGACGGCGGCGGAGCTGGCGGCGGGGATGAACGCGCTGACCTCGGCGACCCCCGGTTCGCGCGGGCACATCGACGCGGAGGAGCTCGACCGGCTGATCGCCGCGCGCGACGCCCAGGTGCTGTCCGGCCTGGGCAAGGACCCGCAGGTGGTGGCGACGCGCGCGGCGCGCGCGTTCTGGGTGGACCGCAGGATCCGCGTCGCGCCCGCCCGCGCGCTCACCGACCCGGCGGACGGCCCGATGCTCGCGGTGCGGCTCTCGGTGCTGACCCGCAAGACCCTCGGCGGCCTGTGGTGCGACGCCGCGGGGCGGGTCCTGGACCCGGCGGGCGAGGTGGTCGAGGGCCTGTGGGCGGCCGGCGAGGCCGCGGGCTTCGGCGGCGGCGGCGTCCACGGCCACCGGGCGCTGGAGGGCACGTTCCTGGGCGGGTGCCTCTTCACCGGGCGGACCACGGGGCGGGCGATCGCCGGATCCCTCTGACCGGGGCTGCGGCCGGTCGCCGGCCCGGGGCCGGTGACCGGAGCCGGGCCGGTGACCGGACCTGGGTCAGTGGCCGGACCTGGGCGGCCCGCGACCGGACCCGGCCCGGCGTCCAGGGCTGCGGCCGGCCGCCACCACGGCGGAATTCGGCGGCCCCGCCGGGCGGACAGGTGACGCACGCGGCGAGCCGGGGCAGTAGGTTCGGACCCATGCTGGGACGCGACGAACGAGAGTCTTCCGCCCACGCCCTGCTCGCGGCGCGCGCGCAGGGCTGGTCGGCCGAACCCGTGGAACTTCTTGACCTGGGCACCATCGCCGACACCCTGGCGACGGTCGCGAGCCTCGACGGCCTCGCCGCCGTCGTGCACCTCGGGCATCCCGAGCAACCGTCGCCGGGGCTGGAGCGCGCGCTGCTGGAGGGCGCGCCGTCGCTCACCCTGACCGCCGCGGTCGCGGTGCTGCCGGAGTGGGTCTGGGTCGCGGGGCCCGGCAGCTCCGGCGGGCAGGTGGTCGTCGACGAGGCGGGGCTGCGCGACTGCGCCGGCATCCTGCGCGGCCTGGGCATCCACCCGCGGCTCGTCCCGACGCGCACCCCGATCGCCGAGCGGATCGCCCTCGCCGGGCCGGACGGCTCCCTCGTCGTGGAGCGGTCCCGCATGCCCGCGGGCTTCGCCGAGCTGCCCGACAGCGCCGTCCTCGCCGAGCGCGGCCCGGTCTGGTACGGCCTGCTCCAGTCCCGCGCCGACGCGCCGGAGTTCACCACGCCCGCGCAGGTCTGGCTCGCGTTCGGCCCCTACGACGACCACCGCGGCTCCCTGCAGCCCACCCTGTCGGTCATCGCCGACGCCGGGATCGACCTGCAGCACCTGCGCAGCCAGGCGTCGGTCACGGGCCCGCACGTCTTCTTCACGTCCTTCTCGTGCCCGAGCTCCGCCGTCCTGGCCGCGCTCGTGAACGAGCTCGACACCAGCGGCATCGCCCACCGCGTCCTCGCCGTCCTGCCGGGCGCCGCGTTCGAGCCGGGCCCGGACCGCGCCACGCCGCAGTGGTCCGGTGAGCTGTGAGCGCCCCGCTGCGCGCCGCCTATCTCGGCCCGGAGGGCACGTTCACCCACCAGGCGGCCCTCGAGTGGATCGCCCTGCGCGGCAAGGGGGACGACGACGCCACGGCGTCCGTCGTCGAACCCCTCGCGACCGTGCCGCACGTCCATGACGCGGTGGCCGCGCGCGCCTGCGACGTCGGGGTCGTGGCGATCGAGAGCTCCGTCGAGGGCTACGTCGTGCCGTCGCTGGACGCCCTGATCGGGAGCCCCGACGTGGTGGCCGTGGACGAGGTGGTGCTGGACGTGTCCTTCGACGCGTTCGTCCGGCCGGATCACGGCGAGCTGCGCGAGGTGAGCGCGCATCCCCACGGGCTGGCGCAGTGCGCCCGGTTCGTCGCGGACTCGGGGCTGACGCCGGTACCGGCGTCGTCCAACGCGGCGGCCTGCCGTGACGCCGGCCCGCACACGATCGCGCTCGGGCCCGCGGTCTGCGGCGACCTCTACGGGCTGGAGACGCGCGCCCGTGCGGTCGAGGACCTGCGCGGCGGGCGCACCCGGTTCCTGGTGCTCGCCCGGCGCGGCGAGGCGGGCGCGTACCTGGACGCAGCGCGCACGACGGGCGCCGCGGCCTGGCGCGCGATGGTGGCCGTCACCCCCGTGGTCACGGGGCCCGGGGTGCTCGCCCGGATCACCGCGGCCTTCGCCGGGCGGCGGGTGAACATGTCGAGCCTGATCACCCGGCCCCTCAAGGCGCAGGAGGGGAAGTACGTGTTCGTCGTGACCCTGGACCAGGCCCCCTGGGAGCCGGGTGCGCGCGACGTGCTCGCGGAGCTGCTGGCCGCCGGCGACTCCCTCAAGACGCTCGGCGTGTTCCCCGCCCCCGACCGGGACCTGGGCGGCACGCTCGACCCGGACCACGTGCCGATCGGCTCCGTGTCCGGCGACGCGGCCGCCGCGGACCTGGCCGCCGGGCTGCTGTGGTGATCTGAGCGGCTCGCGTCGCGCCGGAGCCGACGACGCCTGCCGGGCGCCACTCACCGGGGCCGCCGACCGGGCCTGACCTGCTCGGCGGCCCGCGCGTCCGCGGTGCCGGCGTGCTACTGTCACCTCGGTCGCCTATAGGCGTTGGTCCCGGTGTTGAGTCCCGTGTCGAGCAGAGGTGAGCTTGCGAGATGCCGAATGTTTCCGTGGCGACCGTCGGCGTCGTCGGGCTCGGGCTGATCGGCGGGTCGCTCGCGCGGGCGCTCGTGGCGGGCGGCGTGCCCGTCGTCGCGACGGATCCTGCTCCGACCGCCCGGGCGGCCGCACGAGCGGTCGGCCTGCAGGTGTCCGACGACGTCGCCGACCTGTGCGGGAACCGGCCGGACCTCGTGGTGCTCGCGGTGCCGCTGCGGGCGATGCGCGCGGTGGCCGGTGAGGTCGCGGACGCGCTGGCCGCCGAGCCCGGGTGGGATCCGACGGTGACGGACGTCGGCTCGGTGAAGGGGCCGGTGCGCGACGCCGTCCAGGACGCCGGGCTGGGGGCGCGCTACGTGGGCGCGCACCCGATGGCGGGCACGGAGCACAGCGGCTTCGACGCGTCGTTCCCGGACCTGCTGCGCGGGATCCGCTGGGCGGTGACGATCGTGGCGGACGGCGGCGCCGGGCACGGCGGGGTGCCGGGAGGCGGCGCTGCCGGGCACGGCGGGGTGCCGGGAGGCGGAGCCGGGGGGCCGCTCGCGGCGCCGGGCCCGAGGCGATCCGCGGCGGACCGGCTGGAAGCCCTGTTGCGGCTGATCACCGGGCCGCTGGGCGGTTCGGCCGCCGTGCTGACCGACGACGCCCACGACGAGGCGGCGGCCCTCGTGTCCCACGTGCCGCACGTGCTGGCGGGAGAACTGCTCGGGTTGGTCGCGGGCGCACCCGTCCGGGACGTGGCCCTGGGGCTCGCGGCCGGGTCGTTCCGGGACGGGACGCGGGTGGCCTACGGCGACCCGCGGCGCACCGAGGCGATGGTGACGCAGAACGCCGCCTGGGTCGCCCCGGCACTGCGGCTCGCGGCCCGCGACCTGGAGATGCTCGCGGACGCGCTGGACGCGAACGCCCCGGCCGGATGGTTCTTCGACCGCCCCGAGCCGGTACGCGCGGACCGCCGGCCCCGGGGCACGACGGCGCCGTCGTCCGCCACGAACGGCGTGCGGCAGATCCCGCGGCGCCAGGCCGAGCCCCCGGCCCAGGAACTGATCACCCTGGAGGGCGACTGGCCCGCCACCCTCCTGGACCGCTGCGCGGCGGGCGCCGTCGTCGTCAAGCTGGAACACGACACGGCCGTCCTCACCTGACACCGCCGCCCGGCGCCCGTCACGAACGCCGGCGAGCCGCCTGCACGACGACGGCGACGCCCAGCACCAGCGCGGCCAGCAACGCGACGCCGGTGCTGGCTGCCGCGGTCAGGAGCTTGGCCTGCGCGGCCGTCGCGTTCGATTCCGCACGGTCCACGGCGCCGGCCCGGAGGCTGTCACGGACGGCGCGTGCTTCCTCGGTCCACTGCCGCGACTCGGCGACGAACTGCTCCTGCAGCTCCGGGGTCGCGCCCGCCAGGTCGCCCTGCAGGGTCAGGTCTCGCACCGTCCCGAAGGCGCCGTCGGGAGCCGGCATCTGCAGTTCGCCCGGAAGCTGGTCGAGCGCGCGGTCGGCCGCCCCGAACAGATCGTTGCCGGTGCTGATCTGTTCGACGGCCTCGACGTGGCCGGAGCCGGCGGCACCGGTCGCGATCACGACCGGGATCAGCGACCGGTCGACGGCGCCTGCCAGGAGCACTTCGTTCGCCGCCTGGTGTGCGGCGAGGTGATCCGCCAGCCCGCGGTCATCGGTGGCCCGGGAGAGCTGGTGCGAGACATCGGCGCTGTCCGCCAGGAAGAGGTCGTACGCCTTGGTGACCGTCTGCGGCGCCATGCCGCCCTTGGCGACGTGCTTCTGGACCGCCTGGATGTCCACGCCGTCGTACACCACCTGATCGAAGGCAGACGTCACCTCTTTCGGGAGCGCGCTCATGTCGAGATCGGTGACGAGCTCGTCCCGCTCGGCCAGCAGGGCCGTCGTCCGCGCTTGTGCCGAGGGCGCCCGGCGGACGGTCGCGCCGCCTTGCCTCAGCGGCTTGCCGTCATCCGTCCCGGGTACGCCGCGCAGCAGCGCCGTCCGAGCCAGCTCGGCGGCACACGGCGCCGTCGTGCACGGCCCCGACGCGGTCACGACGAGCGCGCGCTCCTGGGCCAGCGCGGTCATGAGGTCGTCCTGGACCTCGAGGACGCCGACGGCGTCGGCCAGCTGCGTGGCCTTCGTGGACCCGGCGACCGCGCCGACGGCGAGGTAGCCGCTGACGGCGCCGATCGCGAGGGCGGCGACGAGAAGAGCGACGAGCACCACGGAGGGCCGCGGCCGCCGTGCCTCGGCACGATCGTCGTCGAGCTCGGCAAGGATCCGTCCGGTGAAGTGCTCCGGGCTGCCGAGGCTTTTCGCCGCCTGCTCGGGGGTGCGGCCCGCCTCGGTGGCCTCGGCGAAGTGGGCGCGGAGATCATCGAGGACGGCATCACGCTGGCCGGGCGCGAGGCCGCGCAGCCGCTTGCCGACGTCACGCAGGTACGAGCGCTCGATGTCCGGGGTCGTGGAGATCATGCGAGGGAGTCACTTTCTCGGGCGAAGGTCGTGGTGCCGTGCGTACCACCGGACAGGAGCCGGCGCGGCGTCCTGCCGGCGTCGTGCGGGCAGGAACGTTCGGTGTCAGGGGTCATCGCGGTTCCTCTCGTCGTCGTGCTTCCCCCAGCAGGGTGTCGACCTGCGCGCTGAGGGGGGCCCAGACCTGCGCGAAGGCGGTGAGCTGCTCGGAGCCGCGCTCCGTGATGGCGTAGTAGCGGCGGGGACGCCCGGCCCCGGACGTCACCGCCCGAGGCTCGACGAGGCCGTTCTCCCGCATCCGGGCCAGCAAGGGGTAGAGGCTGCCCTCGCTCGCGATCAGCTCGCGCCGGACGAGGTCGTCGGCGAGCTCGAGGCCGTACTTCTCGCCCTGGGCCAGCAGCGCGAGCACGCAGTACTCGAGCACTCCCTTACGGAGGTTCGTCGCGATCCGTACGTCGTTCACGGGACCGACCCTAACCTTGTGTAGCAAGGCTTGTAAAGCAAGTATTGCTACGCAAGATTTTGCGCGATGGCGCAGGTGGGGCGAAGGTCAGGGCACAGCAACAGCAGAAGGCCCGCGGTGGTGCCTTCGAGGGGCACTACCGCGGGCCTTGCGGCGCCGTACTGCGATGGGAGAGCTACCGACGGAGCGGAGGGCGTCAGCTCCCGGTCAGAGGCTTCCTCGGTCAGTCGCCGCCGTCACCGCCGCCGCCCTTGGTGCACTCCACCGGGTTGTCCGGCTTGTAGGTCCAGGTGTACTGCTCGTCCTTGACCAGTTCGCCGTTCAGGGAGACCTTGCGGAAGTTGGTGATCGTGAAGCCGTTCTCGCCACCCGGGTAGGCGACGCACTCGGGGTCGTTGCTCTTGACGGGCGACGTCTTGACGACGGCCTGCTGGCCGGTGTCGCTGGTCTGCACCGTGTAGTGCTTGGTGCTCCAGAGCCGGACGGTCAGCTGGCCGCCGCTCACGAAGGACTCCAGCACGGCGCCGTAGGGCGTGTCGTTCGTGAACTTCATGTCGAGCGCGCCGACGTAGATCGTCGCCTCGCGCCCGGCCGGGTAGCGCGGGAACCAGAAGCTGTGCTGGCGGTGCTCGACGTCGTCGTACCCGGCGAAGTAGCCCGCGTTGTAGCTGGTCGTGGCCATCTGCGAGAGGCCGCCGCCCACGCCCTCGACGTGCTTGCCCTCGCTGACGATGCCGGACGACACGTACCCGTTCGCCTCGGTGATCGGCGACAGCGCCTCGATCAGGGAGAAGGTCTCGCCCGGCTTGACGAGGTTCCCGGTGATCATCTCGGCGCCGCGGATCAGGTTCTGCGTGCGGACGTTGTCGTCGGTCAGCGGGGTCGAGAACTCCGACACGATCTCGTTCACGCCGAGCTCCTCGAGCGCCTTCTTCGTGTCCTCCGGGTCCTGCTCGTGGAGCTTGACCTCCGCGACGCGGTCGTCGCCGCGCGCCGCGGCGTTCACCCGCTCGCCGACCTCCTTGGCGTCGAGCGTCGTGCCAGCACCGCCGCCGACGACGACGGGCCGCCCGCCCTGGAACTCGAAGTGCGCGTCCTCGGGGATCGTCAGGAGACCCTGCGCCCGCTCGCCGATGGTGTCCACGAGCGCGTCACGATCGAACCGCAGCTTCAGCGTGCCCTCGTCCGGCGCGAACGAGGCGTTCGCGGCGAGGTCCGCGGGCGTGAGCTCCACGCTGTAGCCCTCGACCCGGACCTCGACGGACGCGGAGATGACCTTCTCCGCCTGGGTCATCGCGGCGTCGACCTCGGCCTGGGTGATGTCGGCCTCGGTCTCCTTGGTCGGGAGCGTGTACGGCGACTGGGACACCAGCCAGTTCTCGGTGATGACCGCCGTCGCGCCCTGGGCGTCGAGGGTCGAGCCCTTCCGCGCGTCGGTCGCGCGCGGGACGCCGTCGGTGAACTCGACCGCGCCGTCGGCCGGCTTGACGGTCATGTTCTCGGACAGGCTCTCGACGGCGCCCTTGAGCAACTTGTCGTCGACGGCGAGGACGAGGTCCTCCTCGCCGCCGCTGCCGGAGAGGTGCTGCCACATGCGCACGGGGTCGAGCGAGAAGCCGGTGAGGCCGTCGACCGTCGCCTCGGCGTCGTACGCCAGGCCCGACTTGGCCGGGTCGAGCTTCGACTCGGTCTCACCCGCCACCAGCACGAGGGACTTCTTCGAGCGCTTCGCGAGGCCCTCGTCCAGGGCCGCGACCGCCTCGTCACGGGACTTGCCGCCGATGTCGATCCCGGCGACCGTGGTGCCGCCCGGCACCGCGCCCGCCTGCACGCCCGCGAGGATCGCGAACGCGGCGACGACGGCCACCACGCCCAGCCCGACCGCCAGCAGCGTCTTGACCGGGGCGCGGCGCTTCGGAGCCCCGGCACCGCCCTGGGGCCCGAAGGATCCCGGGAAGTTCGGGGGCGGCAGGATCTGGCCGGGCGCGGCGCTGCCGGGTGCGCCGGCCTGCGGGCCCGGGGCCCCGTACGGGCCGCCCGGGGGCCGCACGCCGTGCGGAAGGGCGTTCGGGGACGACGCCGCGCCCGGAGCGCCGGCGGGCCGGCCACCGGACTGCCCGAAGGGCGGCTGCCCGGCCTGCGGGCCGCCGCCGGGCTGCCCGAAGGGCGGCTGCCCCGTCTGCGGGCCACCGCCGGGCTGCCCGAACGGCGGCTGCCCCGTCTGCGGGCCGCCGAGCGGCTGGGTGCCGCCCGACTGGCCGGCGCGCAGGGCGCTCACCGGCGCCGTCCCGCTGAAGCGCGGCGCGTCCGCGGGAGGCGCCGCGGCCGGGATCTCGCCCGGCGAACCCGGAGAGGGGGGAACGATGGTGGCGGGCTCCCCCGCGGGCGGAACCGTGGGCGCCCCGGCCGGAGGCGGCACCGAGGCAGGCGTTCCGGAGGCGGGCGCCGCCGCGGCAGCCGAGGCGGGAGCGGGCGTTTGCCGGGCCGGGGGCATCGAGGCAGGCGGCGCCGAGGCGTCCGCCGGCGGCACGGATGCCTGCGCGGCGGCCGGCGACGGCGAGGCGGGCGCCGCCGAAGCGGGCGATGCCGGGCCGGACGCCGCAGCGGCAGCAGGCCGGGCCGCCTCCTGGCGGGGCGCGCCGTTGCCGGAGCCGGGATCGCGGTCGGCGTCGTCGAAGGCGAACACGCGCGGCTGGTAGCCGCCCGCCGCCTCGGGCCGGGCAGCGGACTGCTCGGGGCGAAGGTTGTCGACGACGGACTGCAGCAGCGCGGCCTGATCGCCCGGCTCGTCACCCGATGCCGGGGTCCCGGACGACGACGGACCTGTGGGCGCAGGGCCTCCGGTCGAGCCTGCCTGCGCGGGGCCTGCCTGCGCAGGGCCTGCCTGCGCGGGGCCTCCTGACACCGGGCCGGACGACGACGGCCCGGCGACCGGCGCACCCGAGGGCGCCTGCCCGCCGGGACCAGGAGCGGGCGCAACGGGCGCGCCACCGGATCGCGCGGGCTGACCCGGAGCCTGCGGCTGCTGCGGACCAGCCGGCGGCGTCGAACCGGAGCCGGGGAACGGCGTCGGCCCGGAACCGGGGCCGGAACCCGGAGGCACCGTAGGCCCGGAGCCAGCCGGCGCGGGCGGCGTCGAACCCGAGCCCGGCGGCGTCGTCGGCCCCTGTGCGGAACCGGCACCGGCAGGCGCCGCCGGCCCCGGAACAGGACCGGCACCAGCGGCCGCCGTCGGCCCCGACGCCGGCGGCGTGACCGCCGAACCCTCGCGGGAGGGCCGGGCCGGGGGACGCGCAGCGGGCCGGATCGACGGCGGCATCGCCGCCGCGCCGGCGGGGCCCGGACGGGTCGCCAGGAGCGGCGGCACGGCCTGGTCGGTGCTGTTCGGATCGTTCTGACCGGTCGGCACGGACGGCTTGTCGTTGTCGGTCGGCTGGCCCATTCAGTTGCTCCGTGGAACCTTGTTCGGCGCGGGCTCTCCGCACCGCCAGACACCGTCGCGCAAGGTACGCGCGGCCGTCCCCGGAGCGCATACTACTTGGCCGGTCCGTACGCCCCGGGCGGGTTTCAGTTCGCTCCGCGTGGAGGTTCTGTGCTGGTCACGAGGCCGCCGGGAAGATTATTCACCTCGCGGTCAGACCCCTCGCGATGCACCGGAACCTCGCTGAACCACGAGGCCGGCAGGAACGCCGCCGCGCCCAGGACCAGCACGCCCGCGTACGTCCAGACGAGCCCCAGCGTCCCGGCCGGGACCAGCACGTCGCCGCCGGAACCGCGCAGCGACATCCACTGGACCGCCACCACCCAGCCCCCCGCGAACGCGAGCAGGACACCGTAGCCGGACCAGGCCCGGCACATGATCGCGGCGGCCGCGGTGAGCACCAGCGCCAGCACCGCCCCGGGGAACCACCACAGGTCGTCGCCGTACCGGTGGACCACGGTGCCGAGCGCACCGATCACCAGGCCCAGCGCCACCGCGAGCAGGACGCGCACGACCACCGGGCCCAGGCCGCCAGGGGCGTTGCGGTCGGGTAGCTCGTTCATCGGTCCATCATCGCCCACTTTTCTGGGTGCCGGGTGGATGTTGTGCCAGACTCCCGCTCGAACGGCGTCGCTCCCCCCTCGCGACGCCCGATAACGGAGGCAACAGATGGACGCCCAGACGCTTCAGTCGCTGACGACGCTCTACGTGCGGCAGAAGGTGCGGCTCATGGTCAACCAGTACGAGGTGCGCGTCGCGAACCCCGACGGCTCCGAGGGCGAGGTGCTCGCGTTCGCACAGCAGAAGCGGATGGCGTTCCGCGAGCAGGTCACGCTCTACACGGACGACACGAAGTCCGTGCCGGTGCTCTCGTTCAAGGCGCGGCAGGTCATGGACCTCGGCGCGACGTACGACGTCCTGGACGCGTCCGGCACGCCGATCGGGCTGTTCCGCAAGAACTTCGGCAAGTCGTTCCTGCGGTCCACCTGGCACGTCGAGCAGCCGGGCCTGGGCGAGGCCACGGGCCAGGAGCGGAGCATGTGGGTCGCGGTGCTGCGGCGCCTCGTCGAGAGCCTGGACTGGCTGCCCTACCACTTCGACTTCGAGCTCGGCGGCCAGCCCGCGTTCTCGGTGGTGCGGCAGTGGGCGCTGCGCGACAAGTACACCGTCACGATCCAGCAGCCGCACCTGGACCGCCGCCTGGTCATCGCGATGGCGGTCGGCCTGGACGCCCTGCAGGCGCGCTGACGAGATACGTCTCGTGGCGCGGCAGCGGCGCCAGGACGCCGTTGCTCAGCGCGTAGTACCCGAGCATGCCCGGCGCGGGCGCGCGCGTCACGTGCTGGACCTGCGTGGCGTGCGCCCGCATCGCGGCGAGCACCCGGTCCAGCACGGGCGCGACCTCCACCCGCTCCAGCCGGTCGCCGCCGGCGGCGCCGCCGGACGGTCCCGGCAGATCCTCGCGTGCGTAGGGCGGCAGTGCCTCGTCGGGATCAGGAAGCGTCAGCCCATGTCCGACGACGACGGCGCGCGCCTCGTCGAGCCGGGCCAGCTCGCGCCGCGCGGCACGGAGTTCCCGGGCGGGCACGACGGCCTGCCACAGCTCCGGGGGCCCGGGGCGCGCGGCGCCGGCGACGCCCGTGCCGGCCGATGCCGGGCCGCGCGACTCCTCCAGGAGCCGCAGCGCGCGGACCGTCACGTCGTGGGCACGGATGTGGTCCGGGTGCCCGTACCCGCCGCTTGGTTCATAGGTCACGACGACGGCCGGGCGCAGTTCCCGGAGCAGCCCGGCCAGCCGCCCGGCGGGCTCGTCGAGCTCGACCCGCGCGAAGGCCGACGCAGGCGAATCCTCCGCGGGCCCGGCCACTCCCGGCCGCACCCACCGCATCCCGGAATCCTCGTACCGCGAGAGCCCGTCCGGCGCCAGCGATCCGACGCGGCCGGCCGGGCCGTCCTGCGCCGGGCCACGAGGGATCTCGTCCAGGAAGACCTGGTCCACGCCCAGCGCGGCGGCCGCGGCCGCGAGCTCGCGCTCCCGGTACGCGCCGAGAGCCGGGCCGTCGCCCTCCAGGTGCGCCAGCCCCGCCGACGTCGTGCCCGGCAGGGCGATCACCTCGCCGCGTTCGCCGCGGGTGCAGGTCACGACCGTGACCCGCCGCCCGGCGGCCGCCCACGTCGCGAGCAGGCCACCGGTCCAGAGGGTCTCGTCGTCCGGATGGGCGTGGACGGCCAGCAGGCCGCCGGCGTCGTCGGGCATCATCGACGGGACGACCCCCGCGGCCCCACCGGGATCAGCCCTTCTTGGCGCGCGATGCCGCGCGGGCGCGCAGCGTCGCGTCCAGCTCGACCTTGCGGATGCGGACGATCTCCGGGGTGACCTCGACGCACTCGTCCTCCTGCGCGAACTCCAGGCACTCCTCGAGCGTGAGCTTGCGCGGCGGGATGAGGTTCTCGAAGTTGTCGGCGGTCGAGGACCGCATGTTCGTCAGCTTCTTCTCCTTGGTGATGTTGACGTCCATGTCCTCGTTGCGCGAGTTCTCGCCGACGATCATGCCCTGGTACACCTCCTGCGTGGGGTCCACGAAGAAGGAGCCGCGCTCCTGCAGGTTGATCATGGCGAACGGCGTCACCTTGCCGGCGCGGTCCGCGACCAGCGAGCCCGTCATGCGCGACTCGATGGGGCCCGCCCACGGCTCGTAGCCCTCGGAGATGGAGGCCGCGATGCCCGTGCCGCGGGTCTCGGTGAGGAACCGCGTGCGGAAGCCGATGAGACCGCGCGCCGGGACCATGAACTCCATGCGGACCCAGCCGGTGCCGTGGTTCGTCATCGTGTCCATGCGGCCCTTGCGCTGGGCCAGGAGCTGGGTGACGGCGCCGAGGTAGTCCTCGGGGACGTCGATCGTCATGCGCTCCATCGGCTCGTGCACCTTGCCGTCGATCGTCCGCGTGACGACCTGCGGCTTGCCGACGGTCAGCTCGAAGCCCTCGCGGCGCATCTGCTCGACGAGGATGGCCAGGGCCAGCTCACCGCGGCCCTGCACCTCCCACGCGTCGGGGCGCTCGGTGGGGAGCACCTTGAGCGAGACGTTGCCGATGAGCTCGGAGTCGAGGCGGTCCTTGACCTGGCGCGCGGTGACCTTGTGGCCCTTGCCGCCCTTGCCCGCCAGCGGCGAGGTGTTGATCCCGATGGTCATCGAGATCGCCGGGTCGTCGACGGTGATGAGCGGCAGCGGGCGCGGGTCCTCGAGGTCGGTGAGGGTCTCGCCGATCATGATGTCCGCGATGCCCGCCACGGCCACGATGTCGCCGGGGCCCGCCTTCTCGGCCGGGACGCGGTCGAGGGCCTTGGTCTCCAGCAGCTCGGTGATCTTGACGGTGGTCAGCGAGCCGTCGTGGCGCGCCCAGGCGACCTGCTGGCCCTTGCGGAGCTCGCCGTTGTGGATGCGCAGCAGCGCCAGGCGGCCCAGGAACGGCGAGGCGTCCAGGTTCGTCACGTGGGCCTGCAGCGGCATCGCCTCGTCGAACGTCGGCGCCGGGATCTTCTCGAGGATCGTGGCGAACAGCGGCTCGAGGTTGTCGTTGTCCGGCAGGCCGCCGTCGGCCGGCTGGTTCACCGACGCCGCGCCGACCTTGGCGGCCGCGTACACGACGGGGACGTCGAGGATGGAGTCCAGGTCGAGGTCCGGGACCTCGTCCGCCAGGTCGCTGGCCAGGCCGAGCAGCAGGTCGGTGGTCTCTCCCACGACCTCCTCGATGCGGGAGTCCGGCCGGTCGACCTTGTTGACGACCACGATCACCGGGAGCTTCGCGGCGAGCGCCTTGCGGAGCACGAAACGCGTCTGGGGCAGCGGGCCCTCCGAGGCGTCCACCAGCAGCACGACGCCGTCGACCATCGACAGGCCGCGCTCGACCTCGCCGCCGAAGTCGGCGTGACCGGGGGTGTCGATGACGTTGATGGTGATGCCGTCGGGCTGCCCGGCGGCGGCGGCCGCGGGGCCGGCGTACCGGACCGCGGTGTTCTTCGCGAGGATCGTGATGCCCTTCTCACGCTCCAGGTCGCCCGAGTCCATGACCCGGTCGTCCATCTCCTTGTGGTCGGCGAAGGCGCCGGCCTGCTTCAGCATGGCGTCCACAAGGGTGGTCTTGCCGTGGTCGACGTGGGCGACGATCGCCACGTTGCGCAGATCGGAGCGGACGCCGAGGGACGTCGCGGCGGAGTTGGGCACGGCTGGACTCATTTCGGAAGACGAAGGGGCGGCGCGGACGGTCGCCGTCGACGCGCTGGGGCCCAGTCTACCGGGGACGGCGAAGCGCCGAGGTGGTGTCTTCCACAGGGAAGCCACCACCCCGGCGCCGGTACTGCTTCGGGGCCGGTCAGGCCCCGCCGATCTCCAGGGTCGCGCCCGGGATCGCGGCCAGCAGGTCCTTCGTGTAGTCCTGCTGCGGGTCGTCGAACACCTCGTCGGTGGTCGCGTGCTCGACGATGCGGCCGTCCTTCATGACCGCGACCAGGTCGGCGATCTGCCGCACGACGGCGAGGTCGTGCGTGATGAACAGGTACGACAGCCCCAGCTCGCTCTGCAGGTCACCGAGCAGCTGCAGGATCTGCGCCTGGACCAGCACGTCGAGCGCGGACACCGCCTCGTCCAGCACGATGACCTCGGGGTTCAGCGCCAGCGCACGCGCCACGGCGATGCGCTGCCGCTGCCCGCCGGACAACTCGTTCGGGAACCGCCGCATGGTCGACGCCGGCAGCGCCACCATGTCCAGCAGGTCCCGCACGCGCTGCTCGCGCTCCTTCCTCGACCCCACGCGGTGCAGCCGCAGCGGCTCCTCGATGGAGTTGAACACCGAGAACATCGGGTCCAGCGACCCGTACGGGTTCTGGAACACCGGCTGCACGCGGCGGCGCATCGCGAACTGCTCCTTGCCGGACAGCTTCGCGGTGTCCTTGCCGTCGAACACCACCGTGCCCGACGTCGGCTCCAGCAGCCCCAGCACCATGTTGGCCGCGGTGGACTTGCCGGACCCGGACTCGCCCACCAGCGCCAGCGTCTTCCCGCGCGGCAGCACGAAGTCGATGCCGTCCACGGCGGTGAAGTCGGTGTGCGTCCCCGGGCGCGAGCCGCGGATCCGGAACACCTTGGTGAGGTTCTTGGCGACGACGACATCCTGGGGCGCCGCCTTGTCGACCTTCACCTCCTGGCCCGCGATCAGCTCCTCGGCCTCGATCCCCGCCTCGTGGGCGGACTGGATGCGACGCGACGCCAGCGACGGCGCCGAGGCGACCAGCCGCTTGGTGTACTCGTGCTGCGGGTCCTTGAGGATCTGCAGCGCGGGGCCGGACTCGACGACCTTGCCCTTGTACATGACCACGAGGTGCTCGGCACGCTCGGCGGCCAGGCCCAGGTCGTGCGTGATGAACAGGACGGCCGTGCCGAGTTCGCTCGTCAGCCCGTCGAGATGGTCGAGGATCTTCTTCTGCACGGTCACGTCGAGCGCCGACGTCGGCTCGTCCGCGATGAGCAGCTTCGGACGCGACGCGAGACCGATGGCGATCAGTGCGCGCTGGCGCATGCCGCCGGAGAACTCGTGCGGGTACTGGCGCGCCCGGCGTTCGCCGTCGGGCAGGCCGGCCTCTCCGAGGAGCCCGACGACGCGCGCCCGGCGCTCCGCCTTGGTCCCCTGGAAGCCGTTGGCGACCAGGGCCTCCTCGATCTGCGTGCCGATCTTCCAGACCGGGTTGAGGTTCGACATCGGGTCCTGCGGGACCATGCCGATCTCCCGCCCGCGGAGGTGCTCCGTGGACCTGCGGTTCAGCCCGACGAGCTCGCGTCCGCCGAACTTGATCGATCCCCCGGTCACCTGGCCGGTGCCCGGCAGCAGGTTGATGATCGCGTGCGCGGTGGTGGACTTGCCGGAACCTGATTCACCGACGATCGCCACGGACTGACCCGGGTACACGGACAAGTCGACGCCGCGCACCGCCTCGACGACGCCGGAACCCGTGGTGAACGAGATCCGCAGGTCCTTGATCTCGAGGAGCGGCACGTTCGCGTCGAACTCGGCGTCGGCCTGCTCGGCGCCCAACGGCGCCTCGTCGGTCAGTTTGATCGTCGTCGTCATCGCTTCCGAGCCTTCGGGTCAAGGGCGTCGCGCACGACGTCGCCCATCATGATGAAGCCGAGCACGGTGAGGGCCAGCGCGGCTCCCGGATAGATCAGGACCTCGGGCGCCTGCCGGATCGACTGCTGGCCGTTCGACAGGTCACCGCCCCACGAGACCACGCCGGGCGGCAGACCGATGCCGAGGAACGTCAGCGTCGCCTCGGCGACGACGAACGTACCGAGAGCGACCGTCGCGTAGACGATGATCGGCGCGGCGGCATTCGGCAGCGCATGCTTCAGCAGGATCCCGATCTTGCCCATGCCGAGCGCCTTGGCCGCGGTCACGAACTCGTTGTTCTTCACGCTCAGCACCGAACCGCGGGTGATGCGCGCGATCGACGTCCAGCCGAAGCTGGCCAGAACAAGCGCCACGGCGAACGAGTTGCGGTCCGGCAGCAGGCTCAGGATCACGATCGCGGCCAGCACGAACGGCAGCGCGAAGAAGATGTCGGTCAGCCGCGACAGGATCGTGTCGACCCATCCGCCGACGTACCCGGCGACCGCACCGATCGCGCCGCCCAGGATCACGACGAAGGCAGTCGCCAGGACGCCCACCGTGACGGATGCCCGCGCCCCGAAGATCACCCGCGAGTAGATGTCGCAGCCGTCCTTCGTGGTACCGAAGAAGTGGTCCGGTCCTGGCGGGAGCAGCGATTCCCCCAGGTCGCAGTTCCGTGGCTCCTGCGTGGCGACGAGTCCGGGGAAGAACGACACGAACAAGGCGGCGGTGATGATCGTGAGCGCGACCCAGAACAGCGGCCGGCTGCGCATCTCCCGCCAGGCGTCCCCCCACAGGCTGGAGGGCGCCTCGTCCTCGGCGATCGCGTCGATCGCACCGACCTTGACTTTCTCCGGCGGGGCGACGTAACGGTCCTGGCCCGGTCGCGGGCCCTTCTCGTAGCGGTTCTCAGGCATAGCGGATCCTCGGGTCCAGGACCGCGTAGAGCAGGTCCACGATCAGGTTGGCGGCGATGTAGACGACCACGAGAATGGTCGTGATCGCGACGACCGTGACGTTCTCGCCGCGGACGATCGACTCGAAGAGCGTCCCGCCCACACCGTTGATGTTGAAGATGCCCTCGGTGACGATCGATCCGGCCATGAGGTTGCCCAGGTCCGCGCCGATGAAGGTGACGACAGGAATCAGGGAGTTGCGCAGTACGTGGCGGGTCGTGACCTGTCCGCCGGAGAGTCCCTTGGCCCGCGCCGTGCGCACGTGGTCCGCTGTCAGTGTCTCCGCCACCGACGTCCGTGTCAGGCGGAGGATGTAGGCCATCGACACACCGGCCAGCACCATTGCCGGCATCAGCAGGCTCTCGAAATCAGGGTTTCGCCCGGCCGTCACGGGCAGCCAGTCGAGCTGCACACCCAGCACGATCTGCATCACGAAGCCCATGACGAAGGTCGGGACGGCGATCAGCAGCAGGCTCCACACGAGCACGGTGGAGTCGAAGAACTTGCCCTTGCGCATTCCGGCGACGAGGCCGAAACCGATGCCGAAGACCGTCTCGATGGCGAGCGCCATGATCGACAGCTGGAAGGTCACCGGGAAGGCGTTGACGACCGTGTCCATCACCGGCTGACCGGTGAAGTCGGGCCCGAGGTCCAGGGTGAAGATTCCCTTGAGGAAGTACAGGTACTGCATGATGAACGGCTCGTTCAGATGGAACTGTTCCCGGATCTGCGCCTCCACGACGGGGGGAAGGCCGCGATCGCCACCGAGCGCCGCGACCGGGTCGCCCGGACGCAGGAACACCATTCCGTACACGAGCAGCGTGGCGCCGAAGAATACAGGGATCACCTGCAACAGCCGGCGTCCGATGTACCAGAGCATTGTGGTCTCCTTGTCGATTACCGCCGCCCATTCTCCCGGACATCGCCCGGTGTGCATGAAGCGGCACAGGGGAGGCGGGGCACGCGTGCGCGCGTGCCCCGCCTCTCACCTGGGGTGGCGTGGTCGGTCCGGCGAACCGGACGTGATCACGCTCACTCGGCCAGGGTCACCTGATACAGGATCGGGTCGCTGTCCCAGCCGAACACGACGTTCTCGACGTTCTCGCTGAAGCCGGCGGTGACGTTGTAGTACCAGAGCGGGATACCCGCCATGTCCTCGAACAGGACGGTCTCGGCCTGGGTGTAGAACTCGTTGGCCTCCTCCACCGTCGCGGCGCCGTTGCCCTTCTTCAGGAGCTCGTCGAACTCCTTGTTCGAGTAGCCCATGTCGTTCGAGCCGGCGTTGGTGCCGTAGATCGGGCCGAGGTAGTTGCTCATGGACGGGTAGTCCGCCTGCCAGCCACCGCGGTACAGGCCCTTGATCGTCTCGTTGTCACGGGCGTCGAGGAACTCGTCGAACGTCGGGTAGGCGTCGAACTCGCACTCGATCTCCAGCGCCTGACGGATCGTGTTGCACGCCGGGTCGATCCACGACTGGTGGTCGGAGTCCGCGTTGGAGGCGATGAGCAGCGTGAAGTCCTCACCGACCGGGTCCATCTCCTCGGCCTCGTCCCAGAGCTTCTTGGCTTCCTCGGGGTCGTAGGCGAGAACCTCGTTGCCCGGGACGTCCTCGCTCCAGCCGCCGATGATCGGGTTGGTGAAGTCGCTCGCCGTGGTGCGGGTGTTGTTGTACACCGTCGAGGTGATGGCGTCGCGGTCGATCGCCATCGAGATCGCCTTGCGACGCAGGAGGCCGGCCTCGCCCTCGAAGTCCTTGACGTACTCCGGGACGTTGATCACCTGCGTGAGCGCTGCCGGCTGGTTCACGGCGCGGTCCCCCAGCTCGTCCTCGAACGTCGCGAAGGCAGAGGCCGGGACGTTCGTCACGATGTCCAGGTTGTTGTCGAGCAGATCGTTGTACTGCGAGTCCTCGTCGGTGTAGGCGATGAACTCGACGCCGTCGTTCTGCGCCTTGCGCTCGCCGATGTACTCGGCGAAGGGCTCGATCGTGATCGACTTGTCGTGCTGCCAGTCGGTCAGCATGTACGGGCCGTTGCCGACCGGCTTCTCGCCGAACGCCTCGGGGTCCTCGAAGAACGACTCCGGCAGCGGGAAGAACGCCGCGTAGCCCAGGCGGACCGGGAAGTCGGTCTCCGGCTGCGCGAGCGTGACCGTGAACTCGGTGTCGGAGACGACCTCGAGACCCTTCATGGCCTCCTCGGCAGGCTCCTCGCCCTCCTTGGGCGCACCTTCCTTGTCCAGCTGGTCCTCGGCGAACTGCAGGTCCGTGAAGCCGTCGATCGGCTCGAAGAAGTACGACAGGTTCGTCGCGTTCGGCCCATAGGCGCCCCAGTTCCACGCGTCCACGAAGCTCTGTGCCGTGACCGGCGTGCCGTCGCTGAACGTCCAGCCCTCGTTGAGGGTGATGTTCCAGACCTTCTGGTCCTCGGACTCGATCGACTTCGCGACCTCGTTGTGGACGACACCCTCTGCGTCGTAGTAGACGAGGCCGGAGAAGATGTTCGAGACGACCTTCGATCCGAAGGTCTCGTTCGTCATCGACGGAATCAGCGGGTTCTGAGGCTCGCCGTTCCCGACGGTCACCAGGGTGGCGCCGTCGCCCTGATCGTCGCCGGAGCCTCCGCCGCAGGCAGACAGCACCAGGGCGGTGGCGAGCACAGCGGCTCCCACTCCCACAAGTCGCTTACGAGGTGTCACGTGTCCTCCTGGATCGTATGAGTCACGCCGCATCGCGGGTTGCCTGCGGCGCTGCATCGGACGCGGCGTTGCGCCCGGCTGTGGGCCGTTACATTACCTGCCCACAATGCGACGCCGAGAGTGCCTCACAGCGGCAGGCCCGCGGTCGTGACCGTTTCGGTATCCCTTCGTAACACCATGAAACACGTGCCACCAAGGATTCTCCTGCCCAGCCTGGGTTCTTGACCGTACTGTGACCTGCGGATTGGCAGCAAGCCGCCATTCCTGCCACCTCCTGGCGGCAATCCGCCACCGCCGAAAATCGGCGCAGTCCGCCCTTTTTGCCCCATTACCGAATCACGTTCACGCACCCCGTCGCGCCGTCGTCGGGCGACCCCCGAGCACCGGATCGGGCGGGCACGACGACGGCCGAGGCACCGCCCCGCAAGGGCGGCACCTCGGCCGTGGTACCCCGGGACCCACGGGCCCGGAAAAGAACTCAGCGCTGGGTGATCGGCACGAACCGGCGTTCGGTCGCGCCCGTGTAGACCTGGCGCGGGCGCCCGATCTTCGTGGACGGGTCGTTCACCATCTCGCGCCACTGCGCGATCCAGCCCGGCATCCGCCCGAGCGCGAACAGCGGCGTGAACATCGCCGGCTCGAAGCCCATCGCCTTGTAGATCAGGCCCGTGTAGAAGTCCACGTTCGGGTAGAGGTTCCGCGACACGAAGTACTCGTCGCTCAGCGCGATCTGCTCCAGCCCCTGGGCGATCTCCAGCAGCTCGTCCTTCGCGCCCAGCTTCTCCAGCACCTCGTCCGCGGACTTCTTCACGATCGCGGCGCGCGGGTCGTACGCCTTGTAGACCCGGTGCCCGAAGCCCATCAGGCGGACGCCGTCCTCCTTGTTCTTCACCTTGTTCATGAAGGTCTCGACGGTCTCGCCGCCGGAGCGGATCTTCTCCAGCATCACGAGCACGGCCTCGTTGGCCCCGCCGTGCGCCGGGCCGGACAGCGCGTTCACGCCCGCTGCCACCGACGCGAACAGGTTCGCGTTCGAGGAACCCACCACGCGCACGGTGGACGTCGAGCAGTTCTGCTCGTGGTCCGCGTGCAGGATGAGCAGCTTCTCCAGCGCGTCGACGATGGCGGGCTCGGCGGCGTACTCGCCGCCCTCGGAGCCGAACGTGCGGCGCAGGAAGTCCGCGACGAAGCCCTGCGACGCGTCCGGCGCGACGAGCGCCTGGCCCGTCCGCCGGCGGTGCAGCGCCGAGGTGATGGTGCTGGTCTTGGCGAGCAGCATGGCCGTGGCGGTGTCGACCTGCTCCGGATCGCGCGGGTCCACGACCTCGGGGTACCAGGCCGCGAGCGCGTTGACCGCGGCGGCGAGCGTGGCCATCGGGTGCGCCTGCGCGGGCAGTGCCGCGAGGAACGCCTCGAAGCCGCCGGGCAGCGGCGCGTGCTCCGCGACCCGCTTCTCCAGCGCCTCCAGCGCCTCGGTGCCGGGCAGCTCGCCGTCGATGAGCAGCGCGGCGACCTCGAGGAACGTGGCCCCCTCGGCGACCTGGTCGATCGGGTACCCGCGGTACCGCAGGATCCCCTGGTCGCCGTCGATGTAGGTGATGGCCGACTCGCACGACGCCGTGTTGGTGAACCCGGGATCGAGCGTGACGAGACCGGTGTCCCGCAGAAGCGTGTTCACCTTGAAGCCGCTGGCACCGTCACTGGCTTCGACGACGGACAGAGGTCGGGCAGTGCCGTCGACGACGAGTTCGACGGTGGGACTGGCGTTCGCCGGCGTGGTGGACGTCATGACTTCCTTCCTTGAAGCACGCGGTGCGCTACCCCTGGTGGGGGAACAGGGCGGCATCGACCTGGAGCGCAGCGTCGATCCTAGACAAGACCGTATCGTGTCAAGGCTTTGTGATTCCAACTCATCGGTCAAGAATTTGTGAGGCGGAACACAGCGTCGGCGATCCGCTCGTCCGTCGCGGTGAGCGCTATCCGCACGTGCCCGGCACCCGCCGGACCGTAGAGCGCACCAGGTGCGCCGAGGATGCCGCGGTCCGCGAACCACTCCGGGTCGGAGCGCACCCACAGGTAAAGACCCGCTTCGGAGTGGTCCACGGCCAGGCCCGCGCGGGCCAGCGCCTCCGTCAGCGCACGCCGCCGGGCCGCGTAAAGCCGCCGCTGGGCCGCCACGTGGGCGTCGTCGGAGAGCGCCGCGACCATCGCGGCCTGCACCGGCGCCGGGACGATCAGCCCGAGGTGCTTGCGCCGCTGCAGCAGGTCCCCGATCAGGCGCCCGTCGCCCGCCACGAACGCCGCGCGGTACCCCGCCAGGTTCGACTGCTTGGACAGCGAGTACGCCGCCAGAAGACCGTCGTGGGAATTGTCACAAACCCGCGGATCAAGGATGCTCGGCACGCCCGCGCCGGCGTCGTCCGGCCCCCACTGCCCCCAGCCGAGCTCCGCGTAGCACTCGTCGGAGACGACGACGGCGCCGATCTCCCGCGCGGCCGCCACCACACCCCGCAGCTCCTCGACCCCGAGCACCCGCCCGTGCGGGTTGGCGGGACTGTTCACCCAGACGAGGCGGACGTCGTCGCGCCCCGCCCACTCGTCGACGTCGTCGGTCGCGAGCGCCGTCGCGCCCGCCGCCGCGGCGCCGGCCGCGTACGTCGGGTAGGCGATCCGCGGATGGACGACGACGTCACCGGGCCCCGCACCCAGCAGGGACGGCAGCAGCCCGACGAGCTCCTTCGAGCCCACCGTGGGCAGCACCTGGTCGAGCTCGAGCCCGGGCACGCGGCGTCGTCGGGCGAACCACTCCGCGATCGCGGCGCGCAGCGCCGGGGTGCCCGCCGTGAGCGGGTACCCCGGCGCGTCGGCGGCGGCCACCAGGGCCTCGCGGACGAGCTCGGGCGTGGGGTCGACGGGCGTGCCCATCGACAGGTCGATCAGCCCGCCGGGATGCTTGGCCGCGCGGGCCTTGAGGCCGGCGAGCGTGTCCCAGGGAAAGTCGATCCCGGAGAGGTCTGCGAGCCCCATGCGCCGTATGCCGGTCAGGCCTGCGGCGGGAGCGCGGCGATCATCGGGTCGTCCTTGTCGATGAGACCCATCTTGGCGGCACCGCCGGGGGAGCCGATGTCGTCGAAGTACTCGACGTTCGCCCGGTAGTAGTCCTTCCACTCCTCGGGGACGTCGTCCTCGTAGTAGATGGCCTCGACGGGGCACACCGGCTCGCAGGCGCCGCAGTCGACGCACTCGTCCGGGTGGATGTACAGAGATCGTTTGCCCTCGTAGATGCAGTCCACGGGACACTCCTCGATGCACGCCTTGTCCTTGACGTCGACGCACGGCTGAGCGATCACGTAGGTCACTGCGGGGCCTTCCTCGGGGAGGGAAATCCTGATGCGGTCCTCGCGGCTCACCGGCGGATCACTGGCTGATCACTGGCGGGCCGCGGGCGGACTGACCCTAGTATTCCAGCAGCGACGGCATCGTCGTGTACTCCGTCTCATTCCTCGGCGAGGGCAGCTCGTGAACCGTGGTATTGCAGGCCGGCCCGTGTGGCGCGGCATCCCGCCGGGCACGCGCGTCGTCGTCCGCCGCCGGCTGACGCCCGGCGAGGCCGCCGCCGCCCGCGCGCAGCGCCGTGGCGCGGTCTGGACGGACGTCATCGGTCACGTGGTCACGGTGTCCGACGACGGCGTCGTGCTGCGCACGGACCCGCGTCCCGGACGCGGGGAACCCGAGGAGATCGTGGTGGCGGCGGCGCTGATCACCTCGGTGAAACCCGTCCCGCCGCGGCCGGTGCGTGGCTGAATCGTGAGGGCTGTGCGCACTGTCCGGCAGGAACACTCGTCAGCAGGTGTGTCGCGGGCCACAAGTGCGTAGGGTTCTCCGGGTGAGAGCGATCCGCCGATTCACGGTCCGCACCGTCCTTCCGGAGCCCCTCGCGGCACTCGACGAGCTGTCCCACAACCTCCGCTGGTCCTGGCACGCCCCGACGCGCGAGCTGTTCGCCGGGGTGGACCGCGAGCTGTGGGCCGACGTGAAGGGCGACCCCGTCGCCTTCCTCGCGGCCCTCGGTTCGGAGCGCCTCCAGGCGCTGGCCGCCGACGAGGGCTTCGTGGGGCGTACCCGTGCCGCCGCCGACGAACTGCACCGCTACCTCCACGACCCACGCTGGTACCAGGAGCAGCGCTCCGCCACGGGCGCCGAGCTGCCACGCGGGATCGCCTACTTCTCCCCCGAGTTCGGCATCACCTCGGTGCTGCCGCAGTACTCCGGAGGCCTCGGGATCCTGGCGGGCGACCACCTGAAGTCCGCCTCCGACCTCGGCGTGCCGATCGTCGGGGTGGGCCTCCTGTACGGGGCCGGCTACTTCCGCCAGTCCCTGACGCGGGACGGCTGGCAGCTGGAGAACTACCCGCTGCTCGACCCGGACGGCCTGCCGCTCGCCGTGCTGCGCGAGGAGGACGGCACGCCCGCCCGGGTCTCGCTCGGCCTGCCCGGCGGGCGCCGGCTGCACGCGCACGTGTGGGTCGCCGCCGTCGGCCGGGTGCCCCTGCTGCTGCTCGACTCGAACATCCCGGCCAACGACGAGGCGTCCCGCGCCGTCACCGACCGCCTCTACGGCGGCGGCGGCGAGCACCGGCTGCAGCAGGAGCTGCTGCTCGGCGTCGGCGGCGTGCGCGCGCTGCGGATCTGGTCGCGGCTGACCGGCGCGCCGGAGCCCGAGGTCTATCACACCAACGAGGGCCACGCCGGGTTCCTCGGGGTCGAGCGCATCCGCGAGCTCGTGTCCGTCGGCCTGAGCGTCGACGAGGCCCTGGAGGCGGTCCGCGCCGCCACGGTCTTCACCACGCACACGCCCGTCCCGGCCGGGATCGACCGGTTCAGCAAGGACCTGGTGAGCGGCTACTTCGGCGGCGACAACCAGATGGACGGCGTCCCGGTGGACCGGGTGCTCGCGCTCGGCTCCGAGGACTACGAGGGCGGTGACCCGACGGTCTTCAACATGGCCGTCATGGGCCTGCGCCTCGGCGGCCGCGCCAACGGCGTCTCCCTGCTGCACGGCCAGGTCTCCCGCGAGATGTTCGAGGGGCTCTGGCCCGGCTTCGACGCGCGCGAGGTGCCGATCACCTCGGTCACCAACGGCGTGCACTCGCCCACCTGGGTCGCCCCCCAGCTCGTCCGCCTCCAGCAGGAGCGGCTCGGGCTGGACCAGCTCACCGCGCCGGAGGCGTCGGCCGGATGGCTCGACCCGGGCAAGGTGTCCGACGCCGACCTGTGGTCGATCCGCTCGGAGCTGCGGTCCGAGCTCGTGGACGAGGTGCGCCTGAGGGTGCGCAAGTCCTGGCGCGAGCGCGGGGCGTCCCCGGCCGAGCTCGGCTGGATCGACGACGTCTTCTCGCCCGACGTCCTGACCATCGGCTTCGCCCGCCGCGTGCCGACCTACAAGCGCCTGACGCTGATGCTGCGGGACCCGGCGCGGCTGCGCGCCCTGCTGCTGCACCCCCAGCGCCCGGTCCAGCTGGTCGTGGCCGGCAAGTCCCACCCCGCCGACGAGCAGGGCAAGCGCCTCATCCAGCAGCTCGTCCGCTTCGCCGACGACCCGGCGGTCCGCCACCGCATCGTGTTCCTCCCGAACTACGACATCGGCATGGCCCAGTCCCTCTACCCGGGCTGCGACGTCTGGCTCAACAACCCGCTGCGGCCGCTGGAGGCGTCCGGCACGTCCGGCATGAAGTCCGCCCTGAACGGCGGCCTCAACCTGTCCATCGAGGACGGCTGGTGGGCCGAGTGGTACGACGGCGAGAACGGCTGGGGCATCCCGACCGCCGACGGCGTCGACGACCCGGACCGCCGCGACGACCTCGAGGCCGCCGCCCTCTACGACCTCGTCGAGACCACGGTCGCCCCGCTCTACTACGACCGCGGGCCCGAGGGCGTCCCGGGCCGCTGGCTCGAGATGGTGCGCCACACCCTCGCCACCCTCGGCCCCAAGGTGCAGGCCACCCGGATGGTCGGCGAGTACGTGCACGGCCTCTACGCCCCGGCGGCGGAGGCCGGGCGCACCCTCGCGGCGGGCAGCTACGGCTCCGCCCGGGACCTCGCCACCTGGAAGGCCCGGGTCCGCGAGGGCTGGCACCACGTGCGGGTGGACCACGTCGAGTCGGGCGGCATCGCCGACGCCGCCCAGGTGGGCGACCGGCTCGCGGTCAAGGCCTACGTCTCGCTGGGCTCCCTCACGCCCGACGACGTCGACGTCCAGGTGGTCCACGGCCACGTCAACGAGTCCGACGTCATCGAGGACTTCCAGGCCGACCCGCTCGCCCACGCCGACTCCTACGAGGCCGGCCGCCACGCCTTCGCGGGCGAGGTCGCCCTCGACTCCTCGGGCCCGTTCGGCTACACCGTCCGCATCGTCCCCCGCCACCCGGGCCAGACGAACGTCGCCGACCTCGGGCTGGTGGTCAACGCCTGAGGACGCCCCCGTGCGAGGGTGGTCCCCCCGGGGGCCGCCCTCGCACGGTTGCGCTCGCGGACATGGACCCTGCGTGAAGCTTGCGCGAACCTGTTACACGCCCGTAGTGCATCTGGTGACAGGTCGTGGATAGCGTGGGTCCGTGAGCAGCGCGCGCATCCCTCAAGGCGGCACGGGCCGCCCCAAAGTCGTCAACCGCCGGGCCGAGAAGACCCCTGATCCCGCTCGCCGGGCGACGGGTGCGGGCTCGGCCCGCCCCGCCTCCGCCCGGCACGCCGCCGGGCCCGCCGCGCCGCAGGAAATCGGCCGGATTCCCGTCATCCAGGTGTCCCCCGTGGTCGAGGGCGGGCGCTGGCCCGCCAAGGGCGCCGTCGGCGAGGTGATCCCCGTCGAGGCGACGGTCTTCCGCGAGGGGCACGACGCCGTCGCCGCGACCGCCGTGCTCGTCGCCCCCGACGGCACGGACCACTCCTGGGTGCCGATGACCGACGTCGCGCCGGGCCTCGACCGGTTCCGGGGCTTCGTGCAGCCCGACGCCGAGGGCGACTGGTCGTTCCGCGTGGAGGCGTGGAGCGACCCGTACGCCACCTGGGTCCACGACGCCACGATCAAGATCGAGGCGGGGATCGACGTCGACCTCATGCTCGCCGAGGGCGCGAAGCTCTTCACCCGCATCCTCAACCCGCTGCACCGCGACACCCTGGTCGCCGCGGACCGCACCCCGGCGGACTCCCGCCTCCTGGCCGGCACCCTGGCCGCGCTCAAGGACGACACGCGCCCGGCCGGCGCGCGCCTCGCCGCCGCGACGTCGCCCGAGGTCACGGAGGCGCTGGCCCGGTCCCCGCACCGCGAGCTGGTGACGTCGTCGGACACCTACCGGCTGCGCGTCTCGCGCCCGCTCGCGCTCGCGGGGGCCTGGTACGAGCTGTTCCCGCGGTCGGAGGGCGCGTACCAGAAGGCCGACGGGACCTGGGTCTCGGGCACGTTCGCGACCGCCGCGAAGCGCCTGCCGGAGATCGCCGGCATGGGGTTCGACGTCGTCTACCTGACGCCCGTCTCCCCCATCGGCACCACCTTCCGCAAGGGACGCAACAACACGCTCGAGGCGCGGCCGGGCGATCCCGGCAGCCCGTACGCCATCGGCTCGCCCGACGGCGGCCACGACGCGATCCACCACGACCTCGGCACCGAGGACGACTTCCGGGACTTCGTCGCCGCCGCGCGCGCCGAGGGCCTGGAGGTGGCGCTCGACATCGCGCTGCAGTGCTCGCCGGACCACCCCTGGGTCACGGAGCACCCGGAGTGGTTCACCGTCCGGGCCGACGGCTCCATCGCCTACGCGGAGAACCCGCCGAAGAAGTACCAGGACATCTACCCGCTCGCCTTCGACCGCGACCCGGTGGGCCTGAGCCACGAGATCCTGCGCGTGCTGCGCGTCTGGATCGACCGCGGCGTCACGCTGTTCCGCGTCGACAACCCGCACACCAAGCCGCTGAACTTCTGGGAGTGGCTGCTCGCGGAGGTGCACCGCACCAACCCCGAGGTGATCTTCCTCAGCGAGGCGTTCACGAGGCCCGCGATGATGCAGACGCTGGCGCGGATCGGGTTCCACCAGTCGTACACGTACTTCACGTGGCGCAACACCAAGGAGGAGCTCGAGGAGTACCTCGCCGAGGTGTCCGGGCCGCTCGGCTCGGTCATGCGGCCGAACTTCTGGCCCACCACCCACGACATCCTCACGCCGTACGTCCAGCAGGGCGGCGCGGCCGGGCACGCGATCCGCGCGGTGCTGGCGGCGCTGGGCTCGCCGTCGTGGGGCCTGTACTCGGGGTACGAGCTCGTGGAGAACGTGCCGCGCCCGGGCGCCGAGGAGCACATCGACAACGAGAAGTACGAGTACCGCCCGCGGGACTGGGACCGCGCGGAGCAGCTGGGCGTGCGCGCGCTCGTGACGCGGCTGAACCAGATTCGCGCCGAGCACCCGGCGTTGCGTCAGTTGCGCGACCTTGCGGTGCACCCGACCACGAACGACCAGGTCGTGGCGTTTTCGCGACGGATCAGCGCAGAATTCCTGCCCACCCTGCGAAACGGTTCGAACGGGCGCACGATGGTGCCAGGGGGAAATGCGGGAGCAGTACCGGCCGGTGCCGAAGGCGGCACCGGAACCGGGTCCGTCGCCACCCCCTCTCACGACGACGTGATCGTGGTCGTGGTGAATCTTGATCCCTGGAACTCACAGGAGTCGCTGGTGCACCTGGACCTGGAAGCCCTCGGCCTGACGCCGCCGTCGGGCGACGACGACGCCCCGTTCTACGTGGCGCACGACCTGCTCTCGAACGAGACCTACGGCTGGGGAGCCACGCCGTTCGTACGGCTTGACCCGGCACACCGGGTGGCCCACGTGCTGCACGTGACGCCGGCCGGCATGGACCGCGGTGGAACGGGAGGGATCTCATGACGACGTTCGGTCCCGGCGGCCCCGCCGTCGGCCCGCCCGACACGCCCCGCCCGGCGCCGTCGGGCACCGAGAGCGGGCTGCGGGACGTGCCGCGTCCCACGACCGCTCCGATCCCCGTGCAGGCGCTGCCCGCGCGGCGGCAGCCGCGGGTGGAGGCCCGGCGGCCCGGGCTCTCGCAGGATCCCGAGTGGTACCGCAAGGCGGTGTTCTACGAGGTGCTCGTGCGGGCGTTCTCCGACCCGGGCGACACCGGCACGGGTGACCTGCGCGGCCTCATCGACCGCCTCGACTACATCGAGTGGCTCGGGATCGACGCCCTGTGGATCCCGCCGATCTTCCCGTCGCCGCTGCGCGACGGCGGGTACGACGTCGCCGACTTCACCGCGATCGCCCCCCAGTACGGGAGCATCGACGACTTCCGCGACCTCGTCGCCGCCGCGCACGAGCGCGGCATCCGCGTGGTGATCGACCTGGTCATGAACCACACGAGCGACCAGCACCCGTGGTTCCAGGCGTCGCGCTCGGACCCGGACGGGCCGTACGGCGACTTCTACGTGTGGAGCGAGGAGCCGGACCGCTACCGGGACGCCCGGATCATCTTCGTGGACACGGAGACCTCGAACTGGACCTTCGACCCGGTGCGCCGGCAGTACTTCTGGCACCGGTTCTTCAGCCACCAGCCGGACCTGAACTTCGAGAACCCGCGCGTCCAGGAGGCGATGCACGACGTCGCCCGGTTCTGGCTGCAGCTCGGGGTGGACGGCTTCCGGCTCGACGCCGTCCCGTACCTGTTCGAGGCCGAGGGCACCAACTGCGAGAACCTCCCGGAGACGCACCGCTTCCTGCGCCAGATGCGCAAGATGGTGGACACGGAGTTCCCGGGCCGGATCCTGCTGGCGGAGGCGAACCAGTGGCCGCAGGACGTCGTGGAGTACTTCGGCACGGAGGACGAGCCCGAGTGCCACATGTGCTTCCACTTCCCCGTGATGCCGCGCATCTTCTACTCGATCCGCGACCAGCGCGCGAACCGGCTGCACGAGATCCTCAGCGACACCCCGGCCATCCCGGCGGGCGCGCAGTGGAGCACGTTCCTGCGCAACCACGACGAGCTCACCCTGGAGATGGTGTCCACCGAGGAGCGCGCCGCGATGTACGGCTGGTACGCGCCGGACCCGCGGATGCGCGCCAACGTCGGCATCCGGCGGCGGCTCGCGCCGCTGCTGGACAACTCGCGCAAGGAGATCGAGCTCGCGCACGCGCTGCTGCTGTCCCTGCCCGGTTCGCCGTGCCTGTACTACGGCGACGAGATCGGCATGGGCGACAACATCTGGCTGCCGGACCGCGATTCCTCGCGCACGCCGATGCAGTGGACGCCGGACCGCAACGCAGGGTTCTCGCACGCGGACCCGGGCAAGCTGTACCTGCCGCTCGTGCAGTCGCTGGTGCACCACTACCAGCACGTCAACGTCGAGGCGCAGCTCGCGCAGCCGACGTCGCTGCTGCACTGGGTGCACGGCATGCTCGCGGTGCGCAAGCTGCACCCGGCGTTCGGCACGGGGGCGTACCAGCAGGTGGACTGCGACAGCGAGTCGGTGATCGCGTTCACGCTCACCACCGAGGAGGAGACCATCCTCGTCGCGGCGAACCTGTCGGCGACGGCCCGCTCCGCGACGCTGAAGCTGCCGCGGTACACGGGCTGGACGCTCACCGACGTGTTCGCAGGGGCCGGGTTCCCTGACGTCGGGGACGGCGGCACCGTCACCATGACGTGGGGGGCGCGCGACTTCTACTGGCTCTCACTGGCGCAGAACGGGGTCAAGCCCCAGGCCGCACCACAGGCAGCGGTGGCGGATGCGGCACGGGTGGGAGAGCCTGTCGAGTCGTCCGAACGGGCGACGCCCCGGAACCGGTCCGCAGGAGGAGAGTGACGGTCATCGGCCAGGCGCGAGACGTCGACGTCCACGAGGGCACCGGCCCCCTTCCCGGCGGGGTCCTGCGCCTGCTCGAGGACTGGCTGCCCGGACGCCGCTGGTACCCGATCCCGGGCAACGGCGTCCGGCACGTGCCGTGGTGCACGGTGGTCCTCGCCTCGGGGACGACGACGGAGACGGACGCCCCGGCCGACGTCGTCGTCCCCCTCCTGCGGCTGACGGGGCCCGGCCTGCCCGACTCGTCCGACGAGGGCGCGCTGGTCATCCAGGTACCGCTGGTGCTCCGGCCGGCCGGCGGGCGACCGGCAGGGGGTTCCGCCGGGGTTCCGCCGGAGGAGCCGGACGGGGAGCCGGCCGAGGAGCCCGGCCTGATCGGCGTCGTCGACACGCCCGCCGGGCCCGTGTCCGTGTACGACGGCGGTGCGGACCCGGCGGCCTGGCGCGCCTACCTCGCCGCGGCGCTCGCCGGACGCGGGCCGGAGGAGTACACCCCCGGCCCGAGCGACGCCGAGCTCGCCGAGGCGCACCCGCTCGGCGGCGAGCAGTCGAACTCCTCGGTGCTGGTGCCCGGCCTGCGGCCCCCGATCCCGGGGTTCCCCGGCGAGCTGGCCGACGGCGTGATCCTCAAGATCCTGCGCACGGTGCCGCTCGGGCCGCACCCGGACGTCGTCGTCCCCGAGGCGCTCACCCGGGCCGGCTGGAAGGGCGTCCCGCGCTACCTGGGCGCCGTCGAGCTGCCGCACGAGAACCCGGCGGAGCCGCACGACGCGCCCGTCGCGCACCTCGCCGTCGTGGCCGAGCTGATCACCGAGGCCGACGACGGGTTCGAGCTGGCCTGCGCGCACGCCAGCGAGGGCGTGGCCTTCGACGAGCAGGCGGCCGCGCTCGGCGCCGCCGTCGCGCACCTGCACGCGGCCCTGGCCGTGGCGCGGCCGACCGACGCGACCCTCGACGCGAGCGGCTTCATGGGCGTGCTGAGGCGGCGGGCGGCGGAGGCGATCGCCGACGTCACGGAGCTGGCGCCGCACCGCGGCGGCATCACGGCCTTCTACGACGAGGTCAGCGACCGCCTGTCGGCGGTGACCGCCGAGCGCCCGATCCCGCTGCAGGCGATCCACGGGGACCTGCACCTCGGGCAGGTGCTGCACGCGCGCGACGGGTGGAAGGTGCTCGACTTCGAGGGCGAACCGCAGCGCCCGGTCGCCGAGCGCACGGCCCCCGACCTGCCGCTGCGCGACGTCGCCGGGCTGCTGCGCTCGTTCGACTACGCGGCGGCGGTGGGCGAGGCGAAGGACCCGGACTGGTCGGGGGACGCCCAGCTCTCGTTCCTGGAGGGCTACCGGGAGGCCGCGGGCGACGCCCCGGCGTCGTCGGCCCTGGACGTCACGACGGCCTCCCTGCTGCTCCGCGCCCTGACCCTGGACAAGGCCCTCTACGAGACCGTCTACGAGTCCCGCCACCGCCCCGCCTGGCTCCCCATCCCCCTGACGGCGGTCTCCCGCACCCTGTCCCGCTGACGCCGACGAGGGTAGGTCGGCGACCACGAGCTTCGCGTGCATCGCCCGAGTGGGCTCGACGGAAACCTCGTGCTCGCCGACCGAACCTCGTTATGCAGCCGTGATGGACCGGTGGTTGCGGATCCGTGGGGCTGTGACTAGGTTCACCCTAAGTGGTAGGACGGCTAACATATTCGTCCTGCGCGGTGACACGGCCGTTACACGCGCACACACGCACACGGCAGTGCGACCGGTGGATCGAACCGAAGGAGCCTTGGATGTCCACGAGCAAGTTCACCGATTCCCGTCTGGCGCAGGCCGCGCTGGACCGTCGGACCTTCGTGCGCGGCGCCGTCGCCACCGCCCTGCTGGCGCCGCTCGGCGGCGCGCTCGCGGGCTGCGCGGTCCCCAGCGGCGGCGGTGGCGGAGCGGCCACCGGCGGCGCGGTCAGCGCCGACAACCCGTTCGGCCTGGCGTCCGACGCCGAGGTCGAGGCGGTCATCTTCAACGGCGGCTACGGCTTCGACTACGTCGAGTTCGCCGCTGGCGAGGCCGGGAAGCTGTTCCCGGAGGCGACCTTCGAGGTGGCGCCGTCGACCCAGATCGCCCAGGAGCTCCAGCCGCGGTTCGTGGGCGGCACCCCGCCGGACCTCGTCGACAACTCCGGCGCCGGGGCGATCGGCTTCAACACCATCGCCGACCAGCTCGAGGAGCTCGACGACGTCTTCGAGGCGAACAACTACGAGGGCACCAGGATCGCCGACACGCTGTACCCCGGCGTGCAGGACACCGGCACGTACAACGGCCGGTTCGTCGCCCTGAACTACGTCATGACGCTGTACGCCGTGTGGTACTCGGCGTCCCTGTTCGAGGAGAACGGCTGGGCCCCGCCCGCCACCTGGCAGGAGGCCATCGACCTCGGTGCGGAGGCGAAGAAGGCGGACAAGAAGCTCTTCGTCTGGGGCAAGGAGGCGGCCACCTACTACCAGACCATGGCGCTCGACTCCGCGATCAAGTCCGGTGGCGACGAGGTGCGCCTGGCCCTGGAGAACCTGGAGCCGAACGCCTGGTCGCAGGACGCGATGCAGGAGACGCTGACGGCCCTGGAGGAGATCGTCGCCAAGGGCTACTTCGTGCCCGGCGGCGCCGGCACCCAGTTCACTGCCGCGCAGGCCCGCTGGAGCAACGACCAGGACGCCCTGCTGTACCCGTCGGGCGGCTGGATCGAGAACGAGATGAAGGACGCCACGGCCGAGGGCTTCGAGATGACCGGCTTCCCGACCCCGGCCACCTCGGACAGCCCGGCCCTGGGCCTGGAGGCGGTCCGCGCGGGTTCCGGCGAGCCGTTCATCGTGCCGAGCCAGGCCAAGAACCCGGCGGGCGGCAAGGAGATCCTGCGCGCCATGCTGTCGACGGCCGCGGCGACCCACTTCTCCGAGACCAAGCTCGCACCCACGATCGTCAAGGGCACCGTGCCGGCCGACGGCTTCGGCTCCACGGCGCTGGCCGCGCAGACCGCGATGCTCGACGCCGCGGGCGAGAACACCTTCAACTACCAGTTCGTGGACTACTACGGGATGAACCCCGACCAGCTCGTGGTCTGGAACGAGTTCCTCTCCGGCGGCCTGGACGCCAAGGGCCTCACGCAGGGCCTGCAGCGGATCAGCGACGACATCGCCGCCGACGACTCGGTCGAGAAGATCGAGGTCAGCTGAACCGATGTCCTCCCCCCGTACGTCGTCGTCCCCGGCGACGGCCGCCCCGCCGTCGGGTGCCAGCCCGGCCTCGGGCCGCCGTCGCCGTCGCCGCCTCTCGTTCGACAGGCTGAGCTTCTTCGCCGTCGCGCTGCTGCTGCCGCTCGCGGTGTACGTCGTCTTCGTCATCTCGCCGTTCGCGCAGG
The DNA here is from genome assembly GCF_039529775.1 of Myceligenerans crystallogenes. Classification (NCBI taxonomy): domain Bacteria; kingdom Bacillati; phylum Actinomycetota; class Actinomycetes; order Micrococcales; family Promicromonosporaceae; genus Myceligenerans; species Myceligenerans crystallogenes. The sequence continues at coordinate 80,103 of NZ_BAAANL010000011.1, forward strand.
CCGTCTACTTCGCCATGACGGACTGGACCGGGTTCACGCCCGAGATGGCGTTCGTCGGCCTCGACAACTTCACCAGGCTGCTCGGCGACGACAAGTTCCTGCGCGCCCTGGCCAACAGCGTCCTGCTCGCCCTCGTCGTGCCCGCCGTGACCGTCGTGCTGGCGCTGGCCGTGGCCTCGATGGTCACGGTCGGCGGGCCGACGACGGGCGGCGTGCGCGGCATCCGCGGCGCCGGCTTCTACCGCGTGATCTCGTTCTTCCCGTACTGCGTTCCCGCGATCGTCGTCGGTCTCGTCTGGGCGCAGGTCTACGACCCGGCTCGTGGCCTGCTCAACGGCATCCTGGTCGGACTCGGCTTCGAGGGGATGGCCGACTTCCCCTGGCTCGGCGATCCGCGGACCGCCATGGCGGCCTCCATGTTCGTGATCGTGTGGAGCTTCGTCGGCTTCTACACGGTGCTGTTCGTGGCCGCGATCAAGGGCGTCCCCGCCGAGATCTACGAGGCCGCGCGGATCGACGGCGCCGGGCGGTTCCGCACCGCCGTCTCCATCACGGTCCCGCTGATCCGGGACAACGTCCGTACCGCCTGGATCTATCTGGGCATCGCCGCGATCGACTGCTTCGTCTACATGCAGGCGATGAACCCCGGCGGCGGCCCCGGCTACGCGACGTTCGTCATCAGCCAGGACCTCTACCAGACCGCGTTCACCAAGGGTCAGTTCGGCTACGCGACGGCGATGGGCGTGGTGCTGGCCGCGGTCACGCTGCTGTTCGCGGGGCTCGTGTTCCTGGTCGACCGCCTGACCGGCGGGGCCGGCGACGAAGGGCGGCGCGCATGAGCACGCGAACCGGTGACCGGGCGCACGCCGTCACCAGCCATGTCCTGCTCGGGTTCGGCGCGGTGCTCGTCGTCGTGCCGTTCCTGTGGGTGTTCCTGTCGTCCTTCAAGACGACGAAGGAGATCCTGGCCTCGCCGTTCTCCCTGCCCGCGAACCCCGGCATCGAGAACTACGTCAACGCGTGGACGGACGCCGGGATCGGGAAGTACTTCCTGAACACGCTCGTCGTGGTGACCTGCGCGCTGATCCTCGTGATGCTGCTCGGGGCGCTGACGGCGTACGTGCTGGCGCGGTTCGACTTCCCCGGCAACCGGCTGATCTACAACCTGATGCTCGCGGGGCTGACGTTCCCGGTGTTCCTGGCGATCGTGCCGCTGTTCTTCGTGCTGCGGAACGCCGGGCTGCTGAACACGCTGCCCGGGCTGATCGTCACGTACGTGGCGTTCGCCTTCCCGTTCACCGTGTTCTTCCTGTTCTCGTTCTTCCGGAGCCTGCCGCACGAGGTCGGGGAGGCCGCGCAGGTCGACGGCGCGGGCGAGTGGCGCACGTTCTTCCAGATCATGCTGCCGATGGCGCGGCCCGGGATGGCGTCCGTCGCGATCTTCAACTTCCTGGGTCTGTGGAACCAGTTCCTGCTGCCGGTCGCGCTGAACACGGACACGGACAACTACGTCCTGACGCAGGGCATGGCCCAGTTCTCGTCCCAGGCGGGCTACGAGATCGACTTCGGCGCCCTCTACGCGGGCGTCGTCATGACCGTCATCCCGGTGCTGGTGGTCTACGTCCTGTTCCAGCGCCGCCTCCAGGGCTCGGTGGCCCAGGGCACCTTCCGCTGACCACGAGGTTCGGTAGGCGGCCACGAGCTTGTCGAGCATCGGCCGGGAACCGATGCCGGAAAGCTCGTGGCCGACCAGCAAAGCTCGTGGTCGCCCGGGCAGCCCCAGTCAGCCGACCAGCTGGTTGAGGGAGCGGAGGATCCTCGGGGCCGTCAGCAGGGACGGGTCCAGGTCCGTGGCCGGCGTCGTTCCCGCCGGGAGGCGGATCTCGAACGTCGTGCTCTCGCCCGGCAGGAGCGTGATGAGCGCGGTACTCGCGACGGCGTCCGGGTGGGCCTTGTCCGCCAGCAGGGTCAGGTCCCGGACCAGGTTCCCGGCCGTCACGCGGACCGCGACCCGGCCGTCACCGAGGGGCTCGACAGCCGTCTCCAGCTCCGCCGCCGCGAGCGCCGAGTCCCGCGGCTCCGCGAAGAACCAGGTCCCCCGCACCCCGTCGATGCTCGCCACGACCAGCTCGCGCCCGGCGTCCCCCGGCGTCGCGACGTCGAGCGGGATGCTCACCGTCGTCGCGCCGCGGGCGCCGGCGTCGAACTGCGCCTTGGTCACGGCCAGCTCGGACCCGTCGTAGGCGAGGCGCCGGAGCACCAGCTCGCCGGTCCACGGCTCGGCCGTGTCGTTGACGACGACGGCGGCCAGCCCGGTCTCCCCGTCGGCCCCGATCTCGACCCCGGTCCGGCGCGGCTGCACCGTCACCATCCGGTCGGCGTGCGCGTGGGCCAGCGCGTAGAGCAGCGGCTTCGCCCGTTCGTCGCCGTCGACCGCCGCCCACGACGTCACCGGCCAGCAGTCGTTGAGCTGCCACACCACGGACCCCATGCAGCGCGGCGCCCAGGACCGCAGGTGCTCCACGGCCGTCCGGACCGCGACCGCCTGGTTCCACTGCATGGCCCAGTGCCAGTCCTCCATGTCGTCGGGCAGCGGGACGTGCGGCAGCAGGCCGGCGGACAGCTTCTTGTTGCCCTCCATCGCCTTCTGGTGCACCTGCATCCCGGGCGACTCCGGCGTGAGCGGCACGTCGCCGATCGAGCGCCGCAGCGTGGTCCATGCGGGCGGCGCCTGCCAGCCGAACTCGGCCATGAACCGCGGCACGTCGTCGCGGTAGCGCGTCCAGTCGGTCTGGTTCCACACCACCCACGAGTGCATCGACCCGTGGTCGACGTCGTTCGGGTGGATCTCCAGGCTGCCGGACCACGGGCTGGAGGGCGTGTACGGCCGCGTCCCGTCGAGCTCGGCCAGGACCGCGGGCAGCAGCTCGGTGTAGTAGCCGAGGCCCCAGCTCTTCCCGTCGAGCCGGAGCTCCCAGCCCCAGTCGTGGTAGCCCCAGATGTTCTCGTTGCTGCCGTTCCACATCACGAGGGCGGGGTGCGGCGCGAGCCGGGTGACGGCGTCGCGCGCCTCGGCCTCGACCTCGGAGCGCAGCGGCTCGCCCTCGCTGTAGGCCGCGCACGCGAACGCGAAGTCCTGCCACACGAGCAGGCCGCGCTCGTCGCACTCGGCGTAGAAGTCGTCGGACTCGTACAGCCCGCCGCCCCAGACCCGCAGCAGGTTGAGGTTCGCCACCTCGCCCTGGTCGAGCCGCCGCGCGATCCGCGCGCGGTCCACGCGGTGGAAGAACGCGTCGTCGGGGATCCAGTTCGCGCCCTTGACCCACACCGGCGTCCCGTTCACCACGACGGTGAACGCCGTCCCGTCGTCGTCGGGCGACATGTCGAGGGAGACGCTCCGGAAGCCCGTCCGCCCGGTCCAGCGACCGAGCGCGGCCTGCGGCCGCTCGCTCTCCCCCGCCGTGCCGTCCGACGACGCCGCACCTGGCGACGTGTCCGACGACGCCGCGCCTGCCGACGTGTCCGACGACGCCGGGCCCGGCGACGACGTGCCCGGCACCCCGGCTGCCGTGGGGGCCGGCGCCAGCGTCACCTCGACGTCGTACAGCGGCTGCTCGCCGTACCCGCGCGGCCACCACAGCTCGGCGTCGTGCAGCCGCAGGTGGACGACGCCGGACGTGCGGCCGGGCTCGATCACGACGGTCGCGCCCGCGGGCGAGCCGGCCGACGTGCCCGCGCCCGGGCGCACCACGACGGAGGCCTCCAGCGGCCGGCGCGCGGCGTCGTCGGCCCGTTCGACGTCGACGTGCACGTCGAGCACGCCGACCGGCGTCGGCCCCGACAGGTCCGCCGAGGCGAGCGGCCGGACGGCCGCGAGACGGGCCGTCGACCACGACTCGAGGCGGACCGGACGCCAGATGCCGGACGTGGCGGTGTCGATCCCCCAGTCCCAGCCGAAGCTGCTCGCCGCCTTGCGGATGGCGTTGAACGGGTGGTGGTTCACCTGCGGGCGCTGGCCGAGCTCCAGGGACTGGGCGTCGGCGTGGCGCACCGGGGACGCGAAGCGGATGGTGAGCTCGTTGTCGCCGGTGCGCAGCAGCGACGTCACGTCGAAGCGGTACGCACGGTGCTGGTTGGCCGTGCGGCCCACCTCGGCGCCGTTCAGGGTGATGGTCGCGACCGTGTCGAGGCCGTCGAAGGCCAGGTCGTGCCGGGTCGGGCCGGACGCCGCGGAGGCCGCGGGCCCCGCGAACGTGGTGCGGTACTCCCAGTCGCACCGGCCGATCCACGCGAGCAGGTTCTCGTTGTCGTCCAGGTACGGGTCGGGGATCAGCCCGGCCGCCATCAGGTCGGTGTGCACGGTGCCGGGGACGGTCGCGGGGACGCCCGGGCCGTCGGCCGCGAGCGCCGTGGTGAGCGCCGGGCCGAGATGTGCGGGCACGGGCCCGCCGGCACAGCGGACGGTCCAGCCGGTGTGGAGGTCTGCCGCTTGGAGAAGATTCGTCACTTGGTCGCTCCGGAAGTCAGTCCGCTGTAGATCTGGCGCTGCAGGAGAAGGAAGGCGACGAGGGTCGGGATGATGACCAGCACGGCGCCGGCGCAGATGATCTCCCACTGCGCGCCGAAGGGGCCCATGAAGCGGAACAGCGAGGTGGAGACCACGCCGAGGTCCCGCGAGGGCATGTACAGGAACGGGATGTAGTACTCGTTGTAGATCGCGATGCCCTTGATGATCACGACCGTCGCGATGGCCGGTCGCAGCAGGGGGAAGATGACGCGCGCGTAGATGGTCAGGCGGTTGGCGCCGTCGAGCATGGCGGCCTCGTCGAGCGATCTGGGGATCGACCTCATGAACTGCAGGAAGATGTAGATCGAGACGATGTCGGTGCCCATGAACAGCACGATCGCGGCCCAGTGGGTGTTGAACAGGCCGAGGCCGTTGACCACCTGGAACGTGGCGACCTGGGTGGTGACCGCGGGCACGAGCGTGGCCAGCAGGAACGCGCCCATGACGAGCTTGCGCCCGCGGAAGTCGAACCGGTCGACGGCGTACGCGGTCATGGTGCCGATCAGGATCGTGCCCATGAGGGACACGGCCAGGATGATCGTCGTGTTGAGGAAGCCCTGCAACATGCCGCCCCGGGTGAAGGCGACGGCGAAGTTCTCCAGGTGGAGCCAGCTGGCGGGTGGCGCCAGCGGGTCGGACGTCGCGAACTCCTCCTTGGTCTTGAACGCCGCCATGAACACGGTGGCCAGGGGGATCACCGCGCAGGCGGCGGCGATGACGAGGCTCGTGTACTTCAGGGCCATGCCGATCGGCGTCGTGAGCGGGCTCAGGGCGCGCAGGCGCCGGGAGAGCCGCGTCCGGGCCGACTCCAGCCGCCCGGGTGCGGGCGGCGGGGTGGTCGACGTCATCAGGGGCGTGGCGTAGTGGGTCATGTCAGGTCCGTTCTCTCCTCGGGGAACAGCCACCGCTGGACCCAGGTGATGAGCAGGACGATGAGCAGCAGTACCACCGCCATGGCGGAGGCCAGGCCGAACTTGCCGAACTGGAACGCCTGCTGGACGGTCTGGATCACGAACGTCGTCGTGCCGTTGGCGCCGTTGGTCATGATCCAGGGGATCTCGAAGACCGAGAGGGACCCGGAGATCGCCAGGATCGTGGTGAGCCCGATGATGGGCCGGATGGCCGGCGCGATGATGAACCGGAACTTCTGCCAGCTCGTGGCGCCGTCCAGGTCCGCGGCCTCGTACAGCTCGGTCGGGATGGACTGGATCGCGCCGAGGAACAGCACGAAGTTCAGCCCCATGTACCGCCACACGCTCGTGGCCGCGAGGGAGACGTTCGCGATGGACGGGTCGCCGAGCCACTGCGGCGGTTCGGCGACGCCGGCGACGGCGAGCAGCGCGTCCAGCGTGCCGCCCGGCCGCAGCAGGAACAGGAACACCAGCCCGATCGCGACCCCGTTGATGAGGTACGGGAAGAACAGGATGCCCTTGAACAGGTTCCGGAACCGGGTGCTGAAGCTGAGGATCGTCGCGAAGTACAGCGCCAGGACCATCTGCACGACGGCGCCCGCCAGGTAGTAGACGCTGACGAGGAAGACCTGCCACATGTCCGGGTCGGTGAAGATCCGGACGTAGTTCTCCAGGCCCGCGGGCTCCTTGACCGGGTCGATCCCGTCCCAGGACGTGAAGCTGTACCAGAGCATGTTCGCCACGGGCACGTAGGTGAACAGGATCAGCAGGCCCAGCGGCGCGATCAGGAACAGCCACGGGGTGACCGGCAGGCCGTGGCCGCCGCCCCGGCCGCGGCGGGCGGCGGGCCGCCCGCCCCGCCGGGACAGGAGGTTCCGCGCGGAACCTCCCGCCTCGGCGGATCCGGATCGACCTGCGACCGTGGCGGTACGCAGTTCGGAAGTCATCTCGGGACCGTCACTCCGCGATCGAGGCGCGGGCCTCGGCCCAGCGGGTGTTCAGGTCGGCGAAGAACGACTCCTTGTCGCCGTCGGCCGCGCCGCGCGCGACGTCGACCAGCTCCTGGCGGTAGATCTGCCCGTACAGGTCGATCTCGGACGCCTCGACGACGTCGGCCTCGAGCGACTCCTCGCCTGCCGTGGCCGGCTCCATCTCGACGTACTCGACGCCGGCCTCCTCGAAGTCGCCCAGGGTCTCCGGCTGCGGGCCGTCCACCAGCGGCGAGATGCCGCCCTCGTCGTACGCGTAGCCCGACTCCTGCGCGAACCAGTCGATCCAGGCCCGCGCGGCGGCCTTGTTGTCGCTGTTCACGTTGATCGCGTTCTTGTAGTCGCCGGCGATCTGCGCGTGGAACGTGCCGTCCACCTGGTACGGGAACGGCATGTAGCCGATGTCCTCGGCGGAACCGCCGGCGTCCTCGGCCGCCTGCTGCATCTGGGTGATCGCCCACGAGCCGAGCAGCATCGTGGCGACCTCGCCCGTGCCGAGCAGGGTCTTGGACTCCTCCCAGTTCGTGGTGGTCGGGTCCTGTTCGGTCAGGCCCTCCGCGACGACGTCGAACAGCAGGCCGTCGGAGATGCCGTGCCACTCGTCCTCGGCCCAGGGCGTGTCGGAGTGGGCGACGTGCGTGTTCTGGTAGGCGGGGTCCCCCATCGCGCCGCGGTTGCCGTCCCACTGGCTCAGCGGCCAGCCGTCGGCGTAGTTCGTGTAGTACGGGATCGCCTCGGTCTGCTCGTCGATCGCGCGCAGGTCGTCGAGGAACTCGTCCGGCGTGGTCGGCAGGTCGGTGATCCCGGCCTCTTCCCACACCTTCTTGTTGTAGACGAGGCCCTGCGTGTTGACCGTGATCGAGACGCCGTAGACCTGGCCGTCGTAGGCCTTCTCGTCGACGAGCCGGTACTCCTCGGCCATCTCGTCCACCGAGCCGAGCGGCTCGAAGAAGGTCGCGAACTGGTCGGGCTTGACGCTGTTGGGGATGAGCAGGACGTCGCCGTAGTCCTTCGTGTTCATCCGGACGGCGATCTCGCCCTCGTAGTCCGTCATCGCCTCGAAGTTCACGGTGACCTCGGGGTACTTCTTCTCGAACTCGGCCTTGTAGTCCTGGAAGACCGTGTCGACGAGGTCGGTGCGCTGGGTGATCACGGTGAGCTCGCCGGCGATCTCGCCGTCCTCGCCGCCGCCGCTCGCGGGGGCCGAGCAGGCGGTCAGTGCCAGGGCGCCCGCGGCGAGCAACGCTGCGCCGCGCGCGTGGTGCTTGTGGTTCATCGGAATCTCGATCCGTCGTCGTTGACTGGGGACCACGAGACATTAAGCGGTTAAGTATTCATAAGTCAACGTGCTCCCCGCGGCGCGATCAAGTTGTGATCTGCCTGCGCCAACGGGCCGATGAGCGGTTCTGGGACCTGCCGGGGACGCGCCGGCTCCGGCCGGCGGGGCCCTACCCGGCGAGGGCGGGCGGGGCGGTGCTGGCGCGGATCCGGAGCTCGGGCGTCTGGTCGCGGTACGACGCCGCCGGCTCGCCGGCCATGCGCTCGAAGAGGCGCCGGGCGACGTGGGCGCCGTACTTGGCGACGTCGTGGCTCAGCGCCGTCAGCTGGGGGAACGCCGCGCGGCACAGCGGCGAGTCGTCCCAGGCCACCAGCGAGACGTCGTCGGGCACGCGCAGGCCCAGCTCCGCCGCCACGCCCAGGCCCGCGAACGCCGTCGCGTCGCTGTCGTAGACGACGGCGGTCACGCCCCCGGGCGCCCCCCGGTCCCGCGCGAGCAGGTCGCGCGTCGCGGTGACGCCCGCCTCGGGCGTGTAGTCGGTACGCCGCACCTCGACGGTCAGCCCGCGGGCCGCGGCCTCCCGCGCGAACGCGTCGTCGCGGATGTGCGTGTGCCCGAACTCGGCGGGCCCGGTCACGTGCGCCACGGCGCGGTGCCCGAGCTCCGCGAGGTAGGCGACGCACGAGCGGACCGCGGCGGCGTCGTCCGTGTACACGCTCGTCAGGCCGCCGGACAAGCTCGGGTCGCCGACGACGACGGCGGGCAGCGCGTCCTCCCCCACCAGCAGGTCGAGCCGCGGGTCGGGCACCCGGGGGTCGACCATGACGATCCCGTCGACCCGCCGGGCCGCCCGCCACTTGCGGTAGGTCCGCAGCTCGGCGTCGACGTCGGGCGCCACCTGCAGCAACAGGCCGTAGTCACGCGCGGCGAGCTCCGACTCGATGCCCGCGACGAACTGCATGTAGAACGATTCGAACCCGAGCGTCTCGGGCGCGCGGGCGAGCACGAGGCCGACCGTCTCGGTGTAGGCGCCGGACAGCGAACGCGCCGCCGAGCTCGGCGCCCAGCCGAGCTCCGCGGCGATCTGGAGCACGAGTTCGCGGGTCGTGTCCGAGACCCCCGGCCGCCCGTTCAGGGCGTAGGAGACGGCAGCGGTCGAGACACCCGCGCGGCGGGCGATGTCGGCGATGGTGATCCGGGCCATGAGGGACATCATGACCCAACAGCACCGGTTGCCGCCCCGACTCGCGGTTCCGGCAGGCAACCTGGGCCCATCCGCGCGAAACTCGTCGTACGTGTCGCAACGTACGTGTCGCAAACCACACCTCGAACGTGGAAGGGTGAGGACATGGCCGACCTGCCCCCCGTTGACCTCGAGGCTCTCACCGCCGTCGCGCAAGGGACCCACCACGATCCGCATTCCGTGCTCGGGCCCCACCCGCTGGACGGCGACAGTCCCTTCTCGGTGGTGCGCGCCCTGCGCCCGCTCGCCGAGGAGGTCACCGTGGTCACGGCCGACGGCGAGTACCCGTGCGAGCACCAGGGCGCGGGCGTCTGGGCCGCGGTGGTGCCGCCGCCCGGCGGCGCGCCGGCGCCCGCGCCGGTCGCGCCCGGCGCGAGCACGGCCGGCACGACCACGCCTCGTCCCGCGGAGTCCGGCGCCCGGCAGCGTTCCGCGGCGCCCGGCGCCGGGGCCCCCGGCCGGTCCGCGGCCCGCGCCGCCACCGCGCCCGGCCGGCCCGCCGTCCCGTGGACCGCGCCCGACTACCGCGTCCGGACCCGCTACGGGAGCACGGAGTCCCTCACGGACGACCCGTACCGCTTCCTGCCGTCGCTCGGCGAGATCGACCTGCACCTGATCGGCGAGGGCCGCCACGAGGAGCTGTGGAAGGCGCTCGGCGCGATCGTCCGGCGCTACCCCGGCCCCGGCGGCGACATCGAGGGCACCGGCTTCGCCGTGTGGGCCCCCAACGCGCGCGGCGTGCGCGTGATCGGCGACCACAACCTCTGGACGCCCGTGCACCCGATGCGGAGCCTCGGCTCCACGGGCGTGTGGGAGCTGTTCGTCCCGGGCGTCGGGCCCGGCACCGCCTACAAGTTCGAGGTCCTCGGGGCCGACGGCGTCTGGCGGGCCAAGGCCGACCCCATGGCCCGGGAGACCGAGCGCCTGCCCGGCACGGCGAGCATCGTCACCGAATCGGCCTACGAGTGGTCCGACGACGCCTGGATCGCCGCGCGCACCACGTCCGACCCGCACTCCGGCCCGATGAGCGTCTACGAGGTGCACCTCGGCTCGTGGCGGCCCGGGCTGTCCTACCGCGAGCTCGCGGAGCAGCTCACGGCCTACGTGGCCGAGCAGGGCTTCACGCACGTGGAGTTCATGCCGGTGGCGGAGCACCCGTTCGGCGGGTCCTGGGGGTACCAGGTCACCTCGTACTACGCGCCCACCTCGCGCTTCGGGTCGCCCGACGAGTTCCGCCACCTGGTGGACCGGCTGCACCAGGCCGGGATCGGCGTCGTCATCGACTGGGTGCCGGCGCACTTCCCGCGCGACGAGTTCGCGCTCGCGCGGTTCGACGGCACGCCGATGTACGAGCACCCCGACCCCACCCGCGGCGAGCACCAGGACTGGGGCACGCTGATCTTCGACTTCGGCCGCCGGGAGGTGCGCAACTTCCTCGTCGCGAACGCGACCTACTGGTTCGAGGAGTTCCACGCCGACGCGCTGCGCGTGGACGCCGTGGCCTCCATGCTCTACCTCGACTACTCGCGCGAACCCGGGCAGTGGCACCCGAACGAGTTCGGGGGCCGTGAGAACCTCGACGCGATCTCGTTCCTGCAGGAGGCGAACGCGACGTCGTACCGGCGCACGCCCGGCGTGATGATGATGGCCGAGGAGTCGACGGCGTACGACGGCGTCACGCGGCCGACGTCGTCGCACGGCCTCGGGTTCGGCCTGAAGTGGAACATGGGCTGGATGAACGACACCCTCCGCTACCTCGCCGAGGACCCGGTGCACCGCAAGTACCACCACGGCGAGCTCACGTTCTCCATGGTGTACGCGTACTCGGAGCAGTTCGTGCTGCCGATCAGCCACGACGAGGTGGTGCACGGCAAGGGGTCGCTGCCGCACAAGATGCCGGGCGACCGCTGGCAGCAGCTCGCGCAGGTGCGGGCGCTGCTGGCGTACCAGTGGACGCACCCGGGCAAGCAGCTGCTGTTCATGGGCTGCGAGTTCGCGCAGGACTCGGAGTGGTCGGAGAGCGGCAGCCTACGCTGGGACCTGCTGGCCGACGGCCTGCACGCGGGCGTCCAGCACCTGGTCCGCGACCTGAACGCGCTCTACCGCGCGACCCCCGCGCTGTGGGAGAAGGACTTCACGCACGAGGGCTTCGAGTGGCTGGACTCCGACAACGCGGACGGCAACCTGCTCGCCTACGTCCGCCGCTCGGCGTCGGGCGACCCGGCGGTGGTCGTGGTCAACTTCGCGGGCGTCCCCCACGAGGGCTACCGCCTCCCCCTCCCGGAGATCCCCGGCGCCGCCCAGGTCTGGCGCGAGGCCCTCAACACCGACGCGGAGGCGTACGGCGGCTCGGGCGTGGGCAACCTGGGCCGGGTCACGGCGGAACCGATCCCCCACTACGCCCGCCCGTACTCGGCGGCGGTGAGGGTCCCCCCGCTGGGCGCCCTGATCCTCACCCCGGAACGCTGAGATCGCGCGGGCGGTCGGCCCGTCGTCGGGCGGTCGGCCTCCTGTCGGTGCGGTCGGCCCCTCGAGGGGCCGACTTCTCGACATCGAACCGATCTCCCCCGGCAACCGGCCGACCGCTTGGCTGCCCCGCGCGATCTCAGGCCGTAGGGGCTCAGTACAGGGAGATCGCCAGCCGCTGCCTGGCCTTGTTGACGCGGGGGTCCGTGGTGCCGATCAGCTCGAAGTACTCCAGCAGCCGGACCCGGACCGTCTCCTTGTCGTCGGCCGCCAGCCCGGGCAGCAGGTCCAGGAGGCGGGCGAAGGCGTCCTCCACCTTGCCGCCCAGCACGTCCAGGTCGGCCACGGCGAGCTGCGCCGGAACGTGGGACGGCGCGTCCGCGGCGGCCTTGCGGGCGGCCGCCAGGTCGGCGTCGCGCGTGCGCTGCATGAGCTTGACCTGCGCCAGGCCCGCCGAGGCGTCGGCGTCCTTCGGGTCCTGCTTGATGGCCCTGTCGTAGGCGGCGACGGCGGCGTCGAGGTCGTCGCGCTCGATCGCGTCGTACGCCTCCTGGTGCAGGGGCGGGAGCGGCTTCTCGGGCTCCTCGGCCGGCTCCTGGGCGGCCGCGGCGTCGTCGTTCCCGCCGGCCGACGGCGCCCGGCCGGTGACGCCGTTCTGCTCGGCGGCGGCGAGCACCTGGTCGAGCACCTGGCGCACCTGCTCCTCGGACGCGTTCCCGGCGAAGAGCGGGAGCGGCTGGCCCTGGAGCACCGCGACCACCGCGGGCACGCCCTGCACCTGGAAGGCGGCGGCGATCTGCGGGTACTGGTGGGCGTCGACCCGGCCCAGCAGGAAGCGCCCGGCGTAGTCGGCGGCGAGCTTCGCGAGCGTGGTGCCGAGCTCGGCGTTCGCGGCGTCCGTGGGGGCCCACAGCAGCACCACCACCGGATACTGCGTCGAGTCGCGGACCACCTGCTCGAAGTTGGCCTCGGTGAGGTCCCGGACGAACCCGCCGGCCTCCGGCGCGCCGCCCGGCTCCCCCGGCGGCGGTGCCTGCGGGCGGGTCAGGGCGGAGAGGTCGACGGCGCCGCGCGCACCGGCGAACACAGGATTGCTGGCAGGAGGGGGCGTCGGCTGATCGGACGTGGTCATGGCCTCAATCTTAGGGAAACTCAGGCGCCGCAGCCGGACGTATCCCCCGCGGATTCCACCGCCACCGCCACGTGGTCGAAACCGACCAGGCGAACCCGCGAGCCGGAGCCCGCCGGGGGCACGTGCAGCGCCACCGTGTCGAGGTACCGCGTGCGCAGCACGTTGCTCTCGGCCTGGTCGCCGAACAGCGCCCGCTGCGACGGGGCCAGGCTCTCCGCGCGGATCTTCCCGCACTCCTCGACGGCGACGGCGAGAACCGAGTCGAGCGCGCCCAGCACGATCGCCCCGCCGTCCACGGTGCGCATCGCGCGCAGGCCCGCGGCGCCGGGCTTCGCGTCGTAGTCGTACCGGCCCCCAGCCGCCGTGAACTTCTCGTCCGAGGTCTGCTCGCGCTCCTGTTCCAGCAGGAACTGCCGCAGGACGTCGTCGTCGAACGTGTCCGCGAACTTCCCCTCCGGGTCGGACAGCACGGCGGCATAGGCGGCCAGGGCCGCCTTCGGCGACATCGCGAGGGTCTCCGCGTCGTCGGCCCGGACGCTCCCGGCTCCGGTGTCCGTCGAGGCGAACCGCGGCAGCGTCACGTCGGGCTGCAGCTGCACCCAGCCCCACAGCTTGTAGTCCTCGCGGGCCGAGCGCTGCTCGAACGCGTACAGCAGGGGTGTCAGCTTGTCGTCCGACGGCGTGCTGACCGCCAGGCTGGTACGCGGCCAGGCCGCGTCGGAGGGGAGCATCACGGCCTGCATCGTCATCGGCAGGCTGGTGACCAGCTCGTCGTCGCCGCGCAGGCGGGCGACCTCGATCTGGCTGGTGCGCATCTGGCGGGCCGGCCCGGCGGTCCGCGCGGCCAGCGCGGCGACGTCACGCTCCGTGGTGGCCCGGCCGACGGCGCCCGCCACGCGCGCGATGATCTGGGTCTCCTGGTCCTCGGACACGACGGCGCCGATCACCGGCGGCTCCGCCTCGGGCCGCGGCAGCGCCGTCGTGCAGCCCGCCAGCAGGAGCGCGGCGGTGAGCACGACGGCGCCCGCTCCCGCAGCGTGATGGGACCAGGTCATTCGTTGGACACCGAGACCGCGACGTGCTCGAAGCCGACCAGGCGCACCTTCTCCGAGGAACCCGCCGGCGGGATGTAGAGGCCGACGATGTCGAAGTACTTGGTGCGCTGCACGTTCGTGACGTCCTGATCGCCGAAGAGCGCCACCTGGGTGGGCAGGCTCTTCGACGGCGGGGCCTCCGCGCCGTCCTGCAGCTGGATGACCTGCATCGAGTTGACGGCGCCCATGACGATCGCGCCGCCGTCGACCGTGCGCATGCCCTCGACGCCGTGGTCGTCGTCGGCCGACGCGCTGAAGGAGTACTTGCCCTCGGCCTCCTTCCAGCCGTCCGCCTTCTCCTGCCGCGTCTCCTGGTCGCGCAGGAAGGCGCGGAACTCGTCGTCCTCGACCTGCTTGGCGTACTTGGAGTCCTTGTCCTCGCCGATCACGTCCGCGTAGGCCGCCAGGGCCTTCTGGGGGGACATCACCAGGGAGTCGGCGTCGTCGGGCGCCACGCGTTCGGTGCCGGTGTCCGTGGACGCGAACTGCGGGAGCGTCACGCCGGGCAGCAGGTCCGCCCACGCCCACATCTGGTAGTCGGAACGCGCCGAGTTCTGCGTGAACGCGTACAGCACCGGCGGGGTGAGGTCCTTCGGCTGCGTGCTGACCGCGAAGCTCGTGCGGGGCCAGGTCGGCTCGGACGGCAGCACGACCGACTGCATCGTCATCGGCAGGGGCTGCGCCTCGCCCTCCTTGCCCAGGATCCTGGCGACCTCGATCTCGCTGGTACGCAGCTCCTTGGCGGGGCCGGTCATGCGATCGAGCGCGCCGGCGTCCTTCTCCTTCGACGCCTTGTCGACGGACTCGGCCACGCGGCTGATGATCGTCTTCTCCTGCTCCTCCGTGACGACCGCGCCGACGACGGCGGGCTCGGCCTCGGGGACCGGGAGCTCCTGGGCGCAGCCGGCCAGCAGCCCGGCGGCGAGGACGGGGGCGACGGCGGCCGTCACGCGGCGGGCCGTCCGGCGCCCGCGGGTGCCGGTGACACTGCGGCGGTGGTTCATCGGTCGTCTCCGTCCTCGTCCTTGATCCCCCAGGCCGCGCGCCAGGCCGCGGCGCGGCCCGACTGGCTCTGGTCCGGCTGCTGCGGCTGCTCCGGGGCGGGCTGCACGGGCGGCGGGACCACGGGCTGCGCGGCAGTGTTGCCCCGGCCGGCCTGCTCGGCCAGGCGCCGTTCACGTCGCGTCATCATCCTGCCCGACGGCGTGGCGCCCGTGGCGGGCCGGCCTCCCGGGGCCGGGTAGCCCGGCGCCGGGGGCGAGGACGCCGGCGGCTGCGCCGCCGCGGGCGGGGTCACGGCCGGGCCCTGCGCGGGGGCCGCGGCCGACCGG
>NZ_BAAANL010000012.1:0-77130 GCF_039529775.1 Myceligenerans crystallogenes
CCTGCGGCATCCAGATGCCACTGGTCCGGTCATGGTGGCTCGGCAAGAAGAAGGGCAAGGAGGCGTACGTCATCCCGGACGTGGTGGACGACGGCGCCGCGCCGTCGGGCAAGCGCGTGAAGTTCACCATCGGGCGGGACGACGACGCCCGGCCGACCGCAGAGAACGACGGAACCATGGGCGGCCGCGGGAAGGGCGCCACCTGTGTGGCGTGCAGTTCGCACGCCCCCATGGAACACATCAAGGCCGAAGGAATCGGCGGAAGGCTCAATACCCAGCTGATGGCGGTGGTCGCCGAAGGCAAGAGACGACGCATCTATCTGGCACCGACACCAGAGCACGAGAAGGCCGCTCGAACGGCGCTCCCGGACGACGTTCCTACTCAGTCACTTGGCCACGATCCCCGCAATCTGTGGACACCAGCGTATGGCCTGGCCCGCTTCGCCGACCTGTTCACGAACCGGCAGCTCACCGCGCTCACCACATTCAGCGACCTCGTCTCCGAGGCCCGGGAGCGGGTATTTAAGGACGCGATTGACGCTGGCTTGCCGCCGGGCACCCGCCTCACTGACGGCGGCACTGACGCCGAAGCATACGCCGACACTGTGGCGTCTTATCTCGGACAAGCGGTCAGCAGGCTGTCGTCGACCAACTCGTCGCTTTGCCGATGGAACTCCGCGCCGTCCAAGGAAAGCGTGTCAGACACGTTCGCCCGCCAAGCGCTTCCAATGGTCTGGGACTTTGCCGAAGGAAACACCTTCTGCAAAGGCCCTTGCGACCTCGAGTGGAGCGCCGGATGGGTCGCAAAGACTATCGACCTGCTCCCAGCCAGCCTCACTGGTGTTGTGAGACAAGCCGACGCCTCGGTCCGTAAGTACACCGGCGTACTAGTCTCAACCGACCCGCCGTATTACGACAACATCGGCTACTCCGACCTCAGCGACTTCTTCTACGTCTGGCTCCGCCGCGCCCTCCGCCCGATCCACCCGGACCTGTTCGGCACCATGCTCGTGCCCAAGGCCGAGGAACTGGTCGCCAACCCCTACCGCCACGGCGGCCGCGACCAAGCCGAGAAGTTCTTCGAGGACGGCTTCGAGCACGTCTTCGGCCGCGCCCGCGAATCGGCCAACCCCGACTACCCGATCACGGTCTTCTACGCCTTCAAGCAGGCCGAACTGGAAAAGGAAGGCGTCATCAGCACCGGCTGGTCCACCTTCCTGGAAGGCATGATCCGCGAGGGCTGGACCATCACTGCCACCTGGCCGGTCCGCTCCGAGCGCGGCGGTCGCATGATCTCGGTCGGCACCAACGCACTGGCCTCCTCCATCGTCCTCTCCCTCCGCCCCCGCCCGTCCACCGCCCCCGCCACCGACCGCGCCGGCTTTCTTGCCGCCCTGCACGCCGAACTGGAACAAGCCCTCCCCCGCATCCGTGAAGGCGCCATCGCCCCCGCGGACCTCCGCCAGACGATCCTCGGCCCCGGCATGGCCGTCTACTCCCGCTACTCCCGCGTCCTGGAGGCCGACGGCTCGCGAATGCCGGTCAAGACCGCGCTCGCCCTCATCAACCAGGCCTTCGACGCCCTGGAGTCCGAGCAGGACGGCGACCTCGACCCGGACACTCGCTTCTGTCTCGACTGGTTCAAGTCCTACGGCTGGGCCACCCGCGACTACGGTGACGCCGAATCCCTGGCCGTCCCGCTCGGCATCAGCGTGGAGGGCATCGCCCGCGGCGGCGTCATCACCTCGGGCGGCGGCAAGGTGACGCTCGTCCGCCCCCAGGAGCTCGACCCGACGTGGGACCCGTCCACCGACGACCGCATCTCCACCTGGGAAGCCACCTGCCAGATCGCGCGTGCCTACGCGGCGGACGGCCGCGAGGCCGCCGCCCGCCTCATGGCCGCCATCACGACGCACCCGCACGCCGCGGTCCCGCTCGACGACATCCAGCGCCTCGCACTACGCCTCTACGAACTCCTCGAATCCAAGGACGCCACCACAGCCGGCCTGTTCAACGGGCTGGGCGGCGCCTGGGCCGACGTCGTCACCACCTCCCGCACCGTCGAACCCGCTCCCGTGCAACACGCCTTCGACTTTAGCGCCGCCGACTGAAGCCGGCACCGGACCGATCCATCACCGCCCGTCAGAACAACCGGAAGGACCCTGCTCTCATGGCCATCCTCACCAACCGCGAGAAGGTACAACGCGGTCTGGGTCACCTGCTGTCCGGTATCGAGCCGTGGGTCGACATGCGGATGAAGGCCGACACCCCGCAGGGCGTGGACTGGGTCGAGCTCAAGTCCGCCGCGGACACCCGGAAGTTCGGGCAGAACAAGCAGTACTCCCGCGACGACATCCGCTTCCTGCTGCGGATGATCGTGGAGAACCGGGAGGTGTTCAAGGACGACCTGTCCCATGCCCAGCGCGCCCTCGTCTCGGAGCTCAAGGAGACCGCGAACGCGGTCGCCCACGCGAACTCCGTCTCGAGCGACGACACCTACCGCGTCCTCGACACGGCCGAACGCCTCCTGCACGCCATCGGGTCGATCGAGGACGCGGCCGCCGTCGGCGACCTGAAGGTCAGCCACCAGCGCGAGGTGTTCGACCAGCAGGCCCGGAACACGCTCCGTCAGCGCACGTCGGCCACATCCGTCACCGGGAACGTGGCGGGAACGGCGATCAAGCCGTGGCGCGACGTCGTCACCCCGCACAAGGATGTCCTCAGCGGCCGCTTCTCGTCGGCCGAGTTCGCCGCCGACCTGCATGCCGTGGCGACCGGTTCCATCAAGGACGCGCCCGAGTACACGGACCCGGTCCAGTTCTTCACCCGCACGTTCCTTACCGCCGGGCTGTCGGACCTGCTCCGCCGCGCACTGCAGCGCCTCGGCGGGACAACCGGCAGCCCCGTCGTGAACCTCCAGACCCAGTTCGGCGGCGGCAAGACCCACTCCATGCTCGCTCTGTACCACCTGTTCTCCGGAACGCCGTCCTCCTCGCTTCCTCAGGGCGTCCAGGATCTGGTCCGCGAGACCCTCGGCGGCCCGGCGGCGTCGGACATCGATCCACTCGAAACCCTCGACGTGCGCCGCGTCGCACTGGTGGGGACCTGGCTCTCCACCGCCGAGCCCAACACGAGAGACGGGCGACCGGGCATCCGCACGCTGTGGGGCGAGCTCGCCTGGCAGCTCGGCGGCGACGACGCCACCGATCGCCTCGCCGCCTACGAACGAGTCGCCGAGGCGGACCGGCTGGGCGTGCCTCCCGGCGAGGCGCTGACCTCCCTGGTCCAGGACCTCACCGCCGGCGGCCGCAAGATCCTGGTCCTCGTCGACGAGTGGGTCGCGTATGCGCGCCTCCTGGTCAACCGGGACGACCTGCCCGCCGGTACGTTCGAGGCGCAGTTCACCTTCGCGCAGTACCTGACCGAACTCGCCCGCACCACACCGGGCATGATGCTGGTGGTATCGATCCCGGCATCGGACACCCTGAACAACGGAGGCGGCGGCTCGGCCCTGGAGGTCGGCGGGCCGCACGGGATGGCCGCCCTGGAACGGCTGCAGCAGGTGATCGGCCGGACGGCCGACGACTGGCGCCCCGCCAACAACGTCGAGTCCTTCGAGATCGTGCGCCGACGGCTCTTCGAGGAGCCGGACGCCGCCGCGCTGGCCGACATCGCGGCCATCGCGAAGCAATACGTGAAGTTCTACCGGGAGAACCACGGGATGTTCCCGGCGGAGACCGAACGTCCCGAGTACGAGGCACGGATCAAGGCTGCCTACCCTGTCCATCCGGAACTCTTCGACCGTCTGTACGAGGACTGGTCGACGCTGCCGAAGTTCCAGCGTACGCGCGGCGTACTGCAGCTGATGAGCCGCGTCATCCATGCCCTGTGGACCGGGCAGGACGCGTCGCCGATGATCAGCCCCGGGTCGGTGCCGATCGGCATCTCCGAGGTCACGAGCGAAGTCACGAAGTACCTCGACGACTCCTGGAAGACGGTGGTCGACACCGACGTCGACGGCGACACCTCCACCCCCGTCGGAATCGACGCCGCGCGCCCGGCATTCGGCGGGCGGGCCGTGACGCGCCGTGTCGCCAGAACCGTGTTCATCGGTTCCCTGGGTACCGTCGGCACGGCACACCGGGGCGTGGACCGGATGCATGTGTGCCTGGGAACCGCCGTCCCCGGGGACACGCTGAACCACATCGGCGACGCCCGCGACATGCTCTCCCAGCGCGCCACCTACTTCTACGAGGAGGGCGGCCGCTACTGGTTCGACCGGTCGGCCTCCGTCTCCCGTCTCGCCACGGAGCGCGCCGCCGGGTGGTCGGACGCCGACGTCCACGCCGAGATCACCGAGCAGCTCCGCGCCGAGGCTGGCACCAAGGGCGTCTTCGCAGGCGTCCACGTCGCGGTCGAGGACGCGGGAGCAGTACCGGACGACGGCGATCTGCGACTCGCGGTCCTGCACCCGCGATTCACCTGGTCGAAGGAGAACTCGTCGTCCGCCCGCGAACTCGCCGGCCAGATCCTCACCCGGTCCGGCTCGTCCCAGCGCCGCCGCCGGAACATGATCGTCATGGTTGCCGCGGACGACAGCAGGATGCCCGACCTCGACGGCGTCGTCCGGGAGTACCTGGCCTGGAGATCCATCGCCGACGACGCCGAGAACCTGGCACTGACCATCCCGCAGGCCAATCAGGCCAGGACACGGGTCAACCAGCTGAAGAACGCCGTCGTCGTCCGGCTGCGAAACACCTACACGGCGGCGCTGGTGCCGGACCAGCAGGCGAACGGCCGCCCCGAGAACATGTTCCTCCGCATCGGCGAGGGCGACAGCCCGCTCGCGGTCCGGGTCGCGGAGAAGCTCGCCTCACAGGGCCGCCTCGTGTCCCAGCTCGGCCTCGAGGTCCTGCACATGCGCCTGATCGGGCCGCTGGCCAACGCCTGGGGAACGGGCCACGTGCGCATGGGCGACCTGTGGTCCTGGTACACCGAGTACCCGTACCTGCAGCGGCTGACCTCACGTTCCGTCCTGGAGTCCGCCGTTCTCGCGGTGGCAAGCTCGATGATCTGGGAGACCGAGGGCTTCGCCCTCGCCGCCGGGTACGACGACGACGCCGGCCGCTACGTGGACCTCTGGCTGCCCGGCGACCGGCCGGAACCGATGTCGGTCCCGGACACCTGGCTCCTCGTGGTCCCGGAGCGGGCCAAGGCACAGCGCGCAGCGGAGCGGCCGGCAGCGCCGGAACCCGGGAACGACGAGTCGGGAAAGGTCACGGACGCGACGCCGGACGGTGGGACGACGCCGTCCGTTCCGGAACGGCGCCCGAACGAACCGGCCGGCACATCCGACGCGATCCGTCGTCGCTTCTTCGGCAGCAAGACGCTCGACAGGGTCGCCTATGTCAAGGACTGGAACGCCCTGGACCAGGAGGTCATCAGCGCACTGATGGCGACCGAGGGCACCGAGGTGACGATAGAGATCGAGATCCACGCCAGCAATGCCGGGGGATTCCCCGAGCGCATCATCCGCAACGTCCGCGAGAACGCGACGACGCTGGGATTCGACCAGCACGGCTTCGAGGCCGAGTAGGTCCGGAATCACCGCCAGAGAGGAGAAGATCATGCAGGACGCGGACGTCCTCACGCTGCAGGCCCTTCGGCCAGGGATGCGGGTCCACGGTATCGCCGAGACCCCGGTCACGATCCGCGCCGTCGAACCGATCGGCAGTTCCGCCGCGCGCGTGACGTACCTCGACGGCGACGGCCTGCTCGCGGAGGAAGTCCTGCGCCCAGACGACACCCGGCACCTGCGCGCGGCAGGGCCGGCCGGCCGGCCGTTCGACGCCGACCCCGAGGACTGGCGGCTCGCGGCGGAGGCGTTGCGGATCAAGTACGCCGCGCAGCACGATCCGATGCTCGCCGTGTCGACGTCGGACCTGGATCCACTGCCGCATCAGCTGTACGCGGTCTACGACGCGCTCATTCCGCGCACACCGCTGCGGTTCCTGCTGGCCGACGACCCCGGCGCCGGCAAGACGGTCATGGCCGGGCTCTACATCAAGGAACTCCTGCTGCGCGGCGCTCTCGACCGCTGCCTCGTCGTCGCCCCGGGGTCCCTCGTGGACCAGTGGCAGGATGAGTTGTCCGAGAAGTTCGGGCTGACGTTCGACGTCCTCACCAAGGACTCCATCGATGCGGTCCGCGAGCCCGGCGACGTGTTCGTGAGGCATCCGCGCCTGATCGCGCGAATGGACCAGCTCGCGCGGCACGACGGCCTCATGGACGCCCTGCGGCGGACCGACTTCGATCTGGTGGTCGTGGACGAGGCGCACCGGATGTCGGCGACCTGGTCCGGGGAAGAGGTCAAGCGAACGAAGCGCTACCGCCTGGGCGAGCGACTCGGCGAGGTCGCCCGGCACCTGCTGCTGATGACCGCCACCCCGCATTCCGGCAAGGGCGATGACTTCCACCTCTTCCTGGCCCTGCTCGACCCGGACCGCTTCGAGGGCAGGTCGCGGGGCCGTCAGACAGCCCATCCCGGTGACCTGATGCGCCGGATGCTCAAGGAGCATCTCCTGACCATGGAGGGCAAGCCGCTGTTCCCGGAGCGGCACGCGTCCACCGTGCCGTACGACCTGTCGGCGGGCGAGTACGACCTGTACAAGGCCGTGACGCACTACGTACGCAACGAGATGGGACGCGCGGACAGGCTCACCAACGACAAGAAGCGCCGCAACACGGTGGGGTTCGCGCTGCAGGTCCTACAGCGACGGCTTGCCTCCAGCCCCGAGGCTATCCTGCGCAGCCTGGAACGACGCCGTGACCGGCTGCGCAAGCGCATCACCGACATGGAAGGGTTCGGGCCCGCGGCCGTCGTCGTACCTCAGGACGTGGACCGCACCTGGGACGACGACGACATCGACTCCCGGCTCGCGGACATGGACGCGGCGGAGACCGAGAGTATCGAGTCGGCGGTTCTTGACGCCGCGACCGCTGCCCAGACCGTCGCCGAACTGCGGGAAGAGATCGCGGTGCTGGAGACTCTGGTCGGGCGTGCGATGCAGGTCCGCCGATCCGGGGCGGACCGGAAATGGACGGAGCTCGGACGTATCCTGACCGATCAGAAGGTCACGGCGGCCTCGGACGGGACCGTGCGCAAGATCATCGTGTTCACCGAGCACCGGGACACGCTGAACTACCTGCACCAGCGCATCGGAGACCTGCTCGGCGACCCGGACGCCGTCGTCACCATCCACGGTGCGGTCTCGCGCGTCGAGCGCCGGGCACGCACCGAGCGGTTCACCCAGGACCGGCACGTCCGCGTCCTCGTGGCGACCGACGCCGCCGGTGAGGGTCTGAACCTGCAGCGTGCCCACCTGATGGTGAACTACGACCTGCCGTGGAACCCGAACAAGATCGAGCAGCGGTTCGGGCGGGTCCACCGGATCGGGCAGACCGAGACGTGTCATCTGTGGAACCTGGTGGCTAAGGGCACCCGGGAGGGTGATGTCCTGGGCCGGCTTCTGGTCAAGATCGAGCAACAGCGCCAGGACTACGGCGGGCAGGTCTTCGACGTCCTCGGCGAGGCGTTCGAGAACCGGCCTCTGAGAGACCTGCTCGTCGAGGCCATCCGGTACGGCGACGACCCGCAGGTGCGCGCGCGGAACGAGGAGGTCATCGACGCGGCCGTCGCCGAGGGTATCCCGAGGCTGCTCGAGGAACGCGCGCTGAACGTCGATGTGGTGACCAGCGCCGACGCGCAGGCTCTCGCGGTCCAGATGGAGCGTGCCCGCGCACGCCGCCTGCAGCCGCTGTACATCCGCGCGTTCTTCAACGCCGCGTTCCGGCGGCTCGGCGGGCGCATCGTGGCCCGGCAGGCCGGGCGCCACGAGATCAAACGGGTGCCCGCGTCGTTGCGCGAGCGAACCCGCCGGACGAGCCGGTCCGTCCCGCTGCCGCACTACGAGCGCGTGTGCTTCGAACAGGCACACATCAGGCAGGAGGGACAGCCCGCCGCCGAACTCCTCGCGCCGGGACATCCGCTGCTCGACGCCGTTGTCGACGCGACGATCGACGAACTCGGGCACGTGCTGGAGCGCGGCGCAGTCCTGTACGACGAGGGCTCCGACGCGACCGAACCACGACTCCTCGTCGCGACCACCGAGCAGATCGACAACGGGCACGGTGCCGTCGTCTCGCGCCGCTTCGCGTACACCGAACTCGACCGGCACGGCGCGACGACGTCGGACAACTCAGCTCCCTACCTGAACTACGGAGGGCTTCCAGCGGGATCGACCGACGCGGTCACTGCGGCCGTGCAGCAGGAGTGGCTCGCGACGGGTGCCGAGGACGTCGCGGTCGCCTGGTCGACGGAACACACGCTGCAGGAGCACGAGCGCGAGGTCCGCGCCTCGGTGACCTCACAGGTGGACAAGACCCGCGGCGCCGTCGAGGCCCGCCTGGCCTCGGAGATCAACTACTGGGACCGCAGGACGGAAGAACTCAGGCAGCGTGAGGCTGACGGCAAGCGGAACAAGATCCGGCCGGAGACCGCATACTCCCATGCCCGCAAACTGGAGGACCGGCGCGCCCTGCGCCTCCGCGAGCTCGAACTGGATGCGAGGCTCCGCGTCAAGCCGCCTCAGGTACGTGGCGTCGCGCTCGTGATTCCCGCGGGAATGGTGACGGACACCATTGACGGCAGCGGCGGCCGCCACCGGACGGGAGCGGTCGACACCGAGTGGGTCGAGCGCCGCGCAGTGGACGCGGTGCTCGCCGCGGAGCGAGCCCTCGGTGCGGTGCCCGAGGAGAAGGCCCGCAACCATCCTGGATGGGACATCCGCTCGGTTCGGCAGGACGGATCGGTGGCGCACATCGAGGTCAAGGGGCGGATCGCGGGCAGTGATGACTTCACGGTCACCAAGACCGAGGTCAACCAGGCGAAGAACCTGGGCGACAGCCATCGCCTCGCGCTCGTCTCGGTAAGCCCCGGGCCGGCCTCCGAGGACGAGGTGCGCTACGTCCTGCATGCCTTCGATGACACCGACACCGACGACTTCACGACGAAGAAGTACGTCAAGGACTGGAAGAAGCTCTGGAAACGAGGCACTGCGCCGCTGTAGAACCGGCCCACGCCGTGATCTCACGGCCCGAGATGCGTGATCGCCACGACGTTCACCCCGTCCTTCCGCCGGTAGGACGGACCCGTCGCGGTGATCACCGTGAGCGCGACGGGAGGCAGTCGCAGTCACGTAGCTCGCCACGTTCCGCGCCATGCCGAACAGCAGCGCCTGGACGCGGAGCGGGTCTCGTCGCACACCGTCGAGGGCAACGATCTCGGCCAGCGCGATGGTCTGCACGACACATGCCGCCCCCGGACACATGCCGCCCTCGCACCGTCACCACTCGGTCGACCCGTCACCGACCTCGAAGGCCGCACCCGACTCGTCGCAGACCTCACGCCCTGAGGTCTGCGCGGTCCGAAATTCCGGCGACATCGGCGACCGTCCCGGTCAGGATGGCCGGTATGGACGATGTTCAGGTCGTCGTCGCCCACAGCCAGCGCGCGACGCTGCGCGTCGGCGACGTGTTCCTCAAGGTCGACGGAGACCCCGCGCACGCCGACGTCGAGGTCCGGGCGATGGCCCTGGCGCCGGTGCCGACCCCGGCGATCCTCTGGCGCGAGCCGCCCGTGCTCGCGATCGCCGCCGTGCCCGGCACAGCGCTCGGCGTCCTCGGCGAACCGTCGACGGCGTCGTCCGCGGCCTGGGCCGCGGCAGGTGCCGCCGTACGAAGGCTGCACGAGGCGCCGTTGCCGCCGTGGTCAGGACGTCTGAACATCGACGACCTGGCGGCGGAGCTCGAGCGCGAGTGCGCCTGGCTGCTCGCCGACGGCGTCCTGCCCGCCGAGGTGATCCGTCGCAACCACGAGATCGCGCGGACGGCACTACGGCCGTGGAAACCGGTGTTCATTCACGGCGACCTGCAGATCACCCACGTGTTCGTCGACGACGACGAGGTCACCGGCATCATCGACTGGTCCGAGGCCGCCCCCGGCGACGCCATGTTCGACCTCGCCATCCTGACCCTCGGACACGAGGAACGCCTGGACGATCTACTCGAGGGTTACGGCCCCGGCGCGGACCGGGACGTGATCCGCGCGTGGTGGTCACTGCGGAGCCTGACGGCCTCGCGCTGGCTGATCGAGCACGGCTTCGACCCGGACGCACCGGGATGCGAGTTCGACGTCCTCAGATCGCAAGGCAGTCAGGGCTGAGCTCCTTGACGGCGCGATACCGCGGCCCTGCTCGAGGATTGATCCGCTGACCCTGGCACTCACAGTTGAGTCAGCGAGGAGAAACAGGCGCGGGCGGATCCTGCAGGCCGGAGGGCGGCTGCCCACCGGCCACAGCCGGCGGCGTCGGGTAGATCGGCACGGCCGGGCCCTGGGCGGTCGGCCACCCGGGCTGCGCCGGGTACTGCGGCGCAGGCTGCGGAGGCGCGGGATAAGCAGGCGCCGGGTAGGCGACTTGCGGGTACGGCGACGGCGCCGGGTGCGATCCGGGCGGGAGGGCCCACATGCCCGGGGCCGGCTGACCGGGCAGGGGTGCACGGCCGCGAGGATCCAGGCCGTACCGGTTCGGCCCTCGCGTCCCCGGCAGGAACAGGAAGACCACCACGACGATCCCGGCGATCGGGACACTGCTCAGCAGGGCCCACCAGCCCGACTTGTCGGCGTCGTGCAGACGCCGCACCAGGACTGCGAGCCCTGGCAGGTAGAGACCGATGATCGTGGTGGCCAGGAGCACGAGCAGGATGACCATCGGCACCGTCGGCACCTCGATCGGGCCGTCCGCGGTCCCGGCGAAGAGCGTGACCATGTAGAGCGCATACACGATCGCCACCGAGCCGGCGAAGAACAGGTAGAACCACCAGTACTCCGCCGGAGTCGCACGCCCGTTGAAGTTGGCGTACTGCCGAAGCGCACTGGACACAGCCTTGCCGAAGGACATCAGAACCCTCTCGCACCGGGACGGCCCCATGCCGCCCGTCAGTGCCCATCCTGGCGCATAACGATGTGAACTATGCAATTTCCGGCCATGCCGCGTGTCGCCGGACGCATCGAACCATAGGTCGACCCTGGTAGCTGTATATATACCGGTTTTTCATCGGACACCGGATAAGGCCGGTAGGGTTATGGGCCGGACCGCCGTGAGCGGGGGCACCGCCGCTGGTGATCCCGTGGACCACCAGGAAGGACACGTTCCTATGCACGTCCGCAAGCGCACCATCGCCGCCGCCCTCAGCGCGACGCTCGCCGTCGCGGCCGCCGTAGGGCTGACCGCCTGCACCTCGGGTGCCGGCGAGCCTGCCCAGACGCTCGAGGAGCTGCAGGCCTCCGAGAGTGCCGCCGCCTCAGCTCCCGCAGAAGTGGCGCCGTCGCCGGAGGCCGACGAGAAGAAGCAAGCTGTCGAGGCGGCCAAGCTCGCCTTCGACGCCTTCCTCAAGTTGGACGACGACGCCCGTCAGAACATCGACTCGTTCGACGAGAAGCGCTACGAAGAGGTCGCTGTCGACATGGCGCTCGTCGACGCCCGCGGGCTGTTCCGCACGTCCTACACCAAGGGGTACCGCAGCGTCGGCGATAGCTCGTGGGAGTTGCTCAAGACGCCAAAGGTGGACCTGAAGAACAAGCCCAAGAGCGAGCCGCCGGTGCGCCCGACCGTCGAGTTGACGGTCTGCATCGACACGTCCGCAGTCGACGTGGTCGACAGGGACGGTGTCTCTGTCGTGCCGGAAGGCGGTCAGAGCCGGTACCTCTCGTTCGTCTCGGTCGTCGATGTGGACCACCCGAACGACGAGTGGCGAGTGAGTGACGTCGGCTACACCGAGGACGTCAAGTCATGCTGAATCGCCTCGGAGCAGTCTTCTGTCTGCTCGTCGCGATCGTCGCCGGCCCCGCAGGCGCCACGGCAACTGCCGATGAAGGCTGCGTCGTCGATCGCCTCATCAAGACATGCGAGAAGCGCGACGCCGGCACGGTCACCATCACCTTGGAGCCCAAGGGAGATTCGTCGTCAGGCGGTGTGGTGCACGCCGTGGATCCGGTCTGCCGTTCCGGCAACACGGTGATCCCGTGCTTCGTGGAGGGCTACGGCAGCTGGAACGGCTCGTGCTACGTCCAGGAAGCAGACCTGAGCAACCTCGACGATGCGACTCGCAAGGCGTTCAAGGAGCGGATGATCGACGCCGCCCGCGAGAAGGGCCTGCTGGGTCCGGACGAGAAGCCGAAGGGCGACGAGGGACTCTTCGTGGACTGCACGCCGCCGGTCTGCATCGACGGCCGGGACGCGGACACGATCGACGACTACTGCTACCAGAGCCAGGACTACTGGGCTCCTCGCCTGCCGCCGGCGGTGGGCGACGTGCAGGACCTGGTCGCCGAGGCCGTCTCCTCGATGGGCCTGACGGCGATCACACTGGGTACGACGCCGTTCTCCGGCAAACAGGAATCGGGGAAGCCCTATGTAGGGACCATCGGCCTCCCCGTCTGGCTGTGGGCAGAGGATCCTGGCTCGGCCGACATGGGACCGAACCATGCCGACGCCACCGATGGCGTGACGACCGTCGAGGTGGACGCAGAGGTCTCGTCCGTCGAGTGGGACCTCGGGAGCGACGACATCGAGCCGATCGTCTGCGAGGGACCCGGCGTCGCGTACGAGGAGAGCTTCGGCGTCGATGCTCGGCCCGACTGCGGCTACTTCGAGGGCTACCAGCAGGACGGCGAGTACGAGGTCACGGCGACATCCCACTGGGACATCACCTGGGAGGGCGCCGGCATGACCGGCACCGCCACCTTGGAGCTCGAGGACTCCGTCAACCTGGTCCTGGGCGAGGTCCAGGTCTTGACGCAATAGGGCCTCACATGAACGTCGCCCCCCTCGGTGCCGGGCATCCGTCGGGCACCAAGGCTGGGGCCAGGAGGATCTCAGCGGTTCTCAGGGAGCATCGGGGCGTGCAGCACCGACTCGGTCTGCCCGAAGACCTGCGTGATCACGCGGACCGCTTCGGCCTCCGAGATCTCGCGGACCTTGTACCCGGGGCTGACGCCCCAGAGGGCGACGGCGAGGTCGCGGGCTTGGTGCCAGTGCCCGTCGATCTCGAGGACGGAGTCGGTTTCCGGGTCGTCGGGAATCTCCCGGCGGAACAAGGCGCGCTCCGCGCCGTTGACGTCCTGGCGGTAGAAGCGAACCGGTGGTCGCATCGGCTTCCATTGCAGCTCACGCCACTTGTCGAGCTCCTCCTCCACCGTCCCCGAGGTGCCCAGCACGAAGAACTTCTCGCTCGGATTGCGGAACTTCGGCACCGCGATCGGCGGGACCATCACGCGACTGGTGAACTCCCGCGTGCGGGCGTATTCGGCGGCGTTCCAGTGCACGACCCACGCGTCCATGGCATCCTGCACGTCGAGCACCACGAACGTACCGGGTGGATCGCCCTCCCGCTCCTCGAATTCGGCGATCACCTGCTCGACGATCCGGCGACCATCCGCCCGACTGAGGAAATCACTCACTCTGCCCCTCCGCTCGGCGCTGCTCCTCGCGCTCGGCACGACGACGGGCGCGCCGCTGCTTCTGAATCTCCTGCATTTCGCGCTGGGCGCGAAGGCGTTCGATGAAGTTGTCCAGCGCCGCCGACTCTGATTCAAACCTGGCGATCTCACCAGCCAACCCGCCCCGCTCACTGGTGGCGTACGTCAGCCAGCCAGCCTGGTCTTTCTTAATCACAATACCGTCAGCAAACACTTTGCCCTCGAACAGCGTATACGGGCCAAGCCCTTCCTGGTCAATAACCTCTTTGGCCTCGTTGACGTTCATTGGGTCAGCTCCTTAAGTACGCCGAGCCCTTCAAGCAGCTCGACACTCATCGGCAATAGGGATTGGACCGCCCCACCCTTCGCACCAAATGCAGCGGCCGCAGGGCCTTCCTGCACCGCCATTTTATCCCAGGTCAAATTGTAACGACTCATCAACACGTCCACTTCATGTCGCACATCGGCCGGAGCGGCCTCGTAGTGCGAGCGCAGGTTGCTAAAGTCGCCGACTACCTCGTACTGGTGATACTGACGTGGGTCTTCAATGTACGGCAGCGATCGCTCATCGTAGTCGAATGCTTCACCGTTCCGAACCGGGGAGACAAATCTTCCGTCAGGCGTCCCGTATCGGTCAAAAATCTCACCCTTCTCGGGCAACCGTTTAGGCATGACCGGTTCCCTTGTCACGGGGTCGATCTCGAATACGTCGACCATGAATCCATTGCGTGGCGCATGACGTTCCCAGTCGATCTTCATCGTCTCGGAATCCATGAAACGCATGTCCCGAGGAACCGAGACATCATCCGGCCATTTATCCGTCCGCATGAAGTCATCGACTTCGTCCGGCGCGTTCGCCTTCAGGTAGTCGATCAACTGATCCCCGTTGAGCGCGCTCTTCAGGTGAATCTTCGCTGGGTCGCCTCCACTTGGGTCCGCGTCCTGCAATGCTCGTTCAGCGTCCTGCCTCGCCCGCTCCCCGTCCTGTTCGGCGCGTTCAGTGTCCTGCCGCTCTCGTTCCTCGTCCTGACGGTCCCGTTCGGTGTCTTGCTGGGCTCGTTCCTTGTCCTGCTCGGCCCGATCCGCATCCTGTTCGGCTCGCTCCTGGTCCTGCCGCTCCCGCTCCGCGAGCTGACGTGCTCGCTCCTCGTCCTGCCGGGCGCGCTCCGCATCCTGTCGTTCCCGCTCGGCGTCCTGGCGCGCTCGCTCCTCCGCCGTCGATGCCGGTTCGTCCTGGTCCCCTCGCTTCTCGTCCTCCCGCGCCCGTTCCGCATCCTGGCGGGCCCGTTCCGCGTCCTGCTGGGCCTGCTCCTCGAGCTGGCGCGCTCGCTCGGCGTCCTGACGTTCTCGTTCCGCGTCCTGCTGGGCGCGCTCCTTGTCCTGGCGTTCCCGTTCGGCGTCCTGGTGGGCCCGTTCCTTGTCCTGACCCTCTCGCTCCGCGTCCTGCCGCGCCCGTTCCCTGTTCTGACGCTCCCGCTCGGCATCCTGACGCTCCCGCTCGGCATCCTGCTGCGCCCGTTCCTCCTCCTGGCGCTTCCGCTCGGCGTCCTGACGCGCCCGCTCCAGGTCCTCGGGCGTCGGCTCCTCGCCCTTGCCGGCGGCCTCGTTCAGGTCCAGGGTCTTGTCCCGCGTCAGCGGGTCCAGACCCGGCGCGCCCGCATCCGGTGACTGGAAGTCCGCACCCGGGTGGGATCCCGGCGCCGTCTCCAGGAAGTACAGGTCGTCCCCGGGCCGGAGCCTCGCCAGCTCGCCGGTCTGCGGGTCCAGGAACACAGGCCCGTGGTCCGGGTGGTTGACCACGTTGATGACGTGGCCGATCCTCCCGTCGGCCCGTTCGATCCCCACGACACCACGCGAGCCCTCGCCCAGGGCATCGAGGCGGTCGATGATGGCGTCCGGTCCGTCGGCCTTGTGCCACTGCCCGCCGAGCCGGTCCGAGAGCTCGGTGATCGGCCGCGATCCCGCCGACGGCGCCGCGAGCACGTCCTTCCCGCCCAGGCTCAGGTCCCCGGCCAGCGCCGCCCGCGTGCAGTTGTCGCGGAAGCCCGCCACGCCGTCGTCGTACCGGTTCGCGTTCACGTCCCGGAACCACGGCATCTCGTTCGCGATGAAGTCCCGCGCCTGTTCCGGCGTCATCGACCCCGCATGCACGGCCGGGCGCGACCCGCCCGGCGGCTCCGAGGCCAGCTCCCGGGCCCGCGACCCGTCGTGCCATGGGTTGCCCGGATCCGGCGCCGGACGGTTCCCCTCGGGCCAGTCGACCGCCCCGGCCCCGTCCGGCCGCCCGACGCCCTGTCCCAGCTCGTCGAACTCACCGGGGATCTCCGCCCGCCGCTCCGGCGTCGTGTCCGGATCGAGCCACTCGCCGAGCAGGTCGTCCATCCTCCGGCTCGCGGCCAGGCTCTCGGGCGTGTGGAACTCGACCGAGACGATGTTCCCGTCGGGGTCCATCCAGTGCGACGTGATCCCCGGCGCACCGCTCCGCCCCCAGCCGTTGTCCAGGCCTCCGACCGGCCGGTACCCGCGATCGGCCAGCTCGTCGATGATGCCCTGCGCCGACGCCGTGAAGTCCTCCGGATCCGCGACCACCCGGTACCGGACGCCGTCCATCGTGTCGGACAGCAGGTCCCGCGCCGGCACCCCGTCCAGCCGCCGCGCGCCGGACGCCAGCTCGCCGTACAGCTCAGGAGCCGGCTTCACCCGGTCGCCGTCGTCCAGCCGTGCACCGTCGAAGCCGCCGACGACGTCGGCCACGTCCCGCGTCAGTGCCGGCTCCGCGTCCCGCAGCCCGTCGAGGAACTCGTCGGCTGCCGCCACCTGCGAGCGCGACAGGGACAGCCGCTCGTCCGGGCTCCGCCACGCGACCGGGTCCGCAGACACGGTGCCGGGCTCACGCCCGGCCGACCCGTCCGGATCGGGGACGACGACGTCGCCGGGCGGGCTCTGCTCCGACGGGGCACCGTCACCCCGGCTCTCGTCACCGTCGCGACGACCGCCGGCCCCGTCGCCGGGGTCACCATCGGCACGGCCGTGGTCACCGTCGGCACGGCCGTGTTCGACGCCACCACGGGCGTCAGCGCTCGGCCGGCTACCACCACCGTCCTGAGCTGGGGCGTCGGTGTCAGGGAGACCCCGATCCCCGCCGGACCGGCCGTCGCCGGGGACTCCTCCGGGTGCGGCCGGGTCCGGGTGACGGTCGTACCCGTCCGGCCGGCGCTCGGGCGCCCGGGTGGCCTGCGCGGCCGCCTGCTGCGCCTCGAGCTCGGCCTGGATGTGCTTCAGCCTGGTGGTCGCGTGGTTCTCGTGCTGCTCCCGGGCCACGGCCGCCTGGTGCTCGCGCTTGCGGTCCAGGAGCTCGTCGTACCAGGAGCGCCCGGCGTCGTTGCCGCCGTCCTGGGCCGGGCTGGCGTGCTCGGGGTCGCGGCGGTCCGGCAGCCGGTTGTCCGCGGCGGGGTCGTAGCCGTCGGGGCTCGGCTCGGACCGCTGCGCCTGGCTCGCGTCCGGCACCTCCTGCGGGTCCGGGTACCGGCCCGACCTGGCGTCGGAGCTCTGCGGGACCTCGGCGCCGCCGGCCCGGGACCGCGCGCCGTCCCCGCCGGAGGCGCCCGAGCCACGGGATCCCCCGAGGTCCAGGCTGTTCAGGAGGTCCTTCGCCTTCTTGAAGCCCGCGTCGACGACCGGGCTCAACGGGTCCATCGCGCGGTCGACGGCACCGGCGAACTGCTGCGCCCGCTCGCCCGTGGCCGCGTCCACGGCCCGGTCGAACAGGTTCGGCCTACGGACGTCCGGTGCATCGGCGTCGGGCAACGCCCGGGCGGCCCGGCCCGCCCGGCTGGCCGCGCCCAAGCCCTTGACGACCCTGCTCAGGCCGACTCCCGGCACGAACAGGAGTCCCACGTTGCCTATGGCACGTCCGGGGTCCTCGGCCCACATGTCCCACGCGACGAGGCTCTTTCCCACCGCGAGCCACGCGTCACCAGCCGCATCCGCCTGCCACCACTCGCCCGACTCCGGATCGAAGCCCAGCAGCTGAGCCATCCCCGACCACGTCTCGGCGGCTGTCTCGGGCTTCCAGCCGTGCTCGTCGATCCCGACCATCGCGCCGACGTCGGTGATCGCTCCCCAGATCCCGTCGACCCAGACACCCTGCTGGATGCGCCCGACGAAGCCGAAGCCCGCCAGGAGGTCGAAGCCGACCGGCGGTCCCCACGGCTGGTCCTGCGGCCGCTCCGGCAAGGGATTCCACGCACCCGACCACAGACCCGGCGCGTTCACCCCGAGCCGCTGCACGCCGTCCAGGTCACGGATCGTGCGGGCGCAACGCTCCTCGACCTCCACCAGATCCGCCTGGAGCTTGTTCACCGCGGTGATGATGTCGTTGTACTGCGGCACCGCGAGCCACGAGCCGTGCCAGACCGGTGTGCCACCCGCCAACCAGTTCGCCAGGTCCGTCAGCCCGATCGACTCGACCCACTCCGGGCTGACCAGCCCGTTGAAGTCCTCCGCCCGCTGCACCAGCTCCGCCCGCCGGGACACCACCGCCCGGTAGTCGTCCGCCAGGCCGTGCAGCGCCCGCGCCACCATGCCCAGCTCGTCGGCGTAGTCATGGGACTGGTTCCTGACCGGGGCCATCACGCCGAACAGCTGCTCGGCCTCCGGCGCGCGGTAGGACTCCCGCAGCCTCATCCACTGCTCCACCACCGCCGTGCCCTGACCCCGGATCTCGACGGCGTAGACCTCGAGATCCGCGGCCGCCTCGTCGATCAGCTCCGGATTCAGGTCCCCGCCAGGGAACTGCGAAGGATCGAACGGCGGTGTCGACATGCCCAGGCGCTCCCACGGTGACGATCGCGATACGACAGCAGAGGGGCGAAGCACCCCCTGTCCGACAATACCGGCCTGTGCTCGTCGCGCCGCAAGAACCCCGCAGCGCACCGAGGCGCGACCCCGCCCGTCCCAGAGGGCGTCGCGGGTGGAGCAGCTGGATTCCAGACGGTGCCGTTCAGCCCTGGACGACCACGAACTCGTCACCGAAGTCCGCGATGACGCGAAGCGTGCCGCCCAGCGTCTCGACGTACGACCGCAGGGTTCCGAGTTCGGTCGAGTCAAGACGACCGCGCTCGATCGCGGAGACCCGTGGCTGGGCAACGCCCATGCCGTCAGCGACAACCTTCTGGGTGACGTGCTTCGCACGGCGCACCTCGGCAAGCTTGAACGCACGCTCAGCCGCTCGCATCTCTTCCATGATCTCGGCGACACGACCCTGATCGATGCCAGCCTCGACCGCATCAGCCCTGACCTCGCGCCATGTCCTGGCCATCGTCATGCCTCCTCGTCGTAGTCACCGGCGAGCCACCGCTCGTAGCGCTCCTCGGCCACCGGAATGCTTGTCCCGTACCAGTCGGACCAGCGCCCTGCCTTGTCCCCGGCAACCAACAGCACCGCATTTCGTGCCGGGTCGAAGACGAACAGGATGCGTACCGTGCTTGCGCGCAACTCCTTCAGGTTGTGGATCCGAGAACCCTTGATCGAGTCCGCCGTGGGCCGCCCCAGCGACGGACCGACCTGTTCCAACTGGTTGACAGCTGCTTGGATGTGCTCAGCCAGGGGATCCTGATCCTTCACCAGTCGCAGGAACCAGTCCTCGACCTCGTCGAGCAGAACGATCTCCCACATGCGACCCCCAAATAATAACGCCTGCGTTATGAGTGACGCAAGGCGCGAATGATTGAGGTGTCCACCATAGGATCTTTGATGTCTTCTGGCAGGCTAGGACGGCACCCTGTACGGATCCGCAACGATACCTGTCATCCAATGACAGTTGATATCTCTTCGATTCGACCACCGCTCAAGGCGGCAACAGGCGATCCCGGCCGAAGGTCGCTCGAATGTCCTGGCTGATCAAGAGCCCTGCCGGGACGTACCCGGCAGGGCTCTCGATGGTTGCGTGCGCGACTGCGCCTACTCGGAGTCCCCGCACATCGCGCTGATGGGGTTCGGCCCGTCCGCCGTGGCCAG
The DNA here is from genome assembly GCF_039529775.1 of Myceligenerans crystallogenes. NCBI lineage: Bacteria > Bacillati > Actinomycetota > Actinomycetes > Micrococcales > Promicromonosporaceae > Myceligenerans > Myceligenerans crystallogenes. The sequence goes on from NZ_BAAANL010000012.1 coordinate 19,616, forward strand.
GCCCAGCTGGTAGGGCTTGTCGCCGTAGCCGGGGCCCGCCTCCGCGTCCGGGTCGTAGCCCTGGAACAGGAACTGCAGCGGCTCGCACGGGTCGACGGTCAGCTGCTGGTCCCGGCCGCTGCGCAGCAGCTCACCGTGCGAGAAGTCGTCGGTCCACCGCTGGGTGGTGAACGTCGTCCGGCTCGTCCGGGCGAACGGGTCGTCGCCCGTCACGGCCAGGGGCTCCCACTCGTCGCCGACGGCGTCGAGGTCGTCGGCGGTCCACGCCTTGTACATCCGGGCGCCGTCGGGGCCGAACGCCTCGATGAGCATGAGGTACTGCTCCGTGCCGTCGATCTTGTACACGGCGTCGCCCTCGAACATCGCGAACCGGTTCGGGCCCTGCTTGGCGATCACCGTGTCGGTGAACCCGTTCGGGAAGTCCTTGACCGAGGTCCGGGACCGGTAGTGGTGCCCGTTGTCGTCCGTCGAGAACAGGTAGCACGACTCCTCGTCGCAGATGTTCCAGAAGTCGAGCCAGAACCCGTTGCCGATGTTGTCCGCGATGATCTGCGGCATCCCGTCGTAGAAGTGCTTCGGCGCGCTCCACGAGGACGGGTCGGCGATGTCCTTCGTCGTCGAGTACGCGGCGTTGCCGTCCTGGTAGATCAGGTACCACGTCTTCCGGGGCGCGAAGTAGAACACCTGAGGCGCCGCACGGTACCCCGGGCCGATCGCCGTCGTGTCCAGGTAGGTGATCGGGGCGGAGTCCGCCTCGTCCCAGCTGTCGAACGACTTGTAGGCGATGTGCCAGCCCAGGCCCTCGCCGGGCGTCGTCGTGAAGAACACGTGGTAGCGCCCGCCGGCCTCGACCACCGTCGGGTCCTTGACGGCGATCGAGCCGTGCGTCGCGTCCGGCATCGGCCCCATCACCGGGTCGCCCGTGGACCATCGGAACGATTCGGCGTCGTCGGCCACCTGCGTGGCCGCCACCGCACCGCCCGCTGCCAGCGTCGTCGCCGCCAGGGTCGCGGCCGTGAGGGCGGCCGCCCATCGCGCTCGTCGCTGAGCGCGTCGGTTCTGCGTCATCTGCTTCTCCTTACGTGACAGCGAGCCGTGCAGACGGGCCAGGCACCCGCCGTCCGCCCGAGCGTCAGCTCCGACAGCGACTCGCCAGCAGCATGTTAGCGCTCACACCCGCCGGGGAAAAGGGGTAGGTTTATCGATATTCTCGATGGGTCGGCGGCAGACAGGTCAAGGCCCTGCCGGAGCGTGTCCGGCAGGGCCTTCGTCAGTCTTCGCGCGGCGGAGGCCGCGCCTGCCGGCAGTCTTCGCGCGGCGGAGGCCGCGCCTGCCGGCAGACCTACGCCGACCTGCTCACCGACACCGACCTGTCCGGCCCGTCCGCCGGGGACACCGTGACGGAGTCCGCCAGCGTCTCCGACGCCACCAGGGCCTCGTGGGCCCGCACCGCGGGCACCCACTCCACCGGGACCGCGAGCGCCAGCGCGATCCTGTCCGTCACGTGCAGGCCGGCCGCTTTGCGGGCCTCCTGCACGTCGCGGATCACGTCGCGGGCGTAGCCCTCGGCGCGCAGTTCGTCGTCGAGGCCCAGGTCGAGCACCACGAACCCGCCGCCCGCCAGGACGGCGGCCGCGACGTCGGCCCCGGCGCCCTCCCCCACGACGGTCGCCAGCTCGTACTCCGGCTCCAGCAGCTCGACGTCACCGCCGTCGGTCCGCACGACGACGGCGCCGTCGGCCGTCTTGCTCCACGCACCCGCCTTCGCCGCCTTGATGACCGCCTGCACGCCCTTGCCGAGCCGTGGCCCGGCCGCCCGCGCGTTCACGGCCAGCCGCTCGGTGATGCCGTGCTCCTCGGCGACCTGCGCCGAGAACGCCACGAGCCGCACGTCCTTGATGTTCAGCTCGGACCGCAGGATGTCCGTGAACGGCGCGACGCCGTCCGGGTCGGGAACGGCGACCACCAGCGAGCGCAGCGGCTGGCGCACGCGCAGCTTGTTCGCCTTGCGCAGCGCCATCGACTGGGACACCACCGAGCGCGCCGACTCGACGGCGGCCACCAGGGCGTCGTCGGACACGAGAACGTCCCCGACGAGACCGGGCGTGCCCGGGCCGCCCGAGAGGACGGGCCAGTCCGCCAGGTGCACCGACCGGCCGCCGGTCAGGCCCCGCCAGACCTCCTCCGTCAGGAGCGGCGCGAGGGGCGCCATGACGCGGCTGAGCACCTCGAGCGCCGTGGACAGGGTGTCGAACGCGTCGGCGTCCTCCTCCCAGAAGCGGTCGCGCTGGGTGCGCACATACCAGTTGGTCAGCGCGTCCAGGTACTGGCGCACGGACTCGCAGGCGCCCGCGATGTCGAAGGCGTCGAGCTGGTCCGTGACCGTCCCGACCAGCGTGCGGGTGCGGGCCAGCAGGTAGCGGTCCATCACGCCCAGCCCGGCCACGCGCTCCGCGGTCAGCGGCTGCGCGACGCGGCCCCGGGCCACGTCGGCACCGGCGCCGTCGCCGACGGCTCCCCCGGCGGCGTCGGCCCCCGTGACGCCCGGCGTCCCGGCGCCGTCGGACCTCTTGACGCTGTTCGCGTACAACGTGAAGAAGTAGTACGTGCTCCACAACGGCAGCAGCACCTGCCGCACCGACTCGCGGATGCCCTCCTCCGTCACCACGAGGTTGCCGCCGCGCAGGATCGGGGACGACATGAGGAACCAGCGCATCGCGTCGGAGCCGTCGCGGTCGAACACCTCGTTGACGTCCGGGTAGTTCTTCAGCGACTTGGACATCTTCTTGCCGTCCGAGCCCAGCACGATGCCGTGCGACACGGCCGTGCGGAACGCGGGCCGGTCGAACAGCGCCGTCGCGAGCACGTGCAGCGTGTAGAACCAGCCGCGCGTCTGCCCGATGTACTCGACGATGAAGTCGCCCGGGTTGTGGTTGCCGAACCAGTCGGCGTTCTCGAACGGGTGGTGCACCTGGGCGTACGGCATGGACCCGGAGTCGAACCAGACGTCCAGCACGTCCTCGACCCGGCGCATCGTGGAGCGGCCGGACGGGTCGTCCGGGTTGGGCCGGGTCAGCTCGTCGACGAACGGCCGGTGCAGGTCCGGGTTGCCGTCCTTGTCGCGCGGCAGCCGCCCGAAGTCCCGCTCCAGCTCCTCGAACGATCCGTACACGTCCACCCGCGGGAACTCCGGGTCGTCGCTCTTCCACACCGGCACGGGCGAACCCCAGAACCGGTTGCGGGTGATCGACCAGTCGCGCGCGCCCTCGAGCCACTTGCCGAACTGGCCCTCCTGGATGTGCCCCGGCACCCAGGTGATCTCCTTGTTCAGCTCGGCCATGCGGTCCTTGAACTTCGTCACCTCGACGAACCAGCTGGACACGCCCATGTACATCAGCGGCTGCCGGCAGCGCCAGCAGTGCGGGTAGGAGTGGTCGTAGGACTCGCGGCGCAGCAGCACCGTGCCCGCGGTGACCGAGCCCGTGCCGTCCTCGCCGCGCGTGCGGGCCTTGAGGTGGTCGATGATCGGCGCGTTCGCGTCGAAGACCTGCAGACCCGCGTACTCGTTCACCGGGTGGGTGAACCGGCCGTCGGCGCCCACGGGCATGACGGACTCGACGCCCTCGCGGTCGCAGACGATCTTGTCGTCCTCGCCGAACGCGCCCGCGGAGTGCACCAGGCCGGTGCCGTCGGTCGTGGTGACGAAGTCCGCCTCGACCACCCGGTGGGCGCGCTCGCGGCCCGCGTAGTAGGAGAAGGGCGGCGCGTAGGACGCGCCGAGCAGGCCGGAGCCCTTGAGGTGCCCGACGACGCGCGGGGCGTCCGCGCCTTCGTCGGTCAGCTCCCGCGCGTACGCGGCGAGGCGGGCCTCGGCCAGGACGTAGCGCTGCGGGGTGCCGGTGAAGGCGGACTCCACCACGACGTAGTCGATGTCCGGGCCCACCATGACCAGGAGGTTGGACGGGAGGGTCCACGGCGTCGTCGTCCAGACGAGCAGCTTGTCGCCGAGGCGCAAGGTGTCCGACGACGCCGACGCGCCGCTCACCTGCGGCTCGCCGGACGCGGCGTCGTCGTGCCCCTGCACCTCAGCGGACGCGGCCGCGTCCCCCTGCGGACCACCGGACGCGTCAGCGGCTCCCGGCAGCCCGACGACGTCGAAGCCCACCGTCACCGCCGGGTCCTGCCGGTTCTGGTAGACGTCGTCGTCCATCCGCAGCTCGTGGTTGCTCAGCGGCGTCTGGTCGTTCCAGCAGTAGGGCAGCACGCGGAAGTCCTCGTAGACGAGGCCCTTGTCGTGCAGCGACTTGAACGCCCAGATGACCGACTCCATGAAGCCCGGGTTGAGCGTCTTGTAGTCGTTCTCGAAGTCGACCCAGCGGGCCTGCCGGGTGACGTAGGCGCGCCACTCGTCGGTGTACTTCAGCACCGAGCTGCGGCACGCCTCGTTGAACCTGTCGATGCCGAGCTCGACGATCTCGTCCTTGGTCTTGATGCCGAGCTGGCTCATCGCCTCCAGCTCCGCCGGCAGGCCGTGCGTGTCCCAGCCGAACCGGCGCTCCACGCGCTGCCCGCGCATGGTCCGGTAGCGCGGCACGACGTCCTTCGCGTAGCCGGTCAGCAGGTGGCCGTAGTGCGGCAGGCCGTTGGCGAAAGGCGGGCCGTCGTAGAAGACGAACTCGTTGGCACCGTCCTCGCCCGCGTCGCGCCGGTCGATGGAGGCCTGGAAGGTCCCGTCGACCTCCCAGAAGTCGAGGACCTCGCGCTCGAGGGCGGGCAGGTCCGGAGAGGCGGTGACGGCGTTGTCGCCGTCGCGGTGCAGTGGGTAACGGGCTTCGGCCATGGTTCCGTGGCTCCTGGCGGTGGTCGTCGGTCCGGCAGCAGGGCTGCGAGGACGACGTCGCATCCGGCGTCGTACGTTGATGTACGACGACGGCGCTGGCCGCGGTACCACCCCGCTTGCCGCCTGCCGCTGCCACCCCAGGGGATGGCGGCCGCGAGCGACCACTCGTTGAGGCTGTGACGGGCCCACCCGTCCGGTTCTACCGGGCCGCTCCGCGGAGCGGCCGTTCTTCCGGAGGCTCACCGGTGATGGCCGGGTCAATGCCTGTGCAGGTCATCCTACCGGGGCGACGCCACACATTTCCCGCCGTCCGACGAACCGTCGCCGGCCCGCGGCGGAAGGCGCGAGTGGGCTGAAGTCGCCGGTCAGGCTGAATTCGCGGATGAGAGCGTGCACACGCGCGATTTCAGCCTGACCGGCGAGAGCTGCCTGGCGGGCATCGGAGGCATAACGGGCATCGCGGTCAGCCGCAGGGGCCTCGCAGTCAGCCGCGGCGGCCGCCCTCGGAGCGGGCGGCCGCCGCGGGGCCGAGGGCTCAGTCCAGGCGCAGCGAGTCCAGGATCCCCTGGATCAGCGCCTTGTTGTCGCCCTCCGGCAGGTTCATCGTGATCGTGAACCGGTTCTGGCTGCCGGACGGGTGGATCTGGATGCGGTGGACCTCGCAGGCGGTCGTTGTGAAGCCCGCGGCCCCGCACACCTCCTCGGTGGCGTGTTCGACGGCCGCGAGGTCGGCACCGTCCAGGTCGAACTCCTCCGCCCCGGGGCCGGGGTCCTGCGTGAGACCGGGAGCGTCGGTGCCGTAGTACCCGGCCTCGGGCGTGATGCGGGCGACGCGGACGAACGGGGGCTCGTCCGGGGTCGCCGGGTCGTGCCACTGACGCGAGGTCACGCCGGGCTCGTCGTCGGGAGCCGCCATCACCAGGGGCAGGGCGTAGGTCAGGCCCTTCAGCGTGTCCTCGGTCCAGGCATCCGACGGCACCCAGCCGACGGTGTCGCCTTCCGAAGGCGCACCGTCGGGGCCGGCACCCGGATCGCCCGACGCCGGGCTCCCGTCAGGGCCGACGCCCGGATCACTCGACGCCAGGTTCCCGTCGGGGCCCACGCCCGGATCACTCGACGCCGGGCCCTCATCCGAACCCACGCCCGAATCGCCCGACGCCGGGCTCCCGTCGGGGCCCACGCCCGGATCACCCGAGGCCAGGCCACCATCAGGTCCCGCTCCGTGGGCGCCCCGCGACGTGACGTTCGCTGCGGCACCCCCGCCGCCCGGCAGCGACGCCGTCGCGGGAACGAACCCGTTCGCGACGAACACCGTCCCCGCGACGAGGGCGAGCGCGGCCAGGCCGCCCCCGCCGCCGACGAGCGCCCGGCGCGTCCGCGCCCGCCGGATCGCGGTGTCCGCCATCGCGCGCGGGTCGGCCGGCGTCGTCGGCATCACGTGAGCTCCGATCTCCCGCATCCGGCGGTTCCAGTCGTCGTGTTCCATGGTCAGGCCTCCGTTCCTTCGAGAATCTCGCGCAGCCGGGCCAGCCCGCGGGCCAGCTGCGACTTGACGGTTCCGGTGGTGACGCCGAGCTCGGCGGCGACGTCCGCCTCGGACAGGTCGAGCAGGTGCCGCAGCACCACCACCCGGCGCTGCCGTTGCCCGAGCTGCCGCAGCGCCCGGACGAGCCGGTCACGTTCCAGGAACGACGGCGCCCCGTCACCGGCGTGCGACGTCCCGTCGGCGGCGACCGCGACGTCCCGGGGCGCCTGCAGCACCTCACGCCGGGTCTTGCGCCACCCGTCGATCCGGGCCGTGGCGACCACGCGCCGCGCGTACCCGTACGGGTTGCCGCCGCGCACCTTCGACCAGTGCCGGTAGGTCCGGTACAGCGCCGTCTGCACGAGGTCGTGCGCCCGGTGCTCGTCCCCGCACAGCAGGTAGGCCATGCGATGCAACGACGCCGTGTGCACGACGGCGAACTCCCGGAACTCGTCCTGGGCCGATACCCCGGTGCGCACGACACCGAACCGCTCACCGCCCGCGGGATCAGGTGGCCGCACCCTGACGCTCAGCTCCTCGATTGCGCTCATGCCCCCATGACGTACCGGGTGGCCATGCAGGTTGCACGGCTCCGCGAGAAAGTTTCCCCGTGCCGGCTCCGGAGTCGAGACCCACGCCCTCACGAACCCGCGCGCCGGGGCCGAACCAGCGCGCAGGTAGCTCGCGGGACGGTGCCCGGCACCGAGACGGACTCAGGACTCACCGGTCCGCAACCCGACGACGTTACCCCGTACGGCCGATGCGCCGGCCTGGTCGCCTGGCTGGAAGGCAATTCTCGCGGCGCAGGCGACATTCGCGCATGTCAACGATTACCTGCTCGAAAATCGCCTGCATCGCGGAAACTGCCTGCGGGACATCCGGGAGCGGCGGGAGGCGGGTCGCTCGCGGTGGGTGGCCGGCGGGCCTACGCTGCGGATCAGCCGGACGGCGGCGGCGTGTCTCTTGGCGTCCATCTCTCGCGTTTCAGGACGGCCTCGATCTCCCGCACCATGGCGTCGTGGCGGAGGTGCCGCCTCCGGTACCGCAGGATCAGGTGATCGCCCGAGGCGATCAGCCGGTTCTGCCGCGTCGCGTCATGGTGCAGTTGCTCGTCGGTTCCGTGGAACTCCGAGCTGTCGATCTCGACGAGGAGCCAGCGGTCCTTGCCGAGGCGCCAGGCCAGGTCGTAGCGGCCGAGGAACCGGCCGGCGCCGTCGAAGACCTCCCGCTGGAGGTCGTCCGGCACGAGGCCGGCGTCGATGCAGCGGAGCCTGGCTCGCGACTCGATCGGCGACTCGGCCCTGCTGTCGACCAGGTTCGCCAGGTCGCGCAGCGCCTGTGGCATCCTCAGCCGTTTCATGTGGTGCCGCACCTCGCCGAGTTCCGGGTCGACCAAGCCCCTGCGGACGGCGTTGTCGGCGCAGGCGAGCCACTCACCGCGGGCCAGCGACCCCGCGGCCTGGGCGAGCGCGAGGTCGAGGGTGACCGCCCGGATGCCACCGAACATCGTGACGTGCGGGCCGACCTCGATCTGGCGCACCTTGATGCCGGCCCGGCTCCGGTAGTGGGACCTGCCGGGGAATGCCATCTCGACGACGAAGTCCGCAGGCACCCCGGCGACACCCGCTGCGACCAGCGCGCCGGCCCCCAGGATCGCGCCGCGCGGCCGGGCGAGCTGCCCCAGCCAGACCTTTCGCCTCCGCGCGGCGTCGAGCGGATGCCGCGACAGATCAGCCTGGCCCGTGTCGTAGACGCCATGAGCCAGCCGCTTCCAGCCGCCGAGCGCGACGAGCCGACGACGCCGGTGATCCGTCACCCCGTGCGCCTCGCACTGCGACACGTTGACGAGACCGAGCTGCTCGCGCGCCACGGCAAGCAACCCACGAGGAACCTCGGGAACACGACCCATGACTCCATGCCACCACAGGCCTGGATCGGCCTGAATCAGTTATCCACAAGCACTCCGCCGCATTGACCCTGTTGCCTGCGATGTCCGGCAGGCGCTTCGCGCTGCGGAGGCGGAAATCACGCATGAACACGCTCTCTCACGCGATTTCCGCCTCCACGGCGCTCACAGCCGCGGGTCCACCGGTTCCGACTCCAGGGCCAGCACCGCGAAGACGCACTCGTGGATCCGCCACAGCGGGTCGCCGGCGGCCACGCGGTCCAGGGCCTCCAGACCGAGGGCGTACTCGCGCTGGGCCATCGAGCGCTTGCGGCCCAGCCCACGCTTGCGCAGCCGCTCCAGGTGGTGCGGTTCGGTGTAGTCGGGGCCGTAGATGATCCGCAGGTACTCGCGCCCGCGGACCTTCAGGCCCGGCTGCACCGGCCCGCGCCGGCCGTCGACCAGGTTGTCGGCGGGCTTGACCACCATGCCCTCACCGCCCGACGCCGTCAGCTCCGTCCACCAGTCCACGCCCGCCGCGCACGACGCCGGGTCGCTCGTGTCCACGAACAGCCGCCGCGTCGGCGTGAAGGTCGCGGGGTCGGCCTCGACGAGCCGGTCGGCGAGCGCCAGGTGCCACGTGTGCGGCCGCGTGTGGTGCGCGGCCCCGGCCCCGCCGGGCCCGTCGCCGGACGCGAGCAGCTGGAACGGCGCCAGCCGCACGCCGTCGAGGCCGTCGGTCTCCCAGACGTACCGCCGGTAGGCGTCGACGTAGGCCGCGGCGTTCGCCGCGCGGGCGCGCGTCCGGTCGAGCAGGTGCCCGACGTCGAGGCCGGACGACGCCGCCCGCTCCAGCTCCGACACGGCCGCCGGGAGCGCACCCCGGGCTGCCGCCCCGACCGCCGCGTACTGGTCGCGCAGCAGCGACCCCGCCTTGGCGGACCAGGGCAGCAGCTCGGCGTCGAACAGCAGCCACGACGCCTCCAGCTCGTCGAACAGCCCCGACTTCTCGGCGGCGGCGCGCACCTGGCCGGTCAGCGCCGCGGTCAGGTCGCCGTCGAGGAACGCGCGCCCGGTCCGCGTCCAGATCGCGCCGCCGGTCCCGTCCGGCCCGGCGGCGTCGTCCCGGAACACGCTGACCACGGCCCGCGACCCCATGTGCTTCTCCTCGCACACCACCCGCGTCACGCCGTCGGCCAGGTACTGCCCGAACGCCTGGTCGGGGTGCTCCAGCAGGTCCGGGCGGTCCGACGTCGCCACGGGCGCCATGGTGGGCGGCAGGTACACCAGCCACCGCGGGTCCATCGCGAACCGGCTCATCACCTCCAGCGCGGCGGCCGCGTTCTCCTCCCGCACCATGATCCGCGGCTGGTAGCCCGTCTCGATGACCCGGGTGCCGGCGACGTCCTCGATGTCGAGCACGTCGGAGTCCCGGCCGCCGGCCGCGGTCAGGGGGCGCGGCGGCTCGTAGTGCTCGCGCTCGGCCGGAACCGACACCAGTTCCTTCTCCGGGTAGCGCAGCGCCGTGAGCTTCCCGCCGAACACCGCGCCCGTGTCCAGGCACATCGTGTTGTTCACCCAGATCGCCTCGGCGACCGGCGTGTGCCCGTACAGCACCATGGCCGTGCCGCGGTAGTCCTCCGCCCACGGCAACCGCACCGGCAGGCCGTGCTCGTCCGTCTCGCCCGTCGTGTCGCCGTACAGGCAGAAGGAGCGCACCCGGCCCGACGCGCGCCCGTGGTACTTCTCCGGGATGCCCGCGTGCGAGACCACCAGCGCGCCGTCGTCGAGCACGTAGTGCGCGATCAGGCCGTCCATGAACCGCAGGGCACGGTCGCGGAACTCCTGCGGCTCCGCCTCGAACTGCTCCAGCGACTCGGCCAGGCCGTTCCGCAGCTGCACCTGACGGCCACGCAGGGCGCGCACCAGCTTCGCCTCGTGGTTGCCCGACACGCAGAACGCGTCGCCCGCCGCCACCATGCCCATGACCAGGCGCAGCACCCCCGGGGTGTCCGGGCCCCGGTCCACCAGGTCACCGACGAACACCGCACGCCGGCCCGGGTGGTGCGCGCCGACGGCGCGGCCCGCCGCGTCCCGCTCGATCGCGTAGCCGAGGCGGTCCAGCAGCGACTCCAGCTCCGAGCGGCAGCCGTGCACGTCGCCGATCACGTCGAACGGGCCCCGCTCGTGGCGCAGGTCGTTGAAGAGCCGTTCGCGGCGGACGGTCGCGGCGGCGACCGCGTCCTCGCCGCGCAGCACGTGCACGGTGCGGAAGCCCTCGCGCTGCAGGTGCTTGAGGCTGCCGCGCAGGTCGCGGACGTGACGGCGGACCACGGGCGCGCCGAAGCCGCGGTCGGCGCGGGCCTCGTTACGGGCCACGCAGACGGCCTCGGGCACGTCCAGGACGATCGCGACGGGAAGCACGTCGTGCTCGCGGGCCAGCGCGACGAGCTTCTCGCGGGCGTGCCGCTGGACGTTCGTGGCGTCGACGACGGTGAGACGGCCCGCGGCGAGGCGCTTGCCCGCGATGTAGTGCAGCACGTCGAAGGCGTCCGGCGTGGCGGACTGGTCCGACTCGTCGTCGGCGACCAGGCCGCGGCAGTAGTCGGAGCTGAGCACCTCGGTGGGCTTGAAGTGGGTCGCGGCAAACGTGGACTTGCCCGAGCCGCTGGCGCCGATCAGGACGACGAGGCTGAGCTGGGGGACGGCCAGTTCCCGGGTGGTCGTGGTCATGCGGGCACCTCCTCGTTCTCGGTGTGAGCGTCGGCCGCGGCGGCGGCGTCCTCGGTTCTCTTGTCGAAGACGGCCATCTGCGTGGGCGGCCCCACCTCGGCGTCGTCCGGGCCGACCGGGCGGATCTCGACCGTGTAGCCGTGGGCGGCGGCGACGTCGTCGGCCCACCCGCGGAACTCCGCGCGCGTCCACTCGAAGCGATGGTCGCGGTGCCGGTGCACGCCCGCCTCGAGGAACTCGTAGCGGACGTTGTGCTCGACGTTCGGCGTCGTCACGACGACGCGCGACGGCGCGGCGTGGGCGAACACGCTCCGCTCCAGCGCGGGCAGCCGCGCGGGGTCGACGTGCTCGATCACCTCCATGAGGACGGCCGCGTCCAGGCCCGCGATCCGCGCGTCGCGGTACGTGACCGACGACTGGAAGATGTCGAGCCGCCGACGACGCCGCTCCGGCATGCGGTCGAGCCGCAGCTTGCGGGCCGCGATCTGCAGCGCCCGCGCGGAGACGTCCGTGGCCACGATGCGCTGCACCGGCGACAGGTCCAGCAGGTCCCGGACCAGCGCACCCTCACCGCAGCCGAGGTCGGCGACGGACGTCGCCCCGGCCTCGCGCACCGCGGCGACGACGGCCTGGCGCCGCAGGACGTGCAGGGGAACGGGCCGGGGCCCGGCGGACGCCGCGTCACCGGCCGCGGACGCATCACCGGCCGAGGCAGCGGCGCCGGCCGCGGGCACGCGACCCTCCGAGGCTGCGTCACCGGCCGCGGGCGCGCCACCGGCCGGGGCGGCTGCGGCGTCCTCGGTGAGGACCTCGTCGGCGGTGGGCGCGTCGACGTCGTCCGGCGTCTCGGACTCGGCGAGGCGCGCCAGCGCATCGCCGGTCAGCTGGTGCCGGTGCGCGAGGTAGCGGCGCGCGATCCAGGCCTTGCGCGGGTGGCCGGCGAGCCAGCCGTCACCGGCGCGCAGCAGCTTGTCCACCTCGTCGCCCGCGATCCAGTAGTGCTTGGAGTTGTCGAGCACGGGCAGCAGCACGTAGAGGTGGTTGAGCGCGCCGGCGAGCCGGAGGGTGCCGGTCAGCCGGGTGTCGAGGTAGCGGGAGTCGCCCCACCCCAGCTCCGGGTCGAGCGGCACCGGGGTGGCGTCGACGGTCCAGCCGAGCGGCTCGAACAGCTCGCGCAGCAGCTCGGCGCCACCACGGCAGGGCAGCGCCGGGAGATGGATCTCCAGCGGGATCGCGGTGTCCGCCAGTTCCTGGTGCGATGCCGACCGGCCGGACAGCGCCGTGCCGAACACCTGCTTCACGGCCGCCGCGAGCATGCTGGAGGCGGCGTACGGCCGGTCGTTCACGTACTGCCCGAGGCTGAACCCGCCCCCGCTCGACGGCCCGTCCCGGTGCCCGCGCACCAGGGCGACGGGGTCGACCTCCAGCAGCAGGGCCGCCGTCGTCCGTTCCGCCGAGACCTCGGGGTAGAACACGTGCGCGACCCCCACCGCCAGATCGAACGACTGCACCCGCCCGGGGTGCTTGTGCAGCAGGAACCCCAGCGCGGTCGCGTCCGCCATGGTCGTGCTGATCGTCAGGAGCATGTGCGGGATTCTGCCTGACCAGAACCCTCGGTGAGGGTCATTTTTCTGCCCTGGGCCCGGGACCGGCGGGCGACCCGGGGCCACGGGGTGGCCGCCCAGCAGATGGACGACGGGTTCTCCGGCATGATCTCATTGCACGTCGACGGGCCCGCCGAGCGGGCCCTGCGGTTGGCGAACCACTGCGAGCTGTTCTACCGCGCGACGTCGCCGGGCGGGACGGAGAGCCTCCTCGAGCACCGGCACACCTTCGAGGGCCCGGGAAGCACGGCGCCCCCGGACATGCTCCGCCCGTCCATCGAGCCGGAGAACCCCGACGACCTGATCGCCGACATCGACCAGGCCCTCACCCGGGCCTTCCAGGAGGACGACCGATGACGAACCGCCCGGCGCCCGGCGTCGCCCCCGCCGCACCCGCCACCGGGGAACCCGGGGCCGGCACGCGCGGCGGGCCGTGGTGGGGCGACCTCTCGGTGTCGGCGGCCGTGGCGGGCTTCATCGCCGTGGTCGTCTCCTACTCCGGGCCGATGGTGATCATCCTCGCCGCCGCCGAGGCCGGGCGGCTCAGCGCCGGGCAGACCGCCTCCTGGGTGTGGGCGGTGTCCATCGGCAGCGGCCTGACCTGCCTCGGGCTGAGCCTCTGGACCCGGCAGCCCGTCATCACCGCCTGGTCCACGCCGGGGGCGGCCCTGCTGGTCAGCAGCCTCGACCAGTTCACGTTCGGCGAGGCCGTCGCCGCGTACCTGCTGTCGGCGCTCGCCATCACGGTCGTGGGGCTCACCGGGATCTTCGGGAAGCTGATGGCGACGATCCCCGCGCCGCTGGTGTCCGCGATGCTCGCGGGGATCCTGTTCTCGTTCGGGGTGGGCCTGTTCGACGCGGTGGCCGCGACCCCGCTGGTGCCACTGGTGGTGTTCGCCGCCTACCTGGCGGTCAAGCGGTTCTCGGCGCGGTACGCGGTGCTGTGCGCGCTGGTGGCCGGGGTGGTCGCCGTGGCCGCCACCGGCGGGTTCGACATGGCCGGGGTGCGGCTGGAGATCGCGCGGCCGGAGTGGACCGCGCCCGAGTTCGGCTGGGCGGCCCTGGTCGGTATCGGGATCCCCATGTTCGTGGTCACGATGGCGTCGCAGAACGCGACCGGCCTGGGCGTGCTGCAGACCTCCGGGTACACACCGGACGACCGCAAGCTCGTCGGGGTCACCGGCCTCGTCTCGGTGCTGCTCGCGCCGTTCGGCAGCCACGCGATCAACCTCGCGGCGATCACCGCGGCCATCTGCACCGGCCCCGAGGCGCACACCGACCCGCGCAAGCGGTGGCCCGCCGGCGTGTTCTGCGGGCTCTTCTACCTGCTGATCGGGACGTTCGGCGCCACGCTCGTGGCGCTGTTCACCGGCCTGCCGGGCGAGCTGGTCGCCGCGATCGCCGGGGTGGCGCTGCTCGGCGCCCTCATGGGCGGCCTCAAGGGCGCGATGGACGACGCCGCCCACCGCGAGGCGGCCCTGGTGACGCTGCTGGTGACGGCCTCCGGCCTCACCCTGTTCGGCATCGGCTCGGCCTTCTGGGGCCTGATCCTCGGCATCCTGACCCACGTCGTCCTGACCGTGCGCCGACGCGGCGCGCCGGGGTAGACCCGAGCGCGACGGCGCCCAGCAACTGCAGCGGATAAGGCGCTATTCGCGCGGGTAAGCGTTTACTCGCGCGAATATCGCCTGAGCCTCGAATCAGACCGTCACGCTCGCCGAGTGCCAGCCCGTCGCCCCGTCCGGGGCGGGCGGCGCGACCTCGGCGGTCTGGACCTCGCCGTTCGCGTCCGTGGCGCGGACGGTGACGGTGTGGTCGCCCGGGGCGAGGTCCAGCTCGGCGCGCCACTGGACCCAGGTGTCGGTGCCCGTGGCCTGCGCCAGCTCGGCGGGGACCCAGTCGCCGTCGTCGGCCATCACCTCGACCGCCGAGACGCCGGTGTGCTGCGCCCAGGCGACGCCCGCCACGAGCGCGCCGCCGCCCTCGGCGGCGCGGGCCACGTCGATCCGCGAGTGCAGCTTGACCGGGCCGAGCGCGGACCAGCCGCGCGGCGTCCAGTAGCCCTCGTCCTGCTCGAACGTGGTCACCTTGAGCTCGGTGACCCACTTGGTGGCCGACACGTAGCCGTACAGGCCCGGCACCACGAGCCGGGCCGGGAAGCCGTGCTGGGCCGGGAGGAGCTCGCCGTTCATCCCGATGGCCAGCAGGCACTCCCGGTCCGGGTCCTCGAGCACCTCCAGCGGCGTGCCCGCGGTCCAGCCGTCCTGCGACGTCGAGAGCACCATGTCGGCGCCCGCCTGCGGTCGCGCGCGGGCGAGCAGGTCGCGCACCGGGTAGCCCAGCCACAGCGCGTTGCCGATCAGGTCGCCGCCCACGGGGTTGCTCACGCAGGCCAGCGTCACGTGGTGCTCGGTGAGCGGCAGGGAGACCAGCTCGTCCCAGCCGATCTCGAACGGCTCGTCCACCATGCCGGTCACCCGCAGCGTCCAGTCCTCCGGGTTGATCTGGGGCACGCGCAGGGCGGTGTCGATCCGGTAGAACTCGTCGTTCGGCACGACGTACGGCGTCAGGCCGTCGATGCCGAGCTCCGCCCCGGCCGGGACGGGCGCCGCGGCCCTGGCGGGGGCCGGGAGGCGGAGCCGGGTCCGCACCGCCTCGACGGTCCGCGCCCCGGCCCCGATCACCTGCGACGCGCCCAGCGCGACGAGCGCGCCCGCCGCGGCCAGGCCGGTGATCTGCAGGAAGCGCCGCCTGTTCACGGCCGACGACGGCGCGGGCGGGCGCGGGCCGTCGGGTGCGGTCGCGCCCGGGGCCGGGCTCGCAGCGGCGACGTCGGCCGATCTGCCGGTGGCGGCCGGCTCCTCGGCAGAGGCCGGTCCCTCGGTGGCGCCGGCGGTCGCAGCGGCGGCCGTGGCGGCGGTGGCGGTCGCGGTCGCAGCGGCGTCGGGCAGCAGCGTGCGGATCGACGCGCGCAGGACCGGGATCGCGACGGCGACGCCGATCGCGCTCGGGAGGACCCACAGCGGGCCGGCGCCCGGGCGGGTGGCCGCGAGGACCATGCCCGCCACGCCGACCAGGACCAGCAGGGCGACCCCCACGTGACGCCGGCGGCGCTCCAGCCAGCCGGCCAGGGCCGCGCCCGCCGCCAGGACCACGCCCATGGTGCCGAGCAGCACCGCCTTGTCGGCGGTGCCGAACCACGCGACGGCGAAGTCCTTCAGCCACGGCGGGACGACGTCGACCACCGCGGCGCCGCCCGCGAAGATCGTGCTCGCGCCGGGCGCGACGACGGCGGCCACCAGCTCGGACACGGCCAGGCCGAGGCCGCCCGCCACGACCCCGGCCACCGCGGCGAGGACTCCCCGGCGGTCTCGCGTCTCACCTGCGTTCATGGTGCCAGGCTGCCATCAGCGACCGCCGCGGGGACAGCGGAACCGGCCTCCGTCACCAGAACGTAAGGACGCGAGCGCGAGGGGTTCGCCGGCCGACGCCCGGCCACCGGCCGGCCCTCAGGAGCGGAGGAACCCCCCGTCGTCCGGCCCCGACCCGGCCGACCGCGCGCAGGAGGAGGTCCTCGAGCCCCGCGAGGCCCAGGGCGTGGTGCCACGCCTCGGACGCCGAATTGTTAGTGGCTAACATTAGGGGATGGTCACACCCCGCACCCTCCGCACCAGGGCCCGCATCCTCGATGCGGCGCTCGACCTCTTCGAGAACCAGGGTTACGACGGCACGACCGTGAACCAGATCGCGGAGGCCGCCGGCGTCACCCCCATGACGTTCTTCCGGCACTTTCCGACGAAGGACGCCGTGCTCGTCACGGATCCGTACGATCCGCTGATCGCCGAGGCCGTCGGCGCCCAGCCAGTGGGTCTTCCGCCCCTGGAGCGCACCCGGCTCGGCCTGCTCGCCGCCCTCGGCGAGATCACGCCCACCGAGGACTCGACGGCGAGGCGCCGGGTGGCCCTGGTCGCCACGTCCCCTTCGCTGCGCGCCGCGATGTCGGCCGGCACCGAGGCCACCCGGGACGCGATCGTCGAGCGGCTCACAGCCGACGGGGTCGATCGTCTCGATGCCGCGATCTCGGCGTCCGCCTGCCTGGCCGCCACCACCGCGGCCCTCCTGGCCTGGGGCTCCGCGCCGAGCGACGTCACGCTCGCCGATCTCGTCCGCCGCGCCCTGGCGCAGCTCGCCCCGGCCGGTGCGACCGCATGACCGAGCCCGCCCTGCTGCTCGACGACGTCTCCCACACCTTCGGCGGCCGACCAGCCCTCGACCGCCTCACGCTGGCCGTCCGGCCAGGCCGGGTCACGGCCCTGATCGGCCTCAACGGCGCAGGCAAGACGACGGCGCTCCGCGCGCTGACCGGCCGCCTGCGCCCCACGCACGGCGTGGCCAGGATCCTCGGTCACGACCCGGCCGGCATGCCCGCCGACGTCGCCCGACGGTTCGGCCACGTGGTCGACACGCCGTTGGTCTACCCGGAGCTGACCGTGACCGAGAACCTTCGTTGCGCCGCCCGTCTGCACGGCGTGGCACGGCGGGCCGCCGCGGCGGCCGCTGACGTCGCCGTCGGGCGCATGGGGCTGGACCCGTGGCGCCACACCCGCGCCGGCGCGCTCTCGACGGGCAACCGTCAGCGCCTCGGGACAGCCGGCGCGACCCTTCATCGACCCACGGCACTGATCCTCGACGAACCGACCAGCGCCCTCGACCCGCAGGGTGTCGTCCTGGTCCGCGAACTGGTCCGGGGCCTGGCCGACGACGGCGCGGCGGTCCTCGTCTCGAGCCATCACCTCGACGAGGTCGCTCGGATCGCGGACGAGATAGTGGTGCTGCACGGCGGCCGCGACGTCGGACGGCTCGAACCCGGCGGCACCGACCTGGAACAACGGTTCTTCGCCATGGTCCTGGACGCCGGCACCCGGACAACGGATACCGGTCCGGCCAAGACGGATCCGGCCGGCACGGGGAGCCTGAGATGACCGCCGGAACCGCGTTCCGCGCCGCCCTGGCCGTTGAGACGCTCAAGCTCCGCCGTTCGGCCGTCGCCCGCATCGCGACCACGCTGCTCGTGCTGCTCGTTCCGCTCGGCAGCATCGGGATGGTCGCGCTCGCCCGGTCGCCGCGGGCCGTCGGCCCGACGGCGGCCAAGCTCACCGACTACGCGACCGGCGACCTCGCCACGACGCACCTGCTGGTGTGCGCCCAGGTCCTTTCCGTCGCGGCCCTGGCCGCCGGCGGGTTCTTCGTCGCCTGGTCGTTCGGACGCGAGCTGGAGAACGGCACCGCCGGGGCGTTGTTCGGGCTGGCCGTGCCGCAGGGCACCATTGCCCTGGCCAAGTGCCTGGTCGCGCTGGCCTGGATCGCGTCGTGCGTGGTGCTGGCCGTGGCGGTGACGACGACTGCCTCGGCGGTCGTCACCGGGACAGCCGGCGAGCCCTTCGCGGCCTGGGCCGGGGTGCGTGACGCGGTCGCCGCAGGGCTGCTCGGTGGTGGACTGGCGCTGCCGTTCGCCTGGGTGGCGACCGTGACGCGCAGCCGGCTCGGCACGGTCGGCGCGCTGGTCGGCATGGTCGCGCTCACCCAGATCGTGGTGCTGCTCGGCGGCGGCACCTGGTTCCCCTACGCCGCGCCGTCCCTGTGGGCGGGCATGGGCGGAGCGGACGCCGCAGCCGCCGTCGGCCCGCCTCACCTGATGCTCGCCGCCGCGACGGCCCCACTGGGTACCGCGGCGGTCGTCCGTGCCTGGCGGCGCCTGACGAACGTGTGAGGTAGCGACAGCAGGGGGGTGGACCGGCCGTGGTCCCGGCCATCCGGGTGACGGTCACCGTCCGGACGAGGTGTCGGTGGCCGTCACGCCTGCGATCTGTTCCATGACCCGCACTCCCGCGCCGAGCCCGTCTTCGTGCCTGATCGCGGCGCCGACCTCGGCAGCCCGGTGCGAGTAGGACGTGGTGCCCGTGAGGTCGCCGAGGCGGCCGGCCAGGCCCCTGGCGAGACGGTTGGCCGCCAGTGGTTCCGGTCCGGCGCCGATCGCGTGGACCCGGGCTCCCCAGAACGGCTGGTCACCGAGGAACGGCACCACGAGCGTCGGCCGGCCGGCCCGCAGGCCGGCCGCGGTCGAGCCCGCACCGCCGTGGTGCACGACGGCGGCGACCCTGGGAAACAGCCAGTCGTGGGGCGCGCCCTCGATGACCAGGACATCGTCCGAACCCGACTCGCCTGGCGTGATGCCGCCCCAACCGGTCGCGACGATCCCGCGCAGCCCGTTGGCCTTCAGGGCGGTCAGGACGGCGTCGCGCCGCTGGTCGGCTCCCTTGCCGAAGCCCATGGAGCCGAACCCGACGTAGACCGGGGCCGGCCCGGTCGCGAGGAAATCGGCCAGCTGCGCGGGCGGCTCCCAGCCACCGCCGTCCACGCCTTCGTGGTCCAGGAACCAGTAGCCGGTCACGTGGGCCGACTCCGGGTAGTCCGCCGGGACCGGCAGGATGTGCCGGCTGTAGGGGTAGAGGGTGTGGACCGGGCTGCCGTCGAGGTTCTTGAGGGGGTCGGCCAGGCGCCCGATCCGGCCCAGGCCGATCTGGCGGCGGAAGTCGTTGATCATGCCGCCGTACATGATCCCGCTCATCCGGTTCAGCGCGTACGAGGCACGGTTGCCCCGGCCTCCGAAGGACCTGCCGCCGAAGAACGGCATCGGGTGCGCGCGCGTCGGGGTGTAGTACGGCAGCGGGAGGGACAGGACGCCGGGTACGCCCAGGGCTTCGGCGATGTGCGGCCCGGCCAGCGTCTTGGGGTGATACACGACGACGTCCGGGCGCGCCGCCCGCGCGGCGGCCCAGCACTCGGTGTTGAGCTCACGCATCGCCGAGGTCATGATCCCGAGCGTCCGCAGCGCGTCCCGGGGACCGCTCAGCTCGGGCATGATCTCCCGCAGGAGACGCAGCATGCCGGAACCGGCGGGATGATGTGTGACGGTACCCGGCCCGTCGTGCGGCACCAGATCCGCGAAAGCGTCGGGAACGGCGAGAGTGACGTCGTGGCCGGCACGGGCCAGCGCCCCGGCGAGGGCGGCGTAGGGCTGGATGTCACCCCGGGTGCCGAACGACATGATCAGCGCGTGCATGCCAGGCTGGCGCATGGCGGATTCCTTCGGACGGGCCACTGGGCCGCCCGTGGACGGGGCGGCATCGCCGCCGACCAGGCTTCCCGGCACACCACCGCCCAGCCTACCTGCCGCGCGGTCGCTGCGACATGGGCTCAGACCCCATCGAGCAGGGCGATCAGCTCGTCCGCCATGGCGAGCTTGCGTGCGAGGTCGGCGCGGCGCTCCCGCGCGACGGCGACGAACTCGTCCAGCCTGACGCGCAGCTCGGCCCCGTCCGGGCCGGAGGGCCCGGCGGCCAGCCGGCCGGCGACGTCGAGCAGGTCGGCCATCTCCTCCAGGGTGAAGCCGAGCGGCTTCATACGACGAACCAGCAGGATGCGCTCGACGTCGGACTCCGTGTAGAGCCGGAACCCGCCGTGGCTGCGTCCCGACGGCGTCACCAGGCCCACCTCGTCCCAGTGCCGCAACGTGCGCAACGACAGGCCGGTGCGCTCGGCGACCGTGCCGATGTGCGTGGTGGCCGACGTGTCCGGAGTACCCATCGTGCAACTCTACCCTTACGTAACGGTAGAGTTGAGCGCGGTGGGTCTCCGCGCCCCCGGGGTCGTCTCACCACCGTCCATTCTTCGTGCGCAGCGTCGCGTGCTCAGTCCTGTCCATCCGGGCCGGGTCCCGCGACCTCGGCCCTCGGGGCGTGCGCGTCCCCGAATCCGTGAGGAAACACTGCGTGTCACACACTTCTGTCGACCTGCCCGATCCCGTCCCGGCGGCGATCCCCGTCACCGGCGCCCCCGAGGCCACCGCTTCCGGCTCGTTCCGCGCCGCGTTCCGATCCGTCAGGACGTTCCGCACCGAGGTCCTGGCCGGCCTCGTGGTGGCGCTGGCGCTGATCCCGGAGGCGATCGCGTTCTCGATCATCGCCGGCGTCGACCCGCGAGTCGGCCTGTTCGCGTCCTTCACGATGGCCGTGGCCATCTCGTTCCTCGGCGGGCGGCCCGCCATGATCTCCGCCGCGACGGGCGCGGTCGCGCTGGTCATCGCCCCGGTCGTGCGCGAGCACGGCATGGACCACCTCATCGCCACCGTGATCCTGGGCGGGATCATCCAGGTCGTCCTCGGCGTGCTGGGCGTCGCCAGGATCATGAGGTTCATCCCCCGCTCGGTGATGGTCGGCTTCGTCAACGCCCTCGCCGTCCTGATCTTCCTGTCCCAGCTGCCACACCTCACCGGCGTTCCGGTCGCGGTCTACCCGCTGGTCGCCATCGGCATCGTGCTCATGGTCCTGCTGCCACGCCGGACCAAGGTGGTCCCGGCACCCCTCGTGGCCATCGTGCTGCTGACCGCGGCCGTGGTGATCGCGGGCATCGACGTGCCGACCGTGGGTGACGAGGGCGCGCTGCCCGAGTCGCTGCCGAGCCTGTTCCTCCCCGACGTCCCGCTGAACCTCGAGACGCTGCAGACCATCGCGCCCTATGCGGTGGCGATGGCGCTCGTCGGCATCCTGGAGTCGCTGCTGACGGCCAAGCTGGTCGACGACGTCACCGACACCCACTCGAACAAGACCCGCGAGACCTGGGGGCAGGGCGCCGCCAACATCGTGACCGGGCTCTTCGGTGGCATGGGCGGCTGCGCCATGATCGGCCAGACCATGATCAACGTGAAGTCCTCCGGCGCCCGCACCCGGCTCTCCACCTTCCTCGCCGGCGTGTTCCTGCTGATCCTCGTGGTCGGCCTCGGTGAGGTGGTCGCGATCATGCCGATGGCGGCACTGGTCGCCGTGATGATCATGGTCTCGGTCGGCACGTTCGACTGGCATTCGATCCGCCCGGACACCCTGCGCCGCATGCCGAAGTCCGAGACCACGGTCATGCTCGCCACCGTGGTCGTCACCGTCGCCACCCACAACCTCGCCTACGGCGTGATCGTCGGCGTCGTCGTCGCGACGGTGCTGTTCGCGAACCGGGTCGCGCACTTCACGTCGGTGACCAGGCTGGACGCCTCGGACGCCGACGGCCGGAGGGTCTACGCCGTCGAGGGCGAACTGTTCTTCGCCTCGTCCAACGACCTGGTCCACCAGTTCGACTACGCCGGCGACCCGAAGAACATCGTCATCGACATGACCAAGGCCCACATCTGGGACGCCTCCGCCATCGCCTCGCTCGACGCGGTCACCACCAGGTACCGGGCCAAGGGCAAGACCGTGACGATCGTCGGCATGAACCACGACTCGGCCGCCCGGCACGAACGTCTCGCCGGAAACCTCGGAACGGAGCACTGAGCGACGAGGGCGCAGCGACCGGCGAACACGCGCGGTCCTGGCGGCCGCGGCGTTCCGGAGTCTCACCGCCGCGGCCGCCGGGCGCCGGCCCGTTACCCGGCGCGCACGATCTTGCTGTTGTGGGCCTGGGCCCTCGGGCGGATCGTGAGCTGGTCGATGTTGACGTGGTCGGGGCGGGTCACGGCCCACGCGACGGCGTCGGCGACGTCCTGCGCGGACAGCGGCGTGTAGCCCTCGTAGACCTGGGCGGCCCGGGCCGCGTCGCCCCCGAACCGCACCAGGGAGAACTCCTCGGTCGCCACCGCGCCCGGCGAGATCTCGATCACCCGCACCGGCTCGCCGGCGGTCTCCCAGCGCAGGGTCTGGGACAGCATGTGCTCGCCGTGCTTGGCCGCCGTGTACCCGGCGCCGCCCTCGTACGCGCCGTGCGCCGCCGTGGAGGTGATGGTCACGACGTCGGCGACGCCGCGCTCCGCCCCGGCCGCGCGCAGCAGCGGCAGCACCGCCTGGGTGACCCGCAGCGTGCCGAGCACGTTGACCTCGTACATCCACCGCCAGCCCGCGACGTCCGAGTCCTCGACCCGGTCCAGGCCGAGCGCGCCGCCCGCGTTGTTGACGACGGCGTCCAGGCCGCCGGTCGCCGCGAGATGCTGCGCCAGCCGCGCGACGCCGTCGTCGTCGGTCACGTCGAGAGCGTAGGCCTCCGCGCCGGTCTCGGCGGCCAGAGCGGTCAGCCGCTCCTTGCGCCGGGCCGCGGCCACGACGTCCCAGCCGTCCGCCATGAGGCGGCGTACCGTCGCCGCCCCGATGCCCGACGACGCGCCCGTGACCAGTGCTCTTCTCTCCGCGGTGCTCATGTGTCCGAGATTACGCGCCGGCAAATACCTCGGCGTCGCGATTTCATGCGACCATTTCCGACATTAAGGGGATCGCACGCAACGCGTGTCCCGAGGGAGGGAGGACACCGTGAGCGACCTGCGGCTGCTCGAACCGATCGCGCAGGACGAGCCGGCGCCCCGCTACGGGCGCCTGGCGATCCTGATCGGCGCGCTCGTGGTGCTCGTGGGGCTCGTCGTCTGGGCGTGGCTGTTCCTCGTGCAGGACTCCCGCGGGGACGCGCGCACGGAGGCGGCCCTCGGGCAGAGCGCCCATGCGGCGGGCGACTGCGCGGCCGCGGTACCGCGGCTCAAGTCCGCCCGGAACCTGGGCGCGCTGGAGTTCCTGGCCCCTCCCGTGGACAGCGCGGAGCTGACCGCCGAGATCGAGGCGTGCGACGAACTCGAGCGCGCGCGGCACGCCGTCGCCACCGGGAACTACCGGGGCGCCATCGAGCGCTTCGACGCGTACCTCGCCTCGGGCGGCGCCCGCTACGTCGCGGCGGTCGAGGAGCAGTCCGGCGCGCGCCTCTCCTACGGGCAGGAGCTGGAGGAACAGGGCCACGGCGAGCGCGCGGTCTCCCAGTACGCCACCGTCCTGGCGGACGCCCCGGACAGCGAGCCGGCCGAGCGCGCCGAGCGACGCGTCTGGGTGCTGTTCGAGAACGACGTCGAGGCCGACCGCGCCGACGAACCCTGCTCGGTGATCCGGCCGGCGCGCGCGTGGTCGAGACTGGACGGCCCGGCCCTGCGGCCGGTCCGGGACGCCTCGCACCACGCGCTGTCCTGGGCGCTGGTGCGCTGCGGCGAGGACCGCCTCGCCGAGGGGGAGGCCGCGGCCCGCGACGCCCGCTACGACGCCGCGGTGTTCCACGCCGCCCGGCGCGCGCTGCTGGCGGCCGTCCAGGAGTACCCCGGCACGAAGCCCGGCGACCTGGCGGTCTCGCACCTGGAGCGGTTCTCCGCCACGCGGTCCGCGGCGCAGGTCACCGCGACGAACGTCGCCCAGGAGCGGCTCCGGATCGCGCGGATCAAGAAGCAGGTCCGCGGCGCCCTGGCCGGCGGCGGCACCCTGACCCGGCCGGTGCGGTACGCCGGAGCGGGCGAGGAGGTGGCGCTGACGATCCGCAACGCCACGGGCAAGCAGCTCTACGTGGCCTGGACCGGCCGGGAGACGGACTCGGTCACCGTCCCGGCGGGCAGCAGGAAGTGCGGCAGGGCGCCGTCGGTCACCCTGACGATCCCGGCGGGCGACGTCTCCGTCGCCGTCCACGACGGCGGCTGGGCGGCGGGCAGCTGGTCCTTCCCGAGCGACGCGCACCGCACGTGCGTCAAGTAGGGCCGGGGCCGGGCCCGGCGGGGCTCAGCCGTGCGCCCGGAGTTCCGCGGCCACGAGGGCGAGCCCGTCCGCGACCTCGGTGAACGACGTGCTCAGCGGCGACAGCCCGAGGCGCATCCCGGCCGGCGGCCGGAAGTCGGGCACGACGCCGCGCTGCCACAGCCGCGCCGTCACCTCCCGGAAGGCCGGGTGCTCCAGCATGACGTGACCACCGCGCACCGCGGCGTCGCGCGGCGAGGCCACGCGCACGCCGAGCGGGACGAGATGCTCGTCGGCGGCCTCGACCACGAACTCCGTCAGGGCCACGGACTTGGCGCGCACCGCCGCCATCCCCGCCTCGTCGATCAGCTCGAGCATGTCCCGCATCGGCAGCATGCCGACGACGGGCGGCGTCCCGGAGATGAACCGGCGGATGCCGGCCGCGGGCTCGTAGGCGGGCCCCATCGCGAACGGGTCGGCGGCGCCCATCCAGCCCTGGACCGGCTGGCGCAGCTCGTCCTGCAGGCCGCGGGCGACGTAGCCGAACGCCGGGGCGCCGGGCCCGCCGTTCAGGTACTTGTAGGTGCAGCCCACCGCGAGGTCCACGCCGTGCGCGTCGAGCTCCACCGGCACGGCGCCCACGGAATGGCACAGGTCCCACAGCACCAGCGCCCCGGCGTCGTGCGCGATCCGCGTGATCGCGGGCAGGTCCGCGATGTAGGCCGACTTGAACGCGACATGGCTCACCAGCACCAGGGCGGTGCGCTCGGAGACGACGGCGGCGACGTCGTCGGGCCGCACGCCGAGCGCCGGATCCGGGGTGATCCAGCGGATCGTCAGGCCGCGCTCGGCGGCGATGCCCTCCAGGACGAAGCGGTCGGTCGGGAAGTTCTCGGTGTCCGCGACGATCTCGGCGCGCCCGGGCCGGGCGCCGGCGGCGGCGCGCGCGAGCTTGTAGAGCAGCACCGTGGTCGAGTCCGCCACGACGGTCTGCCCGGCGGCCGCGCCCAGGCAGACCCGCCCGATCGTGTCCCCGAGCTCGGTGGGCGCGTCCATCCAGCCCTCGTCCCACGCGCGGATGAGGCGCGCGGCCCACACCTCGTCGACGAAGCCCGCGAGCCGGTCCCGCGTCGCCTTCAGGGGGCGGCCGAGCGAGTTCCCGTCGAGGTACGCCACCAGGCCGGGGCTGCCGGCGAACCGCTCGCGGTACGCGGCGAGCGGGTCCTCGGCGTCGAGCTGGGCCGCCTTCGCGGCCAGGTCGGGAAGGCTCGGGGTGGGGTTCATGTCAGCGACTCCAGGTCGGCGGGGGTGAGACGACGGGCGTCGGCGAGCCACGTGATCAGCTCGCCCGCGTCGGCGGGGCGGGGATGCGGGGAGACCAGGGCCCGTTCCGGGTCCAGGTCCCGCCGGCCCGGCGGCCCGACCACGGCGCGCAGCAGCGCCTCCCCGGTCAGGCCCGCCTCGCCGAGCAGCGCGATCTCGCGGTCGCTGACCCCGCGCCGCGGCGTCGGCCCGTTGCCCATGTCCGTGCCGTAGACGACCGCGCCGCCCGCGGCGTGGAACCGGGCCACGTTGTCCAGCGCCACGTCGAGGTCCGGCCGGTCGTGGATCGCCAGCGTCGAGATCCAGGTCGCGCGGCCCGCGGCGGCGCGCAGCAGCTTGTCCGGCAGCGGCTCCGACCAGGGCGCGTGCGCGAGCATCTCGGCGCCCGCGCCGAGCGCGCGGGCCGCCTGCCCCTCGCCCTCGGCGTGCACCACGGCGGGCAGGCCCGCCGCGCGGGCGGCGCGCACCAGCGCGACGAGCGTCGCGTCGTCGAGCAGCGGCATGCCGGAGTGCAGCGCGATCTTGACGAACGATCCCCCGGCGGCGACGACGTCGGCCACGGCGCCGCGCGCTTCCTGCGGGCCGCTCACACCCCGGATCGCCGACGACGGCGCCCACGCGCGGCCCGCCGGGTACCCCCCGGGCGCGGTGTGGAAGGGTCCCGCGAACCGCACCCTGACGCCCCGCGGCGGCGACTTCGCGATCGCGGCGCTGACCAGGGGATCCCAGCCGAGGTCGTGCACCTCGGCCAGCACCGACCCGGCGAGCCGGCCGGGGTCCACGAGCCCGAGGTGCACGTGATGGTCGACGACGGCGGGCAGGAACGACCGCTGATCCATCAGGCGCCGACCTCCGTCCGGACCGAGATCAACTCCGGGAAGAACGTCAGGTCGAGCGCGCGCCGCAGGAAGCCGACGCCGCTGGAGCCGCCCGTGCCGGGCTTGAAGCCGATGGTGCGCTGGACCGTGCGCAGGTGGCGGAACCGCCACAGCTGGAACGCGTCCTCGAGGTCCACCAGGTCCTCGCACGCCTCGTAGACGTCCCACGCGGAGCTCGGGTCCCGGTAGATGTCCGCCAGCACGGGGATCAGCTCCGGGTGCTCGACCCACGGCTCGCGCACGTCGCGGTCGAGGATCTCGCGCGGGACGGCCAGGCCGCGGCGGGCGAGCAGGCGGAGGAACGCGTCGTAGACGGTCGGTTCCGCCAGGAGCCCGTGCAGCATGTCGTGGGCGGCGGGGTCGGCCCGGAAGACGGCGAGCGTGGCGGCGTTCTTGTTCCCGAGGATGAACTCGACCGCGCGGTACTGGTACGACTGGAAGCCCGACGACGACCCGAGACCGCCGCGGAACTCGGCGTACTCGCTCGGCGTGAGCGTGGCCAGCACCGACCACTGCTCGATGATCGTGCGCAGGATGTGCTTGACCCGCGCGACGGACTTGAGCGCGCGGAGCAGGTCGTCCGCGTCGAGCTGCGCCCGCGCGGCGCGCAGCTCGTGCAGCATCAGCTTCAGCCACAGCTCCGTGGTCTGGTGCTGGATGATGAACAGCAGCTCGTCGTGGTGCTCGGGCTCGCTGAGGGGGTGCTGGGCCGACAGCACCCGTTCCAGGTCCAGGTAGCCCGCATAGTCCAGCTGCCCCCGGAGATCCGTCCGGATCCCGTCCTCCAGGGGACGCACCCCGCCCGCGCTCGTCGTCATTTCACCCTCTCCTCCTTCCCGACCGTAACGTGAACGGCACGACCTGCACGAATCGGCGGCGTTGCGGGTCGCGAGGCCGGGCGGGTTGTCGCCATGATGGACGGCATGGACCTGCCCGAGCCCGTGGCCGCCCTGGCCAAGACCGTCAACCCGTACTTCGAGCGACTCGCCAACGGATTCCCGCCGTTCGCCGTCGTCCACCACGTCGGCCGCACGTCCGGCACGGCCTACACGACGCCGGTCACGGCGTTCGCCGGCCGCGACCCGGATTCCGCGGAGATCCTCGCCGTGGTGCCGCTGCCGTGGGGGTCGCGGACCGACTGGATGCGCAACATCCTGGGGGCCGGGTCGTTCGCGATGACGCGCGGCTCGGCGGGGTACCACGTCGACCTGCTGCGGGTGCTGCCCGCGGAGGAGGCCGTGACGATCCTCGCGCCCGTACCACGCCAGCTGCTGCAGGGCCTCGCCGTGGAGCAGTGCCTGGTGGGCCGGCTGCGCCGGGTACCGTCGGCGCATGCCTGACTACACGCTGCGCGACGCCACCATCGACGACGCCGCCGCGATCGCCGCGGTCCACTGGACCGGGCGACGCGCCGTCTACCTGGCCCACGTGCCCGAGGAGCACTGGCTGACCGACACCCAGGCGGCCGGGATCGAGGCGTGGAAGCGCCGCATCACCTCGGGGGAGACGCCGCTGGTGGCCGAGGTTGACGGGCTCGTGGTCGGGTTCGCCGTCGTCGGCCAGGCCGGGCCCCGCATGGGCCACGCCTCGAAGCGGGACCTCGCCCTGCACGAGCTGTGGGTCATGCCCGAGATGCACGGCAGCGGCATCAGCCGCGCCCTGCTGAACGGCGTGCTGCCCCCGGCACGGTCCGCCGAGCTCTGGATCGCGGCCGTGAACACGGGCGCCCGCCGGTTCTTCCAGAAGAACGGCTTCCTGCCGGACGGCACCACCGCCACCGGCGAGGACGGCGTCCTGGAGGTCCGCCTGGTCCGCTGACGGGCCGGCCGGGAAAGGAACGACCCGCGAAACTCCCGGAGAATTCGTTTCCACCAATGGCGGAAAAAGCTCCTTATCCGGGCGGATGCCATTTCACCGCGTGCATCCGGCAAGGGCGTGCTTACACTCGATGCATGCCACGGAAGAACCACTTGGTGTCATTCATCGGGCATTTCAGAGCCGTTCTCGCGCTCGGAACGGCCGCGGTCCTCACCGCGTGCGCCGGTGGCTCCGCCACGGTCGCGGACGCGGCAGGTCCCCTCGTGCCGCGGGTGCCGGGTGAGCACGCGACGACGGCCGGCGGCGAGGGGCTGCCGGATGTGCCGGGCGCGGACATGCACGAGGATCGGAGCGGTGCGTGACGAGGTGGCGGTCGCGGCGGGCGGCCGGCGTCGTCGTGGCGCTGACGCTGCTCGTGGCCACGGCGTGCACCGCGGGCGAGGAGCCCGAGCCCGCCGCCGGCCCCCGGCCCGTCACCGTCGCGGAGTCGGAACTGCTCGCGGGCCTGCGGTTCCGGAACGCCGGCGCGGGCAGCCGCGCGGTCACCGCGACGTACGCGGACCAGGGCCACGAGATGAAGGTCGAGGGCTGGTTCGACTACGAGACGCGCACGGGCTACGCGCTGGTGTCGTCCGACGGCCTGCCGTCGGACCGGATCGCCTGGAACGGCCGGGCCGTCGCGGTCACGGACGGCACGCAGCTGGGCAAGCCGCTGACGTCGCTGGAGGGGTGGCGCGCCGCGGAGCTGAACCCGCGGACCTCCCCGCTCGCCGTGGTGCTGGCGGTCCTGGCGCAGCTCGGTGCCGACCGCCCCGAGAACCCCCGGCTCATCCGGCAGGGCGGCGCCCTGTGGCTGCGGGCGGACACCACCGGCGGCCGCCCGGTGACGGTGTTCGCGGGGCCGACGGCGGCGCCCCGCGAGGGTGCCGGCACGGCCACGGGAGGCCGGGCGGACCGGAAGGGGCGGCCGGACGACGACGCCCGGCCGGGCTCCGAGGCCGGGCCGGTTGCCGAGGCCGGGCCGGGCACCGAAGCCGGGCCGGACGTCGAGGCCGGGCCGGACGTCGGGCCGGGCGCCGCCGTCGTCGACCCCGGGGCCGCCGGGCTGCGCTACTGGGTGGACGCGGCCGGGCTGATCCACCGGGTCGACGTGCGCCTCGGCGAGGACTGGGCGCGGATCACCCTGCGGAACGACGACGTGCAGGTCCCGCCCCTGCTCTCGAACGTCGACCTGGACGCGCTCGCCAGGAAGGGCTGAGACAGGCGGCGCGAACTCCCGTTCCGGGACAGAATGAACCCATGGCCGAACTGTGGATGACCGGAGACGCGGAAGCCGACAGGCTGCTGGACGACGACCCGTTCGCGCTGCTCGTCGGCATGCTGCTGGATCAACAGTTCCCGATGGAGCACGCGTTCGCGGGGCCGAAGAAGATCCTGGACCGGCTGGGCTCGGTGGACCCGCGGGTCATCGCGGAGACGGACCCGGACCGGTTCACGGAACTGGCGACCACTCCCCCGGCGATCCACCGGTACGGCCGGTCCATGGCGGGCCGGGTGCAGGAGCTGGCCCACGCCGTCGTCGACGGGTACGACGGCGACGCCGCGCGGATCTGGACCGACCCGGGAACCGGCGGCGCCCCGACCGGCGCCGAGGTCCTGAAGCGCCTGAACGCCCTGCCGGGCTACGGCGAGCGCAAGGCGAAGATCTTCCTGGCCCTCCTGGGCAAGCAGCGCGACGTCCGGCCGGACGGCTGGCGCGAGGCGGCGGGCGAGTTCGGCGAGCAGGACTCCCGCCGCTCCATCGCCGACGTCACCTCGGCCGAGACCCTCCAGGAGGTCCGCACCTTCAAGAAGGCCCAGAAGGCAGCCGCCAGCTGACACAAAAGTAGCGACAGGCAGGAAGCGGCGCAACGTCCTTTCGCCGAGCCGACTAACGATACGTCGAACAGTCACACCGCCAGGCGCTATGGAGCCGATCCGGCGTGATGCCCTCGATCTGGCAGAACCACTGCCGAGACGGTCACAACGACGCTTTGCCCCGACTCGCAGGCTCACCGAGAGCGGGAGGCACCGGGTGATTCGAGCCGTACATCGGGACTTCACCGATCGCATGTGGCATGCTGAGCACTTGTGGCGTCGTCGCAGGTGAGGCCACGTTCGTGCGTAAAGCACTTCTCCAGCACCTGCGGCGCCAAGGACCGGAGGACATGCGTGAGCCAGCGAGTCCACGAAATCGCTCGGGACCTCCAAATCCCGAGCGCGGATGTCATTGCCCACCTGCGCAAGATCGGGGAACACGTGGTATCTGCGTCGAGTGCCGTTGCAGATCCCGTTGCACGTCGCGTATACGAGGACTTTGGAGGCCTCTTTCCGTCCGAGTCAGCAGTCCCCGAAGTTCAAGAAAGGGCATTCCCCACAACGCCAGCAACGACACTTACTTGGCAGGCAAATCCAGTAAAGGAACCGAGGGCAAAGGATGTCATCCACCACGTTGAGCAACTCCATCTAGAGTTCCCCGAGTCCCGCATTCATCGGAGAATGCTTGGTGCGCTCGGATCCCAGTTTGTATATGCTGACGTCTTCCGGACAAGCGATGGCAAGAAATGCGGACTCGGACTCGTCCGGTTTAGCGGTGCTATCGAATCAGCATTCGGGCTCACTCGAGAAATAATGTTCTTCTATTCGCCATATCGCGACCTACAGGCTCGCACCTTCAAGGTTGCCAAAGATAAACTGGCCAATCTTCCTCGCGAAGTCACACCGGATGTTGCCTTTTTTAGTTCTCCCGATGACCGTCTAACCGAGCGTCTGAAAGACTGGTCACGCCTCCAATTCCTTGCCATTCCGCTCCCAGCATCTCTCGGCGAAGAGCCAATCGCGCTCATTAACCAGCTTCGCGATCACATCTACGCTCGCGACCTGTTCTACGAAACGACGCCAGTCAGCGGTGACAAGTTTTTTGGTCGCGCAACCCTCCTTCAAGAGCTCCGTGACGACATCGCAAATCAGCGAGTTTCAGGCCTCTTCGGTCTCCGGAAGAGCGGCAAGACAAGCATTCTGCATGAACTCCGCGCTAGTCTTGCGTCGGATAATCTTCTCCTTCCATTCATCGACCTCGAAACACTGCCGTCGCCTCCGACCGATCCGACTCCTGACTTCGTACGTGAAATTTCGAGTCGCGTATCAGCAGCCATCTCGGAGCATGGAATTCGATGCCGCGAGCTTGAGCGCGTTTCAAAGGAACCTAGTGTAAGCGCATTAAAGCCAGCACTCGACTCGGCAGTACAGAAGCTTGACCGGTCAGGGAAAACACTGGTCTTACTGCTCGACGAAATTGAGTATTTAACCCCATCCGACCAAGTAGACACTCAAGAAGCAGAATTTCCAGCGTTGGCACAAGCGCTCGCCTCACTACGCGCTGTCGCGCAGTCGAACCCAAACTTTACTTTTATCCTTGCAGGGTTGACGAATCACATTCTCGAAAATGGCCGGCTTTATGGCCGACCAAACCCGCTATTCTCCTGGGCGAAAGCTCGCTACGTCGGACCGCTGTCGCGAAGAGATGCCGATAACCTCGCCACAACGCTGGGCGCCAGGATGGGGATTGAAATCGACAAGGGTGCACTCAACGCGCTATATGAAGCATCCGGGGGCCACGCATACCTATACCGAAATCTCGCCTCAGCAGTTGTCGGAACTTTGCCCATGGAGACATATCGGCGGATCATGCGGCAGCCTGATGTTCAGTACCAGCTAATTCCCTGGAAGCGCGGAGTCGCGGGCAATGTCGAGGAGATGATC
Organism: Myceligenerans crystallogenes; assembly: GCF_039529775.1. Classification (NCBI taxonomy): domain Bacteria; kingdom Bacillati; phylum Actinomycetota; class Actinomycetes; order Micrococcales; family Promicromonosporaceae; genus Myceligenerans; species Myceligenerans crystallogenes. Next base: position 51,599 of record NZ_BAAANL010000012.1, read on the forward strand.
AACCACTTGACACGCTACTACCCTACTGAAGGAGTCCTGATTGAATTGCTAAAGGATTCACCGCAGGATTTTGCCGAGATCGCCCAGGATGAGCATAAAGCGATCCATCACCTATCGAGCCTAGGATTGATTTCTGAAGATTCTGGGCGATTCCAGGTCAACGTCTTGCTGGAGTTAATCTGATGTCGACAGCAGAATGGGCCGAAAGCCTCCGGTCAAAGATTTCGCAACATTCGATAGTGTTCTTTCAGCTGGGCAACCTTTTCGAGGAGGAGAGGTCCGCAGTTCTGGAACTCGCTGGTCGGCGAATTCGTGCGAGAGAGTTCGCCACAGCAGATCCCGGAACTATTGCGCAGGATGCGCATATCCTTGTGGTTGATGGTCTCGATGAGCTGCTCGGCACTCGCGGCGAGAGTTTAGGTGGCATTCGCGAACGGACTATGTCAGTGGTAGAGAGCGGTACGTCCGTTGCAATCGTGTCCCGCTCCCCCAAGACTGCTTTTCCCGAGACTGTCGGTAGCGACGTTATATATGATGCTAAGCAAATATTTGCCATACCGGGCGAAGTCGATCCTGCAGATTTGGAAGATGTAGACTTTGTCGCGCTTTCAATTCGAGAACTTGGCGATCGAACCATAATTGCCCTTGCCGATGCCCTTTGGGAGTCCGGCCTTTCACCCACGAAATGTCTGGATCACCTGGATCGTGTCCATCAGGAGGCCCTGCGTGGCGCTGGCTTGGTCCAGGTAGATCAAACAAAGCTTCGATGGATGACCGGTTTAGATCACAAGCTGCTGCGACGGGCTAGCGCAATGGTTGCATCAGAGACTACGTCATTCACCCCTGCACTTCCCGATACGTTTACGAATATGTGGATCCTTGAGCGTGCGGTGCGAAACGCCATTAGGAAGGGGCTCATGACGAAAATGGGAGAGGGCTGGCGCGAAAATTCGCTGGAGGAACCACTTCGCTCTGAAGTAATCGGCCGGGCTCAAAGAGACTCCCATCCGTCGGCTCGAAGAGCCCGGGATCTTCGCGACCCGCTCGAGTGGCTTTCGACAACTGAGATGCTCGACCTGCGCGAACGGCGCCAACTGGGAGAACTCGGGTTGGCAAGCCATATGTGGAGCCGCCTACGCACCGAGATAGTGCCAATTCGCAATCGCGTTGCGCACATGCGAATGATCAGCAATGCGGATGCGCTCACCATAGAAAAGTGGCGCAAGATTGTGGTGCAATCTCTTTCCTAGTTCGACCTGCTAAGGCTCCGAATCCAACGCCATCAACAACAAGTGGGCTGGATGAGTTACCAAAAAGAAGGATCGTGATCGAAACCTAATCACTCGCGGGGTAGACCCTACTGGAGGGTCTACCCCGCGACCGGCGGAACTACCGCGCGGTGCAGGTGACCGACGTCGAGGACGGGGCCGAGCCGCCGGCCGTGAAGCCGTAGGTGGTGGACTGCCCCGCGCCCAGGTTGCCGTTCCAGCTCAGGTTCGACACCGTGGAGCCGCTCAGCGAGCCGTTCCACACCTGGCTGATCGTGGCGCCGCCGAGGGACAGGCCGGTCGACCAGCCGCTGATCGCGCTGTTCGCCTTCACCGTGACCTCACCCTGGAACCCGCCGCTCCACGAGTTGACCACGCGCAGCGCGGCCGAGCAGGTGCCGGAGCCGCTGGGCGGGGGCGTCGTCGTCGACGGCGGCGGGGTGGTCGACGGCGGCGGCGTGTAGGTGCCGCCCTGGACCGAGGCCGAGAAGGAGTTCACCGCGAGCCCGGCGCCCCCGATCCACGGCTCGAAACCGGCCTGCACGCTCGACAGGTACCAGCTGGAGTTGCCGAACTGCGACCCGCCCTGCACGAACGAGTTCCGCACGAAGTCCATGATGTCGAAGTTCAGCGAGTTCAGCGGGCTCGCCGAGACGTAGGACACCACGTTGTTGGCACCGTTGCTCCCGGTCCACACGTCCCAGGTGCGCCCGGCGACCGTGGCGGTGCCCTTGCGCGAGCCGATCGGCTGGATGTTGCCCTGCTTGTTGAACCAGATCATGATCTCGCTGGCCTGAACGCCCGTGACGCTGCTGGTCGGGTTCAGCCAGATGTCGTACGCGGCGTCGTACGTCGCGCCCGAGGCGTTGTAGGAGAACGAGACCGACGACGGCGCGCTGCCGATCGTGCTGATCTGCTTGGGCAGCGGCGAGCCCGGCGAGCAGTTCGAGTAGTGGCAGCCGAAGTAGATCGCCGGGTACGAGACCGGCGCGCCCGACGTGTTGCCCGTGCCCTCCTGCCGGGTGATCTGGAAACCGTTGGAGGTGGTGTTGATGCACTGGGTGGCGTCGGTGCCCCACTTGTTGTTCATGATCACGTAGCTGCCTGCGGTGGTGGACCCGTACTTCTCGCAGATCTCGGCGGCGCTGGCGGGCGCGGCCGAGGCGAGGCCGGTCAGCGTCATCCCGAGGACGGCGAGCGCGGCGAGCAGGGCCCTGCGCAGGGCACCCGCCGGTGCGGTCGTTGATTTCATGGCACTCCCTCGTGCTCTCTACGGGGCGGCGAACCGCCCCTGCGGACGCTGGGGAGCGTAGGCACGGAAAGGGCCGCGGGTCGCCGCCTCGAAACGATTTAGGCCGACGACGACGCCCGCTGCGGATGCGCAGGCTGAAATCGCGGATGAACGCGCTCTCCTGCGCGAATTGCGCCTGCGCCGCGATGGCGCGGACGCCTCAGCGCACCATGCGGAGCTCGGTGATGCCCGGGAAGTTCTCGTCGTTGATCCTGGCGCCGTCCGCCACGAAGCCGTTGCGCTCGTAGAAGCGCCGGGCGCGGGGGTTGTCCTCGGCGACCCACAGCTGGCACGGCTCACCCGGCGGCGTCGCGGCGTCGAGCAGCGCCTGCCCGACCCCCGTGCCGTGGTGCTCGGCGAGCACGTACAGCATGAACAGCTGGCGCTCGCGCGCCGGGACCACGCCGTGCTGCGTGCGGGCCTGCTCCGCGTGCGCGAACCCCACGACCTCGCCGCCGGCCTCCGCCAGAACGGGCTTCCAGCCGAGCGCGAGGTGCCGCCGCCAGGCCGTCTCCCGCTTCTCGAGCGTGTGGCTCTCCCAGAACGAGGCGGGCAGCATGTCACCGTACGTGCTCACCCACATCTCGTGGTGGATGCGGGCGCCGGTGGCGGCGTCGGACATCCGGGCCGTGCGCAGCCTCATGCGACGGCCTCCGGCGGCTCGTCCTCCGACCGGAGGCGGGGCTCGGTGCGGTTGGCGGGCTTCACGCCGCTCTTGTCGGCGTAGAACGCGCGGATCCGGTCCATGTCGGCGCGCACGTCGCCCGTCAGCTCCAGCGCGGGGCCGAGCCCGGCCAGCCGCCGCTCGCCGTCGACGTAGCCGAGGGTGACCGGCATCCCGGCCGCCAGCGCGATCCGGTAGAAGCCCGACTTCCAGTAGCCGGAACCGGCCGAGCGGGTCCCCTCGGGTGTCACCACCAGGTGCGACACCGCGCCGGAGCGCATCCCGTCCAGGAGCTGGTCGACGATCCCCGCCGGGTTGGCGCGATCCACCGCGACGCCGCCGAGGGACGTGATGAGCCCGCGCAGCGGCCCCTTCAGCCACGAGTCCTTGATGAGGAACTTGATCCGCACGTCCAGCTCCCAGGCGATCGCGAGCATGAGGAAGAAGTCCGTGTTCGAGGTGTGCGGCGCGCCGATGAACACCGTCGGCCGGCTCGGCGCGGTACTGGGCGCCAGGCGGTAGCCGGCCAGGAGCCAGATCAGCCGGGCGCCCGCACGGCGGACGGCGCGAAGGGGGGCGGGCGTGCGTGAGGGTGACATGCGTGTCGGTGTCCCTGGGTTTCTTCGTGGGCGCCGGGGCGAGAACGTCCCAGTCTCCCAGATCGTCATGCCGTCCCGTACGCCTCGTCGATCTGCTTGAGGCGGCGGTGCTTGCGCACGCCCCGCACGATGAGGATCAACCCGATCGCGAACAGGATCAGCACCGGGATCATGAGGAACGGCAGCGTGATCCCGAGGAAGGACACGCCGACGGCGGCGGCGTCCTCCACCGTGCTCATCACCGGCGCGGCGGTACCGCCGCTGACCGCGTTCGTGATGACCCGCCCGCCGGCCTTGGCGGCGTGCACCACCAGCGCGAGCACGACGCCGACGGTCACCGTGATCCACTCGCCGCCCTCGAAGAAGGCCTGCGGGTCCGACACCGTGACCGTCTCCGAGGCGGAACCCGCGCCGAACGCGATGCCGCCCGCGGTGGGGCGGATGACCGTCTGCAGCACGTCGTTCACCGAGTCCAGCGCGGGGATCTTGTCGGCCACGATCTCGACGACGAGCAGCACCCCGAGGATCACCATCACCCAGGGGTTCTCCAGCCACTGCCACCCCGCCGGCAGCGAGAGCAGGTCGCTGAACCGCGACAGCAGTCCGAGCAGCAGCAGCGGGATCCAGGCGTTGACCCCCGCCGCCATGGCGAGGCCACTACCGGTAGCAAGTTCGAGCATGCCCCGAGTGTTCCACGAGACGCCGGCAGTCGATGAAGAATCGCCTCCGTTGTCCGATCCGTGATCTTCGCATCGGCTCCGGGCACACGAAGACCCCGCGGTTGTGGACCCGCGGGGTCTTCGCGATCCGCTGTCTCATTTCGGATCCCGCCGGCGCAAGGCGCCGGAAGTCTGGGACAAGCGTACTGCGATCACGCCCTGGTTCGGACCGTTCGCGCCCGTGCCCGGAGAACCGGCGCCGAACGGCGAGGTGAGCGTCCTGGACGAACTCGCCGAGCCGGCGCGGTTACTTCTCCTCGAGCTTGCTGGCTTCCTGTTCCGTCTTCGCCGCGCCGTCCTCGTCGCCGTCGCGGCGCAGGAGGCCGGCCAGCGAACGCAGGGACAGGGCGCTGTCCGACTTCGCGATCGCCGCCGCCGCTCCGGCCGCGCCCGCGACGCCCCCGCCGGAGCTCTTCCACAGGTTCATCGCCTGCTGGGCGACGTCGAGCACCTTGTCGCGCTCCTGCTCGCCGATGAGGTTGGACCCGAGGTCCGAGATCGCCGTCTCCAGCGCGGCCCGCTGCTTGTCCGCGTCGCCGTCGAGGCTCTTGAACACCCCGACCGCGTCCCGCGCGAGGGCGGACGTGTCCTTCTCGCCCTTCTCCGTCATCGCGCTGCCGAACGACGCCAGCGCCACCGCGAACCGCGACACCATCCCGCCCTGCTCACCCGGGATGAGGTCCGCGCCCTTCTCGACCAGCGCGTGCAGCTGCTCCGCGGCCTTCGCCTCGAGGCCGCCCCCGGGCCGCTCCGCCTCTTCCGCGGCCGCCACGGGAGTCTCGGCCGCCGCGGGAGCGGGCGTCTCCGCTGCCGTGGGAGCCGCCGCCACCGCGGGAGCAGGCGCCTGGGCCACTGCGGGAGTCTCCGCCACCGCCGGAGCAGGCGCCTCGGCCACCGCGGGAGCCTCCGCCACCACCGCCGGCACCGCCTCGGCCGGAGCCGTCTGGCCGACAGCGGGGGCCGCCGCCGCTTCCGTCACCGGCGCGGCCGGCGCGATCTCGTCCGCCTGCCCGGCGCCGCTCACCTGGTCCGCCACGGGCGCCGTCTGCGCCCCGGCCACCTCGGCGGCAGGTGCCGCCACCGCCTCCACTGCACCCTCTGCGCTCGCAGTGGTCCCCTGCGTACCCGGCTCGCTCACCGTCTCACTCCTGTCAGTCATCGTGGGAGCGAAAATACCAGAACCGGGCATACGTCCGGACTACTTCCCGCTACCGGCGGCCGCCCTGTTCGGGCGGGTCGACGATGATCCGCGGGCCCTTGCCGGGGCCGCCCGGAGCGGGGGACGCGGGCGGCGGCTTCGGCGCGCCCTTGGCGGCGTCGCCCGCGGCCTCGCCGGCCGCCTTCGCCGCACGCGCCGCGCGCAGCGTCTTGACCGCCTTGTACAGGGTGATCCCGGCGACGACGACGGCGACCGCGTCGTCGGCCAGACCGAGCGGACCGAGGAAATCGGGGATGATGTCGATCGGGCTCGCGATGGTCCCGATCGAGGCGACGAGCGCGAGGATTTCCTTCCAGTTCATGCGCACGAACGTATCGGAGAAGTCAGCGGCCCGCCAGACTCGTCGTCAAAGACCGGTATGCCGACACCCTGCCGAAACCCTGCGGCAACCCGGACCCGTCTTCCGGCCGGCGCCACGCCTCAGACGCGGACCGGCTCCTCCGGCACGAGCCGGCTCGTGTACCCCGCCTCGACCAGCCGGTCGAACGCCGCCCGCACCGGGCCGGGCATGTCCTGCCCGGCCGCGATGAACCCGCGCTCGGCGTAGACGGTCAACCGCTGCGTGTCGCCGACCAGCATGTCGATCACGCGGTCGACGTCGCCGATGCTCGACACGTAGTCGTCGAGCGGCATGGGCGGCGAGACGCAGTAGGCCTGCACCTCGGGCCACACCACCGCGCACGTCGCGTGGACCCGCCGCTGGTGATAGGGCTTGGTCACGAACATGACCGAGCCCACCTCGATCCCGCGCTCGGCGAGCACCCGCCGGCTGTACTCGACGTTCTCGGCGGTGTTGCGCGCCTCCGGCTCGACGAGGACGACGTCGTCGGGCACGCCGCGCGCGACGGCCCGGTCGCGGTAGCCGACCGCCTCCCCGCGCGGGAACGCGGCGACGGTGGTGGTCGCGTTGGCGCCGGTGAAGACGATCCGGGGGAAGTAGCCCTCGTGGTAGAGGGCTGCCGTGTAGTCGGCGACTCCTGTGTCGTGCCCGCCGAGCCCGATGCACACGTCGACGGCCCGGGGCTCCTGGCGCAGGTCGTGAAAAGCCCACAGCGTCTCGACGTCGCTCCGCACACCGGCGGGGATCATGACGTTCGGCATATCTGGACCATACGTCTCAGAGCGTCGCGCGGCACGGTCGGGGGGCGTACCGTCGCCCGGATGCCGTCCGCCATCGGTCTGTTCTTTCATGTCGCGACGCGCTTCCGATCGTTTTCCAGCGGCATGCGGGTACAACGTAGCGGATGGATCCTCCATGTCACGACTCCTTCTCGAGGCAGCCGTCGAGGCAGACCTCGACCCGGATGTGGAACCCGGACGCCTCGATCACCTGGGCCAGCAGCCGGTAGGTCGGCTCGAACCTGCCGTTCTCGATCCTGCTGACGGTCGACGCCGCAACGTCTGCCATCTCGGCCATCGCGCTCATGCTGACCCCCTTGTCCCGGCGCACACGGGCGAGGATCTCGGCTGCAGTGGTCAACGGCACCTCCGTGGTGTGATCCGGCTGGACGCACGACAAGGTCCGCCGGACGATTGCTCGCCGGCAGACCCTGTCCGGACCCGAACGTAATCATCTAGTTTTCAGCTGTCACCTTTTGACTCCGGCGAAACTCCGAAATGTTGCGACACCGTCCGACGTCAGGTAATGGCCTGCCTCATAACGGTCACCATTTCCCGGTACTCTCAGCGCCCATGGGCACCGTCTCCACCGCGCGTACCGCGCGACGCCTCGCCGGCGAGCACCCGGCGTGGCTGTTGCTGCGGTCCACGGATGCCGCAGCCGCCGTCGCGCTGCTCGGGCGCCATCTCGCGCGCGGCACGCGCCACCTGTCCGAGGCCGATCTCGTCGCACGCCTCGAGGACGAGATCGCCGAGCTCCGCCGCCAGGGCTTCGACCTCGCCCCGTCCGCGCGCTCCCAGGTCGCCGAGTGGTTGCGCGACGGGATCCTGGTGCGCCGCCCGTGCGTCACCCCGGACGGCCCGCACGCCCCGGGGCAGCCCGAGCAGATCGAGCAGATCGAGCAGATCGAGCTGTCCGACGGCGGCCTGGCGGCGGTCGCGTTCGTCGCCCGGCTCGCGCGCCCCCATCCGGTCGCGACGCCCGCGCGCCTGGCGATCGTCCTCGGCGCGCTGCGCGACCTCGCCGACGACGCCGAGCCGGACCCCGAGACCCGCCTCGCCGCGCTGCGCGCCCGGCGCGCGCGGCTCGACGCCGAGATCGACGCCGTCCGGCACGGCACCGTGACCCCGCTCGCGCCCGGGGACGCCGCGGAGCGCGCCCGGGAGATCCTGGCGCTGGCCGCCGACGTCCCCGCCGACCTGCTCCGCGTCCGTGCCGACCTGACGTCGGCCGACGCCGGGCTGCGCCGCGAGCTGACCGCGTCCGGCCCCACCCGCGACGCCTTCGTCGACGACGTCTTCCGCGGCGTCGACCACCTCGGCGACACCCCCGCCGGCCGCGGCCTGACGGCCTTCGGCGATCTCCTGGACGACGGCGAGCACGACGCCGTCGCGCACGTCACCCGCCTGCTGCAGGCCCCCGGCGCCACCGCGGAGCTCACCTCGGGCGAGGTGGCGGCGCTGCGCCGCCTCGTGGCGGACCTGCGCGCCGCCACCGACGAGGCGACGGGCACCATGACGGCGCTGCGCCGCGCGCTGCAGCGCGCGGCCCGGTCGGGCGACCTGCCCCTCGAGCGGGCACTGGCGGGCCTGCTGCGCGAGGCGGAGGCCGCGGCCCTGGAGCTCGCCGACGACGTCCCCCCGCACACGCCCACGAGCCTGGTCCTGAAGCTCCCGGCGGTCGCCCCGGTCTCCCCGTCCGGCGTCGTCCCCCACGACCCCGCCGACGACCGTCCCGCGCCGCTGGTGCGGCCCCGGCCCGCGGCCCCGGCCGGGTCCGGGGCGCCCGTGGACCTGGCCGCGTTGCGCGCGCTCGCCCGCGCCGCCGAGATCGACGACGACGAGCTGCGCGGCTACGTGAACGACGTCGTGGCCCGCCGGGGCGCCGCGACGATCGGAGAGGTGCTGCGCGTGCATCCCGCGACCCAGGGCCTGGCCAGCATCATCGGGCTGCTCGCGCTGGCCGAGCGGCACGCGCGCCGCACCGGCGAGGCCGAGGACGTCGCCTGGCCCGGACCCGACGGCACCTTCCGTCATGCCCGACTCCCCCGCCACCGCTTCGAGGAGCCCGTCCCGTGACCGGACCCATGGAACATCTGAGCAACTCCCGCCCGGGCGGGGCCGGGCAGCCCGCACCCCCGCGCCGGCCGGGGACCCCGCCGGAGGCGCCGGCCCCGCCCCCGCCGTCGTCGGCCGATCTGAACGCCGCGGCCCAGGGCGCCGCGGGCGGGAACCCGCCGGCACCGCCGGCGGACCCGCCGGTCGCCCGGCTCTGGCCGGGCGACCCCGGCACGCTGCCCGCGCCCGCGCGGCGGGCCCTGGCCGCGCTCGTGCGCGGACCGCACGTGTCGGCGGCCGACGACGGCGCCGCGTGGCGCGACCTGGTCACCCACCTCGACGCGGTGCGCAGCCGGCTCGCCGACCTGTACCTGGACCTGGTGCTGGACCACGACGAGCAGATCGCGTTCGTGCGCGACGCCGCGGCGGCGTCCGGTGCCCCGCCGGTCGTGCGGGAGCTGCCGCTGACGTTCGCGGACACGGTGCTGCTGCTGCACCTGCGCTCGCGCCTGCTGGAGGCGCCGGGCAGCGACGTCGTCGCGGACCTGGACGACGTGATGGACGAGCTGCGCCCCTTCCGGCGGCGCAGCAGCCCCGACGGCGGCGGGCTGGACGGCGCGGGATTCGACGGCGGGGTCGCCGCGGGCTGGAAGCGGCTCGCCGACGCCGGGATCCTGCGGCCGGTGCCGGGCAGCGAGCGCCGCGCGGTGATCTCCCCCGTGCTGCGCACGCTGTTCGGCGCGGAGGAGATCGAGGCGGTCCGCAACGAGTACGCACGATTCAGCCGGGAGGGACTGTGATCATGCAGGGCATCAACCCCGGGCAGTGGCGCCTCGCGCGCGTCGAGATCGTCAACTGGGGCACGTTCCCGGGCCACCACCGGATCGACGTGGCGCGGGAGGGCTTCCTGCTGACCGGTCACTCCGGATCGGGCAAGTCCTCGCTGGTGGACGCCGTGGCGGCGGTGCTCACGCCGCCGTCGGACCTGCGGTTCAACGCGGCCGCGGCCTCGGTCGCGGGCGGCACGGGCCGCGGGGACCGGTCCGTGGCGAGCTACGTGCGCGGCGCGTGGCGGCACCGGACGGACGAGGCGACGGGCGAGGCGGTCGCGGACACGCTGCGGCCGTCCACCACGTGGAGCGGCGTGCTGCTGCGTTACGAGGACGGCGCCGGGCACGCCGCCACGCTCGTGCGGCTCATGCTGCTGCGGCGGGGCTCCGACCGGGTGGCGGACCTGTTCGTGCACCAGCCGGGAGAGGCCGACCTGCTCGACCTCGAGCCGTTCGTCCGCACCGGCCTGGACGCCCCGGGTCTGCGCAAGCACCTGCCGGAGGCCACCGTCTCGGACCGGCACGCCGCTTTCGCCGGGGCGTTCAGCGAGCGCCTCGGCGTCGGCGACCCGAGCGCGCTGGTGCTGCTGCACCGGACGCAGTCGGCGAAGAACCTGGGCAGCCTGGACGACCTGTTCCGGGACTACATGCTCGACGAGCCGATCACGTTCGGCCTGGCGGAGGCCGCGGCGCAGCAGTTCGCGGAGGTGACGCGCGCGCACGCGCGGATCGACGACGCGCGGCGGCAGCTGGAGGCGCTGGACCGGCTGGTGCCGTTGTGCCGGCAGTACGACGACGGCGCGCGCTCGGCGGTGCAGGCGGCGACGCTGCGCGGGTCGCTGGAGCCGTACCGGGACATGGTCAAGCTGGAGCTGGCCGCGGCGGCGCTGGCCGACGCGCAGCGGTCCGAGGACACGGCGGCGAACGACCGGGAGGCGGCCGAGGCGGAGTTGGAGCAGGCCGTGAGCGCCCATCGGCAGGCGGTGAGCGTGGCGCAGGTGCGCGGCGGTCAGGCGATGGCCACGCAGGGCGACCGGCTGCAGCGGGCGGGCGAGATCGCGGCGCTGGTGCGCTCGCGCCGGTCGGAGCTGGCGGCGGACCTGCAGTCGGTGGGGCTGACGCCGCCGGAGTCGTTCGCGGAGTTCTCGGCGCTGCGGGAGCTGGCGCGCACGGAGCTGGCGGCGGCGGGCGGGGACGCCGTGACGGGCGCGACGCCGGTCCTGACGGGCCCGGCGGCGCAGATGCGCAAGGCGCACGAGGCGCGGGCGGCCGTCGTGGCGGAGCACGCGCGGATCTCGGCGCAGGTGCAGGCGCTGCGCACGTCGCGCAGCAATCTCCCGGCCGAGCTGATCGCGGCGCGGCGGAAGCTGTGCGAGGTGACGGGGATCGCCGAGTCCGCGCTGCGGTTCGCGGCGGAGCTGCTGCGGGTCCGGTCCGGCCAGGAGCAGTGGGCCGGGGCGATCGAGAAGGTGCTGCGCCCGCTGGCCACGATCCTGCTCGTCCCGGCCGCCTACCAGGACGTGGTGCGTGAGGCGGTGGCGTCGTCGTCGGGCATCGACCTGGAGTTCCAGGTGGTGGGGGTGCGCGCCGACGCGCCGCGCGCGGCGTCGCACCCGGACTCGCTGATCCACAAGGTCGAGGTGGCCGACGTGCCGGGCGCGCCCTGGCTGCACCACCGGCTGTCGGACTTCGACTACCGCTGCGTGGCCGGCACCGAGGACTTCGACGACGTCGAACGGGCGGTCACGCCCGCGGGTCAGGTGAAGCACGCGGGCGATCACCTCGCGGTGCACGACGCCGCCGACCCGGGCGCGCGGATCCTCGGCGACGACATCACGGACAAGCTCGACCACCTGCTGGGGCAGGCACGGGACGTGCAGGCGCGGCTGACCGCGGCCGAGGACGCCGTCGCCGCGGCGACGAACGCCGAGCGCGACCGGCTGCAGCGGGTGTTCGCGCTGCGGCAGGTGCAGCGGCGCGAGTGGCACGACGTCGACATCGAGTCGGCCGAGCAGAACCTCGCGGAGGCGCAGCGCACGTTCGACTCGCTGCTCACCGGCACGCAGGATCTGGCCACGGCCGAGCACGACGTCGAGGAGGCGGAGGAGCGGCTGTCCGCGGCCCGCGTCACGGCCGCCGTGGCGGCGGACGTGCTCGCGGAGGCGCGGGCGGCGCGGCGCGCGATCGAGCGGGTGGTGGAGCAGCTGCGCGGCGCGTCGGCGCCGGACGCGATCCCGGACGCCCATCGCGAGGAGCTGGAGGGGCGGTACGCGCAGGTGCGCCGGACGGTCACGCACGATGTCGTGGACGAGGTGTCGCTGGCGGTGTCGCGCACGCTGGACGGCGAGCGCGAGGCGGGGCTGCGCAGCTCCGGGGCGGCCGAACGGGAGATCACCGGGCTGCTCGCGGAGTTCCGGCGGAGCTGGCCGGCGCTGACCCGGGACCTGGGTGCGGGCGTGGGCGACCGGGCGCGGTACCTGGAGCTCGCCGAGTCCGTGCGGACCCGGCGGCTGCCGGAGCTGGAGGCCGAGCTGGAGCAGATGCTGGCCGGGGTCGCGCAGCGTGCCCTGGACCGGCTCGCGGCCGAGATCCGGCAGGCGCCCGGCGTGATCCGCGAGCGGATCGTGCCGGTGAACGACTCGCTGCGCCGGTCGGAGTACGCGCCCGGGCGGTTCCTGGAGATCCGGGTCAGGGAACAGCAGCCCGCGGCGGTCCGCGAGTTCCTGGACGCGCTCGACGGGCTGGCCACGGACCGGGCGGCCGCGCTGCCGCGGCTGGAGGCGGTGATGCGCCGGCTCGGGTCGGCGGACCCCGCCGACCGCGCGTGGCGCACCCTGTGCCTGGACACGCGCCGGCACGTGCGGTTCACCGGGGTGGAGCTGGACGCGTCCGGGATGACGCTGGACGTGCACGACTCGTCGGCCGGGCTGTCCGGCGGGCAGCGCCAGAAGCTCGTCGTGTTCTGCCTGGCCGCGGCGCTGCGGTATCGCCTGGCGACGCTGCCGGACGGCACGCCGGCCTACGGCTCGGTGATCCTGGACGAGGCCTTCGACAAGGCCGACACCGAGTTCACCCGCACCGCGATGGACACGTTCCGGGACTTCGGGTTCCACATGATCCTGGCGACCCCGCTGAAGCTGCTGCAGACGCTGGAGCGGTACGTGGGCGGCGTCGGCCTGGCGACCTGCCAGGACGGCAAGGACTCCCGCATCGACGTGGTCACCCTGTCCGCGGCGCCGGTCCCCGACGGCGAGGCGGTGCCCTCCGCCAGAAGGTAGTGCGAGTCGGCCTGTTGTCGAGCAGTCGGTCACCTGTCAGTGCGGTCGGCCCCTCGAGGGACCGACTCCTCGACATCGGACCGACCTCCCCCGACGGCGAGCCGACTGCATGCCTCGCCGCGATCTCTTACGTCGCGGCGTGCCCGAGGGGCTTGAGGGCGTCGGCGCGGCCGCGGTCGTAGGCCTCGCGGGAGCCCTCGCGGAAGAGGTCCTCCGGGCCGGTGCGGACGAGGGTGGCGGCGCCCGGCCCGTCGTCGTCGGACAGGTGCCGGTCCGCGCCGCGCACGACGGCGACGGCGCGGCCCGTCGCCTTGCCGCGCACGAGCTCCGTGGCCGAGGCGATCTCGTCGACGACCGCGGTGACCGTGACGTTCAGGGGGCGGCCGTGGGTGTCGGTGCCGCCGCGCAGGTCGTCGGCGGGCGCGATGCCCGCGGCGCCGATCGCGATGTCGACGAGCGCGGCCCGCCACGGGCGCCCGGCGGTGTCCGTGACCACGACGCCGAGGCGGTCCAGGCCGAAGCGGGCGCGCAGGGCGGCGCGGAGGGCGCGCGCGGACGCGTCGGGGTCCTTCGGCAGCAGGAGGACCGTGCCCTCGGGCGTGTTGGAGGCGTCGACCCCGGCGGCGGCCATGACGAGGCCGAGCCGGTTCTCCACGATCCGCAGCGGCGGCCCGTCGGGCCGTTCGCGGGTGGCGACGACACGCACGGTCTCGTCGGTGATCGCCTGCTCACGGTCCGCGGCGGCGACGACCTGCCCCTCGGCCTTCGACACGATCTTCGAGGTCACGACGACGACGTCGCCCTCGGCCGGCCGGTCGGCGGGCTCCTGGGCGGCGAGCAGGTCCCCGATCGCGACGCCGAGGTCCGTGCCGGCGACGATCTCCGGCAGCCCCTCGGGCGCCCAGATGGTGAGGCGATGCATGGCGGCATTCTCTCCCGGGGATCTCCCGGCCGTCACGCGGCCGTGACGTTCGTCGCCGGCTGTGGATGACGGCACGCCCGTCGTGCGCGGATCTGGGACACTTGACGCATGAGTACTCCGATCCCCGGCGGGCACACGGACCCGGCCGCGACCACCACCAACGCCACGACAACCCCTGCCCCCGCGGTAGCCGGTGCCGACGTCGTACGCGCGGTGGTCAAGGGGGTACCCGACCGCGTGAGCGCGGACGGGCTGGAGGACAAGCTGAACGAGCGCTGGAGCGCCGAGGGCACGTTCGCGTTCGACCGTTCGAGGACGCGCGAGGAGATCTTCTCGATCGACACCCCGCCGCCGACGGCGTCGGGCTCGCTGCACGTGGGCCACGTGTTCTCCTACACGCACACCGACGTCCTGGCGCGGTACAAGCGCATGCGCGGGTACGAGGTGTTCTACCCGATGGGCTGGGACGACAACGGCCTGCCCACCGAGCGCCGCGTGCAGAACTACTACGGCGTGCGCTGCGACCCCTCGCTCCCCTACGTGGACGGCTTCGAGCCCCCGCACCAGGGCACCGACGGCAAGAACGTCAAGCCGGCGGACCAGGTGCCGGTGAGCCGGCGCAACTTCATCGAGCTGTGCGAGCGCCTGACGACCGAGGACGAGCAGAAGTTCGAGGAGCTCTGGCGCCGGCTCGGCCTGTCCGTGGACTGGGCGCAGACGTACCAGACGATCGGCGCGAGCTCGATCGCCACGGCGCAGAAGGCGTTCGTGCGCAACCTCGCCCGCGGCGAGGCCTACCAGGCCGAGGCGCCGGGGCTGTGGGACGTGACGTTCCAGACCGCGGTGGCGCAGGCGGAGCTGGAGGCGCGGGACTACCCCGGTCACTACCACAAGGTGGCCTTCGCCCGGCCGGACGGCGAGAAGGTGTTCATCGAGACCACGCGCCCGGAGCTGATCCCGGCCGTGGTGGCGCTCATCGCCCACCCGGACGACGAGCGGTACCAGCACCTGTTCGGCACGACGGTGACCTCGCCGCTGTTCGGCGTGGAGGTGCCGGTGCTCGCGCACCACGCCGCCGAGCCGGACAAGGGCGCGGGCATCGCGATGTGCTGCACCTTCGGTGACCTCACCGACGTGCAGTGGTGGCGCGAGCTGCAGCTGCCCATGCGGTCGATCGTGCAGCGGGACGGCCGGATCACCCGCGAGGTCCCCGCGTGGATCGCCGACGGCGCGGGCGAGGCGCTGTTCGGCGAGATCGCCGGGATGACGACGTTCAGCGCGCGCAAGGCGATCGTCGACGCGCTGCGGGCCTCGGGTGACCTCGACGGCGAGCCGGTGGCGACCCAGCGCAAGGCGAACTTCTACGAGAAGGGCGACAAGCCGCTGGAGATCGTGACCTCGCGCCAGTGGTACATCCGCAACGGCGGCCGCGACGAGGGCCTGCGCAACGAGCTCCTGGCCCGCGGCAAGGAACTCGACTTCCACCCCGACCACATGCGCGTGCGCTACGAGAACTGGGTGGGCGGCCTGAACGGCGACTGGCTGATCAGCCGCCAGCGGTTCTTCGGCGTGCCGATCCCGCTGTGGTACCCGGTGCTGGACTCGGGCGAGATCGACCACGAGCACCCGATCGTGCCGTCCGAGGACCAGCTCCCCGTGGACCCGACCTCGCAGGCCCCGGCCGGGTACACCGAGGAGCAGCGCGGTCAGGCCGGCGGCTTCGCGGGCGACGCGGACGTCATGGACACCTGGGCGACGTCGTCGCTCACGCCGCAGATCGTGGGCGGCTGGGAGCGCGACGAGGACCTGTGGCAGCGGGTGTTCCCGATGGACCTGCGCCCGCAGGGCCAGGACATCATCCGCACGTGGCTGTTCTCCACCGTGGTGCGCGCGCACCTCGAGAACGGCACGCTGCCCTGGAAGAACGCGGCGATCAGCGGCTGGATCCTCGACCCGGACCGCAAGAAGATGTCCAAGTCGAAGGGCAACGTCGTCACGCCGATGGACCTGCTCGTGGAGCACGGCTCGGACGCCGTCCGGTACTGGGCCGCCGCCGCCCGGCTCGGCGCGGACGCCGCGTTCGAGGTCGGCCAGATGAAGATCGGCCGCCGCCTGGCGATCAAGGTCCTGAACGCGTCGAAGTTCGCGCTGTCGTTCGGGCTGGACCCCGACTCGGGCGAGGGCGAGGTCCTGCTGGACCCGGCCGCCGTCACCGTCGACCTGGACCGCGCGATGCTCGCGGGCCTGGCGGGCGTCGTCGACCAGGCGACCGCCGCGTTCGAGGCCTACGACCACACGCGTGCGCTCGAGGTCACGGAGACGTTCTTCTGGACGTTCTGCGACGACTACCTGGAGCTCGTCAAGGACCGCGCCTACGGCGAGGGCGCGGGCGCGACCGGCGTCCCGGCCGGCACCGCCTCGGCGCGCACGGCCCTGGCGATCGCCCTGGACGCCCTGCTCCGGCTGCTGGCCCCCTACCTCCCGTTCGCCACGGAAGAGGTGTGGTCCTGGTGGCGCGAGGGCTCGGTGCACCGCGCCGCCTGGCCCACGGCCGAGCCGCTGCTCGCCGCCGCGTCCGGCGCGCAGCCCGGCCGGCTCACGGCGGCCGGCAACGCCCTGGCCGCCATCCGCAAGGTGAAGTCCGAGGCCAAGACGTCGATGAAGGCCCCGGTCCTGGCGGCCACCCTCGCGGTGCCCGCCGCGGACCTCGCGGCGGTCGAGTCCGCGATCGGCGACGTGCGCGCCGCGGGCCGCGTCACCGGCACCCTCACCGTGGTCGAGACCGCCGAGGGCCAGGGCGACCCGTCCGTCCAGGGCGGCATGGTGACCTCGGACGTCGAGCTGGGCGAACCCGAGCCCCGCAAGAAGGGCTGACCCCGGGCCGGGCCGGGCCGCCGTGCGGCGGCCCGGTCCCGCTCAGTTCAGCATCAGCACCACGGCGTCGCCCGCGCCGGCCGCGGCCCCGAAGAACTGGGCCAGGTCGGCGTAGGCGGTCGCGAGCGTCTCCAGACGCTCCTCCTGCGGGTGCTCCGCCGGGGCCGGGCAGCCCTCGCAGACGGCGACGTCGTAGTGCGGCGCGAGGTCGTCGAACGGCGTCGCGGTGAGGAAGTCCGCCGCGGCGGCGACGTCACCGGCCGGCAGCAGACGGGCGGTCCCGAACGCACCCGGGACGTCCAGCGGTTCGCCGCCCTGCACCACATCGATCCCGAGGCCGCCGTGCTCACGCAGCAGGCCGTGCAGACCGCCCCAGGCGAGGCCGATCGTGAAGTACCGGGCCTCGCCGGGCGGCACGTCTCGCTCGACCCATTCGTCTGCAAGCGCTTCCACCCGGGCGGCAACCCAGTCGCGGTCCGTGGCAGCCCGGTCCGTGTCGGCCGCGCCGAGTCGTGCGTACTCGCACTGGACCCCGCTCAGCACCGCGGTCAGGCTCGGTGTGTTCCCCTCGTGATTCCCCATGGCCGGGCACGCTAGCGAGGAACCACCACCGGACGGGCCCGGCATAACGACCTTACCCATCGCAACATCACCGAACGCCGACAGTCTTTACGAGAACTTCACATTCATCAGGGAACGCGAAGAGGCTTCGCACGACATACACCGGACTTAAGGGTCGGCTCCCGTGGGCCAGGGGCCGACGGCGGCCGCGGCCTTCCGCACCCTGAAGGCGGCGTCAGCCCCCCGTGGGCCCAGGAGCCGGCCCGCGTCCGCGTCCGCCTACACGCGGTCCCCGCGGAGCCGTACGTCGTCCCCGGACATGGTGGCGGCCACCTCGTGCGGCGTCTCGCCGTCGTGCCAGCGCAGCGTGGCGGCCACGCCGTCGGGGATCCCGGAGTGGCCGGCACCGACCGACCCCTCGGGCGCGAAGGTCAGCCCCGCGTCCTGCCCGATGGCGGCCCTGACCAGCGCCACCACGGCCGGGAGCTCCCGGATGCCGTCCGGTCCGACGCCCAGGGCCTCCAGGTCCTCGCGCGCCGGCGCGATGTGCACCGGCTCGGGGCCCACCCACAGCGTGCGCCCGTTCATCTGCCCGCCGCCGTTGCCGTACTCCTCGGCGAACACGAGCTCGGCGACCTGCCCCCGGGCCAGCACCGCGACGACGTCGCCCACCGACGAGACGGCTCCCTCGTCGCGCCCGAGCCCCTGGCGCAGCTGGGCGAGGACCCGCTCGCGCCGCCGCTCGCGGAAGCTGTCGAGGGCCTCGGAGACGCGGTCCGTGAAGCTCCCGCCACCGTTCGACGCCGCCCCGCGCCGCGCTCCCCCGGGCACCTCGACGCAGCACTCGGCGACCGGCCGGTGCAGGCGCTCGTGCACCAGGGAGACCGCCCGCACGTCCCCGGTGAGGATCACCAGCTCGGGGTGCGTCGCGTCGACGCGGCGCTCCACCTCCGCCGCGATCGCGTCCGCGTTGCGGCCCCACGAGTCCTCCGCACGGGACTCGATCCGGGTCTGGGAGGTGCCCGGCGAGGCCACCTTGGCGATCTCGTCGTGCGGGGCCGTGTACACCTCGTACGACCGCCCGGCGAAGCCCGCCCGCATGAAGTCGGCGCCCTGCCGGTCGATCGTGACCATGAGCAGCTCGACCGACTCGTCCGCGGCCCGGATCGTCTGGACCAGCTCGGGGACCGGCGACCACCTCGCCTTCGTGGAGGTCGGCGGCTCGTGCAGCACCCGGTCCACCAGGACCCCCGTCCCGTCGGCGACGACGACCCGCCCGTGCGGGCCCGCCACCCACGTCGGGCGGTCCACCACCTCCTCGACGGCGTCGAGGACGTCCTGGGGTGCGCCCTGCGCGACGAGGTCCTTGCGCGCCGCCCGCCAGCGGTTCGCGACGTCGCGGTCCGCGGCCTTGTCCGACGGCGTCGCGTCGAGGTACAGGGTGGCGAAGGGCCCCGGGTGTCCGAGGAGCGGCTTGAGCCAGTCGATCTTCATTCCGGCCTCCTGGGGGTGATCACTCGATCCCTCCAGCCTCCGCCGATCACCCGGCTTTCGCCACCCCAACGGCGTCGTCCCGGTGAGCCGGCCGCCGGCGCCCGCGTGCCCCCGGCACCGCCGCCCTACTCAGCGGCTCTTCAAGCGTAGGTGTCCAGCTCCGGGATCTCCTCGCCCGCGTGCCGGCGCGCGATGAGCTCGTGCTGGCGGATGACCTCGCTCACGATGAACTGGCGGAACTGCACGGCGAAGTCCGGGTCGAGGCCCGAGGACTCGGCGATCCGCGTCAGCCGGTCGATCTGCTGCGCGTCCCGCGTCGGGTCGGCCGGCGGCATGTTCCCGACCGCCTTGAACTGACCCACCTGACGGGTCAGCTTGAACCGTTCCGCGAGCAGGTGCACGAGGGCCGCGTCGATGTTGTCGATGCTCGCGCGCAGCGCGTGGATCTCCTGCGGCATCGTCGACGGGGTGGATTCCGAGGTCATGGCACGAGGCTAACGCGGGCGGCGCCGCCGGTCGCCCGGTCGCCGTACTCCGGGAAACTTCGGCGGGCGGCCGGCAACCCTCGTCGCACCCGTGCGGGCGTCCCCCGCGCCCGCGCTCAGGCCGACTTCTGGCGCCGCACCGGCGTGCGCCGCGGCACCACCGTCGGGTTGACGTTCTCCAGCACCACGTCGCGCGAGATCAGGACGCGCTCGACGTCGTCCCGGCTCGGGACGTCGAACATGACCTGCTGGAGCACCTCTTCCATGATCGCGCGCAGGCCGCGCGCGCCGGTGCCGCGCAGCAGCGCCTGATCCGCGATCGCCTGCACGGCGCCGTCGTCGAACTCGAGCTCGACGCCGTCGATCTGGAACATGCGCTGGTACTGCTTGACGAGCGCGTTGCGCGGCTCGGTGAGGATGCGCACGAGCGCGTCGCGGTCGAGCGGCGAGACCGACGCGACCACGGGCAGGCGGCCGATGAACTCGGGGATCAGGCCGTACTTCTGCAGGTCCTCGGGGCGCACCTCGGCGAAGAGGTCCTCGTCGCCCCCGGTCTCCATCGGCGCGGCGAACCCGATGCCGCGCTTGCGGGAGCGGGAGGCGACGATGTCGTCGAGGCCCGCGAAGGCCCCGGCCACGATGAACAGCACGTTCGTCGTGTCGATCTGGATGAACTCCTGGTGCGGGTGCTTGCGCCCGCCCTGCGGCGGGACCGAGGCGCTCGTGCCCTCGATGATCTTCAGCAGCGCCTGCTGCACGCCCTCGCCGGACACGTCGCGCGTGATCGAGGGGTTCTCCGCCTTGCGGGCCACCTTGTCGACCTCGTCGATGTAGATGATCCCGGTCTCGGCCTTCTTCACGTCGAAGTCGGCGGCCTGGATGAGTTTCAGGAGGATGTTCTCGACGTCCTCGCCCACGTAGCCGGCCTCGGTCAGGGCCGTGGCGTCCGCGATGGCGAACGGCACGTTGAGCATCTTGGCGAGCGTCTGCGCGAGGTACGTCTTGCCCGTGCCCGTGGGCCCGATGAGCAGGATGTTCGACTTCGCGATCTCGACGTGGTCCATGTCGTCCTGGCTGCCGGGCGCCTTGGGCCCGCTGCTCGCCTGGATCCGCTTGTAGTGGTTGTAGACCGCGACGGCCAGGGCCCGCTTGGCGGACTCCTGACCGATGATGTACTGCTCGAGGAAGTCGAAGATCTCCCGGGGCTTGGGCAACTCGGTCAGCCCGACCTCGGCCGACTCGTTCATCTCCTCGTCGATGATCTCGTTGCACAGCTCGATGCACTCGTTGCAGATATAGACGCCCGGGCCCGCGATCAGCTTGATGACCTGCTTCTGGGACTTGCCGCAGAAGTTGCACTTCAGCAGCTCAGCGCCGTCACCGATACGCGCCACGTATTCGTCTCCTCGCTCCTGCGCTCATCCGAGCGTCCGGGCTCTGGTCGGGCGATCCTGCTTCCCATTGCACACCACCGGAGGGCCGGTTGTCAGCCGGTCGAGCGGTGCGTCGCACAGATGTGATTCTGGCTCGCACCCGCAACATTGCCATGATTTCGACGGCGTGTCTCGTTTTTCGGACAGCATCTTCCGCCGTGCCGCTCGCGGTGGCCGGGCCCGTGCCGGGCGGGCCCGGCCACCGCAGGTGTCACCGCGTGACGACCTGGACCTTGCGCGACTCCAGGACCTGGTCCACGAGGCCGTAGTTCTTCGCCTCGGTGGCGGTCAGGATCTTGTCGCGCTCGATGTCGTTGCGCACCTCGTCGAGCGACTTGCCGGAGTGCGTCGACAGGGCCTGCTCCAGCCACTCGCGCATCCGGATGAGCTCGTTCGCGTGGATCTCGATGTCGGACGCCTGCGCGTAGCCGCCGCCCTCCATCGCGGGCTGGTGGATCAGCACGCGCGCGTTCGGCAGCGCCAGGCGCTTGCCCGGCTGGCCCGCGGCGAGCAGCACCGCCGCGGCCGACGCCGCCTGCCCGAGGCAGACGGTCTGGATCTGCGGCTTGACGTACTGCATCGTGTCGTACAGCGCCGTCATCGCCGTGAACGAACCACCCGGCGAGTTGATGTACAGGATGATGTCGCGGTCCGGGTCCTGGGACTCCAGGACCAGCAGCTGCGCCATCACGTCGTCCGCCGAGGCGTCGTCGACCTGGACGCCCAGGAAGATGATGCGGTCCTCGAACAGCTTGGTGTACGGGTCCTGGCGCTTGAACCCGTAGGCGGTGCGCTCCTCGAACTGCGGCAGCACGTAGCGGCTCGACGGCGCTCCCGTGTACGGCACGCCGAAACCTGCGGATGCCGTGGGGCGGGCGTACGAACCGGCCAGGCGTTCGGCGGCCGCCATGAACTGGGCTTCAGGGCTCACTGTGGGTCTCCTCGATCCTCGAAGTATGGGGCGCGTCAGGACGCGCTGTTCATGCCGCCGCCGCCGGCCAGGCTCGCGGACTCCACGACGTGGTCGATGAAGCCGTACTCGAGGGCCTCGGGCGCCGTGAACCACTTGTCGCGGTCGCTGTCCTTGCTGACCTGCTCGAGCGTGTGACCGGTCTGCTCGGCGGTGAGCTCGGCGAGCACCCGCTTCATGTGCATGATCAGCTCCGCGTTGATCCGCACGTCGGTGGCCGTGCCACCGATGCCGCCCGACGGCTGGTGCATCATCACGCGGGCGTGCGGCGTCGCGTAGCGCTTGCCCTTGGCGCCCGAGCTGAGCAGGAACTGGCCCATCGAGGCCGCCATGCCCATCGCCACGGTCGCCACGTCGGGCTGCACGAACTGCATCGTGTCGTAGATCGCCATACCGGCGGTGATCGAGCCGCCCGGCGAGTTGATGTACAGCCAGATGTCCTTTTCCGGGTCCTCGGCGGCCAGGAGCATCATCTGCGCGCAGATCGCGTTGGCGTTGTCGTCACGCACCTCCGAGCCGAGCCAGATGATGCGCTCCTTGAGGAGCCGGTTGTAGATCGAGTCGTTCAGGCCGAAGCCCGCGCCCTCCGCTCGTGCCACCGGCCCGGCGTCCGTCCGCAGCAGATCGTTCACGTCCCACTCCTTGAATGTTCCGAATGTTCCGGCATCCTGCTCAAGCTTGTCGATCGACCCTAACGCGCCGGACCACGCCCCAACTCCCCTGCCGAGCCCCTTTTCGCCGACAGCGCACGGGCGCTGCCGTGGGCGTAATCCCCGGGGTTTCCCCAGGGCTCCCGCGAGGAAACGACGGCGCCCGGGGCACCCTCCTGCGAGAGGCTCCCGGGCGCCGTCGTGCGTCCTGCGACCGGCCGTGGGGTCAGGCCTTGGCGGGCTGCTCCGTCGTGTCCTGCGGGGCGTCGGCCTCGGCGTCCGCCGCGGCCTGCGCCTCGGCCATCGCCTGCTCCAGCGCGGACTGCTGCTCGTCGAGCTCGTCCGAGCCGATGAACTGCGACAGGTCGACGACGTTGCCCGCCGAGTCCTTGACCTCGATCTTGCGCAGCGCCACGGCCAGCGCCTTGGACCGCGCGACCTCGCCGACCATCGCGGGGATCTGGCCGCCCTGCTCGAGGGTCTTGATGAACTCCTGCGGCTCCATGCCGTACTGGCGCGACATGCTCACCAGGTACTCGACGAGCTCGCCCTGGCCGACCTTGACCTCGAGCTTCTCGGCCAGCGTGTCCAGCAGGATCTGGTTCTTGATCGCCTTGGTCGCGTCCACGGTGACCTCGGCGCGGTGCTCGTCGTCCTCGAGGCGGCTCTCGTTCTCCAGGTGACGGTGCACCTCGGCCTCGACGACACCGGTCGGCACCGGGACCTCGACGGCCTCGAGCAGCTTCTCCAGCAGCGCGTCGCGGGCGGCCACGGCCTGGTCCGACGTCTTGCCCTCGGCGGCCTGGCCGCGCAGGTCCTCCTTGAGCTCGTCCAGCGTGTCGAACTCGGAGGCGAGCTGCGCGAAGTCGTCGTCGGCCTCGGGCAGGTCACGCTGCTTGACGCTGCTCGCGGTGACGGTGACGTCCGCCTCCTGGCCCTCGTGCTCGCCGCCGGCGAGCGGCGCCTTGAACGTCGTGGTCTCCTCCGCCGACAGGCCCGTCAGGGCCTCGTCCAGGCCCTCGAGCATGTTGCCCGAGCCGATCTGGTACGACACGCCCGAGACCGAGTCGACCTCCTCGTCGCCGATCTTGGCGGACAGGTCCAGGACGACGTAGTCGCCCTCGGCGGCCGGGCGGTCCACGCCGACCAGCGTGCCGAAGCGCTCGCGCAGCGCGTCGAGACGCTCGGTGACGTCCTCGTCGCTCACCTCGGACGGGTCGACCACGAGGTCGATCGTGTCGAGCTCCGGCAGGTCGAGCTCGGGGCGCACCTCGACGTCGGCGGTGAACTTCAGCTGGCCCTCGCCGGCCTTGGCCGGGACCTCGGTGACGTCGACCGACGGCTGCGCCAGCGGGCGCAGCTCGTTCTCGGCGACCGCCTGCCGGTAGAAGTCGTTCAGCCCGTCGTTCACGGCGTGCTCGACGACGGCGCCCCAGCCGACGCGCTGGTCGATGATCCGCGGCGGGACCTTGCCCTTGCGGAAGCCGGGGATGTTCACCTGCTCCGCGATGTGCTGGTAGGCGTGGTCGATGCTCGGCCTGAGCTCGTCGTAGTCCACCTCGACAGTCAGCTTGACCTTGGTGGGCTCCAGGGTCTCGACGGCGCTCTTCACTTCGTTGGTCTCCAGATGATCGGGGGTGCGCTCACCCGGGAGCCGGAGGCGGTCGCGGTACGACGGCGGAAGCCACCTGGCGGGCGCGAGATGCAGAATCGTGCGAGAGATGCACGGCAATCCCAGCCATCCTACGCCCGAACCCGGATCCTGCCGAACGCAACGGGCAGCGGCCGGGCGGCGCGGCGGACACCGCCCGGCGGTCACGACGGGACGACGCCGGGAACGACCACGAGCGGGCGCCCCGCGCCGGGTTTGCACGTCCCGCCCGCACCGCGCACGATGCGCTCATGGACGAGCTCAACCGGCAGATCGTCGAGCACCTCCTGAAGGACGGTCGCGCGACGTACCAGGAGGTCGGCAACGCCGTGGGCCTGTCCGCCCCGGCGGTCAAGCGCCGCGTCGACCTCATGCTGGCGCGGGGCGAGATCACGGGCTTCACCGTGCACGTCAAGCCGGCCGCGATGGGCTGGACCCTGGAGGGCTACGTCGAGATCTTCTGCGACGGCATCGTCTCGCCCGCGGTGCTGCGGCGGGAGCTGTCGCCCATCCCGGAGGTGGTCCGGGTCGCGACGGTGACGGGCGACGCCGACGCGATCGTCCACGTCGTGGCGCCGGACATGGCGAGCATCGAGCGCACGGTGGAGCGGATCCGCAACGCGTCCCACATCGTCAAGACCCGCACGTCGCTGGTCATGTCGCGCGTGGTGGACCGCCCGGAGGCGTGACGGCCCCGGCGGCGCCCGGGCCGGCCCTCACCAGCCGGGCCTCACCCGCCGGCCACCTCCAGCCCGCCCGGCTCCGGGATCCTGGCCTCGGCGACCCATTCGCCGCTCGCGTACCCGTCGCGCCGGGCCGTGACCGTGCACCGGATGGCGTGCCCCTCGTGCTCGGACCGCACCCAGACCCGGTCCTGCGTCTGCACCTCCGCCTCGCCGACGACCTCGCCGGTGTCCAGGTCGCGCCAGCGCCACTCGTAGGTGACCTCCGGATCCTGGTCGACCCGGCACGACGCGTCGCCCCACCGGCTCGACCGCTCCGCCTCCCAGAGCGTGATCTCGCACCTCGGCGTGCGGACCCGCGGCCGCGGCACGGGCGCCGTGAAGCCGGTCAGCTCGGACCGCCTCTCGTAGCCGTCCCGCGTGGCGGTGACGCGGGCCTGGATGACGCTGCCGACGTCGGCGAGCGCGACGACGTACGTGCACGACCCGAGGTTCTGCCGCTCGATGCCCCCGACGCTCCACGTGCAGGTCACCGCCTGCGGGCTCGGGCTGAAGCCCACGGCCTGGGCGGTGATCTCCTCGCCGACCTCGACGCTCTCCGGCAGCCGCGCCGAACCGGCGGCGAAGCTGCGCGGCCCGGCCTCCTGACGCCGGCCGGGCTCCGCGACCGCGTCCGGCGCCGGCGACCAGCCCGGCGACGTCGCCCAGGCCGGCGGCCCGCCGGAGGGGGCGGACGACGGCGTCGTCGTCGGCGACGGCGGCGC
>NZ_BAAANL010000013.1:0-43261 GCF_039529775.1 Myceligenerans crystallogenes
CAGGCGGTTATCGCCGATCAGGCAGTTATCGCGGATGTGAGCGCTCATATCCGCGATAACTGCCTGATCGGCGATAACCGCCTGACATCGAACCGAATGCCATGTCACCGGATGGGCGATCCGCGGAACCCGGCAACGCGGCGAGACCTTCAGTAGACCGACGGCCACCCGTTGTCGTAGCGCAGCAGGTTGATGCCGATCTGCGCCGTGCCGGCGTCGTTGTAGTAGTGGTAGAAGAGCACGTCGGCGTCGGAATCGGCGAGCACCGTCTGGTGCCCGGGCCCGTGGACCGAGCCGTGGCCGGCGAGGATCTCGCTGCCGCCACCGCTGGTCATCGCCACGCCGTTCTTGTCGACGTACGGCCCGGTGATGGACGTCGAGCGCCCGGCCATCACGCGGTACGTCGAGTCCGCGCCGCGGCAGCACAGGTCGAACGACACGAACAGGTAGTAGTAGCCGTTCTTGTAGTGGATGGTCGGCGCCTCGATCGCGCCGCCGCCCCGGCCCGCGATGCCGTAGAACGACGTGCCGGACCGCAGGCCGGACGACGGGTCGAGCCGGATCATCTTGATCCCCGACCAGAACGAGCCGAAGCTCATCCACCAGTTCCCCGACTGGTCCACGGTGACGGCCGGGTCGATCGCGTTGAAGTCGCTGCTGGTGGTCGACTCGATGACGATCCCCCGGTTCGTCCAGGTCCCGGAGTTACCGCTCGGGCTGGTCGCGAGGAAGATCGCCGACTTGTTCGACCCGAAGGACGACGCCGAGTACCACATGTAGTACTGGCCGTTGGCGTACCGGATCTCCGGCGCCCAGAGGTTGAGGTTGCCGTTGGTGTACGGGGTGGTCCACGGCGCTCCGCCAGGGAAGGCGGCGCCCGCGTCGGTCCAGCGCGTGCGGTCGGTCGACGTCTTGAGCCCGACGCCGTTCGCGGTGAAGCCCATCAGGTACCGGCCGTTCACCTTGACCACGGACGGGTCGTGCGTGAAGGTGTCGCCGGACACCGCGCCCGGCCCCGGGTACGCCGCCGCGACGGTGCCGACCTTGATCAGCTGCCAGCGCTGGTTGGCGCCGTTGGTGTCGGTGTACTGCGAGATGCGCGCGCCGTTCGCCGTCGACCACTCCCACAGCTCCAGCGCCTTGCCGCTGTTGCGGTTGATGAGCTGGATGTCGCCGGACACGTCCTGCACGCCGAACTGCTGGTTGGGGTTGCCCAGGTCGGTCCACTGCACGACGTCGGCGCCGTCGGCGGTCGAGTGCTCGTAGACCTCGGCGACCAGGCCGCTGCAGCGGTTCTGCAGCCGGTAGTAGCCGCCCGAGCTCAGGAAGCGCCACTGCTGGGCGCAGGTGTCGTTGCGGGTGTACTGGGTGACCCTGGCGCCGGTCGCGGACGAGCCGTTCGCGATCTCCATCGCCTTGCCGCTGTGCCGGTTGACCAGCACGTACCAGGCGTTCGAGTCGATGGTCGCGGCGGACGCCGGTGCGGCGCCCGGGACGACCAGGTAAGCGAAGGCGAGCGCCAGCACGGCGAACAGCGTCAGTGCTGCCCGCGGAGCTCGCCGGCCGAGAACCCTCGTCGGTTCCATGAGACCTCCTCCTTGAGGTGTTAGCGATCACACGCGACCGCCAGAGGATAGTTTCCATCGATGTAGAGACCCCGTCAAGGAACTGAACCGCTACACCCCCGCCGCCGCCCACACGGACGCAAAACGATCCACAACCCACACCAAGATGGCGTCAGTAGCACATCGAATCCATTCGAAGTGGCCGAGAGCGGGTGGGAAGTTCTACTGACACTTTCCCAATTGCAGAGTGTGGCGAGGACGGAGGCTTGTGGGGTGGGGATTCCCGCAGCGGTCGGTCGGTAGGCTCGATCCGTGCAACCCGTCGCGCGCCCCACCACCTGGCAGCCCGTCGCCGTCGAGGTCTCCCTCACCACGACCGACGACGCCGTCCGCGTGCTGACAGGCCGCCGGATCGTCGCCCTGACCGGGGCCGGGGTCTCCACCGACTCCGGCATCCCCGACTACCGCAGCCCTGACTCCCCGCCGCGCAACCCGATGACCTACCAGCAGTTCGTCGGCGACGAGGCCTTCCGGCGGCACTACTGGGCCCGCAACCACGTCGGCTGGCAGCACATGCATCGCACCGCACCGAATCCGGGGCATCGCGCCCTGGCGAGGCTCGAGGAGCGCGGCATCCTGGCCGGGATCATCACGCAGAACGTGGACCTGCTGCATCAGGAGGCAGGCGCACGCAACGTCATCGACCTGCACGGACGCTACGACCGGGTAATCTGCCTGTCGTGCTCGCGCGTGGTCGCGCGCGCGGCGCTGGCCGAGCGCCTGGAAGCGCTCAACCCCGGCTTCGCCGAGTCGATCGGCGCCGTGGGCGACATCGAGATCGCGCCCGACGCCGACGCCGTCGTCGCCGAGACCGCGCACTTCCGCCCCGCGCCCTGCGAGTCCTGCGGCGGGGTGCTCAAACCCGAGATCGTCTACTTCGGCGAGAACGTCCCGCGCGCCCGCGTGGAGGAGGCCTACGCGCTGGTCGACTCGGCGGACGCCCTGCTCGTCGCGGGATCCTCGCTCACGGTGATGAGCGGCCTGCGCTTCGTGCGGCGCATGGCCAGGGACGGCAAGCCGGTCGTCATCGTGAACCGCGGCATCACCCGCGGCGACGTCCACGCGACGGTCAAGATCGACGACGGCACGAGCGAGGTGCTGGCGGAACTGGCGGAGCGGTTGTCCCCTCGGCCGTCGGTGCAGGTCATGGCGGCGAGGCACTGAGCCACCGGCGGTCCTCGCGGGCCGGGCCGTGGGCCGTGACGAGGACCTCGCCGAAGGCGTCCGGCGGGAGCGGGCCCTCCGTCGTCTGAAACCGGTCGAAGACGTCGAGGTGGGAGACCGCCAGGACGTCCGTCATGGTCTGGTCGACGGCGGCCCGGAGCAGCTCCGCGTCGATCACGCCGGTGCGGAACTCACCCGCGAACGTGTCGTCGCCGTTGTGCGGCTCCGGCGGGCGGGTGCCCAGCGCGCCCTCACCGGGCAGCGGCCCCGCGCCGTGGCGGGTCGCGTAGGTGCGGGTGCAGCCGATGGTGCGGACCTGGTCGATCCCGGCCGCGCGTGCCAGGGCGCGGGCGTTCGCGGGCGTCGTCGTCGACCACGTCGTGTGCGGCTGGAAGCCGAAGCACTCGTCGAGCCAGAAGCCCTGCGCGCCCTCGAAGACCGTGTGCCCCTCGCCCAGCGCCGCCAGGAGCTGGTCCGCGTCCACGACGTCGAGCACCGCGGCGTCGGCGACCTGCTGCTTCGCCGCCGCCGCGAGCCGGTCCGCGTCGAACGAGCCCAGGACGCCGTCGGACACCAGCGACTCGGCGACAGCGAGCGCCTTGGCGACGAACACCTCCGGCCTGGCGAGGTCGCGGACGCGCGGGGCCAGGTCCGGCCGGTCGAGGGCGAGGGCGACCGTCTCCCCGAAGCCCGTCCCCGTGGAGCCGTGCCGCCCGCCGCCGCGGGCCGTCTCGCGTGCGCGGTTCGCGAGGACGTGCGCGGCGACGGTGACGGCGCAGGCGCCGTCGGCCCGCAGCACGGGGTCCAGGCCGAACCGGGCGAGCGCGGCGCGCTCGGCGGCGGCCGACGTCGGCTCCACGGTGCAGTACCCGGAGACCCACGTCGGCACGCCGGCGAACGCGCCGGACCCGTACGAGGCGAACGTGTGGTGCCAGGCGCCGGCGATCACGTTGTGCGCCGCCTGGGGGCCGCCGTTGAAGCGGACCACCCGGTCGGCGCCGGTCGCGGCGACGAGGGCGTCGACGGTCGCGCCCTTGCCCTCGTCGCCGAAACCGAGCCCGACGACGACGTCGGCCGTCGCCTCGCGCTGTGTCACCGCAGGCCCCTGGCCGCGCCGCGGGCGTCGCGCCGGGCGCTCAGGCTCTGCCCGACCCGCACGGCGACCTCCTTGCCGGCGGCCGCGGTGAGGTCGTCGGTGATGGTGTCGAGGTCCTTGCCCTCCTCGAACCCGACGATCGCCGCGATCGTCTCGGCGATCGCGTTCGGGTCCTGCACGACGGTCAGCGCATCCGGGCCGAACAGGTTCTCGTAGAACTCCTGCGACCGCTGGTGCCTCGCCGACGCGTTGTTGATCAGCAGGATCCGCACGTCCCACGTCCTGGACACGTCCGCCGCGATCTCGGCGAACCCGAGCCCGCCGAGCGGCTGCGCGTCCCCGGTGAACTCGCGCACGTGCGCGGCGTCGATCGGTACCTGCTTCTCGTCCGCGACGAGGAAGACGTAGCCCTTCTTGGCGCGCTTGGCCCACGAGTCCGTCTCGGTGTGGTGGGCCAGGTAGTAGAGGAGCAGGTTGCTCGTCTCGCCGTTGTTGCCGCCGCCGCCGCCCTCCAGGAGGAGCAGGTCGAGGTTGTCGTCGATCCGGTTGTCCGACTCGAACTGGCTGATCTGCAACGGCACCCGGTCGCAGGTCGCGTCGCCGTAGGTCGCCACCGCGATCTGCGGGTCCGTCGCGTAGCCCCTGCCGACGAGCAGCCCGAACAGCGTCGCGAGCTTCGCCTGCACCACCCGCGGCACCGACCCCATCGACCCCGTCGAGTCGAAGCCGACGACGATCGGCAGGGACGCCGGGTGGTCGTCCCCGTCGCGCGACTCCCGGATGTTGCGGCCCGCCGCGTTGAGCCGCGTCGGGTCGAGCGCCTCGTGCGCCCGGTACACGCCGCTGCGACGGGCCGCCGCGTCGTAGCCGAACGTCGCGCCGGCCGCGGCGCGGCCGCCGGTCACGGCGTCGTAGGTGTCCCTGCTCCAGCTTCCGCCACCCATGTGGGTCTCCTTCTCGCTGCCCGACGGCGCCCGCGGGCGCCGTCTGTCTCGTTACTGTCACCTTTTATAAGGTCGTTCTGACCATACCAGCGGAGACGCCTCCGCCGCCAGGGGTTTCGCGGGTGAGATGTGCTCCGGGTCGCCGGCGCCCGCTCAGATCGGCGGGCGGTCCGGTTCGCGCAGCAGGTGCCAGGCCGGGCGGCCGTAGAGGCGGCGCGCCACCTGGTCGACGTCGCGGAGCAGGTCCGCGGGGTCGCCCGGATCCGCGGCATGACGGCGCAGCACGTCCGCGAGGTCCGGCGCGGGAGCCCCGGCCGCCAGAAGCAGCGCCGCCGACTGCGCCACCGTCAGCCGCGCGTCCGCCCGCGCCCCGCCGAGCCAGCGCGGCGGGGTGGGCGCCGTCGGGGCGACCTCCAGGCGTTCCCCCAGCCGGACGCCGGACCACCAGCCGTCCAGCCGCAGCCCGTGCTCGGCGGGATTCAGCACGACCGTCCCGGCGTGCACGTCACCGTGCACCCAGCCCGCCTCGGCCGCCTGCGCCGTTGCCGCGGCGAGCCGCTTGGCGACCCACACCGTGGTCCGCGCGTCGAGCCGCGGGAAGTCGGCGAGGAACCACCAGCGCGCGGACGCGTCACCGTCGTCGTACACGACGACGCCCGCCGCCGGGGGCGCGGCCGCCGGGACGGCGCCCCGGCGCGAGAAGAAGCCAGGGTGCCGGACGCCGGCGAGGGCGCGGTGGGCGCGGTCGGCGACGTCGGCCAGGTCCTCGAAGCCGGGCTCCGGACGCCAGAGGAGGGCGCCCGGCCCGTGGCGCCGGCCCGTCGCGACGCGAAGGCGGAAGTCGGGGCCCTCGTACAGGCCGGTGACGTGCGCGAATGCCTCGGCCGCGCGCGGGTGCGCGCAGACGTCCGGGTGCAGCGCGCGGCGCAGCGCCCGCAGCCCGGCCGGCGTCCGCGGCGTCCCGAGATCGCCCCAGGTCGCGGCGGCGAGCACGACATCCGGCGTCATCTGCCCTCCCCGTGGGGCGCACGCCGGAAGGGCGGGACGATCTCCGTCGCGTCGCCCGCGCGGTAGAGCTGGGCGCGCGGACCGGGGACACCGGTGCGAACCTCGTCCACGGGCTCCACGAAGCCCGGTACGGCGAGCACCTTGCGGCGGAAGTTCTGCAGGTCGAGCGCCTCGCCCCAGACCTCCGTGTAGACCGCCCGCAGCTCGCCGAGCGTGAAGACGCGCGGCAGGAACGACGTCGCGACCGTCGCGTACTCGAGCTTGGCCCGGATCCGCTCGACGGCGTCGGACAGGATGCGGGCGTGGTCGAAGGCGAGGCCGATCTCGCCGTCGACGACGTCGTCCACCGCCCACCACCGGGCGACGGCGGCGTCCGACCCCGCGACCGGATCCGGCAGGTCCGGGGCGAGCGCGACGTACGCGACCGACACGACGCGCATACGCGGGTCGCGGCCCGGGTCGGAGTAGGTGCGGAGCTGCTCCAGGTGGACCGGGGTGGAGCGGCCGATCCCCGTCTCCTCGATCAGCTCGCGCTTGGCGGCGGTGTCGGCGTCCTCGTCGGGCTCGACGAAACCGCCCGGCAGCGCCCAGGCGCCCTGGTACGGGTCGGCACCGCGCTCGACGAGCAGCACGTGCATCCGGCCGCCACGCAGCGTGGCGATGACGATGTCCACGGTGACGGCGAACGGGGGGTACGCGGAGGGGTCGTAGTTCTCGGGGGCAATGGGGCCTGACACGGTCACCTCGACTCGGGAGTTCTGTTTGGTCATAGTGACCATACTGCCGAACGGCGGCCGGCGCCAGCCTTTTCGAGGGGATTCCGCGAACTGCTCGTCAGCTCGGCCGGCGCGCCTCGAAGAAATCCTTCAGGAGGGCCGCGCACTCCGCCTCGCGGATGCCCGCGACGACCTCCAGCTCATGGTTCGAGCGGCGGTCCCGGGCCAGGTCCCAGACCGAGCCCGTGGCGCCCGCCTTGGGGTCCCAGGCGCCCAGGACCAGGCGGGAGACCCGGGCCAGGACCAGGGCGCCCGCGCACATCACGCACGGTTCCAGGGTGACGACGAGGGTGCAGCCCTCCAGCCGCCACTCCCCCCGTGCCGCCGCGGCGGCACGCAGGGCCAGGACCTCGGCGTGCGCCGTCGGGTCGCCCGCCGCCTCGCGTTCGTTGCGGCCGGCGGCGATCGTGCGGCCCCTCTCGTCCAGGACGACGGCGCCCACCGGGACGTCGTCGGACACGAGCGCCCCGCGCGCCTCGGCGAGCGCGGCGCCCATCGCGAGCTCCCACGTGGCCGTGCGCTCGGCGAGCGTCACACCGGGAAAGCCGTCGGTCATGCCGCCCAGCCTACGAGCCCGCGGGTAACGTGACCTCCATGCGCCTGCATGTCGCCGACCACCCCCTGGTGGACCACAAGCTCACCGTCCTGCGGGACGAGACCACGCCGTCCGCCACCTTCCGGCTCCTCGTGGACGAACTCGTCACCCTGCTCGCCTACGAGGCCACGCGCGGCATCGCCACGGAGCCGAAGGAGATCCGTACGCCGATCCAGCCGATGACCGGGGCGCGGATCGCCGCGCCGGCCCCGCTCGTCGTGCCGATCCTGCGCGCCGGGCTGGGCATGCTCGACGGCATGACCCGCCTGCTGCCCACGGCGGAGGTCGGCTTCCTCGGGATGATGCGCGACGAGGAGACCCTGCAGGCCGTCACGTACGCGAACCGCCTGCCGGACGACCTGACCGGACGGCACGTCTTCCTGCTCGACCCGATGCTCGCGACCGGCGGCACGCTGGTCGCGGCCATCGACTACGTCGTGGAGCGCGGGGCGCGGGAGGTCACCGCCGTGTGCCTGCTCGCGGCGCCCGAGGGGCTGAAGGTCGTCGAGGAGGCCTCCGGCGACCGGGTGAACGTGGAGATCGTCGTCGCCGCCGTCGACGAGCGCCTCAACGAGAAGGCGTACATCGTCCCGGGCCTCGGGGACGCCGGGGACCGGCTCTACGGCGTGGTCTGAGCTACGGCGTGGCCTGAACCGAGGGCGTACCCGCCGGGGCCGGTGACACGACGGGCGACGGCGTCGGCCGCGACGCGTCGTGGTGGTGCTGGTGGTGTCCGTCCGTGGACGTCTGCGTGGTCTGCCCGCGCTCGGCCGGAGTGGGCGACGGCGTCGGCGTGCAGCCGCCGAAGAGCGCCGTGATCCAGGCGGTCGCCCCCGAGTCGGCGGAGCAGTCGGTCGTCGGCTCGCAGGCGACCGGCGGTACCGCGTAGCTCTTCTCGACCGTCCGCTCGGCGCCCTCGAGGTGACGGCTGAGCTTCAGCACCACGTGCTGGTCCCGGTCGAGCCAGACGGCGCCGTCGAGCGCCAGCCGGGTCGTACCGTGCGCGGGCACCTGCACCGGCTCGCTGACCCGGCCCGACCAGGGGCGGACCAGCCTGGCGGTCCACGCCACGTCGCCCGAGTTGCGCACGTCCGCGACGAGGTGGGCGTAGCCCTCCACGCACTGCGCGGTGACCTCCGCCTCGACCGCGCCCTCCGGCCAGCTCACCTGCGCGCACGAGCCGAACGTCACGTCCACGTCGCCCAGCGTGCGGCCGGCGCCGATCACGAGCGGCAGCGTTCCGGTCCCCCACGGCACGGACACGGTGAGCGTCCCCGTCTCGCCGGGCGGCACCTGGAGCTCCGCGTCGCCGAGCCGGAACGTCACCGGCAGCGTGGAGGCGGTGTTGTCCACCGGGACGTGGAACCTCCCGGTCGAGACCTGACGCCCGGCGTCGTACGTGCACTCCGCGCCCATCGTGCGCTCCGCGGTGTACGACGGCGCGACGACGGCCCCCCGGTACGCGGCCTTCGGCGAGGTCGCGGGCTTGGCCGGGCTCGCCGGCTCGTCGCCGTCCTGGTCCGGGGTCCAGCGGCCGAGCTGGAACGAGACGGAACCGTCGGAGATGCGCTTCTGCCCGGTGGCGACCGCGAACGTCCCGCTGGCGCCCGGCTCGACCGTCTTGGTCTCCGAGGCGAGCTGGCCCGCCTTCGCGTTCACCACCATCTTGACGGTCATCGGCTCGTCCGAGGTGTTCGCGAGCGTGCCCTGCACGCCCACCGCGCCGCCGTCGTTCACCGTGGCGGCCTTCGCCTTCGAGTCCCAGGCGGGGGCGTAGCACTCGGCGCCCGCGTGGCTGCCCGCGGGAACGCGGAACTCGTAGGTGACGCCCTCCACCGTGCGGGTGAGCAGCCAGTTCCCCGGGCCCGCCGGAACGCGGATGCCCTCGTCACGCCGGAGCGTGACGCTCTCGCCCGGGGCGAGGAGGTCCGGGTGCGCGACCGACGCGCCGCCGGCCTCCAGGGCGACGGCGACCTGGTACTGCGTCGTGTTGGCGTAGGTCGCGGCGAGCTCGGTCCGCGCCGTCCGCAGGCCGCCCTTCTCGGTGCACACCGCCGTGACCTTGCCGGCGCCCTCGCCGGCCCCGGCCCAGGCGGTCGTCACGTCCAGGCGCGCGCGTGCGCTCTGGGTCGCCGCGGCGCCCGCCGGCGCCACGCTCGCCGTCCCGCTGGCGGGGACCACGGCGGCCCGGGCGTCCGGTGGCACCGCGACCAGGGCCAGCGGCAGGTCGCGCCACGCGCCCGGGGCGAGTTCCACGGACTCCCGCGGGGCGCACGACCAGGTGCGCGACTCCCCGCCCGTGCAGGTGAGCGCCTCCTGGACCGCCGCCGGGCGCACGCCCTCGGGCAGGGAGACCGTCATCGACCAGCCCGGCGCGGCGCCCTGGTCACCCGTGTTGCCGACCCGCACCGGCAGGGCACCCGTCCCGGGCGAGGCGATCTGGGTCGCGTCGGTCAGCGCGGTGAGCTCCGGGCCGAACGGCGAGACCTCGCGTGCCGGGAGCGCGATCGACAGGGCCTCGACGCCGTCGGCCCACAGCTCCGCGATGATCGGGTAACTGCCGCCGGACCACGCCTGGACCGTGACCTGCATCTGGTGCGCCTCGCCGGCGCCGAGCGCGCCCACGGTGCAGAGCACCGTGCCGGGGGCGGCGTCGGGCGTGCAGAACGTGCCCACGCCGCCGGTCTTCGACGGGGCCGACGACGACGGGGTCGCGGGCTCCCCGGACCGCGGTCCCGAGCCGTTGGCCGGCACGTTCCCGTCCGGGTCCGTCCCGGTGGTGCCGCCGTCGTCGCCCGGCGCGTTCTGGCCGGGCTCCGTCGCCGGGGTGTCGCCCTCGCCCTCCGGCGGGCCGGCGGCAGGGGCGTCAGCCCCGTCGTCGGCGTCCTCGGCGGTGGTGGCGGCGAACCCGCGGCTCCACGCGGCGCCGGACGGGCCCTCCTGGGCCGCCGGCACCATGCCCTCGGGGAGCTGCAGCCGGACGGTGGTGCCGGTGGTCGCGGTGTCACCCGTGTTCACCAGTTCGAGGACGAGGTTCTGCGGGCGGCGCGGTTCCAGCTCCGCGCCGGCCCCCTCGAACGCGATGCCCAGCTTGCCGCCCGCCACCGGGAGCAGGTTGGTCGGGTCGGCGGGGTCCTCCTCCGCGGGCGGTGCCGACGCCTCGGTGCCGCCGCCCTCCGCCCCCGGCACCGCCGGCGTGGGCTCGGGCCGCTGGACGGCCGCCGCCGGCGCCTGGTCCGCGGGCTGCTCCTCCTGGGGGGCGAACGGCCCCATGAGCTGCAGAGCCGCGACGACACCGACGGTGGCGACCGTGACGAGACCCGCGCCGATCGCGCCGGTCGTCGCCGCCGCGCCACCCGCGCCGACGACGCCCGCGGCCGTGGCGCCGGCGGTCATCCCCGCCACGCCCGCGGCGGTGACCAGCGAGAGCCCCGCGGTACCGGCGGCACCCGCCGTCGCGCCGGCGGTCGCCGCCGCGGTCGCTCCTGCCGTCGCGGTCGACCCGGCCGCGGCCGTCGCGCCCATGCCGGCCGCGGCCGTCGTCGTCCCCGCTCCGGCGCCCGCGGCGCCGGCCGCCGACGCACCGCCGACGGCGCCTGCCGCGCCGCCTCCCGACGACGCACCGGCCCCGATCGTCGACGCGGCCGACGACGCCGCCTTCACCGCGCCCGCGAGGCCCGCCCCGACCGGGATCGCGGAGCCCACGAGCGCCAGCCCCGCGGCGCCGAGCACCAGCGGCGCCACGACGCACTTCATGCCGTGCGCGACATCGGCCAGCTCGAGCACGAGTGCGCTGCACGTGCCGCAGGTGGACAGATGCGCCTCGATCTTCGCCTTCTCGCGGCGGGACAGGCTGCCGCGCACGTACCCGCCGAGGTGCGGGTTGACGGCGCGGCAGGTGTCCGACGGCGCATGGGTGAGGTGCTGCTGCAGGTAGCCGTCACGCAGGGCGTCCTTGGCGCGGTACAGCAGCGCCGAGACCCCGTTCGGAGTGAGGCCCAGCACGGGGGCGACCTGCGCGGGCTTGAGATCGTCCACCAGGCAGTACCAGAGCACCTCGCGCCAGCGCTCGGGGAGCGAGAAGTACGCGCGCGAGACCACCGACCGCTCGAAGCCCTGCAGGGTCGGGTCCTCCGGGGAGGCCACCTTGCCGAGCGCCGCCTCGATCTCGACGTCCTCCGCCGGGCGCATACGCGTCGCGCCGCGTGAGACGTCGTAGGCACGGTGGCGCACCACGGTGTACAGATACGTGCGGAAGCCGCTGTCCGGGCCCAGGCCGCGGCGCAGCATCTCGTAGAGCTTGCTGAACGCGTCGGCGACGACGTCGTCGGCGTCGGACGGGTTCGTCACGTACTTGGTCGCAAGAGCCCGGGCGGCCGACGCGTGCCGGGTGTAGAGCGCGCCGAACGCCTCCCGGTCTCCCGATCGGACCTGGAGAATCAACTCGGCGTCACTGGGCGCGTCCCCTGCGCCGTGATCGACTTGCGTCACATTCCCATCCTCGCCGCCGTGCCCTGCCATAGGACCCGTACCCGCCGAATTTCCACCGCCGGGCGACAGTGCGCACACACCTGCCGGATCAGACTATAGGCCCTCGGGGCCTGTAGCCGGGAGGGTGAAACTCCGGATGAAATCCGCAGACCAGTGGACTCTCACCCTGGAATGTGCGTCATGATGTATCCCCGTGGGGGTCCAACAATCATGAGCGAGTCACAGCAGAAGGCGCGGAACCCCATCCGCAGCCTGCGTGAACGCTGGCGCGACGAAAGCCTGGCGACCGTGTGGATCCGTCCTGGGGACTGGTATCACCCGGCGGTCGAGGCCCTCGCGGAAGCGGTGGCGGACGAACGGCCGGCGGAGCCACCCGCCGAGCGGCTCGGTGCTGCCCGCGCGGCGGTCGGCGCGGGGATCGCCGAGGCGCTCGACGACGTGATCGTGCTCTTCGGCGTCGCGGGACTTCCCGTCCCGCCCAAGGTGATGCGCGCGCTGGCGGTCGGCTGGGTACGGGAGCACGAACGGGTGCCGCTGCAGGTCACCGCACACGACCCCGCCACCGGGCTGCCGACCGGGGAGTACCTCGGGGAACGGCTGCGCGAGACCTACGGCGGGGCCCAGCGCGAGGGCGTCGAGGTGACCACCACGCACTGCCTCCTGATGCTCGACGTCGGGATCGGCGATCTCGACACCTGGCAGCGGCTGGCGCGGTCGGCGGCGATCGGGCGCACGTTGCACCAGGTGTTCGGCGAGGGGCATCCGATGGCGGCGATCAGCGACGCCACCTATGCGGTGCTGTGCGAGCGCGGGCCCGCCACGGCGGATCTGGGTCAGGCGCTCCGGCGTGTCGTCGAGCGGAACGCCGAGGTGCTCGGGCTGACGGCCGAGGTGCGGCGGCCCACGCGGGTGTGGCTGGAGCGGCTGCCGTCGTCGCACGACGCGGCGTTGATGCTGCTCGCGCACCTGAGTCGCTGAGCGGACGCAAGGACGGGCACAAGGACGGCGGCGGACACGGTCTCGTGCCCGCCGCCGTCCTTGCGTCCGGTCAGTGGGCCTGAAAGGTGAGGCAGTCCGCGTGGGCCGGGTCCTGGGGGCCCGGGCCGACGCGGATGGAGCCTGCCGTGCACTCCAGGTGGTCGTTGTGCGCGCACTCGCCGCGCTGGCAGGCGCCGACGTGCGCGACGACCTTCTCCAGGCCGCCCTTGGTGCTCAGCGGGATGAACGTGGCGCAGGCCGCGTCGCCGGCGTGGCCGGCGATCGTGACCGCGCCGGCGTGACAGCCGTGGTCGTGGTTGTAACCGCAGCCCTCCACCGAGCATTCGGCGACCTCGGGCATCTCCATCAGCGTGCTCATGCTCGTCTCCCTGGTCCGAAGGGTGCTCCCGGGCCGGCCCCGGTGTTCCTTGGTGACCCGACAAACATATTCCAGAATTACCCCCCGCGATAGGCAGGAAAGGCTTGCCTGAACGGCGCCGTGGGTCACGTCCGGGAATTCTATTTACGAAAGAATTGCATGGGGAAAATCAGCGTTGCGGCCGGCGCTGGGGGCGCCAGAGCACGAGGGCGCCGGATGACCTGGCACGACGGGAGGCCTCGGCGTGGTTGAGGGCGCCGGCCTCGATGATGACCTCCTCGCGCCGGACGCGCTGCCCGCGAGGCACGACGAC
Organism: Myceligenerans crystallogenes; assembly: GCF_039529775.1. Lineage (NCBI taxonomy): Bacteria > Bacillati > Actinomycetota > Actinomycetes > Micrococcales > Promicromonosporaceae > Myceligenerans > Myceligenerans crystallogenes. The sequence continues at coordinate 13,370 of NZ_BAAANL010000013.1, forward strand.
GACGTCGCCCGTCGGGCCGGCGGCGAAGACGCGGCCGCTCTGCTGGAGCTGGATCAGGGCCTGCTCGAGCTTGGTCTCCAGCTGGGAGACGTGGGCCTCGAGGTCGAGGATGCGCTTGATGCCCGCGAGGTTGATGCCCTCGACCTGGGCGAGTTCCTGGACCTGCAGGAGGCGGGCGACGTCGCGCTGCGAGTAGCGGCGGCCCCGGCCCCGGGTGCGGCGCGCGACGACGAGCCCGAGCCTGTCGTACTGACGCAGGGTCTGGGGATGCATCCCGGCGAGCTCGGCCGCCTGGGACACGGTGAGGACGGGCGCGTCGTCGGCCGCCATGGGGTCTCCTATTCCTTGGCACGCTCCGTGAGATCAGCCCGGGGGTCCGTGCCGTCGCTCGCCGCCACGAACTCGTCGAGCGCGGCACGCGCCTTCTTGCCGAGGTTCTGCGGCACGACGACCTGGACCGTGACGAGCAGGTCTCCCGTGCTCCTCGGAGTCTGCACCCCGCGGCCCTTGGCGCGCAGCACCTTGCCCGACGCGGTGCCCGCCGGCAGCTTCAGCTTCACCGTCTCGCCCGACGGCGTCGGGACCTCGACCGTCGCGCCGAGCGTCGCCTCCGGGAAGGTCACCGGCAGGGTGAGCCGGACGTTCGCGCCGTCGAGCCGGAACACCGGGTGCTCGGCGACCCGGACGGTGACCAGGAGATCGCCCGGCTGGCCGCCGCCGGGACCCGGACGGCCCTTGCCGCGCAGGCGGACCTTCTGGCCGTCGTTGACCCCGGCGGGGATCCGCGCGGTGAGCTTGCGGCCGTCGACGGTGAGTTCCACCGTCGCGCCCTCGAGCGCGGTGCGGAACGGCAGGGTGGTCGCGGCGCTGACGTCCGCGCCCCGCTCCGCCGCGCGGAACCCGGCCGGGCCGCCCGCGGCGCCGCCGAACATGCCGCCCAGGATGTCCTCGAAGCCCGCGGCGCCCGGGCCGCCGGGCCGGCCCTGCGAGTACCGCACGCGCGGGCCGCCCGCGGCGCCCGCGCCACCCCCGCCGAACATGGCCCCGAGGATGTCCTCGAAGCCGTTCGCGCTGCCGCCGCCCGGACCCGCCGAGAAGCGCGCGCCGCCGGCCATGGCACGGATCGCGTCGTACTGCCGGCGCTGCTCGGCGTCCGAGAGCACCGCGTACGCCTCGCCGATGGCCTTGAACCTGGCCTCGGCCGCCTCGTCACCCTGGTTCTGGTCCGGGTGGTGCGTCCGGGCCAGCTTCCGGTAGGCCTTCTTGATCGTCGCGTCGTCGGCGTCCTTGGGGACGCCGAGCACGGCGTAGAAGTCCTTCTCCATCCAGTCCTGACCGGTCACGGCACCTCACTCTCCTCCGGCGGGCGCGGGCGGCCCCGGCCGCCCGCGCCCGCCACCTGCGTCACTCCGGGCCGACGACGCCGACGCGGGCCGCGCGGACGACCTTCTCACCGATCTTGTACCCCGGCTCGACGACGAGGTTCACCGTCGTGCTCGTGGCCTCGGCGTCGGTGTTGTGCATCAGGGCGTCGTGCACCTGCGGGTCGAACTCCTCGCCCACCCGGCCGAACCGCTCCACGCCGAACTTGGCGAGCGACTGGTCCAGCTTCTCGGCGATGGCGGCCATGGGGCCGCTGAGCTCGCCGTGCTGCTTGGCCCGCTCGACGTCGTCGAGCACGGGAAGCAGCGCCGCGAGGACGTCCTGGACGCCCTGCTTGCGCGCGGCCTCCTGGTCGCGGATCGCGCGGTTCCGGTAGTTCGTGAAGCTGGCCCGCTCGCGCTGCAGCGCGTCGAGGTGCTCCGCGGCCTCCGCCTTGGCGGCGAGCACCGCGGCGTCGTCGGACGCCTCACCGGACGGCTCGAAGTCGAGCGCCTCCAGCGGGTCGGCGCCCGCGGCGTCCGCCGCACCAGCACCCGCACCAGCACCCGCGGCGGCATCCGGTGCCTCGGGCCCCGGCGTACCCGCGGCGCCGCCGGCGGAGTCGCCGCCCGCTGCACCCGCGGCACCGGCCGCGGGCGTGCGCGGCGTGCCCGCCTCGGGGTCGACCTTGCGCTTGTCCCGGAACTCGAAGGGGCGCCCGCCCGAGCCCTCGGGCTCGGGCGAGGCCTGCGGCGTCTGGTCGCTCACTTCTTGTCCTTGTCGGCCTCGTCGTCCACGATCTCGGCGTCGACGACGTCCTCGTCGGCCGCGGGCTTCGGCGCGCCACCGGCCGGGGCGCCGTCGGCGCCCGGCTGGCCGCCCTCGGACTCGGCCGCCGCGTACAGCGCCTGGCCGATCTTCTGGGAGGAGGCCCCGAGCTTCTCGTAGGCGGACTTCACGGCGGCGGCGTCCTCGCCCTCCAGGGCGGTCTTCACCGCGGCGACGTCCGCCTCGACCTCGGACACGACGTCCGCCGGGAGCTTGTCACGGTTGTCCGCGATCTGCTTCTCCATCGAGTACGCGAAGGCCTCGGCCTGGTTTCGGGTGTCCGCGTCCTCGCGCCGCTTCTTGTCCTCCTCGGCGTGCGCCTCGGCGTCCTTGACCATGCGGTCGATGTCGTCCTTGGGGAGGGCCGATCCGCCGGTGATCTTCATCGACTGCTCCATGCCCGTGCCGCGGTCCTTCGCGGACACGTGCACGATGCCGTTGGCGTCGATGTCGAACGTGACCTCGATCTGCGGCACGCCGCGCGGGGCCGGGGCGATCCCGGTGAGCTCGAACACGCCCAGCGGCTTGTTGTCGCGGGTGAACTCGCGCTCGCCCTGGAACACCTGGATCGCCACGGACGGCTGGTTGTCGTCCGCGGTGGAGAAGACCTCGCTGCGCTTGGTCGGGATCGCGGTGTTGCGCTCGATGAGCCGCGTCATGACGCCGCCCTTGGTCTCGATGCCGAGCGAGAGCGGGGTCACGTCGATGAGCAGGACGTCCTTGCGGTCACCCGAGATGACGCCGGCCTGCAGCGCGGCACCCACGGCCACGACCTCGTCCGGGTTGACGCCCTTGTTGGGGTCCTTCCCGCCCGTGAGCTCCTTGACGACCTCGGTCACCGCGGGCATGCGGGTGGAGCCGCCCACGAGCACGATGTGGTCGATGTCCGCCACGGAGATGCCCGCGTCGCGGATGACCGCGTGGAACGGCTCCTTGGTGCGGTCGATGAGGTCCTGGGTCATCTGCTGGAACTGCGCCCGCGTGAGCTTCTCGTCCAGGTGGATGGGGCCGTTCTCGCTCATCGACAGGTACTGCATCGAGATGTTGGTGCTCGTCGCGGAGGAGAGCTCCTTCTTCGCCTGCTCGGAGGCCTCGCGCAGGCGCTGCAGGGCGATCTTGTCCTTCGACAGGTCCACGCCCGAGGAGTTCTTCACCTGCTTGATGAGGTGCTCGACGACGCGCTGGTCCCAGTCGTCACCGCCCAGGCGGTTGTCACCCGAGGTGGCGCGCACCTGGATGGTGGAGAAGTCGTCCTCGTCCTTGCCGACCTCGAGCAGCGAGACGTCGAACGTGCCGCCGCCCAGGTCGAAGACGAGGATCAGCTCGTCCTCCTTGCCCTTGTCCAGGCCGTACGCGAGCGCCGCCGCCGTGGGCTCGTTGACGATGCGCTGCACCGTCAGGCCCGCGATCTGGCCGGCGTCCTTCGTGGCCTGGCGCTCGGCGTCGTTGAAGTACGCCGGGACGGTGATGACGGCCTCGGTGACCGGCTCGCCCAGGTACTCCTCGGCGTCGCGCTTGAGCTTGCCCAGGATGCGGGCCGAGATCTCCTGCGGCGTGTACGTCTTCTCGTCGATGTCCTGCGTCCAGTCCGTGCCCATGTGGCGCTTGACGGACGAGATGGTGCGGTCGACGTTGGTCACGGCCTGACGCTTCGCGACCTCGCCCACCAGGACCTCACCGGTCTTGGAGAACGCGACCACGGACGGCGTCGTGCGCGAGCCCTCCGCGTTCGCGATGACGGTGGGCTCGCCGCCCTCCAGGACGGCGACCACCGAGTTGGTGGTGCCCAGGTCGATACCGACAGCTCGGGACATGAGGTTCTCTCCTTCGCAGGGGGTCCGGCGGCGGCCACGGGACGGCCGCCACCGCACGGGTTGAGTCTGCTGCACTCAACTTAGGTCGCCGGCGCCGGACTGGCAAGCCGAGGGCGCCGAAGTTGAGTCCGCCAGGCTCAACTCCCGGGAACCTCCTCGAGTTCCCGGGGCACGCCGGCAGCGGGCGGAACAGGCGGGACAGGCGGGACGGACGCAGCCACCCGGCGGCGGCGTCGTCCCCCGCGGATCAGCAGCACCACCAGCAGCACCGCGCCGAGGGCGAGCAGCACCACCCCGATCCCCACCCAGAGCGCCAGGCCCGCGAGCTGCGCGGTCCGCGCGGCACCCTCGTCCGCGTCCGTCAGCCGGCCGGCGTCCAGGTCACGGACGGCGGCGTCGGCCCCGGCACGCACTCCCAGCACGGTCTCGCCCAGCTCGGTGAACGGATCGCCGGTCGCGCCGACCCGGCGCACGACGTCGCTCACCCGCTCCGTGATGCCCGCGGCGCGGGGGATCGTCTCGCGGAGCACGGCGTACTCGTACGTGAGCGTCGCCGTCTCGTACATCTCCTGGAGGGCCGACGGCGCCGGGAAACCGCCGGCCGCGGCGGCGTCCTGCACCCGGCGGGCGGCGCCGGGAACGTCCGCGAGCGCCTTGCGTTCCGCGGCCGCCTCCTTGAAGTCCCAGGTCGTCATCCGGAAGCGCAGGCCCTCGGGCGGCGTCCAGGCGCCGTCGGCCTCGTCGTAGGCGAGGTACTGCTCGCGCTCCTTGGCGCGGGCCGGGAGCTCGGCCTTCTGCTTGTCCGTGAGCACCCACTTGGCGAGGATCTTCTGGGCGTCCTGCACGTCCGTCCGGTCCTCGATCAGGTCGAGGAGGCGCCGCCAGTCGGCCGGTTTCAGCGTCCGCTCCGTGGTGTCCAGGTACGCGGACTCCCCGTCGAGCAGGGCGGAGACCAGGTCCGCGAACTGCTTGTCGTCGAGGCCGGCGACGAGCTTCTCGACGGTCGCGGGGGCCGCCGCGTAGGCGTAGCGCTCGCGGGCGTGGTCGACGTCCCGGAAGTCCGTGAACCCGCCCCAGTCGGCCAGCGCGACCGCGGCGTCCGCGTCGCGCGCGACGTCCTGCTCGTCCACCTTGCCGCCGAGCTGGCGCACGACCCGGCGCGCGACCGCCTCCGTCAGGCCCTCGACGAGCCACCGGCCCTCGACCGAGTCGCCGTTCACCCAGGTGTGGGTCAGCTCGTGGAGGAACAGCTGCTCGTCCAGGTCCTCGTCGACGACGATCTCCTCGTGCCTGGTGTCGTACCAGGCGAACCCGACCACCTCCGGGGAGACGTCCTCGCGGATCTCCTTGAGCCCGCCCGGCCAGTCCTGGCCGATCGTCTTCTCGACCACGGGGAGGCCCTTGCGGAGCGTCGCCTTGGCGAAGGCCGTCCATCTCGTGTCGCCGGGGAAGCTGAGCAGCGTGAGCTCCTGGCCGCCGACCTTGACCTTCGTCTTGTCGCTCGCACCCGCGTTGCGGAGCGAGACCGGGCTCCAGATCCCGTATCCGTCGGTGACCTCGCGCGCCGTCCAGACGGTCCGGTCACCCGACCTCTTCTCGGAGAACGAGGCGTTCACGCTCGTGAACTCCATCTCCCGGGGGACGTCGACCTCGACGCTCACCGCCCCGGGGTCGCCGACCGCCTGGGTCATGAAGGTCGCGTACCCCTTGCCGACCCGCGTGTAGCCCTTCGAGCGGATGGGCTCGCCCGCGATGGTGTAGCTCCACTGGATGGACCGGGTCTGCCCGTAGAGCAGCGGGGCGAACGAGGCCATCGCCCATTTCGTGCCGGGGTCCTCGGTGGACTCGTAGGCCACGGTCAGGCCGCTGCCGCCGCTCGTGGCGCGGACGTCCTGCGCGCTGCGCGGCACGGGGATGCCGTGCCGGTTCCAGTACCAGTACCGCAGCCCGACGTCAGGCTTGGCGTTGCGGATGGTCGTGCTGACCGTGACGCGGACCGTCTGCGTCCTGCCGTCGTACACGTAACGGCTGTGCGATTCCTCGGCCAGCCCGTCCGCGACGAGCGCGGGGAGCCGGACCGCCGGCGCCGGCGCCGCCGCGACGGGGGCGTGGACCGGGTCCGGGGCGGGGGGTGCGGCGGGAGCCGCCGTCGCGGTCGTACCGGGCGCCGTGCCGATCAGCGAGACGACGACGGCGAGGGCGCCGGCCACCGCCTTCGCTGCCGCAGGCACGGGCATCTTCCTGCGCGGGTCCATCAGCGGTAGTCCACCTGTTCTCATGTCGTGCCGCGCCGCTGCCGATCGGCGGCGCGTCCCGGAGAACCCTTGTCGGCCGGGCGTCCGCCGGTCAAGCGAGATTGCCCCAGCTCACCGGGTGAAATCCGCAGATTTCACCCGCGGATTGCCTGGACGTGGCTCCGTTTTGCCGGTCTAATCCGGTTCAGTGGGACGTGGCAGTCGGCGTGGCACCACGCCGTCGGCCCGTACGGCTGCCCCCGGGCAGCACCTGGGTGCGGAGAAAATCAACTCTCAGCAGGCGTGACTCCCCTGGATGCGATACACAGGTGCCACGATCGGACGCGCGCAGGGGGCGCGTCAGGTCCGGCCACCGGCCGATGGGTTCCACTGCTTGCACGAAGGGGGCCGCATGGCAAGCGTCCAGGGCAGTTCGTTGTCGATCGCTCTCCTCACCGCACTGCTGGACGCGGAGGAGAAGGGCCTGGCCGCGCCGTTGGTCCAGGATCTCCTGACCGAGGCGCTCCGCAGCCGGGGCGAGGCCCGCGACGTCATGGTCGCGCTGCTCGCCGCCTCAGGGTCGATGTTGCGCCAGATCAGCCGGCACAACGGCGACACGCCTCTCGCGTCCTTGCAGAAGGTCGCCCTCGGGTTTCACCTGAAGGTCGTCGAGCCGGGCTGACGACGGCTCCCGGTCCCGGTCCCGCGGCTTCACCCGCGCAGCGTCGCTCAGCGGCGCCCGCGAAGCCGGTCGATGTCGCGGCGCTCCCGCTTGGTGGGGCGCCCGGTCCCGCGGTCGCGCACGCCGACGGCCTCGCGCTCGACCCGCGTCGGCAGCGGCTCGCTGTGATCGAGGTACGCCTTGACGGCGAGCGGCGCGCCCACGCGCTTGGCGAGGAGCTCCACGACCTCGACGTCGCGCCCCCGCAGCGGATCGCGCCACGTCACGCGATCGCCGGCGACGACGGACGACGCCGCCTTGGCGGGCTTCCCGTTGATCCGCACCCGCCCGGCCCGGCACGCGGCGGCCGACCCCGAACGGCTCTTGAACAACCGGACGGCCCACAGCCACACGTCGACTCGCATCGCCCCATTCTCCACCGACGAGAACGGCCGGGGTAGTGGATTCGCCATGGAATCCACCACCCCGGCCGGTGCCCGTCCGATCAGCGACCGCTCATCCGAGGCCGGTCAGCTGACGCGGGTCCACGCGCAGCCGCCCGTCTCGAAGGCGCGCGCGCCCTCCGGGATCGTGACCGTCGTCGGCTCGGTCGGCCGGGCCTCGCGGATGACGTGCGAGCGCGACACGTTGCCGGTCGTGGCCGAGAGAAGCGCGTAGTAGCAGCTCCCGCCCGAGGGCGGCCCGGCCGTCACGTAGGTGCCGCGCTCCAGGTGGTCACCCACGACGTAGACGCCGTCCGACGCCGTGCTCCGCCGCCGCTCCGCCATCCCCGCGTAGTACGGCCGCCAGTCGCCGCACCCGTCGCTCCAGACCGCGTAGTCGCTCGGCTTCAGGGTGAGGATCCGCTGCCCGTACCCGAAGTCCTGGCCGAGCAGCTCGAAGTCCGACGAGATGCGCTCCCAGACGCACGACGACGTCCCCGCCTGGGCGATGTACGTCCCGGGCGGAACGCTGTCCCAGCCGACCAGCCAGCCGTTCTCCGCCGACGTGATGCCGACGGCGGGCCGCCCGATCGCCGAGGTCCGGTCGCTGGTGCGGGTCGTGGACGCGTACCCGTACCGCCTGGCCGTCACGGTGACGCTGATGCGCCTGCCGTACTGCGGGCCCTTCAGGGCGAGCGACCTCCCGGTCGCGCCGGAGATCGGGCGCCCGTCCGCGTACCACTGGTAGCTCAGGCCCGACGGCCCCGGCTTCCAGGTGCCCACGCTCGCCGTCAGCTTCCGGCCGACGGCCTTGCTGCCCGAGATCCGCGGGCTCGGCGACGACGAGAACGCCCTGCCGACGACGAGCCCCCGGGAGACGCTCGCCTCGGTCGCGTAACCGGTGCGCAGGCCCTCGACCCGGACCGACAGCGTCTTGCCCTTCTGCCAGGACTGCACCCGGTACGAGGAACCCCGCGCGCCGGAGATCGCGTTGCCGTTCAGCCGCCACTGGTACTTGAGGACGCTCGCCGACGGCGTCCAGGCCGGGACCTTCGCGTACACGGTCGCGCCCGGGGCCGCGGCACCCGAGATGTAGGGCTGCTCCGGGTCGAACGTGCCCCTGCCCACGGTGCCGCCGCCGACCGTCGTGGTCGCGTCGTCGTACCCCTTGCGGCTGGCGGTGACCGTCACCGAGATCTCCGTGCCGCGCCTCGACGACGTCGGGACGTAGGCGAAGCCCGTCGCGCCCGAGATCGCCGCGCCGTCGGACCTCCACTGGTACCGGAACCGCGCGCCCGAGGGGTAGTCGGTCCCGGCCTTCGCCAGGAGCGTCCCGCCCACCCGCACGGCGCCGCTGATCCAGGGGCTGCCGTTCATCGTGCCCTTCGCGACCAGCTCCGTCTGCGCGCTGTCGACCTCGGTCGGCAGGTATCCCGGGGCGCGGCCCAGGACCGCCACCTTGACGCGGCGGCCCAGGTCGTCGGGCCGGAGCTGGTACGTGCTCCGCGTCGCGCCCGAGATCATCTGGTCGCCGCGGTACCACTGGTACGTGAGCGTCGCCGCGGGCGTCCAGGCGGCGCCGTCGGCCACGGCCGTCAGCGTGGCGCCGACCTTCGCCGTACCCGTGATCTCGGGGGCCTGCGTCGCGGAGAACTCCATCGACTGCGCCAGCTGGTACGACCTCGCGACATCCAGGCGGCCCTCGCCGTAGACGTTGTTGTCGTCCAGGGTGCCGCCGCAGGCGAGCGCCGCGGAGGTCGACGGGTCCCGCGCGCCGTCGTCCAGGAGCGCACGGGTCCGCTGGACGTCACCGACGAGCGCCGGCACGGCGTCCCACAGGAGCGCGACGGCGCCCGCGACGTGCGGGGCGGCCATCGAGGTGCCGTCCCACTTCACCATCGAGCCGTCGGCCGTGACGGAGAGCACCCCGACGCCCGGGGCGGTGACGTCGGGCTTCACCGCGCCGCTCTGCCCCGGACCGCGCGACGAGAACGGCGCGACGGTCCCGCCCGAGGTCACCGCACCCACCGAGTACGACGCCGAACGCGAGCCGGGCGTACCGGAGCTCTCGCAGCCCGCCTCGCCGTCGTTCCCGTTGGCGAAGACGGCGAAGATCCCCGCGGCCTCCCAGGCCGTGACGACGTCCTCCATGAACGGGTCGGTCGAGAACGACGCACCCCAGGAGTTGTTCACGACGTGCGGGCGCATCGCGGGGTCCGGGTCGCTGCCGTCCCGGCGCGTCGGCTCGAGGAGCCACTGGCCGCCGCGGATCAGGCTCGTGTCCGCGCACCGGCCCGCGCAGCCGTTCGCGGCGATCCACTCGGCGCCCGGCGCGACGCCGAACCGGCGGGACTCGCCGTTCCAGTACTTCGTCCCGCCGATCATCGTGCCCATGGTGTGGGTGCCGTGACCGTCGGAGTCGCCCGGGACGGTCCGCCCGGTCCTGGCCGCGTCGAACCAGTCGTAGTCCGCGCCGCCGCTCGCGCCGCGCCAGGAGTCCGCGATGGACGCGTTCGCCCTGCTCACGCCCGTGTCGAGGCCGCCGACGACGATGCCCTGGCCCGTGAAGCCCATGGCCCACAGGTCATCGGCGTTGACGGCGGAGATGCCGCTCGTCGGCGTCCCCGTGGCCAGCGTGCCCGCGGGCGCGCCCTCGTCCGCCGTCTCCTGCACGGGGGTCGCCTCGACCGGTGCCGGCGCCGCGTACGTCACCGTCGGACGCACCTGCGTCACCTCGGCGTCGGCGGCGAGCTCCGTCGCGAGCTCCAGCGACCCGTCGTGCACGAGGATCGCGTTCGACGCCCACTGCGTCTCGTAGGAGACGCCCGCGGCCTCGAGCTCCGCGACCACGCCCGCCTGCGACTGCTCGGCGGCTGCCTTCAGCGTGTCGACGACGTACTGCCCGCGCGCCGCCCAGTCCGCGATCCCGTAGGCCGCCGACAGGTCCGGCGTGTCACCGAAGCGCAGCCAGAAGTCCGTGGTGCCCTGCTGGTCGAACTTCTTGACCGCGGCGGACGTGATCTTCTCCTGCGCCGGCACGCGGACGGGCACGGGCCGCGACGCCGTGCCGTCGCGCCCCGGCGAGGCGGGAAGGAAGCTACGGGCAGTCGCCTGCCCCGCGCCGTCACCGGGCGGTGCGGCGACGGCGGTACCCGGCGTCGCCAGGACCACGACGGCCGCCGCACACGCGACGGCGCGCGTGAAGATGGGGTTCATGAATGCTCTCCGGGGGGTGCTGGAAGGGCCCTGACAGGGCCGCCGGCCCGCCGACGGCGGGGGGAGACACCCGGACTTTATCCCTTTCCGACAACATCCAAGAAACCCATTTCATCGATTTCACCCCCCATTCCCGCCACGGGGTGAAATTCATTCTTAAATCATTCCCAAAGCCCTGCCCAACCGCGAGCCAGCGGCGGAGAAACGCCGAGGTGGCGGGCTCCCACCGGGGGAGCCCGCCACCTCGGCGGTCAGGTCAGGCCACGGCTCAGGCCGGCGTCACCGTCGCGTCCACCCAGCGCCGGTCGGACGTCGTCACCCGGTGCACCTCGCCGGTGATCCGCAGCGTGTGCCGCGCCGCGCCGGCACCGGCCGGCGACGGCGCCCCGTCCGCCGACGCCTTCGCGTCGTCGGTGTCCGCGATCCCCTCGGCGACCACCTTGACGACGCTCTCGCCGGCGTGCGCGCCCACCCAGACCTCGACGTCGCCGGGTTCGACGATCCGCACGAGCTCCCGGTCCGAGAACGCGAACCGCTGCGTCGGCACCTCGAAGGCCACCTCGGCCGAGGCGCCCGGCTCGAGCGTCACGCGCCGGTAGCCGAGCAGCTGCACGGTCGGCCGCGTGACGGAGGCCACGACGTCGTGCCCGTACAGCTGCACGACGTCGGCCCCGGCCACGGCCCCCGTGTTCGTGACGCGAACAACGGCCCGGAACGACCCGCCCGCCGCCACCTCGGCGTCGACCGACACGAGCTCCCGCTCGAAGCTCGTGTACGACAGCCCGAACCCGAAGTGCCGCGCGGGCGTCGGGTCGGTGCTCGTCACCTCGGACGGGCCACCCAGGATCGGGTGCTGGTACGAGTACGGCGAGGCGCCCGTGCTGCGCGGGAGCGAGACCGGCAGCCGGCCGGACGGGTTGACCCGCCCGGTCAGGACGCCGGCGACGGCGGTGCCGCCCTCCTCGCCCGGGAAGAACGCCTGGAGCACGGCCGCGGGCCGCGCGGAACCGGTGCCCGGCTCCGCGGCGTCGTCGTCCAGCGCCCAGCCGATGCTGTACGGACGGCCCGTGAGCAGCACCATCACGACCGGCGTGCCGGTCGCGGCGACCGCCTCGACGAGCTCGCGCTGGACGCCCGGCAGGTCGAGCGACTCGCTGTCGTTGCCCTCGCCGACCGTGCCGCGCCCGAACAGGCCGGCCTGGTCACCGACGACGACGACGGCGACCTCGGCGGCCCCGGCCGCCGCGACGGCGTCCGCGAAACCGGAGGTGTCGTCGCCCTCCACGGCGCAGCCCTCCGCGAACGTGAGTTCCGCGCCGGGCAGCTCACCGCGCAGTGCCTCGAGCACCGAGGGGATCTCGAAACCGATCTCCACACCGGGGTGATGAGCGAGCACATGGTTGGCGAAGGAGTAGCAGCCCATCAGTGCCTCGGGCCGGGCGGCGTTCGGGCCGATGACCGCGATCCGCGGCGTCGCGCCGTCGGCCGTGGTCAGCGGCAGCACGCCGTCGTTCGCCAGCAGCACCACCGACTCCTCGGCGAGGCGCCGGGCGATGTCCCGGTGCCGCGGGGAATCGAGATCGATTTCCACGGGCGGCTCGCCCTCGAAGGCGTCCGCCTCGAGCAGCCCGAGCGACTCCTTCTGCGCGAGCAGGCGGAGCACCGCGCGGTCCACGTACCGCTCGTCGAGCGTCCCCGCGCGCACCTGCTCCGCGAGCGGTTCCAGGTAGGCGTCACCGGACGGCAGCTCGATGTCGACGCCCGCGACCAGCGCCTGCGCCGCGGCCGCTCCGCGGTCCGCGGCGATCCCGTGCATGACCGTGAGGAACGCGACGCCGAAGTAGTCGGCGACGACGACGCCGTCGAAGCCCCACTGCCCGCGCAGCACCTCGGTGAGGTACCGCTGCGAGGAGTGCAGCGGGACGCCGTCGACCTCGTTGTACGCGGCCATGACCGAGCGCACGCCGCCGTCCAGCACCGCCATCTCGAACGGCGGGAGGAAGGTGTCGGCCATCTCGCGCGGGCCCGCGCTCACCGGGGCGTGGTTGCGCCCGGCCTTGGAGCCCGAGTACCCGGCGAAGTGCTTCAGGGTGGCGTGCACGCCGGCGTCCTGCAGCCCGCGCACGTACGACGTGCCGATGGTGCCCACGAGGTACGGGTCCTCGCCGATGCACTCGTCGACGCGTCCCCAGCGGGCGTCACGGATGACATCCAGCACGGGCGCGAGGCCCTGGTGCACGCCCAGCTCGCGCATCGAGTCGCCGATGGCGCCGCCCATCTCGGCCACGAGCCCGGGGTCGAACGAGGCGCCCCAGGCCAGCGGCGTCGGGAACGTCGCGGCCTGCCAGGCGGCGAGGCCCGTGAGACATTCCTCGTGCACCAGCGCGGGGATCCCCAGCCGGGTCTCCCGCTTGAGGCGGCGCTGCTCGTTCCACAGCCAGGCCGCCCGCTCCGCGGGATCGACCGGGCGCGTGCCGTACACCCGGGTGAACTGACCGAGGCCGTGCTTGGTGATCTCGGCGAGCTCGCCCGACCCCTGGCCGGCCGTCATCTCGCCCTGCATGGGCGCGACGACGTTGCCGCCCTGGTCCAGCCAGTAACCGACGATCTGCGCCAGCTTCTCCTCGAGGGTCATCTCGGCGAGCAGGTCCTGCACGCGCTGAGACACCTCGGGCATCGCGGGCAGGGCCGTTTCGAGATCCGTCATCGGACCTGTCCTTTCTGCGTGTGCGGGGAACCTTGGAGGGTGATCGATACGGTTCTCATCAGCCCTTGACGGCACCCTGGAGTCCGTTGACGATCCGTCGCTGCATGGCCAGGAAGAACACCAGCGCGGGGATCATCGCGAGCGACGTGAAGGCGAAGACGCCCGCGGTGTTCACCGAGTGCTCCGTCGAGAAGTCGGCGACGCCCAGCGGCAGCGTCCGCATCTCCGACTGCAGCAGGAGCAGCGGCAGCAGGTAGGCGTTCCACGAGCCGACGAACGCGAGCACGCCCACGGTCACCAGGCCCGGCCCCGACAGCGGGATCAGGATGCGGAAGAAGAAGCCGATGCGGCTCGTCCCGTCGAGCATCGCCGCCTCCTCCAGCTCCTTGGGCAGGGCCATGAGGAACGGGCGCAGGATCACGACCGTCACCGGCAGCGCGAACGCCGCCTGCGGCAGCGCGACGCCGATCCAGGTGTTCGCCAGGCCGAGGTTCTGCGTGACGAGGATGTACAGCGGCACGATGGCGACCGTGGCGGGGAACAGCAGCCCGATCACGAACACCATGAACAGCGCCTCGCGGCCCTTGAACTCGTAGCGGGCCAGCGGGTAGGCCGCCATGACGCCCAGCACCACCACGACGCTGGTGGTGATCAGCGCGATCACCGTCGAGTTCCAGGTGTACTGCCAGAAGTCGGGGCTGGACAGCACGCCCGCGTAGTTGTCGAACACCCACGGAGAGGGCAGCGCGGCGGCGTTCTCGGCGATCTGGGCGTTGGTGCGGAACCCGCCCAGCACGCCGTAGAGCACCGGGCCGAGCGTGACCGCGACGACGACCAGCGCGATGCCGTAGACCATGATGCTGGTCAGGCGCACGGGCGTCTTCCGGCGCCGGCGCGGCGCCGTCGTCGGCGGGAGGGAGAGGTCGTTCAGCGTGTCGGTGCTCATCGGCTCCTCCTCCGTGCGACCCGGGGAACGTCCGACCGGGTGTCCTGGCGCATGATCAGCTGCTGGTACAGGACGGCCATGGTCAGCGCGATGACGAAAAGGATGACCGAGGCCGCGCCGGCCGTCCCGAAGTTGTTGCGCTCCGTGCCCTCCGTGATGAGGAAGGTCGCCATCGTGCTCGTCGCGTTGGCGGGGCCGCCGCGCGTGAGGATCCACACCATGTCGAAGAGCTGGAGCGAGCCGATCATGGAGAGGAAGGCCCAGGTGCGCAGCGTGGGGCCGAGCAGCGGGATGGCGATGCGGCGCTGGACCTGCCACCACGAGGCGCCGTCGAGCTTCGCGGCCTCGTAGAGCTCCTCCGGCACGCCCTGCAGGCCGGCCAGGAAGAGGATGACGGCAAGGCCCAGGTACTTCCAGGTCAGGACGACCATCACGGTACCGAGGGCCAGCTCGCTGTCGCCGAGCCAGCCCTGTTCCGGGGTCGGGAGCCCGATCGCGGCGGAGATCGCGTCCAGGACGCCGTACTCCGGGACCAGCAGCTGCGCCCAGATGACACCGGCGACGACCTCGGCCAGCACGTACGGGACGAAGATGATGGTGCGCAGGATGCCCTGCCCCCACATCTCGCGGTTCAGCAGCAGCGCGATGGCGAGCCCGAGCGGGAGCTGGATCGCGATCGACAGCACCACGACGATCAGGTTGTGCACGAGCGCCTCGGTGAAGGCCTCGCTGGTGAGCACCGTGACGTAGTTCTTGAGGCCGACGAAGTCGACCAGGGGGCCGATGCCCTTCCACTTGTACACCGACATCTGCACGGCGGTGGCCATCGGCACGAGCACGAACATCAGGAAGAGCAGCAGGGCAGGCGCCACGAAGAACACGATCTCGAGGCGCTTGCGAAGTTGCGAGCGCGCGCCGCGACGCCGGCCGCCACCGGGCCCCGCCGCTCGTGCCGTGGTGGCACGAGCGGCGGGACCCGGTGCGGGGGACGTCGCAGGCGAGGCGGCCACAGGGGTGGTCACGTCGTCTGCCACGTCGATCACTCCGCTTCCGCGGCCTGCTGGATGGCGTCGACGATGTCCTGCGGTTCGGCCTGGCCGTCGAACATCTTCACGATCTCCTGGTTCATCGGCTCACCGATGGACTGGCCCAGGCGCGTGTCGAGGTAGAGCTGCGTGTTGCCGCCGGCGTCACGAACCTCGATCAGGCCCTTCAGGGCCTCGTTCTTCAGCGAGCCGGTCGCCGCCGGGTTGGTCGGCAGGCCCATGTCGAGCTCGGCGAAACCGATCTGCACGTCGTCCGACAGCAGGTACTTGGCGAAGTCGACCGCGGCGTCGGGCGCGCCGGCCGAGACGGCCCAGGCGTCACCGCCACCCATCTGGTCGGCCGGCTCGCCGGCCTGGCCGTCGAACGTCGGGAAGGCGAACCAGTCCAGGAACTCCGGGACCTGGCCGTCCTCGCGCAGACCGCCCGCGACGCCCGGCTCCCAGTGACCGGCCAGCTCCATGCCGACCTTCTCGGTCGCGAGCAGGCCCGACGCACCCTCGAGGCTCTGGGCGTCCGTGGCCATGTAGCCCTTGTTGAACGGCTCCTTCTCGATGATGCCCTGCAGGTCCTCACCGGCCTTGACGAAGCACGGGTCCGAGTAGTCCTTCGACTCGATGGCCGCCTCGACGGTCTCGAACGCGCACTCGCGGACGACCGAGTAGTACCAGTAGTGGGCCGCGGGCCACAGGTCCTTCGCGCCCACCGACAGCGGCGTGATGCCGGCCTTGTCGAGGGCCTCGACGTACCCGTAGAACTCCTCGATGGTCGGGTTCGGCGAGACCTCGTCGATCCCGGCCTCCGCGAAGAGATCCGTGTTGTACCAGAAGCCGACGATGCCCATCGTGTAGGGCAGGGCATAGACCTTGCCCTCGACCTCGTACTGGCCGGCGAACGCCGAGATCTTCTCGATCTCCTCGGCCGCGTCCGTCGTGAGGTCGCGGACGACGCCGCCCTCGACGTCGTTCAGCAGCTCGCCGCCGCCCCGGCTCATGTACACGTCGGGGATCTGCTCGTCGTCACCGGACTGGAACGCGGCCTGGAGCTTGGTCAGCATGTCCTCGTGCGCCATGGCGCTGACCTCGACCTTGACACCGTTCTCCGCCTCGAAGTCGGCGGCGAGCTTGTCGTAGTACTCCTTGCCCTCGCCGGTGTTCGAGTTGTGCCACCAGGTAATGGTCTTCGCGTCGGCGTTTTCCTCGTTGCCGCCGCCACCACCGGCCTGGCCTGCACATGCGGTCGCGACGAGCGCGACGGCCGAGCCGAGTGCGAGAGCGGCTGCGCTTCGCTTCATCCTCGTCATCGTGGAACCCCTTGGTCTGGTCTTCATCGACTGGTTGACAGTAAAAGCCTGTCACCGAGGACTGTGGCAGGCGACACAACGTTTCGTCAAACGTTTTCGATAACGATTTCAGAACAGCAGGCCCCGGAGGACGCATATCCGGGACCAAGGTAGTGTCTCCTTCGTGCAGAGCAGTACCAATTTTCCAGGCAGACCTGGATCCGAGCAAGTAGACGACGCGTCGACATCGATGTCGACGCCCCCGGACGCGCCCGAGGGCGAGCGCCTGAACAGGGCGGGCGGCCCCGGCAGCCCCGGATCCGGCGCGGGCGAGCCCGCTGTCGTCCGGCCCGGCCGGGTGACGATCACCGATGTCGCGCGCGCCGCGGGGGTCTCCGTCGCGACGGTCTCCAAGGTGGTCAACGGGCGGTACGGCGTCGCGCAGGCGACGGCGAGCCGCGTCCTGGAGGTGGTGGACCAGCTCGGGTACGAGTCCTCCCTGGTGGCCCGGAGCCTGCGGCGCCGGCGCACCAACGTGATCGGGGTGCTCGTCGCCGAGTTCGAGCCGTTCAGCACCGAGCTGCTCAAGGCCATCTCCAAGGCGGTCGAGGGCACCGGCTACGAGCTCCTGGCCTACTCCGGCGGCGGCGACACCTCGGACCGCGTGGGCTGGGAACGGCGCTCGCTCTCCCGGCTCGGCGGCACGCTGATCGACGGCGCCGTGATCGTGACGCCCACGGTCCAGGTCCCGATGAACGAGAGCGTGCCCGTCGTCGCCATCGACCCGCACACGGGCCCGACGGGCCCCGCGACGGTCGACTCCGACAGCCTCGCGGGCGCGCGCCTGGCCACCGAGCACCTCATCAAGCTGGGCCACACCCGGATCGGCCACCTCGGCGGACGCCGCGACCTGGAGTCGGCACGCCTGCGCGAGCTCGGCTACCGCCAGGCGATGAGCGACGCCGGGCTCACCGTCGACCCGAGCCTGGTCCTCACCGGCGGGTACCGCCCGGACCTCTCGGACCGCCCGGCGCACGAACTCCTGGACCGCCCCGACCGGCCCACCGCCGTCTTCGCCGCCAACGACCTCTCCGCCCTGCACGTCGTCGAGGTCGCCCAGGAGCTGGGACTGCGCGTGCCGGAGGACCTCTCGGTGGTCGGGTACGACGACGTCCCGGAGGCGGCAGCCGCCCAGCCGCCGCTCACCACGGTCGCGCAGCCGCTGCACGAGATGGGCGCGGAGGCGCTGCGCATGGTCATCGCGCTGATCGACAGCGAGGCCCCGCGCACCGGCCACCACACCCGCCTGCCCACCCGGCTGGTGGAGCGGGCGAGCACGGCGCCGCCGCGCGCGGGCTGAGCCGGGAGCATCAGCGCAAACGCGTGAGATACGTCACAACTCGCGCGCCATCTCCAGCTCCGGCCCCATCTTGCCCGTGAACGCGATGCCGGTCGGCACGAAGCCCTGCCGCCGGTACGCGCCCTGGGCGCGCGGGTTGTCGCGGTGCACCAGCAGCCGCGCCCGGTCGAGCCCGCCCTCGCGGGCCCACCCGAGCGCCGCGTCGAACAGCCCGTCGATCACGCCGCTGCCCCGGTGCTCCGGCCGGAGGTACACGCCCACGACGTGCGCGCCGTCGTGCTCGATCGTCCGGCCCTCGAAATCCTGCTGCCCGGCGCGCTCGATCAGCGTGACCGTGGTCCCGGCCCACTCGCCGTCGCCGGCCACGGCGACGAACTGCCGCGCGACCGCCTCGGGCCCGAAGTCCACCGACGACGTCCGGGCGCGCTCGCGCCAGAACTCGTCGGAGTACGCGGACTCCTCCTCGTGGGTGGACAAGAAGGCGAGCGGCGCCATCTCGTCCTGCAGGGCGTACATGCGCAGGTCACGGATCTCGCGCCACTCGGCGGCACGGACGGGCCGGATCTCGTAGGACATGCGGAAATCGTCGCACGACGGCGGGGCCGCCCCGGCCACCCTGACCGGCGTCGCAGCCGGCCTCACGGCCGGCATCGCCACCGGCGTCGCGGCCCGCGGATCGCCCGCGCCGGCCCGGCCTCGCTACCGCAGCCGCAGCTCCTGGATCGCCGTCGCCGCAGCACGGGCCAGCTCCGGATCGGTCGTCTCGTAGCCGGAGGCGCCACCGCCACCCGGCCCGCCGTCGTCGGACACCAGACGCCGCGCGCTGAGGTGGATCGCGTCGACGCCCGCGGCCGCGAGCGCCGGGATGTCCTCGACGCCGACGCCGCCGCCCGCCATGATCTCGATGCCGACGTCCGCGCTGTGCGTGGCAAGCTCGGCGAGCCGTGCGGCGCCGTCGGCCGCTCGCGCGGCCCCGCCCGAGGTCAGGACCCGCGTGACGCCCAGCTCCGCGAGCAGGTCGAGGGCCGCGAGCGGATCGGGGACGACGTCGAACGCGCGGTGGAACGTGACCTCGGCGTCGGCGGCGGCCGCGACGAGCGCCCGCACGGCGTCGTCGTCCACCGTGCCGTCCTTCCGCAGCGCGCCGACGACGACGCCGTCCGCTCCCGCGTCGACGGCGAGGACCGTCTCGCGCGCCATGAGGTCGCGTTCGTCGCGGGAGTGGACGAAGCCGCCCGCGCGCGGGCGGATCAGCACGTGCACCTCCAGGAGCGGGGCGCCCGCGGCCTCCGGGACCACGGCGGCGGCGTCGATCGCCGCCTCCACGAGCGCGGCACTGGGGGTCAGGCCGCCGCAGGCCCCGAGCGCGGAGCACAGCTCGACCCGCCGGGCGCCGACGTCGGACGCGATGCGCGCGCCGGCGATGTCCTGGACGGCGAGTTCCAGGGAGATGTCGTTCACCGCTGCAGGCTACCGGTGAACCGGGCTCGCACGGGGTACAGGACTTTCACTAAGCTCCGGCACATGACCGTCGACCCCAGTGCGATCCTCCAGGGCCGCCCGCCCGGCCGCGCACCCGCCGGGGTGATCGTGGCCATCGCGTTCTCGTCCCTGTGCCTCATCCTCGTCCTCGCGTTCGACGCCATGACCGGTGGCGCCTCGTTCGTCGTCGGGATGATGCTCGCGCTGCTGCCGCTGGGGATCTGGCTGCCGGTCATCCTCGCGCTGGACCGGATGGAGCCCGAGCCCAAGAGCGCGCTGGTGCTCGCGTTCCTGTGGGGCGCCGGGGTGGCCGCGCTGATCGCGATGGTGCTGAACACCCTGAACTTCATCGTGATCACCGACCAGCTCGTCAGCGCCGACGACGGCTGGTACTGGACGGCGGTGGTCGGGGCGCCGATCGTGGAGGAGATCCTCAAGGGCTTCGTGCTGTTCGGCATGCTCTGGTGGCACCGCCACGAGCTCAACGGGGTCACCGACGGGATCATCTACGCCTCGATGGTCGGGCTCGGGTTCGCGGCGACCGAGAACATCTCGTACTTCATCGACGCGGCCCAGGTGGACCAGCTCGGGATCGTGTTCCTCCTGCGCGCGGTGGTCGCGCCGCTGCTGCACCCGCTGTGCACCGCCATGACGGGGATCGGCGTCGCGGTCGCGGCGCTGAGCCGGCCCGGGGCGCTGCGCTTCGCGGCGCCGCTGATCGGGCTGACCGGCGCGATCGCCCTGCACAGCCTGTGGAACGCCGCGTCGTCGCGCGGCCTGCCCGGCCTCGGCACGGCGTATCTCATCGGCCTCGTCGTGATGGTCGTGCTGTTCGTCGTGGTGCGGCGGGAACGACGCCGCCTGGTGGGGCTGATCCTGCACTACCTGCCCAAGTACATCCCGACCGGCGTGGTGGCCATGGTCGACGTGCAGATGCTGAGCTCGCTCAAGGCCCGCAAGGCGGCGCGCGAGTGGGCGTCGGCGCGCGGCGGCCGGGCGTCGGCCGAGGCCATGCGCGAGTACCAGCAGGCCGCCACGGAACTCGCGCTGCTGCACGAGCGCGCGGAGCACGCCGCGGCGGAACCCGTCGAGCTGGAGAACCAGCGCCAGGCCCTCCTGTGGGTCATGCAGCGCGCCCGCGGGACGTTCCTCCCGGGCGGCGGCACGGCCCGCCTCCCCTGGGCGAGCAGCACGGCCTGAGCCGGGCGAGCACGGCCCGAGCGGGCGAGCAGCACGGCCTGAACCGACAGCACCACCTGAGCCTCCGCGGCAGGGCCCAGGAGCGCGGGGCGGACCCTTCACGGGCAAAGGGTCCGCCGCGCGCCGGGCGAGCCGTCTCGATCAGCCGCGCAGTTCCCGGTACTTCTTGATGAGGGACGCCGTCGAGGCGTCCTGGGCGGCCAGCGCGGCCTCGTCGCCGGCGACCGCCGGGGCGATCTCCAGGGCCAGCTTCTTGCCCAGCTCCACGCCCCACTGGTCGAACGAGTCGATGCCCCAGATCGCGCCCTGCACGAACGTGATGTGCTCGTAGAGCGCCACGAGCTGGCCCAGCACCGAGGGGGTGAGGGCGGGCGCGAGGATCGACGTCGTCGGCCGGTTGCCGGAGAACACGCGCGCGGACACGAGCTCCTCGGCCGTGCCCTCGGCACGGACCTCGTCCGCCGTCCTGCCGAACGCAAGCGCCTTGGTCTGCGCGAAGAAGTTCGCGAGGAACAGCCCGTGCACGTCCGCGCCGGCCTCGACCGCCTTGCCGTCGCCCACCGGGTCCGTCAGGCCGTACGCGGGCTGCGCCACGGCGATGAAGTCCGCGGGGATGAGCCGCGTGCCCTGATGGATGAGCTGGTAGAACGCGTGCTGGCCGTTGGTGCCGGGCTCGCCCCAGAACACCTCGCCGGTGTCGCTGGTGACGGGCGTACCGTCCGCGCGCACCGACTTGCCGTTCGACTCCATGGTGAGCTGCTGCAGGTACGCCGGGAACCGGTGCAGCTGCTGCGCGTACGGCAGGACGGCGTGCGTGTGGGCGCCGCGGAAGTTCGTGTACCAGACGTTCAGCAGGCCCATCAGCACCGGCACGTTCGAGGCGAGGGGCGCGGTGGCGAAGTGCCGGTCCATCGCGTGGAAGCCCGCGAGCAGCTCGGCGAACCGCTCCGGCCCGATCGCGATCGCGAGCGACGCGCCGATCGCCGAGTCCATGGAGTACCGGCCGCCCACCCAGTCCCAGAAGCCGAACGCGTTCCGCGGGTCGATCCCGAAGGCGGCCACCTTGTCCAGCGCCGTCGACACCGCGACGAAGTGCTTCGCGACGGCGTCCGCGCGGCCCTGCTCCGTGTCCTCGACGGCGCCCGCCTCGGCGAGCGACCGCCACAGCCAGTCGCGCGCGAGCCGCGCGTTGGTGAGGGTCTCCAGCGTCCCGAACGTCTTGGACGCGACGATGAACAGCGTGGTGGCGGGGTCGAGGTCCGCCGTCTTCTGCGCGACGTCGGTCGGGTCGATGTTCGAGACGAACCGGCACTCCAGCCCTTCGGCGACGTAGGGCGCCAGCGCCTCGTACGCCATGACCGGCCCGAGGTCCGAGCCGCCGATCCCGATGTTCACGATCGTGCGGACCCGCTGCCCGGTCACACCGGTCCACTCGCCCGACCGCACCTTCTCCGCGAACGCGTAGACCTTGGCCAGCTCGGTCTGCACGTCCGAGTCGATGTCCTGCCCGTCCACGTGCAGCGCCGGGCCGGCGCCGGCCGGGCGCCGCAGGGCGGTGTGCAGCACGGCGCGGTCCTCGGTCACGTTGATGTGCTGCCCGGCGTACATCGCGTCGCGGCGCGCGGCGACGCCGGTCTGCTCGGCGAGCGCCACGAGCGCGGCGGCGACGTCGTCGGTGAGCAGGTTCTTGGAGAGGTCGACGTGCAGGTCCGCGGCCTGGAAGGCGAAGCGCCCGGCGCGTCCCGGGTCGTTCGCGAACCAGCCCCGCAGGTCGGGTTCGAGAGCGTCGGAGAGCCGCGTGAGGTCCGCCCAGGCGGAGGTCGTGGTGGCGTCGACAGGCTGCTGTGCAAGCTCGGTGCGCATGAGGACAAACCTACTGTCCGGCACCGATCGGCGACCCCTCGGTCCGCCCCGGCCTGTGGACAACCGCGCCCGCGCCGGTCAGCGCAGGAATTCCTCGACCTCGGGCGTCGCCGGGCTGCTCCGGAGGACTTCCGGCGCGGCGAGCTGGAGGAGCCTGCCGGCCGACATGACGCCCACGCGGTCCGCGACCGTGAAGGCCTCCTCGTGGTCGTGGGTGACGAACAGCGCCGTCGTCCCGGTTTCCCTCAGGACGTCGCGGACGTCCGCGGCGAGGCGTTCCCGCAGGCGGCGATCCAGCGCGGACAGCGGCTCGTCGAGCAGCAGCAGGCGCGGCCGCGGCGCGAGCGCGCGAGCCAGCGCGACGCGCTGGCGTTCGCCGCCGGACAGGTTCGCGACGCGGCGCCGCCCGAAGCCCGCGAGGCTCACCAGGTCCAGCAGCTCCGTGACCCGCGCGGCCCGTTCCGCGCGCGGCACGTGCTGCGCCTCGAGCCCGTAGGCGACGTTCCGTTCCACGTTCCGGTGCGGGAAGAGCTGCCCGTCCTGGAACATCAGCCCGAACTGCCGTCGATGCACCAGCACTCCCGCCAGGTCGGCGTCGTCCCACGTCACCGTGCCCTGGGCGAGCGGCTCCAGGCCGGCCACGGCCCGTAGCAGCGACGACTTGCCGCATCCGCTGGGCCCGAGCAGCGCGACGATCTCGCCCTTCGCCACGTCGAGCGACACGTGATCGACGGCGGTCGTGAGGGCGCGGCCCCGCCGCGCGCCGCGGTCCCGCTTCTCGTACCGCACGACGACGTCGGACACCCCGAGTCCGCGCGCCGCCCCGCGGCCTGGAACGGCCGCGCCGCCGGACGTCCCCGGATCCGGCGCGCTGCCACCCTGCTGCCCCGGGGCGCCATCGAGGGGCGCCTCCGCGGCAGCACCGGCCCGCTCCTTCTCCTCCATCAGAACTCCCCTCCGCCGTCGTCGCCGCGCAGGCGCTCGGCCAGCATCATGACCGTGGCCGTGACCACGGCCAGCACCACCGACGCCGCGAGCGCCATCCCGTAGTTCTCCGCCCCGGGCCGGCCGATGAGCCGGAAGATCACGACGGGCAGCGTGTCGGCGTCGGGCCGCACCAGGAACGACGTCGCGCCGAACTCCCCCAGCGAGACCGCGAAGGCGAAGCCGATCGCCAGCCCGAGCGACCGGGCCGCGAGCGGCAGGTCCACCGTGCGCAGCACCGCGCCGGGGCTCGCCCCGAGCGTCCCGGCGACCTCGCGCAGGCGCGGGTCGATCGCACGCAGCACCGGCAGGACCGTGCGGACCACGAGCGGCACCGCGACCACGGACTGCGCGATCGGCACGAGCGCAGCCGAGGTGCGCAGGTCGTACTGGATCCCGAGCGGCTGGTCGAGCGTGACGAGGAAGCCGAACCCCACGGTCACCGCCGACACCCCGAGGGGCAGCATGAACAGCCCGTCGAGCAGGGACACCGCGCGCCGCGCGCCGGGAGCGCGCGGCCTGCGGGACCCGATCAGGGCGACCAGCCCGCCCACGACGACCGCGATCCCGCACGCCCACGCGGCCGTGCTCAGGGAGTTCCCGAGCGCCTCCCACACGGTCACGGTGAGCGCGTCCCGCTCGCCGGTGGTCCCCAGCGCGACGTAGTTGGCGAGCCCGAACGCGCCGTCGGGCCCCTGGAAGGAGCGCAGCGCGAGCCCGCCGAGCGGCAGCAGGATCAGCCCGCCGACGACGACGGCGGTGATCGACACCACGGCCGCGTCCCCCGGCGAGCGGCGCAGCGGCCGGGCCGCCGACCGCTCACCGACCAGGTGCAACGCCTGCTCGCGCCGGCTCCGGCCGCGCGCGGCGAGCGCGAGCGCGACGGAGACCACGACGAGCTGGAGGATCGACAGCACGGCCGCCGAGCGCAGGTCGAGGAAGTCCTTGGTACGCGACCAGATCTCCGTCTCGACGGTCCCGTACCGCGGCCCGCCCAGCACCATGACGACGCCGAACGCCGTCGCGCAGAACAGGAACACGACCGACGCCGCCGAGATGATCGCGGGCGCGAGCGCGGGCAGCGTCACCGTCCGCCACACCCGCGCGGGCGCCGCCCCGAGCGCGGCGGCCGCCTCGGCGGCCCGCGGGTCGAGCCGCTCCCACAGCCCGCCCACCGTGCGCACCACGACGGCGAGGTTGAAGAAGACGAGCGCGACGACGATCCCGCCCAGCGTCTCCTCCAGGCCGAGGAACCCCAGCACGCCGCCGGACACGAACAGGTTGCGGAACGCGACGCCCACCACCACGGTGGGCAGCACGAACGGCACGGTGACGAGCCCGCGCAGGAACGTGCGCCCCGGGAACGTCCGCCGGTACAGCAGGAACGCCACCGGCAGCCCCGCGGCCACCGAGATCACGGTCCCGAGCGCGGACTGCGCGAGGGTCAGCCCGACCAGCCGCCACGTCCGCGGCCGGGACAGGACCTCGGTGAAGCCGCTCAGGTCCAGCGCGCCGTCGGCGACGAAGCCGCGCGCGACGAGAGCCGCGACGGGCCAGGCGAAGAACAGCCCCAGGAAGAGCAGCGGAACCAGGACCGCCGCGCCCCAGCAGGCCGCCACGACGAGCTGCCGGCCGGTGACGGACCCGGCGGTGCCGTCCCGGCCGGCGAGCGCGCGGGAGCCGCCCGGGTCCGGGACCTCGCGCGGCTTCCGCACGCTCATCGGCCGGAACCTCAGCCCAGCACGATCGACGTCCACGCCTCGATCCAGGCGTCCCGGTTCTCCGCGATCTCCTCGGGAGCGACCTGGTGCGGGTCCTCCGCGAGCGGTGCGTGCTCGACCCACTCCGCCGGCAGCTCGACGTCGTCGTCCGCGGGGTACATGTACATCGACCCGGGCAGGTCCGCCTGGACCTGTTCGCCGAGCAGGAAGTCCACGAACTTCTGCGCGCCCTCCGGGTTCGCGGCGCCCTCGAGCACCCCGGCGTACTCCTCCTGCCGGAAGCAGGTGTCGAGCAGCGCGGTGGTGGTCGACTCGCCGTCGTCGGTCACGGTCGAGGCCGGCGACGTCGAGTAGGACAGCACCAGCGGCCGGTCCCCCTTGCCCTCGGACCCGGAGAAGTCCACGAAGTACGCGTCCTCCCAGGAGTCGACGACCTTCACGTCGTTCTCGACGAGCGCGCCCCAGTAGTCGCCGAACCCGGACTCCCCGTACGCGCCCACGGTCGCCAGCAGGAACGCCAGCCCCGGGGACGACGACGCCGGGTTCGTCACGACCAGCAGCCCCTGGTACCGCGGGTCGGCCAGGTCGTCGAGGGTCTCCGGGACCGGGAGGTTCTGCTCCCGGAACCACGCCTTGTCCGCGTTGACGCAGACGTCGCCCTTGTCGACGGGCCGGAGGTCGCCGTCGATCACCCCCGCGTCCGTGACGCGCGACGCGAAGGTGTTGTCGACGCCGAACACGACGTCGCCGAGCGGCGCGCCCCGGGTCAGCACCAGCTCGTTGGCGAGCGCCCCGGCGTCGCCCGCCTTGTTCACCTCGACGGTGAACCCGCTCTCCTTCTCGAAGTCCTCGACGAGGCCCTCGCTCAGCACGAAGGAGTCGTGGGTGACGAGCCGGACGGTGTCCGGCGACGCCGGCGCGTCCGGCTCGGCCTCGCCGTCGGGCTGACTGGTGCAGCCCGCGAGCAGGACTGCCGCCCCGGCCGCGGCCGTGAGGACGGCGAGCGCACGGTTTCGGCGCAACACGAACATGGTCGTTCCTTTCGACTTCCTCCACCGGTGCTAACCGGGTCAGGTTCAAGGGTCTGCGGCGGTCCGCACTCTCAGCTCCGCGGTTTTCTGCCTGCGGCGCTCCCCTGTCGGGTTTCGCAGCAGCGTACCTCTGCTGTCGGACACCGAAGCCGCTACGGTAGGTATGTGACCGACAATGAGACGGAACCGACACTTGCGGTGAAGATCGGCACGATCGCGCTGACCTTCGCCGCCGGCTGGGTCGCCCAGAAGGCCCTGGCCCTGGTGTGGAAGCAGGTGACCGGCAAGGACGCGCCCAACAAGCCGGACGACCCGGAGCTCGACCTGGTCCAGGCGACCGTCTTCGCCGCCGTCGCCGCGGGCACGGCGATGTTCGCGAAGCGCATGGCCGCCAAGGGCGCGCACCGCGCCGCGGCCCGCATCGCCGCACGGTCCGCGGCGAGGTCGGCCGCGTAGTAGCCAGCCGGGTCACCGGGCGGAGCCGGTCCCCCGATCCGGCTTACGCTGGGCGCGTGACCTTCACGCATCTCGACGACCGCGGGCAGGCCCGCATGGTCGACGTCACCGCCAAGCAGCCGACCGTACGATCCGCGACGGCGACGGGCCACGTGTCCTGCTCGCCCGCCGTCGTCGCCGCCCTGCGCTCGGGCGACGTCCCCAAGGGCGACGTGCTGGCCGTCGCCCGCATCGCGGGCATCGCGGGCGCCAAGCGCACCGCGGAGCTGCTGCCGCTCGCCCACGTCATCGGGGTCCACGGCGCCGTCGTCGACCTCGAGGTGACCGACGACGGCGTCGACGTCACCGCCACCGTCCGTACCGCGGACCGCACCGGCGTGGAGATGGAGGCGCTGACGGCGGTCGCCGTGGCGGGCCTCGCGGTCGTGGACATGGTCAAGGGCCTCGACAAGTCCGTCTCGCTCGCGGACGTCCGCCTGATCGCGAAGACGGGCGGCAAGTCGGGCGACTGGTACCGCCCGGACACGCCGGCGCCGGAGCTCGCGGAGCCGCAGCCGATCGCGCCGGTCGTCCCGCGGCAGGACACTCCCGGGCCGGGCCTCCCGGGGCCGGACGCGACCGGTCCGGTGAGCCCGGCATGATCCACGTCCGCTACTTCGCGGGTGCCCGCGAGGCCGCGGGCCTCGCCGCGGAAGACGTTCCCGGCCCGACGACGCCGGCGGCGCTCCGCGCCGCGCTGGCCGCGGCTCACGGGCAGGCCCTGGCCGACGTCCTGCCCAGGTGCGTGCTCCTGGTCGCGGGCGCCCGGACGACGTCGGACGACGCCCCGGTCCCGGACGGCGTCACGGTCGACGTCCTGCCCCCGTTCGCGGGCGGCTGACCGCTACCGCGCCTGGTCCGGTTCCTGTTCCTGGGTGGGCTCGGGGGCCTCGTGGTCGCCTCCGGCCAGCTGGTCCCGGATGTGGGGCCAGAGGGGGAGCACCACCGAGGCGCCGTCGCGCACGCCGCCCGTGGAGCCGGGGAGGTTGACGACCAGGGCGCTCTGCTCGGCGTCGGAGGTCCTGACGATGCCGGCCAGGCCCCGGGAGAGAACCGCCGTGGGGACGCCGGAGCTCGCGCCGTGGGCACGGATCGCCTCGGCGATCCCCGGGAGCTCGGCCACGAGGAGCTCGCGCGTGCCCTCGGGCGTCAGGTCGCGCGGGGTGACGCCCGTGCCGCCCGTCGTGAGGATCAGGCGGGCGCCGCGGGCGAGGGCGTGCCGGATCGCCCCGCGGACGGGGATGACGCCGTCGGACACCGTCAGCGTGACGACGTCCTCGATCCCCTGCTCGGCCAGGAGGGCCGTGAGCAGGGGACCGGAGCGGTCCTCCGCCTCGCCGCGGGCGCAGCGGTCGGACACGGTGATGACTGCGGCGCGGTCCGTGTTCACGGACCCACCATAGGGTGCGCGGCCGGAGTCAGGCGGGATCCGCGGCCCGGACGGGCGCGAGATCGTCGTCGGCCGGGTCCCGCGTCGTGCCGTCGGCCGGGTCCTCGGCCTGGGCGAGGGCCTCGGCCTTGTTCGCGCGGTGCGCGCGCACCGACCATGCGACCGCCGCCGCCCAGCCGGCCCAGATGAGCACGTAGACGGGGATCTTCACGGCGTCGGGCGCGGCGATCCAGTCGCTGTCGAGCAGGGTGCGCGAGTTGGTCAGGACGATGACGCCGCCCACGAGCGAACCGAGCACGCGCGGCGGGACGTGGCGCACGAGCCAGGCCGCGATCGGCGCGGCGATGAGGCCACCGAGGAGCAGCGCGACCACCCAGGCGCCGTCGATGCCCTCACCCGCGAGGCCGATGAAGAAGCCGGTGCTCGCCGCGATCGCGACCAGGAACTCGGAGGTGTCGACCGTACCGATCACCTTGCGCGGCTCCATCCGGCCGCTCGCCAGGAGCGCGGGGGTCCCGACGGGGCCCCAGCCACCGCCACCGGTGGCATCCATGAAGCCGCCGACGAGGCCGAGGGGGGTGAGGAAGCGCTTGCGCAGCGGCTTCTCCGAGCGAGCCGGCAGGCCCTGCACGGTGAAGCGGAGCAGCACGTAGAGCCCGAGGCCCAGCAGGATCAGGGACATGACGGGCTTGGCGACCTCGGTCGAGAGCGTCGACAGGAACGTCGCGCCCGCGAACGCGCCGACCGCGCCGGGAAGACCGATCTTCAGGACGACCTTCCAGTCCACGTTGCCGAACCGCCAGTGCGAGGCGCCCGACGCCAGCGTCGTGCCGATCTCCGCGAGATGCACCGTGGCCGAGGCGGCCGCGGGATTCGTGCCGATGGCGAGCAGCAGGGTCGTCGACGTGACGCCGTAGGCCATGCCGAGGCTGCCGTCGACCAGCTGGGCGCCGAGGCCGACCAAGGCCAACAGGATCAGGGTTCTCATGTGCGGTCTCCGCTTCCAGGGGCTGGGGGCGCCCCTCCGCCCGGAGAGTATCCTAGTATTCCGGTGGGTTTCAAGCACTTTCCATCTGTCGGGATTTCCCTCGCATCGGTGCTGCTCATGGAAGCGTTGTGCGTAACCCGCAGATCCCGATGGACAATGCGGTTATGAGGATCTCCGCTCGAGCCGACTACGCAGTACGAGCCGCCGCAGAACTGGCTGCCTCCGACCAGGACGGGCCGGTACGCGCCGAGGCGCTCGCCACCGCGCAGTCCATCCCGTATCGCTTCCTGGAGGGGATCCTCAGTGACCTGCGGCGGGACGGCATCGTGGTGAGCCAGCGCGGTGCCGGCGGCGGGTACCGGCTCGCGCGGCCGGCCACCCAGGTGACGATCGCCGACGTGATCCGGGCCGTCGACGGCCCGCTCGTGTTCGTGCGCGGCACGCGGCCCTCGGACCTGGAGTACCAGGGGGCTGCCGCGCCGCTGCTTCGCGTGTGGGTGGCGCTGCGCGCGAACGTACGCATGGTGCTGGAAGAGGTGACGCTCGCGGACCTCGTGACCGACGGGCTGCCGGAGCAGGTCCGCCTGCTGGTGCAGAGCGAAGAGGCGTGGGAGAACGCGTGACGGGCGAGGTCGCCCTCGGCCGGTGTCGGCCGGCATCCGGCCGGAGAACGGAAGAAGCCCCCGGGCCGGGTGGCTCGGGGGCTTGTCGGGTGTTGAAACGGGAGAGCCCCGCAGCCTGGTGGCTGCGGGGTTCTCGACCAGAAGAAGTCCGGCGGCGTCCTACTCTCCCACCCCCTCACAAGGGCAGTACCATCGGCGCTGTAGGGCTGAGCTTCCGG
>NZ_BAAANL010000014.1:0-5540 GCF_039529775.1 Myceligenerans crystallogenes
AAGAAGTCCGGCGGCGTCCTACTCTCCCACCCCCTCACAAGGGCAGTACCATCGGCGCTGTAGGGCTGAGCTTCCGGGTTCGGAATGGGACCGGGCGTTTCCCCTACGCTATGACCGCCGTAACACTATCGGGTTATCAAACCAACCTATGGGACCAGCCCCGTCATCCCCAGCCGGCCTGTGAACAGGCCGTAACAGGATCAGGGGTGGTGGTCCGGTCGTTTCCCGGGAACCGCACAGTGGACGCGAACACGCAACTAAAGAGTGTTGTTGAGGTTGTCGGCTGGTTAGTACCGGTCAGCTCCAACCATTACTGGTCTTCCACCTCCGGCCTATCAACCCGGTAGTCTCCCGGGTGCCTACCCCCCAAAGGGGTGGAGTTCTCATCTTGAAGCAGGCTTCCCGCTTAGATGCTTTCAGCGGTTATCCCTTCCGAACGTAGCCAACCAGCCATGCTCCTGGCGGAACAACTGGCACACCAGAGGTTCGTCCGTCCCGGTCCTCTCGTACTAGGGACAGCCCTTCTCAAAACTCCTGCGCGCGCAGCGGATAGGGACCGAACTGTCTCACGACGTTCTAAACCCAGCTCGCGTACCGCTTTAATGGGCGAACAGCCCAACCCTTGGGACCAACTCCAGCCCCAGGATGCGACGAGCCGACATCGAGGTGCCAAACCATGCCGTCGATATGGACTCTTGGGCAAGATCAGCCTGTTATCCCCGGGGTACCTTTTATCCGTTGAGCGACCACGCTTCCACAAGCCATGGCCGGATCACTAGTTCCGACTTTCGTCCCTGCTCGACCTGTCAGTCTCACAGTCAAGCTCCCTTGTGCACTTACACTCGACACCTGATTGCCAACCAGGCTGAGGGAACCTTTGAGCGCCTCCGTTACATTTTAGGAGGCAACCGCCCCAGTTAAACTACCCACCAGGCACTGTCCCTGAACCAGATCATGGTCCGAAGTTAGATGCCCGAAGCGATCAGAGTGGTATTTCAACGTTGACTCCACCCACACTGGCGTGCAAGCTTCACAGTCTCCCACCTATCCTACACAAACCGCACCGAACACCAATACCAAGCTATAGTAAAGGTCCCGGGGTCTTTCCGTCCTGCTGCGCGTAACGAGCATCTTTACTCGTAATGCAATTTCGCCGAGTTCGCGGTCGAGACAGCGGAGAAGTCGTTACGCCATTCGTGCAGGTCGGAACTTACCCGACAAGGAATTTCGCTACCTTAGGATGGTTATAGTTACCACCGCCGTTTACTGGGGCTTAAATTCTGAGCTTCACCCGAAGGCTGACCCGTCCTCTTAACCTTCCAGCACCGGGCAGGCGTCAGTCCGTATACATCGTCTTACGACTTCGCACGGACCTGTGTTTTTAGTAAACAGTCGCTTCTCCCTGGTCTCTGCGACCCTCCCCGCTCCCCCCGCAAGTGGGTTCACGGATCGGGCCCCCCTTCTCCCGAAGTTACGGGGGCATTTTGCCGAGTTCCTTGACCACGATTCGCTCGATCACCTTAGTATTCTCTACCTGACCACCTGAGTCGGTTTAGGGTACGGGCGGCTAGAACCTCGCGTCGAGGCTTTTCTTGGCAGCAGAGGATCACCACGTTCCACCTTACGGCGTCACCATCAGCCCTCACCCTTCACGCCCCGCGGATTTACCTACGAGACAGGCTACAACCTTGGACGTGGACAACCATCGCCACGTGCGGCTACCTTCCTGCGTCACCCCTGTTAACACGCTTACCTACTACCGGATCAGGTCCCACGCCGCCGGCAACGATGAGTCCGAAGACTCGGTGTCGCCCTTGGGATGGTTAGTATCACCGGACTCGGTATGGGCGGTTCTTCGCCGGTAGGAGAATATCAACTCCTTGTCCATCGACTACGCCTGTCGGCCTCGCCTTAGGTCCCGACTAACCCAGGGCGGATAAACCTGGCCCTGGAACCCTTGGTCATTCGGTGGACGGGATTCTCACCCGTCATTCGCTACTCATGCCTGCATTCTCACTCCCGCGACCTCCACGACTGGATCACTCCGCCGCTTCAACGGTCGCAGGACGCTCCCCTACCCAACCACACCCCTGACAGGCAAACCTGTAGGGTAACGTGTGATTGCCACGGCTTCGGCGGTGTGCTTGAGCCCCGCTACATTATCGGCGCGGAATCACTTGACCAGTGAGCTATTACGCACTCTTTCAAGGGTGGCTGCTTCTAAGCCAACCTCCTGGTTGTCTGAGCAACTCCACATCCTTTCCCACTGAGCACACGCTTAGGGGCCTTAGCCGGCGATCTGGGCTGTTTCCCTCTCGACCCACGGAGCTTATCCCCCGCAGTCTCACTGCCACGCTAACTTCACTGGCATTCGGAGTTTGGCTGACGTCAGTAACCTTGTAGGGCCCATTAGCCATCCAGTAGCTCTACCTCCAGGAAGCACCACGCAACGCTGCACCTAAATGCATTTCGGGGAGAACCAGCTATCACGGAGTTTGATTGGCCTTTCACCCCTAACCACAGGTCATCCCCCAGGTTTTCAACCCTGGTGGGTTCGGGCCTCCACACCGTCTTACCGGCGCTTCACCCTGCCCATGGCTAGATCACCCCGCTTCGGGTCTAGACCCGGCGACTCAAACGCCCTATTCAGACTCGCTTTCGCTACGGCTACCCCACCCGGGTTAACCTCGCCACCGAGCACTAACTCGCAGGCTCATTCTTCAAAAGGCACGCCATCACCCCTGCAAAGGAGGCTCTGACGGATTGTAGGCACACGGTTTCAGGTACTATTTCACTCCCCTCCCGGGGTACTTTTCACCTTTCCCTCACGGTACTGGTCCGCTATCGGTCATCAGGAAGTATTTAGGCTTACCAAGTGGTCTTGGCAGATTCACACGAGATTTCACGGGCCCCGTGCTACTCGGGACAACCCCCACCAGGCCACACCATTTCACCTACGGGACTCCCACCCTCTACGGTCCGGTATTCAACCCGGTTCGGCTATAGTACGGCTTTATCACTGGCCCCAGGACTGTCAGATCCCAGAAGAGGCTCCCACTACCCCGCACACGCAACGCCTGACAGCTTGACACGCGCACGGTTTAACCTCATCCGCTTTCGCTCACCACTACTCACAGAATATCTCTTCCTGCCGGTACTGAGATGTTTCACTTCCCGGCGTTCCCCCCACACGTCCTATACATTCAGACGCGGGTACCCGAACATGACTTCGGGTAGGTTCCCCCATTCGGAAACCCTCGGATCACAGCTCGTTAGCCAGCTCCCCGAGGCTTATCGCAGGCTACAACGTCCTTCATCGGCTCCTGATGCCAAGGCATCCACCCTGTGCCCTTCAAAACTTCAACAACACTAAGATTCGAAACAAACCGTCCACAACCCGAAAGCTGTGAAAGAATTTGATTACGCAGAACACACCACACTCACAGAGCATGGATGTGTCCAGAGATGCTCGCGTCCACTATGCAGTTCTCAAGCAACGAACGAACCCACCAGCACCACCAACGACCAGACCCAGCACCCGTGTCACCACGAACATCTGAGCGGTATCGTCCGGGCTGGTGACCCGAACCAGAAGCCCCGGCAGGCAGAACCCCACCCAGAGGGTGAGGACCCGCGGCCGGTTGCCTCAGGACCCAACAGTGTGCTTGGCGAACCCATCCCGGACCGCGGACCCGTGTTCCAGCCGGCAGACAAGCTGCCGGCGTACTAGCGGGCCCGACCCTGTCCGGGCGGGCTCTTCGTCAATGTTCCACCCATGAGCTTCCACCCGGGACGCGTTCGGTCCCGGCGCGGGCCTGACCCCCGACACCACCAGCAGAACCAGTGTGTGTGTCCGGGGTAGATGCTCCTTAGAAAGGAGGTGATCCAGCCGCACCTTCCGGTACGGCTACCTTGTTACGACTTAGTCCCAATCGCCAGTCCCACCTTCGACCACTCCCTCCCTTGCGGGTTGGGCCGTGAGCTTCGGGTGTTACCAACTTTCGTGACTTGACGGGCGGTGTGTACAAGGCCCGGGAACGTATTCACCGCAGCGTTGCTGATCTGCGATTACTAGCGACTCCGACTTCACGGGGTCGAGTTGCAGACCCCGATCCGAACTGAGACCGGCTTTTAGGGATTCGCTCCACCTCACGATATCGCAACCCTCTGTACCGGCCATTGTAGCATGCGTGAAGCCCAAGACATAAGGGGCATGATGATTTGACGTCATCCCCACCTTCCTCCGAGTTGACCCCGGCAGTCTCCCATGAGTCCCCGGCATAACCCGCTGGCAACATAGGATAAGGGTTGCGCTCGTTGCGGGACTTAACCCAACATCTCACGACACGAGCTGACGACAACCATGCACCACCTGTACACCGACCTTGCGGGGCATCCATCTCTGAATGTTTCCGGTGTATGTCAAGCCTTGGTAAGGTTCTTCGCGTTGCATCGAATTAATCCGCATGCTCCGCCGCTTGTGCGGGCCCCCGTCAATTCCTTTGAGTTTTAGCCTTGCGGCCGTACTCCCCAGGCGGGGCACTTAATGCGTTAGCTACGGCACAGAACGAGTGGAACCCGCCCCACACCTAGTGCCCAACGTTTACGGCATGGACTACCAGGGTATCTAATCCTGTTCGCTCCCCATGCTTTCGCTCCTCAGCGTCAGTAACGGCCCAGAGACCTGCCTTCGCCATCGGTGTTCCTCCTGATATCTGCGCATTCCACCGCTACACCAGGAATTCCGGTCTCCCCTACCGCACTCCAGCCTGCCCGTACCCGATGCCAGCCCGAGGTTGAGCCTCGGGTTTTCACACCAGACGTGACAGACCGCCTACGAGCTCTTTACGCCCAATAATTCCGGACAACGCTTGCGCCCTACGTATTACCGCGGCTGCTGGCACGTAGTTAGCCGGCGCTTCTTCTACAAGTACCGTCACCCGAAGGCTTCTTCCTTGTCGAAAGAGGTTTACAACCCGAAGGCCGTCATCCCTCACGCGGCGTCGCTGCATCAGGCTTTCGCCCATTGTGCAATATTCCCCACTGCTGCCTCCCGTAGGAGTCTGGGCCGTGTCTCAGTCCCAGTGTGGCCGGTCGCCCTCTCAGGCCGGCTACCCGTCGACGCCTTGGTAGGCCATCACCCCACCAACAAGCTGATAGGCCGCGAGCCCATCCCCCACCAAAATTCTTTCCACCCACCACCATGCGGCAGTGAGAGAATATCCGGTATTAGACCTCGTTTCCAAGGCTTATCCCGAAGAGGGGGGCAGGTTACTCACGTGTTACTCACCCGTTCGCCACTAATCCACCCAGCAAGCTGGGCTTCATCGTTCGACTTGCATGTGTTAAGCACGCCGCCAGCGTTCGTCCTGAGCCAGGATCAAACTCTCCATCAAAGCTTTCACTCCACTGGAGTTTCAATCATACTGGCCCGAACCAAAACTAGCTTGGTCCGATCCAAAACAACATCCCCATAACGAGGATAAATTTGGCATTGACTATCAAGCACACTGTTGAGTTCTCAAACAACCGACGCACAC
>NZ_BAAANL010000015.1:0-4067 GCF_039529775.1 Myceligenerans crystallogenes
GCGGGTTTTCTGACATCTTAGGATCGGGTGTTGTTTGGCGGGTGTTGTTTGGCGGGTGTTGTTTGGCAGGAAATGGTTATTGAATACACACCCGATCAAAACTGACATCGCCACCAGCGGCGCGGCAATTTCTGGACACCGTAAAAGGGGGGTAGCGCAGCACATAGGGGGGATTTTTAGGGGGATACGGGCGGCACGGTCTCGGCGCTCGGCCTTGATTTATTACGCAATACGCGCGCGGCATGGTGCCCTAACACGGCACCAGCACCTGTTTTCTTGGGGTCACTATGCGAGGCGATTGTCATAGGCGACCGGGCGTCACGGTCACATCTATCGCGCTATCCGTGGCAGGATCATATGTGCATGTGTAAATGACATTCTGCCATGCACCAAAGCCGTTCTGAAACTGAGCCTTGTCGCCAATGTATGTGACGAGTCCTTCATCCTGATTTTCCCAACGAATGCGCGGGAATTTTGTGTCTGTCCATCCATCGGTCCAGCGCATATCGAATTGCGCCAAGCGCTCTATGGGTCTTCGGCAACGCACTGCGGCATCAATCGAATATTTTTGCCCCCAGCACTGCAAGTCTTGGCGGCATGCCTCAAGCTCAGCGGCTTCGGCTTCGGCTTGAGCGGCTCTTTCAGCCTCAGCTTCCAACTCAGCAGCGGCTTCGGCTTCGGCTTGAGCGGCTCTTTCAGCTTCTATCGCGGCTATTCTTTCAGGGCTTGTCTCAGGAAAAGCAACGGCAACAACCATCATCAAAATGAACCCGCCGGTAGGATATAAAACAGCCTGCAAAAGAGCCGTTTTCCTTCGTCCTTTCCATGCAAGAAGCCCATAAAGTGCCCTCAGCGTCATGATGACAATGCCAATTCCTAAGATTACCAGAATAGCAGTTTGCATATCCTCATTGGTCATGGCGCGATCCTCTCAGTTTTGAAGTTAACGGTTCTATTTCTTGCCAGCTTCACCACGGCCACCAGCGGCGGCGCGGCACGGCATCGGGCGGCGGTAACATGCGGCGCAGGTCATCAAGGTTTTGTTGCAGTAGGGCGTTCTTTTCGCGCTCGGCATCGAGTGCAGCTTCGGCACGTGCAAGGCGCAGTTCTAGGGCATGGTCTAGCGGCGGTTCTGTGGGTGTCTCACGGCGGTTCACTTGCTCCGGCTTAGTCCGGTCTACGGGTTTTCCCGTAGGGCGCGGCTGATACAGGCGGCGCAGCTCGGCGGCGTCTATCTGCCAATGTCCGGCGTCTGATTTCGCGGCGCTTATTTTCCCATCTGACAAGGCGCGCATGAGTGTTGCGCGGCTGACCTGATACATCTTCACGGCATCGCGGGGGCTAAGTTTAGGCATCACATTTCACCATCTGGCCTAGACGGTTCTAAGCCTGTCTCACTGCGGCCTAAATGGTCTGGACTAGTCCGGTCTATGCCTGTCGCATTGGCGAGGCTCTCGGCCAGTCTGTGGCGCTCTTGTGCGATTGTCTCCACCAGTCCGGCGCGGCGCGCTTTCCGGCCTACGCGCGGGCGGTCTAGTTCCTTCTGTGCCTTCACCAGCTCGGCGCGATCCTTTAGGCCCCATGCGATCCGCACACCAGCAACACGGCGGCCCTGTTTCAGCGGCATATACTCGGCGCGAAAACCCGCAAGTTGATTGATTTCAGCTAGGGCGGGTTCGAGGGCGCGAAACTTCAAACCTTGCCAACTGTTGAGCTTTCCAGCGGGCACGCCTAACAGGTCGCGCAGGTCGTCTAGGCTGACATCCTCGGCAGTCTTACGCAGGTTCGCGCGCAGGCTGAGCCATAGATACAGGCGCAGCGAATAGCGGCTTTCAAAGCTCAGAACGGCGCGGCGGGATATGCTGGCCCAATGCGTGCTATCGGCAATGACGCGGCGCATGGTCTTGGAAAATTCAAACCTGATTTCGGCACCGTCTAGGCTATCCGGTTCGCGCTCGACATCGGACAAGATCGGCCCTGATTTGGTATGTGCGCGGCCTTGGCGGCTCACCAGCTGGACGGAAACAATCGTGCTATGCAGCTCGGCTATTGCCTCGGCCAGCTCATCGCGGCTTCTGTGGAATGTTTCATTCAGAACGGCGTAGGGGATGCGGTGTTGCTTATCCTCGGCAACGGCTATTCCGGCCTCTTGGATAAGCAGGCAAAACAGCTTGGCGGCGCGCAGGGAAAGCGCATTGCCAGACACAAAGCGCATGCCCACCAACTCGCCAGCCGCGATAATTGCGTCCGGGTCCGGGCGTGCCATTTTCACGGCGCTGAGTGTGGTCAACTTTGCCATGCAGAAACGCTATAAAGAACGCAGACTGCCAGCAAGTTCTTGCGCCCGCAATCCGTTCTTTTTCACCCGCAATCCGTTCTTTTTCACCCGCAATCCGTTCGCGTAGGCCCGCAATCCGTTCTTTTTCGTTCTCTAATCCTCTGTAAATAAACGGTTTTTCGGCCTAGAAATAGAAATATGGAAATAAGAAAAGAAGGCTGACACCTGAAAGTTATCCACAGGCATTATACATTTAGTATACGTCTCCTTTTGTTCTCACTACATCTTCCATCGATTCCGATTTTAGCCTAACATTGCTGAGAATGAAGCGGGCATTCCGTCCAGCACATGAGGCAAAATTTGTTATGCGGCGTGAATTGCTTAGAATAGATGAGGCTGAGCCTGTTTCAGTGCATATGGGCCAGCATTCCGGCCTAGTAGGTAACACTCACCCATCCACCCGCTACACAGTCACGCGCGAATTGCCACGTGGGGCGCAGGCACGCATGATGCAGGCGGCGGCATTCTCTGAGCACATCGGGCACCCAATAAACACCATTTTGACCGTCAACGCGGCTCACCTTCAGCGCATTGGCGAGGGCGGTGTTTTCGGCGTTGGTAATCTGTGGGATGGGCTTCAGGAATTGCTCCAGCTGATCCGTAAATGGGTCAAGGCGCGCGGTATCTTCTGGGCGTGCATATGGGTCAGGGAATGGGCACCACGCGGATATGAAGGGCAGGCGGGCGAGCATTGGCACATCGCGATTCACTTGCCTAAATGCCTTCATGCTGACTTCGCAAAGCAGGTCGCAGAATGGACGGGCGAGGCGGTCGGGGCGGTCGCACCATCGGCGCGGGTTTCGGCGGTGTCTGTGGGGCGTGCGTGGCATTTGGGCGTGCGTCATGGGCGCGGCGGCCCTGAAAACATCGCGGCCTATTTTGGCAAGTCTGAGCCTGCCACAATTAAGCGATATGGGCGGCGCATAGAAAACCCTGACAAGCCACGCAACAGAGGCCGGTATCGGTTCGGCGGCTCCGGCCCCATCGAGGGCAAGCGATTTCACATCTGCAAAACACTCGGCACAACGGCGCAGGCGAGGTAGGGCTATGTTTAGGGCATTTCCCGCGCAGGGGTTCGCGCTGAGTGGCCTTCAGGCGGTCTTGGCTGTCATGATGCGGAAAACCCCTAATGGCGCTGTATGGCGCTTAAAATGGCCCTCACGGCGCATTGATATTCATTCAAAGGATTTCAAACATGCCTAGGGGCGGGGTTCGTCCAGGCGCTGGGCGTCCAGCTGGATCGGAAAACTCCGACACGGCGCAGGCGCGGCGCGCATTGGCTGAGCTGGCGGCGGGTCACGTTGGGGTCGCGCTCTCGGCATTGGCTGACATCGCGGCAAACGGGCAAAGCGAAGGGGCGCGGGTCTCGGCGGCGTGCGCGATCCTAGACCGGTGCTATGGGCGGCCACGGCAGGCACCACCAGCGGCGCAGCTTCACGGTCTCGGCGATCCGTTGCCAGATCCGTTTGGCCCGATTGGCAACTGGTAGCGCTTCACTGCGTGCAGGGAATTTTCCGACATCATGCGCACCTGATTTCGGCGCTATGTCCGGTAACGTTCCATTATCGGACATCACTTTGCAAAGTCTCCGACACCGAATTTTCCGACATCTTCAGGCGGCATCGAGGCGGGGTTTTGTGACATCTTAGGCGGCGGGTTTTCTGACATCTTAGGATCGGGTGTTGTTTGGCGGGTGTTGTTTGGCGGGTGTTGTTTGGCAGGAAATGGT
>NZ_BAAANL010000016.1:0-2400 GCF_039529775.1 Myceligenerans crystallogenes
CAACTAGGACAAAAACCACGGCGGAGGGGTCAATTCCAATCCGTCGCCAGGGGGTCAGTTCTAACCCGTCGTTGACACCGTCTCGTTGATCCGCAGCCCAAGCCGACGCCACAACGACGCCGCGAAATAATCCCTCGCCGCCGGCAGATACTTCCGAGCCTGACCGACCGACGTGCGCCACCCCGCGAACAGCTCGTCGACCTCGACTTCCGACGGCGGAACCCGCACCTTACCCAGCGACGCCCCGGACTGCCGGTTGAACTCGTCGACCGGCTGCTCGACCACGACCCCGGTCAGCCGATGGATCTGCCCCTGATAACGCCCGATGACGAACTCGTAGAACCGGGCCAGGACCCCCGCCTTGCCCGCACGCGTGGACACGCTCAACCCGCGCCTGCGCTGCTCGGCCAGAAACCGATCAGCGTCCTGACACGACGCCGCCCACAACGGAACCGTCAACGACCGAGCGAACTCCACCACGATCGACCGCGACGACGCCACGTGCTGATCACTCAACCCGGCCGCGCTCATCGCCAACGCATGCTGATCCACGATCTCCTGCTCGAAGTCCTCAACATCCTGCGCCGAGCGCAGCGCCTCGTCCCCGCCGCTACCACCACGCAGTGCGACCAGCGTCACAGACCACTCGGTTCAACCACGTCGACCATCCGTCGATCCTACTGGCGAACCGTCACTCCCGCTGACCAACAATCAAATCCACGACCCCACGCCTACAGCCGCGGGAACGCACCGCCCCCCAGCCAACCAGCACTCCGACGCCCGATCGAACCTGAGCGCCTGGAGATTAAAGTCTAGACGTCCCCGTGTCCTGGAGATCTCCCCCATAACTTCAGTACTAATGGTACCTGTACATCCGCGAACTGGGGCTAGGAGATACCGGTTGATGTGTGAAATTGATCGGAGGATTCGAAAAATAGTTGAATCAGCCGTTTGCTTCCGAGACCCAGCCCGATCGACCTTGCGGTCGTGCATCCGAGGCGGAACTCGTTCAAGCGCTCGAACAGCACGCTCAAGGCCTATAGGCTCGCGCCTCCGCGACTATTGCAAGCATGTCGGGGGTTGGGTCGTCGGCGAACCGGTGGACGACGTCGTCGCAGACCGCGATCGCCTCGTCATGGCGGTCCTGCTGTCCCAGGGCAATGCCCTTGTTGACGAGCGCGGTGGCCACTTGGGTGCGGGTGTCGGGGGTCGGGTCGTCGGCGAACCGGCGGACGACGTCGTCGCAGACCGCGATCGCCTCGTCTAGCCGGCCCAACCGGCCCAGGGCGACGCCCTTGCCAAGAAGCGCGGTGGCCACTTGGGTGCGGGTGTCGGGGGTCGGGTCGTCGGCGAACCGGTGGACGACGTCGTCGTAGACCGCGATCGCCTCGTCATGGCGGTCCTGCTGTCCCAGGGCGATGCCCTTGACAAGAAGCGCGGTGGCCACTTGGGTGCGGGTGTCGGGGGTCGGGTCGTCGGCGAACCGGCGGACGACGTCGTCGCAGACCGCGACCGCCTCGTCTAGCCGGCCCAACCGGCCCAGGGCGATGCCCTTGTTGACGAGTGCGGTGGCCACTCGGGTGCGGATGTCGGGGGTCGGGTCGTCGGCGAACCGGTCGACGACGTCACCGTAGAGCGCGATCGCCTCGTCATGGCGGTCCTGCTCTCCCAGGATGACGCCCTTGTTGACGAGCGCGTTGGCCACTCGGGTGCGGATGTCGGGGGTCGGGTCGTCGGCGAACCGGTCGACGACGTCACCGTAGACCGCCGTCGCCTCGTCTGGCCGGTCCAGTTGTCCCAGGGCGATGCCCTTGTTGACGAGTGCGGTGGCCACTCGGGTGCGGATGTCGGGGGTCGGGTCGTCGGCGAACCGGTCGACGACGTCACCGTAGAGCGCGATCGCCTCGTCATGGCGGTCCTGCTCTCCCAGGGTGATGCCCTTGTTGACGAGCGCCTTGGCCACTTCGGTGCGGATGTCGGGGGTCGGGTCGTCGGCGAACCGGTCGACGACGTCGCCGTAGACCGCCGTCGCCTCGTCTGGCCGATCCTGCTGTCCCAGGGCGATGCCCTTGTTGACGAGTGCGGTGGCCACTCGGGTGCGGATGTCGGGGGTCGGGTCGTCGGCGAACCGGTGGACGACGTCACCGTAGAGCGCGATCGCCTCGTCATGGCGGTCCTGCTCTCCCAGGATGACGCCCTTGTTGACGAGCGCGTTGGCCACTCGGGTGCGGATGTCGGGGGTCGGGTCGTCGGCGAACCGGTCGACGACGTCACCGTAGACCGCCGTCGCCTCGTCTGGCCGATCCTGCTGTCCCAGGGCGATGCCCTTGTTGACGAGTGCGGTGGCCACTCGGGTGCGGATGTCGGGGGTCGGGTCGTCGGCGAACCGGTGGACGACGT
>NZ_BAAANL010000017.1:0-2266 GCF_039529775.1 Myceligenerans crystallogenes
TGTCAACGACGGGTTAGAACTGACCCCCTGGCGACGGATTGGAATTGACCCCTCCGCCGTGGTTTTTGTCCTAGTTGTCGCGGTCCTTGGCCAGTAGCTCGCGGCGTGCGCGGGTGCGGTAGGAGTCGCCCGACAGGGTCAGGACCTCGGCGTGGTGGACCAGGCGGTCGATCATCGCGGCGGCCACGACTTCGTCGCCGAAGACCTCTCCCCAGCGGCCGAAGGGCAGGTTGGAGGTGACCAGGATCGAGCCTGTCTCGTAGCGTGAGGCGACGAGCTGGAAGAACAGGTTCGCGGCGTCGGTGTCGAACGGGATGTAGCCGACTTCGTCGATGATGACGAGCTTGTAGCGGCGGATCTTCTTCAGCTCGGTCTCCAGCTGCCCGGCCTTGTGGGCGCGGGCGAGGCGGTCGATCCAGTTGGTCGCGGTGTCGAACAGGACGCTGTAGCCGGCCTGGGCGGTCTTGATCCCGAGGCCGATCGCGAGGTGGGTCTTGCCCAGTCCGGGCGGTCCGAGCAGGATCACGTTCTCGGCCTTGGGCACGAACGTCGCGGTGGCCAGGTGGGCCAGGACGTCCTTGCGCAGGGAGGGCAGGTGCTCGAGGTTGAAGTCCTCCAGTGTCTTGACCTGCGGGAAGTGCGCGGTCCGGATCCGCATCGTGGTCCCCGCGGACTCGCGGTCGGCGACCTGTCGTTCCAGGACCGCGGTGAGGTATTCCTCGTGGGACCAGTTCAGGTCCCGGGCCTGGCCGGCGAGGTCTTCCCAGACCCGTCCGATCGTGGGCGTCTTCAGCGCTCGGGTCAGGTAGGCGATCTTCGAGCCCAGCTGGTCCTGCGGGCCCTCGGGCAGCGGTGGCCCCTCCTGGGTCCTGCGTGCCTCGGTCTTCCGCGTCGTGGTCGTGGTCATCCGATGTTCCCTTCAGTGGTTTCTGTAGTGGTGGTGGCGGGCTCGTGGTTGAGCCCGCCGGGGTCGAAGTCGACGCCGAACAGGGCGTCGTAGTCCGGCAGGGCCCGGATCGCCACGACGTGCCCGTCGGCGTGAGAACGGGTGCGCCGGTCGGCCCGGGCGGTGGCGACCTGCGCGCGCAGCGCCTTGGCGGTGGCCTGGTGGGCCGGGTCGGTGATCGTGGCCCCGCTGGTCCAGACCCGCTTGTGGGTGGCCACGACCTGATCGGCGCAGGAGACCGTGACCCGTGCCGGTGATGCGGTCCAGTCGACGAACCGGCCGATCACCCGCGGGTCGACGGAGTAGTCGTTGCCGTCGACGCGCACGTAGTAGTCCCGGGCCAGCCGGACCCGTCCACGCAGCCCGACCGGCGGAGCCAGCGGCGGCAGGGCGACCATCGAGGCCCGGTCGGTCTCCCACCGCGCGATGGGCGTGGTCCCGATCGAGCGCAGGTGCCGGGCGTTGGCCCGCTCCGTCAGCCAGGTGGTGATCTGGGTGTTGAAGTCGCCCGGAGAGGTGAAGTCCCGCCCAGGCAGGAACGACGTCTCGAAGTACCCGTTGCGGCGCTCGACCAGCCCCTTGGACTCCGGATCCCGCGCCGGGGCCAACCGGATCCGCACTCCCAGGGTCCCGGCGAACGCAGCGGCCTCCGCGGTCAACCGCCCGGTCCCGCCGATCGCGGCCTCTCGGTCCCAGACCAGGGTGCGTGGGCTGCGCCCCCAGCCGCCGATGATCTGCCACATCCCGGCCAGGATGTCCCCGGCCTTGCGCGACGGGATCATCACCGCACCGGTGACCCGCGAGTACCCACACGTCATCGCCAGCACCGGCAGCACCCGCCCCACGCCGGCGCCGACCGGGACCGGGGTGGGTGGGAACCACAGGTCGCACTGCGCGACCTCGCCCGGCAAGTACTCGATCCGGTCAGCCGGGTCCGGCGGCGCGAACAACGGCCGCAGCACCCGCACCCGGTCCTTCAGGACCGTCAAGGACCGGTCCCAGCCGATCCGCTCAGCGATCACCGTGGCCGGCATCGTGGGGTGCTCGGCCAGCAGCGCCCGGATCTGCGGCTCGACCCGGTCCACGCTCGAACCACGCGGACCCCGCTCACGCCGCGGCGGACCGTCCGCCCGCAACGCGGCCCGCACGGTGTTCCGCGCCAGACCCAGCCGCCGAGCGATCTCCTTGATCGACACACCCTCAGCCCGGTGCAACCGACGGATCTCTGCCCACTCTTCCAGTGCAATCACCCCTCCAGCATCTCGGAGGGGTCAGTCCCAATCCGTCGCTACAGGGTCAGTCTCAACGCGTCGTCGACAG
>NZ_BAAANL010000018.1:0-277 GCF_039529775.1 Myceligenerans crystallogenes
CGGAGCCAGCCAACAAGCTGAGCACTGAGGAACGCGCGGCCGTGCTTGACGTCTGTAATTCAGCGGAGTTTGCCAGCCTGCCTCCGTCACAGATCGTGCCTAAACTGGCAGATCAGGGGCGGTATCTGGCCTCGGAATCCAGCTTCTATCGCATCCTGCGCGCTGATGGTCAGCAGCATCACCGAGGCCGGGCCAAGCCGCCGGTCCGGCGCAAACCGCCCGCCAGCTACAAGGCCAGTGGGCCCTGCGAGGTTTGGACCTGGGATATAACCTGGAT
>NZ_BAAANL010000018.1:291-1001 GCF_039529775.1 Myceligenerans crystallogenes
CCATCGCAGGCATGTTTTTTTACCTCTACCTCATCGTGGACATCTTCAGCCGGAAAATCGTGGGATGGGAAGTTCATGAACGCGAAAACGCAGAGCTGGCGGCG
This sequence comes from Myceligenerans crystallogenes, assembly GCF_039529775.1. NCBI lineage: Bacteria > Bacillati > Actinomycetota > Actinomycetes > Micrococcales > Promicromonosporaceae > Myceligenerans > Myceligenerans crystallogenes. Next base: position 396 of record NZ_BAAANL010000018.1, read on the forward strand.
GCACTGACCCGGCGGGCAGTGCTGGCCGAGGGATGCACCCTGCGCCCACTGGTTCTACATGCCGATAACGGCAGCCCAATGAAGGGCGCGACAATGAAAACAACCATGGAAAAACTCGGCATCATCGCATCATACAGTCGCCCTCGCGTCAGCAATGACAACCCGTTCTCCGAGGCGCTATTCCGAACCTGCAAATATCGCCCCGACTGGCCGAACAAGGGGTTTGCCACCAAAGATGACGCACAAGCTTGGGTGAAATCCTTTGCCAATTGGTATAACAGCGAGCACTTGCACAGCGCCATTCGCTTCGTCACACCGGCCGCGCGCCACGCTGGCCATGATCGTGCAACGCTGGCCAATCGCGCCAGTCTCTATGCAAATGCTCGGTCACAAAACCCGGAACGCTGGACTGGCAAAACCCGCAACTGGCAACCTGCTGGCCCCGTCTGGCTCAATCCAGAAACCGAAATTAGCGTCCCCGAAATCAGAGACGCTGCATGAAATCGGCGGACAACTTGTTTGACAAACACCGAGGCGAAGTCGCTGGAGGCAGCGCTGCCCTGGCTGTATCTCAAGGGCATCTCCACCGGCGAGATGGATGGGGCG
>NZ_BAAANL010000019.1:0-762 GCF_039529775.1 Myceligenerans crystallogenes
TGCCGCCGGGCTGACGGTGCGGGACATCCAGGCGCATCTGCTCGACCTCTATGGCCTGAAGGTCTCGCCCGACCTGATCAGCCGGGTCACCGATGCGGTGCTCGACGAGGTCCGCGAATGGCAATCACGGGCGCTGGACCGGATGTATCCCATCGTGATCTTCGACGCGCTACGGGTGAAGATCCGCGATGCCGACAGCCGGACGGTCAAGAACAAGGCGGTCTACGTCGCCCTCGGCGTCACCCGCGATGGCCAACGTGAGGTTCTGGGCCTGTGGATCGCCAAGAACGCTGAAGAACCGGGGCGTCCACGACATCCTGATCGCGGTCGTGGACGGGCTGAAGGGATTCCCCGATGCGATCACGGCGGCCTTCCCGGACGCCATGGTCCAGACTTGTATCGTGCACCTGGTGCGCCATTCGCTGAATTTCTGTTCCTGGAAGGACCGCAAGGCGGTGGCCGCCGACCTGCGCCGGATTTACAGCGCCCCGACCGCCGATATGGCCGAGGCCGAGCTCGATGCCTTCGAGGAAAAATGGGTCGGGAAATACGCCTCTATCGCCCCGGCCTGGCGCAGGGCATGGCAGGAGGTGATCCCATTCTTTGGATTCGATCCGGCGATCCGCAAGATCATCTACACGACGAATGCCATAGAAAGTCTGAACCGCGTGATCCGAAAATCGATCAAGACGCGCGGCTCTTTCCCGACCGATGAGGCTGCAACCAAGCTGATCTATCTCGCCATTCGCAACTTTGAAAAGG
>NZ_BAAANL010000020.1:0-750 GCF_039529775.1 Myceligenerans crystallogenes
GAGTCGGCAAGGGAGAAGTCGATCCGGCACGGCCACCCCTCGACGCTGCACCTGTGGTGGGCCCGGCGCCCGCTCGCCGCGGCCCGCGCGGTCCTCTTCGCGCAACTCGTCGACGACCCGTCGTCACACCCCGACCGCTTCCCCACCGAGGAGGCCCAGAAGGCCGAGCGCCACCGCCTGCACGAGATCATCCGCGAACTGGTCAAGTGGGAGAACATCGGCAACGAGCGCGTCTACCGCGAGGCCCGCGCGGAGATCCAGGCCTCGACCGGCGGCAACCCGCCCGCGATCCTCGACCCGTTCGCCGGCGGCGGCACCATCCCCCTGGAAGCCCAGCGCCTCGGCCTGGAAGCCCACGCGAGCGACCTCAACCCCGTCGCCGTCCTCATCAACAAGGCCCTCATCGAGATCCCGCCGAAATTCGCGGGCCGACCACCCGTCTCCCCCGACGCCGAGCAACGCACCGACGGCTGGCCCCGCGCCACCGGCCTCGCCGAGGACGTCCGCCGCTACGGCGCCTGGATGCGCGACCGCGCCCAAGAACGCATCGGCCACCTCTACCCGCAGGCCGACGTCCCCATCCTCGGCCCCGACAACAAACCCACCGGCACCACGAAAAAGGCCACCGTCATCGCCTGGATCTGGGCCAGAACCGTCACCTGCCCCAACCCGGCCTGCGGCATCCAGATGCCACTGGTCCGGTCATGGTGGCTCGGCAAGAAGAAGGGCAAGGAGGCGTACGTCATCCCG
>NZ_BAAANL010000021.1:0-716 GCF_039529775.1 Myceligenerans crystallogenes
TTTCCAGCTCGGCACAGGCTTTGGCCCGCCGCGCGCCACCAGTGATGGCCTCATTGATCAGAGCAACGGCAGTTTGGCGATGTGGGGTGCTGATCATGCGTCCTCGTCGCCCCCCCAGATCGCTGCCGCCTTTTTTCGCAGAACAAGGAGCGCTGCGGTTTCGGCCAATGCGCGGTCTTTGCGGGCCAATTCCCGCTCCAAATCCTTGACCCGCTTTTTTTCTTCTTTGGTCGCGCGACCAAGACGCGCACTACTGGCACGATCCCAGTCATTCGCCTGCTCACAGGCCGCACGCCACGCTGCAATCTGCGCTGGAAAAAGCCCGCGCTTGCGGCAGTATTCGGCCAGATCGGCTTCGTTCAGCGCCGCCGTTTCCAGAACCGCCGCGAACTTATCACGCGAGGACCAGCCCTCGGGCCCAGCATCAGCGTCAGGCATAAGCTGCCCCTTGCCGCGCGCCTCAGCCCGCCACTTGTGCAATGTCGCCTCGGAAATCCCCTCCTCCTGCGACAACTGCCGTATGGCCACGTTGTTCGGCGGCAGCATCCGCTTCAGCACCGTCGATTTTCGTTCCGGTGAATATCCCAAATCATCTTCCTATCCCGCCCACCTGAGAAATAGAGGAAAAGTAGAGCGGCGGACAACTACCCTGACACAGGGGGCACGCCACGCTGCAATCTGCGCTGGAAAAAGCCCGCGCTTGCGGCAGTATTCGG
>NZ_BAAANL010000022.1:0-252 GCF_039529775.1 Myceligenerans crystallogenes
CACGCCTGGAACAGCGCAGCGAACGGCGCATTGTATGCGCAGAATATCCTCAATGGTCTGGTGAAAGCCGACCCGGAAGATAAAGCGGCGTTGACCAGCAGCGGCAAGCGCTATATCGACCAGCTGACGTCTCTCGACGGCTGGGCGAAAGCGCAGTTCAGCGCCATTCCGCTGGCCAAGCGCAAGGTCCTGACCAGCCATGACGCTTTCGGCTATTTTGGCCGGGCTTACCACGTGACCTTCCTCGCGCCA
>NZ_BAAANL010000022.1:262-633 GCF_039529775.1 Myceligenerans crystallogenes
CGCAGGTGGCGGCGCTGATTAAGCAAATCAAAGCGGATGGCGTCCATACCTGGTTTATGGAGAACCAGCTTGACCCGCGGCTGGTGAAGCAGATTGCCAGCGCCACCGGCGCGCAGCCGGGGGGCGAACTCTATCCGGAAGCGCTGTCTAAGCCGGGCGGCGTCGCCGATAGTTACGTCAAAATGATGCGTCACAACGTTGAGCTTATCGCTAAAAGCATGAAGTAACAGGTTGTCTGGTCGTCCTGGTTATCACAGGACGACCCATTTCTGGATCCCCCCTCGTAAAATCGCCACTTCATCCCCATATCTCTGTCGAAAGTGCTATCTTTGATGGCCTCTTTATCCGGAGCAAAGCGGGGCGATAATGAC
>NZ_BAAANL010000023.1:0-616 GCF_039529775.1 Myceligenerans crystallogenes
ATTTAAGCGAATTCTGATCGATGATCCGACGTTTGGCGTTCCACTGTTCGGAACCTCGGCCTTGATGTGGGCAGATCCTAAGCCGAGCTATCTGATTCCGAAAAATATGACCGGCATAGACGGTCTTTTGGTGGGCAGATCGACTGTCCTTGTACCTAGATCTGGCCAGATTGCTGGCATCATCGGGACTCCGGTTCTTCCTTATGGAGAATTAATAGGTGGGGCAGTATCTGAGGATGCTATCAGAATAAACTGCCCGGACGAGAACGTGGCTGGGTATGTTTTTGTTGCGCTAAAATCTGAATATGAGAGGTGGTCCTGCTTTTTCGACCAGATTGCAGCCAAGTTAAGGTGGATCAGGGTTTCCTATCAGGCTGCCATTCTCATGGGTTCGGTTTGGTTGGCATGGACCTCATCCGGGGTCAAGATGCCGTGGGTCGAGTGGGGCCGCTCGGCATTGTAATAGGCCAGCCATTTTCCAATGTCGCCTCTAGCCTGTGAGCCAGTCTCGAAGGCGCGCAGGTAGACGCATTCGTATTTCAGCGACCGCCAAAGGCGCTCGATCATGCGATTGTCGATCCAGCGGCCCTTGCCATCCATCGATATCTTCACTTTG
>NZ_BAAANL010000024.1:0-313 GCF_039529775.1 Myceligenerans crystallogenes
GTACTGAAAGGGTTATTGTTTCCCAGTTGCACCGGTCACCTGGTGTTTTCTTTGATCATGACCGGGGTAAAACCCATTCGTCGGGCAAGCTTCTCTACTCTGCTCGTATTATTCCTTACCGTGGCTCCTGGCTGGATTTTGAATTCGATCCCAAGGATCTTGTATTTGTTCGTATCGACCGTCGTCGCAAGCTGCCAGCAAGCATTTTGCTGCGCGCGCTTGGCTATACAGCCGAACAGATACTGGAAATGTTTTTTGAAACCAGTACCTTTCATATCGAAAAGGATGGTTTTTCAGTTGACCTGATTCCTTC
>NZ_BAAANL010000024.1:323-577 GCF_039529775.1 Myceligenerans crystallogenes
TCTTTTGAAATTACAGACCAAGATGGCAAGGTGATTGTTGAGAAGGATCGCCGCATCACCCAAAAGCATATCCGCCAGATTGAAAAAGCGGGTATCAGCCGTTTGGCCGTTCCTGCTGATTATTTGTTTGGCAAGGTTTTGGCGCGGGATATGGTTGACCCTTCGACTGGTGAACTGATTGCTGAATGCAACAGTGAGCTGAATGCCGAGGTGTTGACCAAGCTGGTTGAAGCCAAGGTCACTAGTTTTGAAAC
>NZ_BAAANL010000025.1:0-522 GCF_039529775.1 Myceligenerans crystallogenes
CATACCCCATGCGCATGATCCGGATGGCGAATTGCACCCCGGCAAAGACCAGCCCGTTGAAGAAGAAGATCAGAAACAACCCCAGCAGCCCGTCGCTGGACCCGAAGACCAGCCGCTGAAGATTGCCGATGTTGAAATAGACCAGAATCGCAGTGAACACAGCCGACAGCGCGAACCCGATCAGCACTTGCTGGATATAGACCTTCACCAGTTTCGGCATTCGTCTTCCTCCGCTTTCGATACGTAACAGCATAGTCTTTCTGCGCGCTGAAACAAGCATCGCCCCGCTCGCCCGGCGATAAGTCGCAGGCCGCAAGGCGCTGCTGACGGTTTTCGCGGCTGCCCCGTCGCACTGTGCGAGTGCAAATCGGGCCCGCGCGCGCTATCTGTGCGACAAGACCGAATCGGAAGCGAGCTGCGCGAGTGATCCTGATCGAACATGGGCCGCAAGGCCGCCCCGCCCTGTTTGACGCGCCGCATCAGCGGCTGATCGCGCATGAGCTTTCAGAAGTCATCCCGGCC
>NZ_BAAANL010000026.1:0-517 GCF_039529775.1 Myceligenerans crystallogenes
GGCCGCTTTTGCTCGACGGCTTGCAGGTCTTTTTTTGTGTGTGAGGCCGAGGCCGCGAAGCGCCCGCCAGACCGAGACGCGGTGGACCGTCATTTGATGCGCCTCGGCGATTTCCAGCACCAGATCATCCAGCGTCAGATCGGGCTTGGCATCCATCCGCGCCTTCAGCCAGTCTCGCAGACGGGCCAGCTTGCCATGGCCGCCGCCATTGCCTTGGGCGCGCGGCTCCAGCCCGCCCGTCTCGCGTTTCAGAATGACCATGTCATTCACGAACTTCACCGAAACCCGAAACCGTGCCGCCGCAGACCGATGCGAATGACCTTCTTCGACGAATGCGACAACACGCGCGCGAAGCTCTACAGGAAGTGGCTTGCCCATCCCGGACCCCCATATCTGCCCTACAGACAGGGAATCACAGATCGGCGCTCATGGGAATCCTGAATCAGAAAAGCCGCAACACGCTCTAGGCCTCGGGCTTTTGGTGGCTGGCTGGCTGCTCGAGTTCCCGCCTATGATG
>NZ_BAAANL010000027.1:0-504 GCF_039529775.1 Myceligenerans crystallogenes
GCCCTGGCAAGAGCGGCATCACCCCGCGAATGAAGGTGCCCGGCGGATGAGTGGACGCGATGATTGCCACATAGACCGGAAAGACGACAATCGTGACGCCCAGGGTCAGGACCAGATGGGCGAACAGATTGCCCCAGCGGTTATTCTCGACCATGGCGCCGCTCCCTCAGTAATTCACGCGCCGCTCGATATAGCGGAACTGGATGACGGTCAGCACGATCACGATCCCCATCAGGATCACGGATTGCGCAGCGGAAGAGCCAAGGTTCAGGTTCACGAACCCGTCGCGATAGACCTTGTAGACAAGGATATTCGTGGCTTGCGCGGGCCCGCCCTCGGTTGTGGCATGAATCACCCCGAATGTGTCGAACATGGCATAGACCACATTCACCACCATCAGGAAAAAGGTGATCGGCGAAAGCAGCGGGAACACAATCGTCCAGAAGCGCTTGAACCGGCTTGCGCCATCAATCGCGGCGGCCTCGATCAAGGATTGCGGGATGG